>CAZSRR010000009.1:0-165097 GCA_964609175.1 uncultured Bradyrhizobium sp.
GTCCTCGCGCAGCTTGTAGTCGAGATTGGCGAGCGGCTCGTCGAGCAGCACCAGATCGGCGCCCTTGACCAGCGCGCGCGCAATCGCGGTGCGCTGCTGCTGGCCACCGGACAGTTGCAGCGGCGTGCGTTTCAGAAACGGCTCGAGGCGCAGAAGCTTTGCGGCTTCCTGGACGCGCCGCTCGATTTCCTCGCGCGGCCGGCCTTGCACCCGCAGGGGCGAGGCGATGTTCTCGTAGACCGAAAGAGACGGGTAATTGATGAACTGCTGATAAACCATCGCGACCGAGCGCTGCCGTACATCGGCGCCGGTGACGTCCTTGCCGTCGACCAGCACACGGCCGGTGGAAGGCTTGTCGAGGCCAGCAAGCAGCCGCATGATCGACGTCTTGCCGGACAGCGTCGGCCCGAGCAGGACGCTGAGCGTGCCCCGCTCGAGCGTCAGCGAAACGTCGCGGATGGTCGGAATGCCATCCACGGTTCGCGTGACGCGATCGAGCGCAACGCTCATGGCCGCCCCCCCACTTCGCGCAGCGCTCGTTCACCGGAAGCACGGTGGGCCTTGATCCATTCGTCGAGCGCTTCGATTTCGTCTGCCGACAATCGCAGCCCGAGCTTGGACCTTCGCCACACGATGTCCTCGGCGCAATACGCCCATTCGTTCGCGATCAGGTACCTGACTTCGCTTTCGGTCAAGGTAGCGCCGAACGACTGGCCGAGGTCGGCAAAAGATTTGGCGCTGCCGAGCAACTTTGCCGCACGTGTGCCATAGGCATGTGCCAGCCGGCCGGCATGTGCAGGTGCGAGAAACGGATAGTCCCGCGTCAGTTCGGCGGCCAGCGCGACAACCGCCGAAACATCCATGTCGCCGCCCGGCAGCGGCGCCTTGCCGGTCCAGCCTTCCTTCGCCTTCGCGCCGCGCAAGTAGGGCGCAAGCCGCTCCAGCGCCTCTTCGGCAAGGCGCCGGTAGGTCGTGATCTTGCCGCCATAGATCGACAGCAGCGGTGCGCCGCCCGGCGTATCGAGTTCGAACACGTAATCGCGCGTCGCAGCCTTGGCTTCGCTGGCGCCGTCGTCATAGAGCGGGCGTACGCCGGAATAGGTCCAGACCACGTCTTCCGGCTTCACGGGTCTTGCCAGATATTCGCTGGCGGAAGCGCAGAGATAGCGGATCTCCTCGTCGGTCGCCTTCACCTTGGCGGGATCGCCGTCGTAATCGCGATCGGTGGTGCCGATCAGCGTGAAGTCGTTCTGGTAGGGAATGACGAAGATGATGCGGCCGTCGGCGTTCTGGAAGATGTAGGCGCGGTCGTGCTCATAAAGCTTGCGCACCACGATGTGCGAGCCCTGCACCAGCCGCACCTTTGCACGCGCATTGACGCCGGAGCCTGACGACAGCACCTGCTCGACCCACGGACCGCCGGCATTGACCAGCACGCGGGCCTTGATGGAGGTACGCGCGCCGCTGATGCTGTTCTCGACGGTGACGTGCCAGATGCCCTCGACCTGCCGGATCTCGACTGCGCGTGAGCGGGGGTGGATTTCAGCGCCGCGATCGGCGGCGTCGCGCGCGGTCAGCACGACGAGGCGCGCGTCGTCGACGAAGCAGTCGGAATATTCAAAACCCTTGCGGTAGCGGTTGGGGATCAGCGGCTTGCCGACCTCGTCATGGACGAGATCGACCGAGCGTGTCGGCGGCAGCAGTTTTCGGCCGCCGAGATGATCGTACAGAAACAACCCCAGCCTGAGCAGCCACGCCGGACGCAAGCCAGCGTGGTGCGGCAAAACGAAACGCAACGGCTGGATGATGTGAGGCGCGATCTGCCAGAGAATTTCGCGCTCGATCAGCGCGTGGCGGACCAGCCGAACCTCATAATATTCGAGATAACGCAGGCCGCCATGGATCAGCTTGGTCGACCAGGATGACGTCCCGCTCGCCAAGTCGTTCATTTCACACAGGAAAACGGAATTACCCCGGCCCACGGCGTCGCGCGCGATGCCGCAGCCATTGATGCCGCCCCCGACGATGGCGAGATCGAAAACCCTGTCCAAATGAACGCTTCCCCGGCGATCGCCCGTTCACTTCGGCGATTTTACTTTCGGATTGAGGGTAATCACAACAAAAAGCGAAAGCAAGCGAAACAGAGGAATTTGGACGCTCTTTCCACCATAGGGGCTTCCGGATTGATCCTCGTCATGGCCGGGCTTGTCCCGGCCATCCACGTTATCGTTGCGGCACTACGCAAAGACGTGGATGCCAGGCACAAGGCCGGGCATGACGGGTCGATGGATGCTTAGCGCTATTTCAGCCGGACCACCGTCGATGTCGGCTCGCCGCCATCATCAATATCCGCCGCCCGCTTCTCCATCGCCTCGACCACCTCGATGCCGCGGTGATTGCAGATATTGGCGAGCCCCGCCGGCAGCGGCGCGTCGGTCACAAAGGTCTGGATCTGGCTGAGATGGGCGATGCGGACCGGCGCGCTGCGGCGCAGTTTTGTGGAATCCGCGACCAGCATGACGCTGCGGGCGTTGGCGATGATCGCCTGCGCCGCCTGCACCTCGCGATAGTCGAAGTCGAGCAGCGCGCCCTCCTCGTCGATCGCGGACGCGCCGATGATGGCGTAATCGACCTTGAACTGGCCGATCAAGCTGATCGCGGTCGAGCCGATCACGGCGCCGTCGGCGCGGCGCACCGCGCCGCCGGCCACGATCACCTCGATGCGCGGATGGCGATACAAGAGCATCGCGACGTTTAGGTTGTTGGTGATGACGAGCAAATCCTCATGCGAGGTCAGCGCGCTCGCGACCTCCTCCGTCGTGGTGCCGATATTGATGAACAGCGAGCAGCCGTTCGGAATCCGCGCCGCCGCCGCGATGCCGATCGCCCGCTTTTCCTCGGCCGCCACGAACCGCCGCGCCTCATAGGCGAGGTTCTCGACGCCGGAGGCGATGATGGCGCCGCCATGGATGCGGGTCAGCGAGCGCTGGTCGCAAAGGTCATTGAGGTCCTTTCGGATGGTCTGCGCCGACACCTCGAAACGTTTGGCGAGGTCCTCCACCATCACCCGGCCGAACGCGCGGGCGATGTTGAGAATTTCGGTCTGGCGGTGGGACAGTCCGGCCACGGCGGGGACCCCTGATAACAGGCCTGAGGCATAAAGTTGCCGTCATGGTGCGGCTGATTGCGGCTGCGGTCAACGCGCCAGATCGGCCGCGCGGGCTATCAGCCGGCCGAAATCGCCGTTCTGGTTAAGGCGACGAAGCCACCGGCCATTCCGTCCGCTCGACAAACCGGTGAGCGGCTGTGAGCCTGGCTGCATAAACAAAAACGGAGGAGACCATGAACATCGATCGACGCCAACTCGCCCTGCCCGCCCTCGCGCTTGGACTGCTAGCCGTCGTTCCGGGCCTCGCCTTCGCCGGTGCGGACGAGGACGCGGTTGCGAAAAATGTCGAGGCCTTTCGGGTCGCGCAGGCCGCCGGCAATGCCGAGGGGCTCGCCTCGCTCTGCGCCGATGATATGAGCTACAGTCACTCGAATGCCAAGGTCGACACCAAGGCCTCGCTGCTCGATGGCGTTGCCAAGGCCAACTACAAATGGACGTCGCTCGCCTACAAGGACCCCACCATCAAGGTAGTCGGTCCGGCCGCCATCGTGCGCTTCACTTTCGTCGGCGAGCAGGAGTTCAACGACGGCAAGAAGACGCCGCAGAACCTGCACATCCTGATGAACTGGCAGAAGCAAGGTTCGGACTGGAAGCTGCTGTCACGGGCGGCCACCAAGCTCTGACGCCGGAAGCGCCAAACTAATCAGGCACCGAAGAATGTCGCTGGCGGTCAGGCCGCCAGCGGCACCCCGCCGAGAAGCCGCCGGGCGGCCCGCTCGGCCTCGCGCGGGTTGCGGAATATCTGACCTTCCAGCCGGTTGAACTGGTGCGTGGCGGCAAAGAACCGGTAGCCGCCAGGCGCGCGCACAACGATGCCCGCCGGCTTCGAGCTGACTTCAATAATATAGGTATCCGACATGGGCCCAGCCTCTGATTTCTTTCGGGCCGACAACAGGCTGCATGGCCGATTGTTCCTCCCGCGCCGTTGCGCGATAAGGCTCATCCATGCCAAAGCTGGTCACGCAATAGCGAGCGAATCGCCTTACTGGCCGGAGACCTGACATGATGCCGAAATTCGCGCTCTCGATGCTGGTTGCCGTTGCGTTGTGTACACCGCTGCAGGAAGCGGCGGCGCAGGAAAGCACGCTTGGCGGCGCGCTGTTCGGCGGCGCCGCCGGCGCCATTGTCGGCGGTGCGCTGGGTGGCGGCCGTGGGGCCGCGATCGGCGCCATCGTCGGCGCCGGCACCGGCGCCGCCATCGGCGCGCAGGGCGAGCCGCGGCCGGGCGGCTATCGCTGGTATCAGGGCGGCTGCTATCTGGAACAGCCCGGCGGCTGGGCCCCGGTTTCGCCGCGTTATTGCGGCGTACAGGCACAATATGTCGCGCCGCCGCCGCGCTACTATGACGACACGCCGCGCTGCATGCGCTCGCCGAGCTATGACCCCCGACGTGGCACCTTTATCGGCCGCGACGGCTACGAGCGGCCCTGCCCGTAAGCTCAGGTCGCAATCGTACCATCCGGCCGCACCGGCTGCGGCCGGCCGTCCTCGTCGATCGAGACGTAAGTAAAGTTTCCGTCGGTCACGAGGATCGCCTGCATCTCCTTGCGCCGCACGACCCAGGCTTCGAGATGCACGGTGATCGACGTGCGCCCGACCCGCACCAGGTTGGCATGGACCGAGACGAGGTCGCCGACATAGACGGCCTTGCGAAAGTTCATCGCCTCGATCGCGACCGTCACCGTGCGCGATTTTGCGATCTTGGAAGCGAACACGCCGCCGCCGATATCCATCTGGCTGAGGAGCCAGCCGCCGAAGATATCGCCGTTGGCGTTGGTGTCGGCCGGCATCGCCAGTGTGCGGATGCAGAGGTCGCCGCGCGGCTCGGTCTCGGCTGCGGCGTCCGCAGGCGTCTCCGTCACTTGAAATTCTCCCAGCCGGCATCCGGCGTGAAACGGTTGCCGAACTTGTCGGTCAGCGCCTCCAGCGTCGAGACCACGTTTTCCACGCCGCGGGTTCGCGCATAGTTCAACGGGCCGCCGCGGAACGGCGCATAGCCGGTGCCGAAGATGACGGCGCCGTCGACCACGTCGGCATTGTCGACGATTCCCTCGCGCAGGCAGGCGACGCAGACGTTCGACATCGGCAGCATCAGGCGGTCGATCATTTCGGCCGACGGCTCCGCGATAGCGGTCATGCCGCCGGCGTCGGCCTTGCCGTCCTTCCAGGTGTAAAAGCCCCTGCCCGTCTTGCGGCCAAGCTCGCCGCGGGCAACCTTTTCGCGCAGCCAGACCGGCGTCGGCGGCAGCATGTCGCCGAACTTCGAGCGCAGCATGTCGCCGACGTCGAGGCAGATATCGAGGCCGACCTGGTCGGCCAGCTCGATCGGCCCCATCGGCATGCCGAACTTTTTAGCGGCGGCGTCGATCACCGTCTTGTCGATCTTCTCGTCCAGCATCACCATCGCCTCCAGCATGTACGGCGTCAGCGCGCGGTTGACGAGGAAGCCGGGCGAGGATTTCACGGGCAACGGGAGGCGGTCGATGGCGCCGACGAAGGCCAGCGCCTCCTTCAGCAATTGCGCGTCGGTGCCGTCATGGCTGACCACTTCAACCAGCTGCAGCCGCGATACCGGGTTGAAGAAGTGCAGGCCGAGCAGCCGCTCCGGCTTCTGCAGCGTGGTGCGCAGATCCTCTAGCGGGATACTCGACGTATTGGTGGCGAGGATCGCGCCCGGCTTCATCTTCGGCTCGAGGCCGGCATAGACCTTCTGCTTCAGCTCCAGCTTTTCCGGCACCGCCTCGATGATCAGATCGGCATTGCGGACGCCTTCGGCCTGCATGTCCGGCATCAGCCGGTCCAGCGCATCGCGCACGGAAGTCCGCTTGCGCAGGATTTTTCCGTAGAGCTCGGCGGCGCGCCTGATGGCGCTCGCGATCGGCTCCGGTTTCATGTCGGCAAGCGTCACCCGCATGTCCTGGCCGGCGCACCAGGCGGCGATATCGCCGCCCATCGCGCCGGCGCCGATGACGTGGACGTGCTGAATCTTGTTGCCGCTGCCGGCGAGTTTCTTCATCTGCTCGCGCAGGAAGAACACGCGGATCAGGTTCTGCGCGGTCGGCGTCACCATCAGCCGGGCAAAGGAGGCCTTCTCGGCGTCGAGCATCGCCCGCTTGTTGCCGCCATGTTTTTCCCAGAGATCGATCAGCGCATAGGGCGCGGGGTAATGCGTTTCCGGCGCGGTCTTCGCGGCCTCGCTGCGCATCCGTCCGGCCAGAAAGCCCCTGACCGGGCCGAGGCTGAGAACGTTGTTGAGCGGGCCGGGCCGCGCGCGGGCCAGACGGCCGGTCACGGCGTCCCTTACCGCACCCAGAACATGCCGCTCCTGCGTCACCGCGTCGACCAGTCCGAGCGATTTTGCCCTGCGCGCATCGATGGTCTTGCCGGTGAGCATGAGCGGCATCGCCTGCGCGGGATTGACGAGCTGGGTAAACCGCGCGGTGCCGCCCAGGCCGGGATGCAGGCCCAGCATGACCTCCGGAAAGCCGAAGCGGGCATCCTCGATCGCAATCCGCATCTGGCAGGCCAGCGCCACTTCGAGACCGCCGCCGAGGCAGAAACCATGAATCACGGCCACGCTCGGAACCCGCAGGGCCTCCAGCCGGTCGATCACCGCATGCGCACGGCCGATCTCGGCCTCCACGGCCGCGACATCGGATGCGCCGCGAAACGCGTTGACATCGGCGCCGGCGATGAAGCCCGACGTCTTGGCAGAGCGGATCACGAGCCCGGTGGGCCGTCGGGATTCAAGCTCGGCCAGAATCTTGTCGAGTTCCTCGATCAGATCGGCCGACAGCGTATTGGCGCTAGTGCCGTCGCGGTCGAACAGCAGCCAGGCGACGCCGTCGGCGTCGCGGGTCAGCTTGAAATTCTTGTACGGCCCATCGGCATCCGGCTTCGGCCCGAGTTCGAGCACGCGATCGCCGAGAACGTTCATGATCCGGCTGTCCATGCTCACACCGCCTCGATCAGCATCGCGCCGCCCTGCCCGCCGCCGATGCACTCGGTGGCGATGCCGCGCCGTGTGCCCAGCCGCTTCATGGCGTTGACGAGATGGAGCACGATGCGGTTGCCGCTGCAGCCGACGGGGTGACCGAGGCTGATCGCGCCGCCATCGACGTTCAGCTTCGACTGGTCGAGTTCACCGGCCGCGCCATCCAGGCCGAGAATTTCCGTGCAGAACCTTTCGTCTTTCCAGGCGGCAAGGCAGCCCAGCACCTGCGTCGCGAACGCCTCGTTCAATTCCCAGGTCTCGATATCGGAGAGCGTCAGGTCGTTTCGCTTCAACAATTCGGTCGCCGACAGCACCGGGCCCAGCCCCATGATGCCTGGATCGAGCGCCGACCATTGGCTGTCCAGGATGACCGCCTTTGGCGTCAGGCCGTGTTTTGCAACGGCCTCTTCCGACGCCAGAATCACCCAGGACGCGCCGTCGGTGATCTGCGAGGAATTGCCGGCGGTGACCTTGCCCCACGGGCGCTCGAATACCGGCTTCAATTTTGCAAGACTCTCCGGCGTGGAATCCGGCCGCACGCCGTCGTCATGATCGTAGAACTTGCCGTCACGCGCGAAGGCGGTCTCGACCTCGCCCTTGAGCCAGCCTTCCGACTGCGCTTTCGCCAGCCGCTTGTGGCTTTCGGCGGCATAGCCGTCTGATTGCGCGCGGGTGATGCCGAACAGGTGGCCGACCACTTCGGCGGTTTGCCCCATGTTGAGTTCGGTGATGGGATCGGTCAGCCCGCGCTCCAGCCCGATGACCGGCTTGAAATAGCTTGGCTTCACCTTGAGCGCCGCCATGATCCTGGCGCCGATGCCCTTGGCGCCGGCAAGGCCCGCGAACCAGCGCACGCCCTGCTGCGGCCAGACCAGCGGCGCGTGGCTCAGCGCCTCGGCGCCGCCGGCCAGAATGAGATCGGAGACGCCCTCGCGGATGTAGCGGTAGGCCGTGTCGATCGACTGCATGCCGGAGCCGCAATTGATCTGCACCGTGAACGCGACCATCTTCTCGCCCATGCCGAGCCGCAGCGCGGCGACGCGGGCCGGGTTCATCTCGTCGGCGATGACGTTGACGCAGCCCAGGATCACCTGATCGAACGCGTCGGGCGCAAACGGCTGCCGCGCCAGCAGCGGGCGGCCGCATTGCACGGCCAGATCGACCGGGGTGAACGGTCCGGGACCGGAGCGCGCCTTCAGGAACGGCGTCCGGCTGCCGTCGACGATAAAGACCGGTTTGGCCATCAGCTTGCCGCCCTCTGCTCACCCAGTTCCTGGAAGAACTGATGCACGTCGGCGCCCTTTCTGTAAATCGGCGACAATGCCTCAGGCGCGAAGTCGTCGACTTCGATCACTTTGGCAACGGCGTCATGCGCCGCCCGAAGCCGCTCGCCGTCGGCCTGGGTGATGACGCCCTTCTTCACCGCTTCCTTCCAGTCGTGCAGGCGCGCGGCGCGCATCTGTCTTGCGGCATCCTCGGCGGCCGTCACCAGACGGAACGCCTTTTCCAGACGGGCGACACCGCCGTCATCATCGACGGCGGCAAGGTCCGGCGTCAGGCGGTCACGCGCCGGCGATGGCGCCAGCACGAGCTGCGCGCATTGCTGCACGACACGGTCGGACGGGCCTGTCACCTTGGCGCCGAACGGTTGGATCAGGAATTTCAGGATGACCGCGACGAACCGGTTCGGCAAATTGGCGAGGATTTCGGCAAAACGGTTCTCGATGGTCTGAAAACCATTTGCCATGCACCATTCAAGCGCCGCGAAATCTTCCTTCTGCCGTCCTTCGTCCTGCCAGCGCTTCAGCGCGGCCGACAGCAGGTACAGTTCGGACAGGATATCGCCGAACCGCGCCGACAGCATTTCCTTGCGCTTCAGCGCGCCGCCGAGCGTCAGCAGCGCCATGTCGGCCGACAGTGCGAACGCCGCGGAGTAGCGCGAGAGCTGGCGGTAGAATTGTGTCGCTTCACCGGCGTCGGGCGCCGGTGCGAACATGCCGCCGCTCCAGCTCCGGCCCCAGGCGCGGAACATGGTTTTAAAACTGTGGCCGACGTGATTCCAAAACGCCTTGTCGAAGGCGTCCAACCCCCTGGCGCGGTCGGCTTCGCCCAGCGCATTCATCTCGTCGAGCAGGAAAGGATGAGCGCGAATAGCGCCTTGGCCGAACACGATGAGGTTTCGCGTCAAAATGTTGGCGCCCTCCACGGTGATGCCGACAGGCACGGCGCGATAGAGGCTGCCCATGTAATTCTGCGGCCCGTCGATCACCGCCTTGCCGCCATGGATGTCCATGGCGTCGTCGATCACGGTCCGCATCCGCTCCGTGGCGTGCAGCTTCATGATCCCGGAGATCACCGCCGGATGGTGGCCCTGGTTGAGCGCAGCGCAGGTCAGCCGCCGCGCGGCATCGAGCAGATAGGCCGTGCCGGCGATGCGGGCGAGCGGCTCCTCGATGCCCTCGAACTTGCTGATGGAAATGCCGAACTGCTCGCGGATGCGCGCATAAGCGCCGGTAGTGCGCGCCGCATAGGCCGCGCCGGCGGCAGAAAGCGACGGCAGCGAGATGCCGCGGCCGGCGGCCAGCGCCGTCATCAGCATCTTCCAGCCCTGCCCGAGCCGCGCCTGCCCGCCAATGATGTAATCCAGCGGGATGAAGACATCGTGGCCCCGGTTCGGGCCGTTCTGGAACACCTGCATTGATGGCAGATGCCGGCGGCCGATCTCGACGCCGGGCAGATGGGTCGGAATCAGCGCGACGGTGATGCCGAGTTCTTCCTGATTGCCCACAAGATGATCGGGATCATAGGCCTTGAAAGCGAGGCCGAGCAGCGTGGCGACCGGTCCGAGCGTGATGTAGCGCTTGTGCCAGTTCAGTCGCAGACCAAGCACCTCCTGGCCTTCGAAATTGCCCTTGCAGATGACGCCGGTGTCGACCATCGAGGCGGCGTCCGAGCCGGCTTCCGGGCTGGTCAGGCCGAAGCAGGGAATGTCGCGGCCGTCGGCCAGCCGTGGCAGCCATTTGTCCTGCTGCTGCCTGGTGCCGAAGTGCATCAACAATTCGCCCGGCCCGAGCGAGTTCGGCACCATCACGGTGACGGCGGCGGTGAGCGAGCGCGACGACAGTTTTCGCACCACTTCGGAGTGCGCATAGGGCGAGAAGCCGAGCCCGCCGAATTCCTTCGGGATGATCATGCCGAAGAATTTGTGGCGCTTGATGAAGCTCCACGCCTCCGGCGGCAGGTCGCGCCATTCCCAGCTGATCTTCCATTCGTCGAGCATGGCGCAGAGCTCGTCGACCGGGCCGTTGAGGAAAGCTCGCTCTTCCTCGGTCAACGCCGCGGGCGCCGTCGCCAGCAGTTTCGACCAGTCGGGATTGCCGGTGAACAAGTCGGCGTCCCACCAGACGTCACCGGCCTCCAGCGCCTCGCGCTCGGTGTCGGACATCGACGGCAAGACGCCGCGCGCCCACGCAAAAATCGGCTTGCTAATGAAATCGCGGCGGAAGCTCATGGCGAACACTCCTGGTCTGCGGCGCGGCGGCGCGCTTTGGGCATGCCCAGAGCGGGCTTAGGGCCCGACGACGGTTCATTCTAGCTGAAACACGGCGGTTTCGGAGGCGGTTCGCATCGCGGATGAAGCGAAATTGATGAACCGAAAGACAACGGCGAAAGCCCCGAAGCGTTCCGGGAAGCCCGAATTGTCGAATTTTGGAACATGACGACGCGACCGGATGGCGCAGTCGTAACCGCTCGTGACTACGACTCGCGCCTGTGGCGCCGCCGCTCGTTGGGAACGAACACGGCAAACACTTCCCTGATACGAACGGCGGGGGTCACGTCGCGGGTGAAACGGCGCTCTGCGGTCACGCGGATCTCCTCCACGCGCGGCGCGTAAAGCGCGCTCTCGTACAGCGATCCGTCGAACCGCAAATCGGCTTCACCGTCCGTGAGATAGGCGTTCGAGACGAACAGCAATACGAGCAGTGCCGATCCGACATAGGTAAAATACTGTAAAATGGGCATCGGGTGCAAAAGCCTCTTCTTTTCTTGAAGAGGAGCGTGCGCCGGGCGCCATAAAGGCCGGGTATATGTGTGCCCGGCTTTTGCCGGAGCGGTTGGTTGGCGGTTGCGAATTTATGACGAATTTTAATGAATCGGTTTTTTGCCGGCCGTCATTCCGGGGCGAGCGCAGCGAGAGCCCGGAATCCATCGTGCAACAGATTGTGCGACCCGTTGGATTCCGGGCCTGCGCCCACGGGGGCGCATCCCGGAATGACGAAGAGAGAGGCGGGCCGCATTCAGCCCGGCCCTGCTCCCTGCGTCGCGGTATACACCGCGTAAAGCGACTGGCTCGCCGCCATGAACAGGCGGTTGCGCTTGGGGCCGCCAAAGGCGACGTTGCCGCAGACTTCCGGCAGGCGGATGCGGCCGATCAGTCTGCCTTCCGGCGTCCATACCGTCACGCCGCTGTAACCGACGGCGCGGCCGGCATTGCTGGAGGCCCAGACGTTGCCGTTGACGTCGCAGCGAAGGCCGTCAGGCCCGCACTTCACGCCGTCGATCACGCAATCGGTGAACCGCTTCTGGTTGGAGAGCTTGTTGTCGGTGCCGACATCGAACACGAAGATTTCGCCCTTGCCACCGGGGCCGGTATCGCCCGGTCCCTTGCCGGTGGAGGCAACATAGAGCTTCTTGTAGTCGTGCGAGAAGCACAGGCCGTTCGGATCCGGCACCTGCTCCTCGGTCACCACGAGATCGATGCGGCCCGAGGGATCGATGCGATAGCAGTTGGTCGGCAGTTCGCGCCGGCCCGGCACGAAGCCGGCTGGCTGGCCGATCTTCGGATTGAGCCTGCCGGACGCGTTGCTCGGGCCGCCCGCGATATCAGGTTCGCCTTCATAGAGTTGGCCGCCATAGGGCGGATCGGTGAACCAGTAGCTGCCGTCGGGATGTGCCACCACGTCATTGGGCGAGTTCAGTTTCTTGCCGTCATACGAGTCGGCTAGGACCGTCGCGGTGCCGTCATGCTCGTAGCGCACCACGCGGCGGGAGAGGTGTTCGCAGGAAAGCTGGCGACCCTGGAAATCGAATGAGTTGCCGTTGGAATTGTTGGACGGGGTGCGGAAGACACTGACGTGGCCGTCGTCTTCCGACCATCGCATCTGCCGGTTGTTGGGGATGTCGCTCCACAGGAGATAGCGGCCCTGCGAACTCCAGGCCGGGCCTTCGGCCCACAGAAGCCCGGTGTACAGTCGCTTGATCGCCGTGTTGGGCTGCGCGAGGCTGTTGAACGACGGATCGACCGCGATGATATCCGGATCCCAGAAGTAGGTGGTCGGCGCGCCGCGCGGACTGAAATCGCGCGGCGGGTTGGTAATCGTCGATGGCGGCGCCACCGGGCCCTGGGGCGGGCCGCCCTGAGGCGCCGCCTGCTGTGCCACCGCGGCGCTCGCGCCGGCCACGGTGGCAGTGGCGCATAGCGCCAGACCGTGGACGAGCGTTCGTCGCGATATCGTGGTTTCTGGATCGCGCTGTTCCGGCCGTTGCATCGCATCCTCCCAATGTTTGCGCCGGCCGTTGATCCCGGCCTGGCGACTCGAGGTTAGTCCGGTCCGTCTCCGGTTGCGAGAGCTACTTCCAATTCGGCTCCCTGGCTTACGCTGGCATTCGATCGTGGCGTTACCTCGTCAGCCGCTCTCTTCGACTTGAAGCGCTCGACTTGAAGCGCTCGGCTTGAAGCGCTCAATCTGGGCGACTGCCCACATCACCGCGAAGCGCGCGATACTGCGTTGCAACGCAGGCGCTGCGGGCCGGCTAGGTCAAACCTTCGTCGGGAATGTTCAGCAGCTTGCCGCAGGCCTTGCAGTGCACCGCATCGCTGTCATGGCGCTGCAGCCCGCAGTCCGGGCAGGCAAACCGCACCTTGTCGGGCGACAGCAGCGCCCGCGCCAGATTGAAGAACAGCGTGACGCCGAAGATCATGATGACGACGGTGATCATGCGGCCGGTCGTTCCCGGCAGGGTGATGTCGCCAAAGCCGGTCGTCGTCAGCGCCGTGACCGTGAAGTACAGCGCGTCCGCGTAATTCCCGATCTGCGGATTGCGGAATTTCTGCGTCTCGTAGACGATCGCCGTCATCACGAAGATGAAGACCGCGAGGTTGGTGACGGCAAAGATCACCTCCTCGTTGCGCTGGAAGAACGTGCTGTCCTGGCGCAGCCGGGCCAGCATCTGGTAGTCGCGCAACAGCCGCAACGTTCGCAAGATCCGCAGGAACCCGCCGGCTTCGCCGGCGAGCGGCGCGAGGAAGGAAACGATCGCGACGATGTCGGCCCAGGTCGAGAAGCGGGTGAATTCGCGCAGGCGGTGCCGGCTCGCAAACAGCCGCGCGGCGAAATCGGCGAGGATGACGACGCCGAACACGACGTCGAGCGCTTCCGTGACGTTGTTTGACGGCAGGAACGAGGTCGCGATGATGAACAGGACGGTGACGATGTCGAATGCCAGCAGTCCATAACGAAAACGGAAGCCTTCCGGCGTGGCGCCTTCATAGAGGCTTCGAACGGACTTCTGGAACGGAACAGCCGGCATGATCGCATCTTCGCCGCTCGCCAACATCAACGCAAATGATGGTGGCGGTGAAAATTGCCGCAGGGCGTCACTTCTTGCCTGCCGCCTCGCGTTCAATGAAGGCCACTTCGGTGCCCTTCTTCAATAGTTTTGCCAGCCGGTCGACATCCCAGTTGGTGAGCCGCACGCAGCCGTGCGAATCCGACTTGCTGACCTTTGCGGGATAGGGCGTGCCGTGAAAGCCATAGCTTGCGGACGAAAGGCCGATCCAGTGCGTGCCGGCCGGGTTGTTGGGGCCGGGCTGGATAACAAAGGCCTCCTTGGACTTCACGCCCTTGAACTTGTAGTCCGGATTGTAGCGGTAGGTCGGCTGCGGGTCGATCGAGGTGACCTTGAGCACGCCGCTCGGCGTCGGCTTCTCGTCGCTTCCGACGCTCGCCGGGTAGAAGGCGAGCAGTTCGCCGGCCTTGCCGAGAACCTTGACCGTCTGTTCGTCCTTATCGACTTCGACGCGCGCGGCGACCGGCTTCGCCTGTTTTGATTTGGCCTGCTTCGATTTGGATTCCTTCGGCTTGTCACCCGGGTCCTTCGGCAGGGTGTTGACCACGGAAATGGTCTGGCCGGCCACGTCGAACTTCTTGCCGGGATTGAGCGCGTCGAGCAGCGCCTCGCTCATGTGAAACCGTTCGGCAAGCGCCTCGCGCGGGCTGGTGTAATCCACCGATTTGAGGTCCTTCATGTCCTCCATCTTCGCGGGCATCTTCTTCAGGAACGGCCCTTTGACGTCCTTCTCGGTGATCGTGTAGTCGATGACGACAGGGTCCGAACTGGTCGCCAGCAGGGCACCCCAGACTTCGGTCGTCAAGAGCTGCTTCCCCACGGCGAGGCCTTTCGATTCGGAAAAGGCTTTGAGGGCCTTCTCCGCGTTCTCGCCAAGCTTGCCGTCGATCTCCCCCGGCGAGAAATGGGCGCGGTCGAGAAGCACCTGCGCCTTGACCACCGCCGGGTGAATCCGGTCCTCGTCCGGGACCTTGCCCTTGAACTCCGCATTGTTGACCGTCGCTGCGTCGGGCGCGGCGACGACCGGAGCTGCCAGGCAGGCGAACAGCATCATTCCGGCGATCAGGCGAATCATCGGCATTCTCCGCGATACCGCCCAATAAAGAATTTGGATAGGCAGGAGTTCCCTGCGCACGCCGGATAGATCGCTTCACCGCCTACTCCGGCTTGAAGCCGGTGGCCTTTACAACGTTCGCCCATGCGTCGAATTCGGCACGTTGCACGCGCATCAGGTTCTGCGAGGAAGGATCGGTAGCCTCGAAGCCAAGCGTTTCGATCTTGGTCCGCACCGCGGGCGCAGCGGCGGCCGTCGCGATCGCTTGCTCGAGTCGATCCACCGTGGCCTTGGGCGTGCCTGACGCTGTGTAGAAGGCGAACCATCCCGGCGCTTGGATATTGACGCCGCTTTCCTTCAAGGTCGGGATATCGGGGAGCATGGCGAGGCGTTCACCGCCTGCGGTCGCCAATATGCGCAGGCCGCCGCTCTTGTGGTGCTCGACCAGTTCGGCGGTGGACGCGAGGTAAATCGGAAGCCGGCCGGCCATCAGATCGGGCAGCGCGGCGGGCGTGCCGCGATAGGGCACGTGGCGCATCGCAATCCCGAACGTCCTGCCAAATTCGAGGCCGGCGAAATGCGCCCCCGTGCCGGCGCCGGGCGAACCGAAAGCAGCCTGATCCGGATTGGCCTTCAACCAGGCCGCCAGCTCGCCGATCGACCGCGCGGGAATCTGGCTGCTCACCACCAGCGCCTGGTCGAACTTGATGATGCGCGAAACGGGCACGAAATCCTTGAAGGGATCGTAGCCCAGGTCCGCCAGTACGTGCGGCTGAAGCGTGAACTGCGCCGCGGCGGCGAACAACAATGTCGCGCCATCCGCTGGCGCGTCCTTGACCGCTTGTGCGCCGATGCGACCGCCGGCACCGGTCTTGTTTTCGACGATCACCGGTCTGCCAAGGATTTTCTGCAGCTGCTCTGCGACCGTCCGGACCACAGCGTCCGCCGAACCGCCCGGTGGATAGGAAAAAATGATCTTCAACGTTTGTTGCGGGGCCTGCGCGAAAACCGGCTGCGCGACGCAGGCGGCTAGACCGGCCAACATCAATCGGCGTGTCACGATGCTCATCAGAATCCTCCTGGTGGGAGCTTTGACTGAGAACCGGCCGGGTCTCTCACTCGCCATCTTGGCAAGCGCGGGCTATAAAGGGAATTCGTAGTTTTCTATTAGCCTATAACCATTGGTTAGAGAGGCAAGCCATGTGGGACAATCGCCTCGTTCGCAGGTTACGGCTGAAAGACCTGCATACCCTTCAGGTGGTCGCAGAGGCCGGCAGCATGGCCCGTGCGTCGCGTCAACTCGCCCTCTCCCAGCCAGCCATTTCCAAAGCCATTGCCGACATGGAGCGCACCGTCGGCGCTCCCCTGCTCGACCGTTCAGCGCGCGGCACCGAACTCACCGCATCCGGCCGCCTCCTGATCGACCGCGGCCGGATTATCTTCGACGAGTTGCGGGAAGGAATGGAGGACATCCGGCGCGTCTCGGATCCGGCCCGGGGCGAAATTCGCGTCGGGACGACCGAACCCATCAGCGGATTTATCGCCGAAGTCGTCAGCCGGTTGTCGCAGACTTATCCACGCATCACCTACCAAGTATCGGTAAGCGACACGACGACGCTGGTACGCGATTTGCGGGAACGCGCGCTCGACGTCGTGGTCACGCGTTGGACCGCGGATGCCGTGGCCAACGACCTGGCCGCCGAAATTCTGCTGAAGGCGCCGCTCGCCGTACTCGCGGATCGGCATCATCCGCTGCTCAAACGCAAAAATGTGTCCCTCGCCGATACGATGGACCAGGCCTGGACATTGTCCCCGCCTGACTCCTTTCTCGGCCGCGTCGTGGTCGACGTGTTCCGGCAGCGGAAGCTGCCGTTGCCACCGTCGATCGTCACGACGCTTTCGGTCCACATGCGGCTGAACCTGTTGGCCAGCGGACGATTCCTGACGATGTTGCCGGAGAGAATGGTCCGGCAACGCGCCAACCGCGCCTGGTTGCGCGCGATCGATATCGACCTGCCGGAAAGCCGCGGGCCGATCGCTTCGATCACGGTGAAGAAGCGAAATGCCGGCGGCGCGTTGAAGCTGTTTCAGCAAGCATGCCGCGATGCCGACCGCGACATCTAGGTGGCGCCGCGGTCCGCTTCGGGCCAACGTTCGTTCAATCCGGCCGGACCATCTCGAACATGTTTTCCGGCTTGATCTCGAAATAGTCGCCCTTGCGGCCGGCGCGGACGATCGGGTGAGCGAGGCCGGTCTGGTAGACGCCGTCCTTGATCAAGGCCTTGTCGATGTGCACGGCGACGACTTCACCGAAGGTGACCCAGGCCTGCGCCTTCTTGCCGTCGGCGCCCTGCAACTGGACGATCTGGGTCAGCTTGCATTCGAAGGCGACCGGGCTTTCGGCCACGCGGGGCACGTTGACGAGCTTGCAGGCTGCTGCCGTGACACCTGCGAGCTTGAACTCGTCGACATCGCGGGCGACATGGGCCGCGGTCGCGTTCATCTGCTGGGCCAGGTCCATGGTGGTGAGATTCCAGACGAACTCGCCGGTGTCCTGGATGTTGCCCGCGCTGTCCTTCCAGTTGGTGGAGGAGAAGCCGATGATCGGCGGCACGTAGCAGAAGGCGTTGAAGAAGCTGTAGGGCGCCAGGTTGATGTTGCCGCTGGCGTCGCGCGAGGAGATCCAACCGATCGGGCGGGGGGCGATGATGGCGTTGAAGGGATCGTGCTTGAGGCCGTGGCCGTTCTTCGGCTCGTAATAGTGCAGGTCTTTGGTGGTCACGGGCGTTGTTTCCTCGTCATTCCGGGAAGGTGCGGACGGCCAGACCCGGCATCTCGAGATCCCGGGTTCGATGCTTACGCATCGCCCCGGAATGACGGGGGAGTCAACCAGAGAATTAGCGGCTCAGTGCGACCCGCGCGGCTCAAGCGCCCGGAAAAGAAAGTCGATCATCTGGTCGATCGTGGCGCTGGGCTTGTTGATGGCCTGCGCGATCATCTGCGGGTGGAAAAAGCGGACCATGCCGGTACAGGTGCACAGCGCCGCCAGCGGCAGATCGGGAGCCTCGAACTCGCCGGACGCCACCGCCTGTGCGATCACCTGGCCGATGATGCCGGTCACGCACTCGATATGGGTGACGCAGACGTCCCAATCCTCCTCCATCGCGATCTCGACCATCTCGTGCAGCTTGGAATCGCCGACATAACGCTCGGTGTTCATGCGGTTGACGGTCTTGAGCAGTTCGCGCAGGCGGGGTTTCGCCGGACCCGGCTGGGCCGCGATGCGGCGCGCCTCGACCTCGACCTCGCCCATCAAGGTCCGAGCCACGCCCTCGTGGATCGACTTCTTCGAATCGAAGAAGCGATAGACGTTGGCGGGACTCATCCGCAGCTCTTTGGCGATATCCGCCACCGTCGTCTTCTGATAGCCCATCTGCCGGAACAGACGCTCCGCCACCACGAGAATCCTTTCTCGCGTGTCCGTCTCGACGTGTTCCGAAATCAGCGCCATGTCAGGCCTCAATGTTCAATTATTCTGCCGCGTCGGCAAGCGGAATTGCGTGCGCGCCCTTGGCCTGCTCCGGATGTTGCGGCGCAAGATCGGGCTGCTGCGCACCGCCCGCTTCGTCCAGGCTCTTCCTGAACCACAGGGCGTAGAGGCCAGGCAGGTACAGCAAGGTCAGGAACGTTGCAACAAACAAGCCCCCCATGATGGTGATCGCCATCGGGCCCCAGAAGGCCGAGCGCGACAGCGGAATCATCGCCAGGATCGCCGCCAGCGCCGTCAATACCACCGGGCGGGCTCGGCGGACGGTGGCCTCGACGATGGCTTCCCTTCGCGTCAGTCCCTGCGTGACATCGGCCTCGATCTGATCGACCAGGATCACGGCGTTCCGCATGATCATGCCGGCCAGCGCGATCAGGCCCAGCAGTGCCACGAAGCCGAACGGCTGGTTGGCAAGGTTGAGGCCGAGCGAGGCACCGACAATGCCGAGCGGCGCGGTCAGGAACACCAGGAACAACCGCGAGAAGCTGTGCAGCTGGATCATGAGGAGCGTCAGCATCACCATGACCATCAGCGGGAACAGCACGAAGATCGAGGCATTGCCCTTGGCGGATTCCTCGAATGCCCCGCCCGGCTCGATCCGGTAGGCCGGTTCGAGGCTGTCGCGGATCTCCTTCAGCTGGGGCCAGATCTGGTTGGTAACGTCCGGCGCCTGCACGCCGTCGACGACGTCGGTGCGCACGGTGATCGCCATGTCGCGGTTACGCCGCCACATGATCGGCTCTTCGTGTGAATACTCGATCTTGGCGATCTGTTGCAGCGGCACGGCCACGCCATTGCGTGACGTCACCGTGAGATCACCGACGTTCTTGAGGTCGAGCCGTTCGGACGGGATCGCGCGCGCCACCACGCCGACCTTTTCGATGCCGTCGCGGATGGTCGTGACCTGCGCGCCCGAAATCAGCATGGCGAGCGCCTGCGAGACGTCCTGCGGGGTCAGGCCGAGCGCGCGGGCGCGGTCCTGGTCCACCACCAGCTTCAGGTAGGGCGACTGTTCGTTCCAGTCGAGCTGCGGCTCGACGACGTTCTTGTTCTGCCGCATCACGTCGCGCACCTTGTAGGCGATGTCGCGCACGGTGTTGGCGTCGGGGCCGATGACGCGGAACTGCACCGGGAAGCCGACCGGCGGGCCGAAATTGAAGCGGTCGATCCGCACGCGGGCTTCGTTGAGGTCGCCCTCGGCAACCGCCTTCTCCAGCCGCGCCTTGATCCGCTCGCGAGCCTCGACGTCCTTCGACACGATCACGATCTCGGCAAACGCCTCGTTCGGCAGTTGCGGATTGAGGCCGAGCCAGAAGCGCGGCGAACCCTGGCCGACGTATGAAGTATAGGTCGCGATGTCCTTGTCGTCCTTGAGCAGCGCCTCGGCCTTCTTGACGGACTTCTCCGTGACGTTGAACGCGGTGCCTTCCGGCAGGCGCAGCTGCAGAAACAGCTCGGGCCGTTCCGAGAGCGGGAAGAACTGCTGCTGGACGCGGCCAAAGCCGATGATCGAGAGCACGAAGATGCCAACCGTCGCCACCACCACCTTGACCCGGTGGTCGACGCACCACTGCACGACGGCGCGCAGGCCGCGATACATCCGCGTCTCGTAGATCGCATGCGGATCGTGGTTGTGGTGGACGGCGATGTTCGGAAGCAGCTTGACGCCGATATAGGGCGTGAAGATCACCGCGACGAACCAGGAGGCGACCAGCGAGATCGCGACGATCCAGAAGATGCCGCCGGCATATTCGCCGACCGCCGAGTTGGCGAAGCCGATGGGGAGGAAGCCGGCGGCCGTGACCAGCGTTCCCGTCAGCATCGGAAACGCGGTCGATTCCCAGGCAAAGGACGCGGCGCGAACGCGGTCCCAGCCCTGTTCCATCTTCACCACCATCATTTCCACGGCGATGATGGCGTCATCGACCAGCAGGCCGAGCGCAATGATCAGCGCGCCGAGCGTGATACGATGCAGGTCGATCGACATCGCGCTCATGACGATGAAGACGATGGCGAGCACCAGCGGCACCGACATCGCGACCACGATGCCGGTGCGCCAGCCGAGCGCCACGAACGAGACGAACAGCACGATCGCCAGCGCCTCGATGAAGGAGTGCACGAACTCGCCGACGGCGCGCTCGACCACCTTGGGCTGGTCGGCGATCTGCTCGACCTCGATGCCCTGCGGCACGGCCTTCATGAAATCATTTGTCGTTTTCTCGACGTCCTTGCCGAGTTCGAGAATGTTGGCGCCCTTCGCGGTGACCACGCCGATGCCGATCGCGGGCTTGCCCTCCTGGCGGGCGACGAAGGTCGGGGGATCGACGAAGCCGTGGCTGACGGTCGCGATGTCGCCGAGCCGGAACACGCGGCCATTGCTTTCGACCGGGGTTTCCGCCACCGCCTTGGCGCCGTCCAGCGCGCCGGTGACGCGCAGCGGCACGCGCTGCGACGAGGTTTCCACGGTCCCCGCGGGGGTGACGTTGTTCTGCTTGGCCAGCGAATCGAACAGCGCCTGCGGCGTGATGCCGAGCGTCGCCAGCTTGGCGTGCGAGAACTCGACGAAAATGCGCTCGTCCTGAGTGCCGTAAAGATTGACCTTGGTGACGCCGTTCACCTTCAGCAGCCGCTGCCGCATGCCTTCGGCGGCTTTCTTGAGCTGCGCATAGTCGGCGCCGTCGCCGGTCATCATGTAGAGAATGGAATCGACGTCGGAGAATTCGTCGTTGACGTTCGGCCCGAGCAGTCCCGACGGCAGCTGGCCCTGCACGTCGGCCAGCTTCTTGCGCAACAGGTAGAACAGGTACGGCACGTCCTTCGGCGGGGTCGAGTCCTTGAACGTGACCTGCATCGCCGTGAACGACGGCTTTGAGTAGGTCTGCACCTTCTCGAAGAACGGCAGCTCCTGCAGCTTCTTCTCGATGGGATCGGCAACCTGGGTCTGCATTTCCTGCGCGGTGGCGCCGGGCCAGATCGCGGAGACGTTGACCACCTTCACGGTGAAGAACGGATCTTCCGCGCGGCCGAGCCGCTCGTAGGAGAAGAAACCGGCGGCGCCCAGCACGATCATCAGGAACAGGATCAGGGTCGGATGGCTCACCGCCCAGCCCGAGAGATTGAAGCGCTTCATGTCACTCTCCAACGATATTCGTTGTCACCGACCACGCATCAAAACGACAGCGCCGAAACCACCCGGACCTTCTGCGCCGGGTCGATCTTCTGCACGCCGAGCGCCACCACCTTGGCGCCTTCATCGACGCCGCCCGAGATCACGACGGCGTTGCTCTCGTAGGATTTCACGATCACCGGCTGCAGCTTCACGGCGCCGGAGTCATCCACGATGTAGAGCGAGGGATTGCTGCCCTGGCTGAACAGCGCCGACAGCGGCAGCTTTGCGACGCGTTCGGTGGCGGCGTCCGCCAGCGTCAGTGTCGCGGTCATGCCAAGCGAAACCTTGTCGTCGGCTTCCGGCAGCGAGAATTTGGCGAGATATGTCCGCGTCGCCGGATCGGCCGACGGCGCGATCTCGCGCAGCCTTGCGGCGTATTTCTTCTCCGCATCCGACCACAGCGTCACGCTGGCGGTGCCGGACTTGGCGCGGCCGACCAGCGTCTCGGGGATCGCGACCACGGCCTCCTTTTCGGCAAAGCGCGCGACCCGGATGGCGGTCTGGCCGGAGGCCACGACCTGGCCGGGGTCGATCAGGGTCGCGGTGACCACGCCGCGGCTGTCGGCCACGAGTGTCGCGTAAGAGAGGGAGTTCTTGGTGAGTTCGACCTGGCGCTCGGCGCGGTTGAGGCGCGCCCGCGCTTCGTCGGCGGCGGCGCGGCTCTGGTCCAACTGCGCGTCGGTGGTCCAGCCCTTGGCGCGCAGATCCTTGGCGCGCTGCTCGGCAGCGCTCGCCTGCGCCAGCACGCCGGTGGCGGCGCGGAACTCGGCCTCGGCCTGCTCGGCCTGCAGCTTCAGATCGACCTCATCAAGCGTCGCCAGCGGCTGGCCGACATCCACGGTCTGGCCGACCTCCACCAGGCGCTTCGCGACCTTGCCGGGAACCCGGAAACCCATGTCGGTCTCGATCCGGGGCCGGATGGTGCCGACAAAGCTGCGCTCCGGCGTCTCGGCGGCATAATGCACGGTCGCGACCAGGACCGGACGTCCGGGCGCGGGCGCTTCCGCTGCCTTTTCGTTGCAGCCACCCAGCGCAACCACCGCAAAAGCCAGCGAAGCTCCAGTTAATAGCCTGTAATAGCTTGAGAAAATCGACCGGACGAACATCGACACGCTCCCTCAGAAATCTGCTGAAGAGTATCGATTGGCGACTGATGAATGTCAATATTCGTCAGTGATCAGGACTTTGTGAATGGATGTTAAGTTAAGAGGTTATTGCTTTTGCCGGATTTTCTGTTCCAGCAAGGGCGCACTTCGCGGCTTCCCTACTCGGCCAGTTGAAACCGTTCGAAGCGATGCAGCGCTTCCTCGATGAGCCGCTTGTAGTCCTTGCGCGCGGCCCTCGCCGCGCCCTTGCCGACCCAGCTCCATTTCTGCATCAGCAGCTTTTTGTTCTGGCGGTCGGTCTTGAGATCGATGGCGGCGACGATGTCATCGCCGATGAGCACCGGCAGCGCAAAATAGCCGAACAGGCGTTTCTCCTTCGGCACATAGGCCTCGAAGCGGTGGCCGTAGTCGAAGAACAATTCGGTGCGCTTGCGCTGGATGATGAGCGGGTCGAACGGCGAGAGGATGTGCACCTGCCCCGCATCGCCCTCGCCGCCGGGCAGGGTCCCGCTCGTCTCCAGCACATCCGGCCGCGCCCAGTGCTCCTGCTTGCCGGCGCCCTCCAGCGCGACCGGCGCCAACTCCTTGCGCCGCACCCGCGCCTCGATCAGGCGGCGCACCGCCGCCTTGCTCGGCGCGTCGAGATGGCAGATCGAATCGAGGCTGACGAGGCCCTGCGAGCGCAATGCGCGGTCGAGCAGATAGGCCGTGATCTCAGCCGAGGGCGCCGGCTTGGGCGGCTTGTCCCAGCCAAAATGCCGGGTCATCAGCTCATAGGTCTTCAGCATGCCGGTGCGTTCGGCGATCGTCACCTCGCCGTTGTAGAAGGCCAATTGAAGCGCCCGCTTCGAGGGCTTGCGGCTCTGCCACAGATGTTCCTTCTCGGTGAGGACGTCGTCCTCGATGTCGCGGATGGTCAGCGCGCCGTCGCGCCGCAATAGCCGCATCACTTTCCGCGTGTCCTCGGGCTTGACGGAAGCGAACCACTTGTGCCCCTCGCGCCGGTGCTCGCGCATCGCCGGGACGAAGAAGCGAAAATCCTTGGCCGGCACATAGGACAGCGCATGCGTCCAGTATTCGAACACGCTCTTGTCGACGCTCTGCGCCTGGCGCAGGTCGGCACGGGCATAGGCCGGGATGCGGCTATAGAGAATGTGATGGTGGCAGCGCTCGATGACGTGGATGGTGTCGATCTGCACATAGCCGAGCTGCTCCACCGCCGCAGCCACCGCCTGCGGTCCGGCGCCAAACGGCTCAGGGGTATCGAGCCGCTGGGCATGCAGCCAGATTCGGCGGCCTTCAGTCTTGGTCAGGGGAAGAGGTTCGGTCGCGCGCGGCATCGCAGCGCAATTTAGCGGGATTCGCGGGCCTGACGAGCCCCGGTTCCGAAATCCGGCGTTACGAACCGGCTTGGCTCTGTTGCTTCTGCCGGTCGCCTACGCTTCCGGTCGCGAACTCGGCGTCGCAGGCAGCACGGCCCGGCTGCGGCGCATGGCACTTGTAGACCCGACCGGTGAGGCGATCGACCAGCCACACGCTTTCTTCTGTCGGGCTTTCGAACCCGACATAGCGGCCGCCAATCGCGTTGATCAGCGTCGACAGCAGGATTGCAGCGGCGATCATCGCCGCACCGATCAGTGTGGGCATTGAATTTGCGGAACTCGCAGGCTCCGCCGCGTTGGCACGGTAACCGTGGTACTCACGCTGTCGCTTGACTGACTGTAACACCCGCTCCGCCTGCTTCGCTGCCCGAACGAATTCATACTCAGAATTTTTGTGATTCGTTTTGCCAGGCGCCGCATCTGGCCAAATTATTCTCGACGGTTCCAGATCGGGACGATGCGAACATTCTTCTTGTCGCAGATGACTGCAGAAAACGGTGCGCCGCCTCTCGTTTGCCAAGGCCGTCGATCATCACGCCTCGCATCGTCCAGCTACCGTGCATTACGTGGCGCTCGACGCGCCCGGATCGCGCCTGGACCAGTTCGGGAACATCGCCGACCATTCGGGCGGCGCACGGCGGACGTGCGGTTCATCACACAGCTTTTGCCGACCGTTCAGGCGTGAAACGCCGAAACGTCTCATATCGCGCTGAAATACGCAGACAACCCGCCCCTGCCCCGTCTAGCTCGGTGCCGGCAGCGATCAATGTGACTTTAGTCACATTGCGCGCTTTGAACCGGTCCTATGTTCGAAGCATCCAAACGTCATGCACGCCCACAATGCACGGCGTTGAAACAATGAGGATTAGGACAATGACCCGTTTTCTTTCCATCCTGACCGCCGGTGCCGCTCTGTCGATGACCGCGGGCATGGCCGCCGCCGGCAGCACCGTTTCGGCTGAAAAGATCCTGGATGCACTGAAGCCGAAAGCGGGCGTTACCCGCGGTCTTTCGACCGGACCGCAGCAGCCGCCGGTGGACGTCGCGACGCAGGCCAAGGAAGCCAGCTTCGTCAGCACGCTGCGCAACCGCAAGACGCGGTCGCTGTCGCTCGCCGAACGCCAGGAGATCGCCGAGCTTGCCGCGACCAAGCCGAAGATCGATCTCGAAATCCAGTTCGACTACAACTCGGCCGACATCAGCAAGAACTCGGTTAACGCCGTGCAGGAACTCGGCAAGGCGCTCTCCGATGCCAGCCTGAAGGGTTCGACCTTCGTGGTCGCCGGCCACACCGACGCGATCGGCGGCGAGGCGTACAACCAGGACCTCTCCGAGCGCCGCGCCGATACGATCAAGAAGTACCTGACCGAGAAGTACGGCATCGCCGGTTCCGACCTCGTGACCGTCGGCTACGGCAAGACCAGGCCGAAGGATGCGAATGCGCCGATGGACCCGACCAACCGCCGCGTTCAGGTCGTCAACATGGAGACCAAGACCGCGTCGAAGTAAGGTCTTGGACGTCGATCCGCCTGCCGCCCGCGGCAGGCGGATTTTCCTTATCGGGATGATGGCTCCGCACCTTGCGTGCCTCAGATCCAGGTCTGGAAGATCATCAGGCGTCCAAATGTCGCCATCGACGTGCCGACGAACGCTGCCGATATCGGCAGCATCGCCGCAAAGCCGGCAAAACCAACCGCAACATAGGCCCACAGCAACCAGCCCGGCATGCCGCCGCGTCTCAATGCGTAGACCAGCGCCAGGCTCGCGGTAGTCGCCGCCGGGAGATAGTAGTAGATGAAGCCGAGCGTTCGCGGCAGCAACGCCCAGGCGAGATACGGGCCGAAATAGAACGCCAACACCAGGAAGGCGTCGGCTCGCCGCGTCACGATCCAGTCGCGCAGGCAGATCGCGACCGCGATCAGCGCCGGCCACAAGATCAAGGGATTGCCGAGAAAGACGACGGCGGCGATGTGATCGTCCCCGACCTTGTCGAAGAGATACCAGACCGGGCGAATCAGAAACGGCCAGGAAGGCCACGAACTCATGTAAGCGTGGCCCGCGATGGCCGTCGTGGTGTTGTCGCCGAAGATCCGCAACTGCGCCTGCAGAATATCGGAAACAGAGAATCCGTAGAGCGGGACGAACGTCGCGAGATAGACCGCGATCGGAATCAGCACGAAGCATATGGCGAAATGCCACCACCTGAAATCGGGCCACAGACCGCGCCGGTACCAGTCGTCAGGCTGCGCATCGGCGAATTCGGTGCGCCAGTTCTGCATCAGACGGATTGCGCCCACGATGACGATGCAGACCGCTAGCGCAAAAAGCCCGCTCCACTTGCAAGCGCTCGACAGGCCGAAGCCGGCCCCGGCAAGCGCGAACCACAGATGCGGCCGTTCGTTGCGAAAGCCCCAGCTGAAAGCCGCAATAGCGAACAAGCCGAAGCTGAGCGCGAAAATATCCAGCATCGCGATCCGCGCCTGCACGAACAGCATCTGGTTGAAGAACGCGAGCAGGCTCGCCGCGATCGCCGGCCCTTGCGCCGCGAACATCGCCAACCCGCACAGGTAAACCGCAACGATGGCAAGCGATCCGAACAGCACGCCGGGGTAGCGCCAGCCCAGCGGCCCGTCGCCCAGCGAGCGGATCGACAGCGCGATGAGCTGTTTGGCAAGCGGCGGATGCATCGGATTGAGCATCGGCTCCCGCATAGCGGTTTCGAGCATCTGCCGCGCAGCCGGCACGTAGTGCACCTCGTCGAAATGGAGTTTTTCCGGCGTTGTAACGCCGATCAACATCGCGAAATGCGCGAGAAAAAAAATGATGGTTGCCACAATTCCTGTGCGGAGCGTCACAAAGGATGAAGCGGAATGTGATGGAGCTGAAAGCTTCACGGAGAATCCAACGGAAAATCAGAGACCAAAAAGACATTGCGGCAAAATTGAGTGTGACGCCTCCTTATATTTTCTCCGCCGCGTTGAACGCATTTCGATATCGCGATCACCAAACGACGGGCGAGTAGCTTGCGCGAGTGATAATTCTGCTACATCGCGCAGGTTCGCGATCCGGTACGATGTCGGGGTAAATCGATCGGCGTTGAAATGATTTTTTGTAACTGCATTCGTTTTCTGTTCGCAATCGGCTTATCTGCAACGAGCCTGATAAGTGCATTGGTTGTAACTGCATTGGTTGCTCCCGCGAACGCGCAGACCCGCGTCGGCGAGGCGGCCGTCGTCAAGAACGAAGTGCTCCGCGTCGCCGGGCCCTCGACCACCCGGATCAATGTCGGCGACGGCGTGCTGCGCGACGAGACCGTGCGCACCGGCATCGACAGCGCAACGCGACTGGTGATGGCCGACAGCACCAATCTTTCGCTCGGGCCCAATGCGTCCCTCAAGCTCGATCGCACCGTGTTCGACGACGAGCGTCACTATCGCGAAGTCGCGATCCGCATGACGTCCGGCGCGTTCCGTTTCGTCACCGGCCATTCCGACAAGGCCGCCTACAAGATCACGACGCCGCTGGCGACGATCGGCGTGCGCGGCACCACGCTCGACATCCTGTCGCAACGAGGCCAGACCATCGTCAACCTGCAGGAAGGCGCTGCCTCGGTTTGCACGACATCGTTCGAATGCATTCAGCTGACCCGCCCTGGCGACACCGCCGTCATCACCGCCGGCGGCAATGGCCGCAGGCCGGCGATCAAGAAGAGCAACACCCCAACCTGGACCTTCGCGGCAACCTGCAGCGCGGCCTCAGGCCTTTGCAGCAAGACTCAATATGCGGATGCGGCGCCCGTCATCGTCGACGACGGCAGCGATCCCACCGGCATGCTGTGCGGGCGCTGACCATGGCGAATCTCATCCGTCGAACGGTATCGTCCGCAGCGCTCCTAGGCGCGGTACTCGCGATTCAGTCATCTTCTGTGCGAGCACAGGCGACAGCCCCGTCGTCCGCTTCCTCACCGACGCAGCGGGAAGAATGCTTCAACTGCGCCCCGGAGACACCGACGGAAACGCCGACGGAGACACCGACGGAGACACCGGCGCAGACAACAACACCGAACCCCGCAGCCGAGCCGAGCCCCAACAACCAGTCCGCCGAAGCGCCGCTGTTGACTGGAGCCGGCTCCAGTGCCGGTTCGATCAACGGTCTGGCCGATCAGCGCTTCAACCAGATGATCACCAACCGCGTGCTCGGCAACGTCCTGCTCGGGGTCAACGAGCAGGTCAATTGCAACGATTGCATCAGCGCGTTCGGTTCGGCGGGCTCGTTCTCGGCCGGCATCCACGGCCGCAAGAACCTGACGCCGAACCTGTCGCTGCTCGCCGGCATCGCCTACGCGCAATACAATGAAGGCGGATACCACGTCACTTCCTCGCCGATCGGCGCATTTGCACTGCGTTACGATTTCGTCGACTGGGGATCCTCACGGCCGTTCTTCGATATCGGCACCATCCTGTCGCCGTTCCAGAAAGTGCGTTATACGCGCAGCTACACCACGAGCCTCGGGGCGGTGGCGCTGGAGAGTTCGACCTCGAGCGAGAACTACGCCGTCTATGGCCGCGCCGGCTGGATGAGCCGGTTTTCGCCGCGCGACGAGGCGGCGGTGTCCGTCGAGGTCTGGCAGCTATGGCAGCGCGTGAAGGGCTATGCAGATCCCAACGTCGCCTTCAATCCTTTCGACGCGAGGGTAGCCGACGGCACCGATCGCACCACCCTGGTCAAGATCGGCGGACAATGGACGCATTTGTTCGGCTCGAGCGTCGAAGCCAACATCAACGGCGGATGGGTTCAGTCGTTCGGAACGCAATCCGGCATCGTCGCCAGCGTCACCGGCGACGGGACGGTCGTGCCCACGATGGGCAATCAAGGCTGGCTCGAATATGGCGGCCGGGTCGGCTTCCGCATCACCAAGGGCTGGGTCGCCGACCTCTTCCTCAACGGCACCGCCGGCCCGCAGCCGGTCGGCAACACGCTGCATGGCGGGCTGGGGCTGCGGGTCAGTTACTAGATTTGACGGCGGGTTCGCGCAGCGCATCCCGTCGCAGCGGATGATTCAGGCGGCGGACGACGTCGCAGCGGCGACGTCCATCCACATCACTTCCCAATGGTGGCCGTCGGGATCGTCAAAGCTGCGGCCGTACATGAAGCCGTGCTCCTGCTTCGGTCCCGGATCGGCGCTCCCGCCCGCCCCTTGCGCCTTCGCGACCATGGCGTCTACCGCCTCGCGGCCTTCAGCCGACAGGCAGATAATGACCTGGCTGGTCGTCCTGGCGTCGGCGATTTTCTTCGACGTGAACTGCCGATATTTGTCGTGGGTCAACAGCATCACGTAGATCGATTCGGAAAGTACCATGCAGGATGCGGTGTCGTCGGAGAATTGCGGGTTCTTCTCGGCGCCGATCGCCTGATAAAAGGCGGTCGAGCGGGCAAGATCGCTGACCGGCAGGTTGACAAAGATCATCTTGGCCATGAAGTGCTCCTCTTGACGGGTTCCTCCCGAGGACGAACGAGCCGGCAGCGAGCCGACATGCCGCTTGAGATATCTTTCTACCGAACCATGAAGGCTTGGACTGACCGGCCGTAAGAAGGCCGCCCCGGCCGGCCTCGGTTCCATGACGACTTCGCGTCACTTCCCCTTGAACCGGGGCGGACGCTTTTCGGCGAACGCCTTGACGCCCTCCTTGAGGTCGTCGCTGTCCCTGATGACATCGAGCAATCGGCGCACTTCGGCGACGCCCTCCAGCGGCCCCTTCGGCATGGCGTCGCGCGCCAGCTTTTTCAGCGCGCGCACGACCAGCGGCGCATTGGCGGCGATCTTGGCCGCCATCTCCTGCGCCTGCGCGACATGCTGCCCCGGCGGCACCACCTTGTTGACGAAGCCGATCTGGTAGGCGCGCTCCGCGGACATCTCCTCGCCGACCAGCAGGAACTCCATGGCGATCTTGTGCGGCATCCGCGCCATCACGGAAGAAATGCCGCCGGCGGTGGTGCCGATCCTGCCTTCGGGATAGATGAAGCGCGTCGTCTCCGAGGCCACGCACATGTCCGCCATCTGCACCAGCACGAATGCGCCGCCGACGACCCAGCCGGACGTCGCGGCAATTACCGGCTTGTCGAGTTCGACGCCGAGGCCGGGCACGGCGTGCCACATGTTGGCAGGAAGGTCCTTGACGTCGGCGCCGACGGAAAAATACTTGTCTTCCGACGAGGCCAGCACTGCCACACGGTCGTCGCTTTCATGAAAGCGAAACCAGGCCTCGCGCAGTTCGTCGCACAACGCGTTGTTGAGAGCGTTGTGCGACGAGGTCCGATCCATCGTGATTGTCGCGACGTGGTTCGCGCTCTCGTAACGAACGAGCTTCATTCAATTCCTCCCGCGGCGCTTATTCTTGTTATTTGTTCTCGGCGGGATCGCGGTGTACCGGATCGACCCATAGCACGGTCTCCGGCTTTTCGACCGGCTCGATGTCGAGGTTGATCGCCACCGCCTCGCCGTCGCTGCGCACCAGCACGCATTCCAGCACCTCGTCGCGGCTGGCGTTGATCTCCTGGTGCGGCACGTAGGGCGGCACGAAGATGAAGTCGCCGGGCCCGGCCTCGGCGGTGAACTGCAGGCGTTCGCCCCAGCGCATCCGCGCCTTGCCCTTCACGACATAGATGACGCTTTCGAGATGGCCGTGATGATGCGCGCCGGTCTTGGCGTCGGGCCGGATCGAGACGGTGCCGGCCCATAGTTTCTGCGCGCCGACGCGGGCGAAATTGATCGCGGCCTTGCGGTCCATGCCTGCCGTCGACGGCACGTTGGAATCGAGCTGGTTGCCTGGGATGACGCGGATGCCGTCATGCTTCCAGCGATCGGGATCGCCGTGGTCGTGATCATGGGAATGATGGGGATGGGTGTGATCGTGCGTACCGCTCATCTTCTTGCTTTCCAAAAGGGTTCCGTGCGGAAGGTACATAAAACCGTGATGGCAAACCAGCCATATCGCGGAACATTTCATCTCCGTTCCGGGTTGCTGTCGCGACGTTCAAAGCAATCCGAAAGGAGTTTTTCGATGGGTTCTACCGCAGACAAGATCAAGGGAACGGCCAACGAAGCCATCGGCAAGGCCAAGCAGGGTATCGGCGAAGCCACCGGTTCCGAACGCCTGCAGGGCGAAGGCGCGATCCAGGAAGTCAAGGGCAAGGGCCAGAAGGCGATGGGCGACGCCAAGGACGCAGCCAAGGACGCGGTGGACCGCGCCGCCGCAGCGGCCAACAAGAATCTCTGATCGAAGCGACGCGATCGGCGAGAACGGAAAGACCGGTCCTTCGGGGCCGGTCTTTTTTTGCGAGATGCGTTAGCGGCTTTCGTCATGGCCGGGCCTGTCCCGCCATCCACGTCCTTTCTATCGCGTGGCAAAGAACGTGGATGCCCGGCACAAGGCCGGGCCGGGCATGACGGCGGTCATCATGGCGTCACTGCCGCTTCGTCATCACGTCCGGATTGACGTCGTGGCCTGCGAGTTTCTTGAAACAGTCGAGAGTGCGCAGCGTGTCGAAATCATCGTCGAGGATCGTTATCTTCACGATGCGCCCCGTGTTCGCTGACTACTTCACCGCCAGCAATTCGACGTCGAATATCAGCGTCGCGTTCGGCGGGATGACGCCGCCGGCGCCGCGGGCGCCATAGCCAAGTTCGGGCGGAATGATCAGCGTGCGCTTGCCGCCGACCTTCATCGTGCCGACGCCCTCGTCCCAGCCGCCGATCACCTGCCGCACGCCGATCTTGAATTCGAACGGCTCGTTGCGGTCGACGGAGGAATCGAATTTCTTGCCCTTCTGGCCGTTCTCGTAAAGCCATCCGGTGTAGTGCATCACGCAGGTCTGGCCGGTCTTCGGCGTCGCGCCGGTGCCTTCCTTGCTGTCGATGATCTGCAAACCTGAAGCTGTCGTCATGGGCTTTTTTCCTGCGGTCTGGGCCGATGCCAGCTCTGTGACGATCGGCGTGGCAACCGCAGCCGCCGCGGCGGCAAGAGCGGTCCGGATTATCGTGCGTCGGGAAGATCGCATCTCTTTGCACCTCGTTCGAGAGACCGACGTCTCTAGCGCAAGGCGGGCCGTTTCCATAGCCATTTTTCGGCAGCTGGCCTTGTTTCAGCCGACTTTGCCGCCGTCGCGATCGATGGCGAAATCATGCAGCAACGGCGACGTCTTGCCGGCGATGAGATCGCCGATCAGGCGCGCGGCAAGAAAGCTGAACGTGATGCCGTTGCCGCCATAGCCATAGGCCGCATAGACGTTCTTGGCTGCGGGCACCGGGCCGATCAGCGGCAAGCCATCATGGGTCGTATCGAACGTCCCCGCCCAGCGATATTCGATGTCGGGCTTCGCGGCCGGCCAGAGCGCCGCAAGCCGTTGCGCCAGAATGCGCGACTTCGCGTGGATCAGGCGGTCGCGCGCCTCGGGCTCGACGACCTCCGTACTGTCCTCGCCGCCAATGATGATGCGCCCCGCCCGCGTCGTTCGCGCATAGAGATAGTCTTTCGCGTCCTCCCAGATCAGCATGCCGTCATTCCAGACGTTCTCCGGTTGCGGCCGCGTCGCAATGGCCCAGCTCGACGACACCTGATGCACGGTGGACGTCACGATGTCCGGCATGACGTAGCCGGTGGCGAGCACGACGGAGCGCGCCTCGATCTCATGCCCATCTGCCAGACCGACGCCGACCGAACGACCCGCGGCATCGAACGCGACCGCGTCCGCCTCGAACAGCCGCGCACCTGACGCCAGCGCCGTCCGGAGCAATCCATGCGCAAGCTTCATCGGATCGGCATCGGCGGCGCCCGGCGAGACGATGGCGCCGGCCCGCGCCAGGCCGAAACGATCCAATAGCGTGGCATGGTCGAGAAAATCGCCGGACAAGCCTGCGCGCGCACGCCAGCGATGCTCCTCCGCGAGTTCGGCGCTGTTGTCGTCGGCCGCGATATAGAGCGAGTTCTTGTCGCGCATGTCGCAGGCGATGCCGAGCCGCCAGACCAGCGATTTGAGGCCGGCGACGGCATCGCGGCTCGCCCGGTAGGCGCGTGCGGCCCGCTCGAAGCCGTAGAGTTCGCTCAGTTCATGCAGCGGCCGGTCGATCTCCCACAGCAGCATGGACGTCGACGCCGCGGTGCTACCGCGTCCGGGCAACTCGCGATCGATGATGATGACGTCGAGGCCCTGCCGGGTCAGGCGTTCGGCGACCAGCGAACCGGTGATGCCGGCGCCGACGATCAGCGCATCGCAACTGAGGTTTTCCCGCAAGTCGCGGCGCTGCGGATGCGACGAGGTCGCAAACCATGGCGAACGGCCGCCGCGGAGGTCTGCCTGTTCGGCATCTTCTGTTTCAATAATGCTGATGGCTGACCTCTGACAACGAACGGCCGTCCATGGCAAAGCCGGACGGCCGTGGCCCGCTGCTGTAACGACGGTGGCGGGCTGTTGTTCCCAAGGACGCGAATTGGAGTTAGTACCCCAGCGCGCAGCCGTCCTTGCGGGGGTCGGAGCCGCCGGTCAGCGTGCCCTTGTCCCAGTCGATCCAGATCGCCTGGCCGCCGCCGAGCGGGCCGACCACGCTGGTGGTCTTGTGGCCGATCTTCTTCAGGCCTTCGACGATCTCGGCCGGCACGCTGTCCTCGAGCTGGTAGACGCCCTCGTAGTGCAGGCCGCGCGGCATATCGATGGCTTCCTGCACGTCGCAGCCATAGTCGAGGATGTTGGTCAGCACGTGGCTCTGGCCAACCGGCTGGTACTGCCCGCCCATCACGCCGAACGGCATCACCGCCCGCCCGTTCTTCGTCGCAAGGCTCGGAATGATGGTGTGCAGCGGCCGCTTGCCCGGCGCGATGCAGTTCGGATGACCGGGCTGGATGCGGAAGCCGCCGGCGCGGTTCTGCAAGAGGATGCCGGTCTTGTTCGAGACGATCGCCGATCCGAAGGAATGCGCGATCGAGTTGATGAACGAGCAGACGTTGCGGTCCTTGTCGACCACGGTGATGTAGACGGTGGACGGGTTCATCGGCGGCGCGACGTTCGGCAGATCGAGCAGCCGGTCCATCTTGATGTTCTTGATGTGCTCCTCGGCAAACTCCTTGGCCAGGATGCCGGCGACGTCGACATGCACCTGCGCGGGGTCGCCGATATACTGCTCGCGCATCATGTAGGCGATGCGCGCGGCTTCGGCCTCCAGATGGAAACGCTCGATGCTGAGCGGCTTGAATTTTGTCAGATCGAAGCGCGACAGGATGTTCAGCATCACCAGCATGGTGATGCCCGGGCCGTTCGGCGGGCACTGCCAGACGTCGTGGCCCTTGTACATGGTGCCGATCGGCGAGGTCGTTTCGGTCGAATGCGCCGCAAAGTCTTCCAGCGTATGAAGACCGCCGATGCCGCGCAGCGTCTCGACCATGTCGGCGGCGATCTCGCCGCTGTAGAACGCGTCGCGGCCGTTCTTGGCGATCGCCCGCAGCGTCTTGCCCAGTTCGGGCTGACGGATGACATCGCCCGCCACCGCCGGCTTGCCGTGCGGCAGCAGATACCGCTCGGTGTTGGTGCCGTTCTTCAGCTTCTCGAACTGGTTCTTCCAGTCGAAGGCGATACGCGGCGCAACCACATAGCCTTCCTCGGCCGCCTTGATCGCCGGCTGCAGCAGCGTGTCGAGCCCCATCTTGCCGTGATCGCGCAGGATCGTGTCCCAGGCGTCGATCGAGCCGGGAATGCTGACCGCATGCGCCGATGTCAGCGGCACCGAGTGGATCTTGCGCTCGAGGTACCATTCGGCGGTGGCCGCCATCGGCGCCCGGCCGGAGCCGTTATAGGCCGTTATCTTGCCCTCGCCCCTCGGCTGGATCAGCGCAAAGCAGTCACCGCCGATGCCGGTCGATTGCGGCTCGATCACGCCCAGCAGCGCGCAGGCCGCGACCGCGGCGTCCGCCGCCGTTCCGCCCGCGCGCATCACGTCGATGGCGACGAGCGCGGCGTCCGGGTGGGACGTCGCCACCATCGCGTTCTGGGCATGGACCGTGGAGCGGCCGGCGAAATGGAAATTTCTCATCGCGAGAGCTTTCTTGCAGGGCGGTTCTGGAGCATCGGCTGGTTTGCAGGGGGTTATTGGCATATTCATCCCCTGCGGGGCAATGGCTGGCATGCCAAGGCCAATGCGCGGAATACGCAGGGCTTCACGGGGTTTCCCCTGCCCGGCCTGCCTGATAAACGGTCGCCATGCCGCTCAAGGTCGCCGCCCTTTACCAATTCGCCGCGCTACCGGACTTCCGGGAGTTGCGCGAGCCGCTGCGCGCGCTGGCGGCGGGGCTCGGCATCAAGGGCAGCGTGCTGCTGGCGCATGAAGGCATCAACGGGACCGTGGCGGGCAGCGACGAAGGGATCGACGCGTTCGTCGGCGAGCTGCGGCACGGTTCGCTGTTCGGCGGCCGGCTCGACAATCTCGAACTGAAGTTTTCGGCCGCTGTCGCAATGCCGTTCCAGCGGCTGAAAGTCCGGCTCAAGAAGGAAATCGTCACGCTCGGAGATGCCACCGTCGATCCGACGCAGCTTGTCGGCACCTATGTCGAGCCGTCGGACTGGAATGCGCTGATCTCGGCGCCCGACACGCTCGTGATCGATACCCGCAACGCCTTTGAGGTGGCGATGGGCACGTTTGAGGGGGCGATCGATCCCGGCATCAAGAGTTTCGGGCAGTTCAAGGATTTTGCCGCACGGCAACTCGACCCGGCCAGGCACCGCAGGATCGCGATGTTCTGCACCGGCGGCATTCGCTGCGAAAAGGCCAGCGCCTATCTGCTCGCGCGCGGATTCGACGAGGTCTACCACCTCAAGGGCGGCATTTTACGCTATCTGGAAGGCGTGCCGGAGCAAGAGAGCCGCTGGCGTGGCGAATGCTTTGTCTTCGACGAACGTGTAGCCCTTGGCCACGGCCTGCGGCAGCGAACCCCGGACGACGGCGCCCATGAGTGATCTCGACGCACTGAGCGAGCGCATCGACGCGTTGGAGATGCGGCTGACCTACCAGGATGTGACGATCGAGACGCTGAACCAGACCATCACCGCGCAATGGACCGAGATCGACCGGCTGACGCGACAGGTCGCGGAGCTGAAAGAGCGGCTTCGGGAAGCCGAAAGCAACGTGCCCGGACCTGCGAACGAGCGGCCGCCGCACTATTGAGCTACGCCGGAGGCCTCCCGAAGGAAGCCGCACGTGTGTTTGAGGCGACTGCGTTCGCGAAATCAGCGGATGCCAAACCAGATCGCGATGGCGACCGCGACGGCAACAATGACGGCCCATGCGACCGGCGACACCTTCTTGTCGCTGCCGCTGCGCGGCGACGCGTTGGCGGCGTGATTGAACCCGGTCTTCATCGCCGGCCTCGCCGTTCGTCGTCAGCGAAACATGCCGCGGATCTTGTCCCACAAGGACGGATCGCGATCGCTGTCCGCCTTTGACGGCGCCGGTTGCGCGGCGCTGACGGGATCGGAAGCCGGAAAAGTGTCGACGAGGCCCTTCTCCAGCTTCTCATGCATTTCCCGGTCGGCCTTCATGGCCTCCCTGGGATCCTCGGCGTGCTTGTCGCGCGGTGCAGGGTCGAATTTCTCGGCCAGTTTCTGAGCCATGGGTCACCTCCGTGGCCCGGATAACGTGCCAAATCCGCGCGGGTTCCACTTCCCGCCTTGGCCAAGCCGGGGGCTGCGTGTATCACGGACAGCGAGACCGGCACCCGCTCCGCAGGAACCTTTCCATTGTCCCAGACATCAGCCACGAAACCCTTCATTGAAGTGCTGTCCGGCCGGCGGCAGAAGGTGCCACCGGTATGGATGATGCGGCAGGCCGGCCGCTACCTGCCGGAGTATCGCGAACTGCGCGCGAAGGCCGGCGGCTTTCTCGACCTGTGTTTCACGCCGGAATACGCCGCCGAGGTGACGCTGCAGCCGATCCGCCGCTTCAATTTCGACGCCGCGATCATCTTCTCCGACATCCTCGTGATCCCCCACGCGCTCGGCCGCTCCGTCCGCTTCGAGGCCGGCGAAGGCCCGCGGCTCGATCCGCTGGACACGCCGGAACAGGTGACCACGCTGGCGCGGGTAGCCGACTTCAGCAAGCTCGAACCGGTCTACGAAGCGCTGCGCCGCGTGCGCCGCGAGCTCGCGCCCGAGATCGCTTTGATCGGCTTCTGCGGCGCACCGTGGACGGTCGCGACCTACATGGTGGCGGGCCATGGAACGCCCGACCAGGGTCCGGCGCGGATGATGGCCTATCGCCACCCCGAAGCGTTTTCCAAGATCATCGACGTGCTGGTCGAGAACTCGATCCAGTATCTGCTCGGCCAGCTCAAGGCCGGCGCGGACGCGTTGCAGATTTTCGACACCTGGGCCGGCGTGCTGCCGCCGCGCGAATTCCAGCGTTGGTCGATCGAGCCGGCGAAGCGCATCGTCGCCGGCGTGCGCGCGCAGGTGCCCGACGCCAGGATCATCGGCTTCCCCCGCGGCGCCGGCGCGCTGCTGCCGGCCTATGTGGAGGCGACTGATGTCAACGCGGTCAGTATCGATTGGGCGGCGGAGCCGTCATTGATCCGCGAGCGCGTGCAAAGCCGCGTGGCGGTGCAGGGCAATCTCGATCCGCTGGTCTTGATCGCCGGCGGCGCGGCGCTGGATCGCGCCGTCGACGACGTGCTGGAAAGCTACGCACAGGGGCGGCTGATCTTCAACCTCGGCCACGGCATCCAGCCGGAAACCCCGATTGCCCATGTCGAGCAGATGCTGGCGCGGGTAAAGGCTTACGAGGGATAGCCGCTCCATGCCTCACACCGGCGCGGACGGATCGACCGGCAGGCCCATCAACACGCGCCCGGTGAGTTCATAGGTCGGCGGTGCGACCATGATGTGCTGGGTAGCGACGTGGCCGTCGCGAAAGCGGCGCTGCAGCGGCGAGGACAGGAACACCGACGAGCCGCCGCCAAGATCATACATGCTGCGCGCCACATCGGCCGCCGTGCGGGTCGCATGGGTCGCCGCGAGGCGAAGCAAGGCACGGTGCTGCATTTCGATGGCGCCGTTCTGACGCGCCAGTTGCCAGGCTTCGTCGACCGCTTCAAAGAAGAAGGCGCGCGCGGAACGCAGATTGGCTTCCGCGGCGGCAAGTGTCGACTGTGCGCTGTGGCGTTCGGCCAGCGTGCGGCGCGAGCCCAGCGGCTGCTTGCCGCCGGCCAGTTCTACCAGATCCCCGATCGCACCGCGGGCATTGCCAAGCGCGACCGCTGCAATCCCCAGCGCCAGAAGACCGAAAAGCGGGAACGCGTACAACGCGCCGGAGGCGACCCGCGCATCGTAGGACACGGCGCGTTCGTGCGGCACCCGCAAATTGGCAACCACCATCTCGCCCGAACCGGTGCCGCACAGGCCCGACGAATGCCAGGTGTCGTTCAAGGTGGCGGCTTCGGCAGGAAACAGCAGGCGACGCTCTTCCGGAAGGCCGTTCGCCTGTCTTCGCAGTTCGCCATTCTCCGTCACCAGCGCGCCGCCGATCAGCCAGCGGCAATTGGCGGAGCCCGAGGCCCATGCCCAACGACCATTGAGGAGGTAGCCGTCACCGTCAATTTCGGCTTTCCCCATCGGAGCGAACACACCGCCGACGATGCAATCCGAGGGGCCGAAGATCTCCCGAGCCACGGGTGTTGGCAAATAGGCCGCCGTCACGCCGGAGGTGGCGCCGATCATCACGCACCAGCCGACGGAAGCGTCCGCGGTGCCGATGGCTTCGATCGCCTGCAGCATCGCCGCCGGCGGCAGTTCGAGCCCGCCGGCCTCCTTCGGCACTGCCATCCGGAACAGGCCCGCCGCGGCGAGGGTCTGCGCCAGATCGGGGGGCATCCGGCGCGCCTGTTCGATCTCGGTCGCGCGGGCGCGAATGGCCGGGGCAAGTTCATGGATAGCGGCGAGGATATCGGCCATGCGATGCGCTACCGCGCGTCCTCCACCATCATGTCCGACGCCTTCCCCGCGATCATCATCGTCGGCTGAAACACCTGCCGGCCGTCAAGGCCCGGCTCAGGCTCGGTCTGGCACATCCAGTTGACGGTCTTTTCCTTGAACAGTTTTCCGTAACCGAGCGGCACGTGGATCCAGAAGTTGCTGTCCTTTGGTCCGGTTTCCAGCAGCAAGACGGAACGCCTGCCGTCGGCGCTCAGGCGATTGGCGAGCACGTATCCGGCCGAGCCGGCGCCGACGATGTCATCATCGAATTCGGAAGCGCCAGCGTTCTTGTTCATTGGTCTCCCCGCACGCAACTGCTGACAGGTAGCGGGACCGTCACAGCCGGTCAATCGCGGTCGCGGGCAGGGAGAAGCAATCTCGCCCGCTATTTCGCGAGTTTCAAGAAGTCCGGCGGCCGGCGCTCGGCGAACGCGGTAAAGGCCTCGCGCGCCTCCGTGGTCTGCAGCCGCGCGGCGAACTGCGCGCTTTCCGCCTTGATCTGCGCCATGAGAACTTCCGGATTGCGCATCAGCCGCTTTGTGATGCTGACCGCGCCGGCCGGCTGCTTCGCCATCCGCATCGCCAGCCCGCCCGCCTCTTCGTCGAGTTTGGCAAGCGGCACCACGCGGTTGGCGAGCCCCCAGGCCAGCGCTGACTTGGCATCGACGGCCTCACCCAGCGCGAACATCTCGAAGGCGCGGGCATAGCCGATGCGGAGCGGCATCAGCAGGCTGGAGGACGCTTCCGGAACCAGCGCCAGGCTGACGAACGGCGTCGAGAGCAGCGCGTTTTCCGCCAGCACGACCAGATCGCAGTGCAGCAGCATGGTGGTGCCGACGCCGACGGCGCGGCCCTGAACGGCGGCGACCAGCGGGCGGCTCGATTGGGCGAGCGCCTGCAGGAAGCGGCTGACATGCCGCTCGCCCTGCGCGGCGCCGGTCGCAATGGCGGCGAACTCGCCGACATCGTTGCCGGCGGTGAACATGTCGCCCTCGCCGCGGATCAGCAGCACGCGAACGGAAGAGTCGGTCTCCGCACCCGCGATGGCATCGGCCAGCGCGCCATACATCGCGTTCGTCAGCGCGTTCTTCTTGTCGGGACGGGCCATCGTCAGGCTCAAGATGCCGTCGCTCTTCTCGATCTTGATGTGTTCGGTCATTCGTCGTCTCCTCTGGGAAATCTGGTTTGCATGGTCGTAAGCCAGCGCGCAACGGTGTCGATTTCGGCCTCGGTAAATCCGTCCGTGAGGCGCGCGTTGATTTCCGCGAGCCCCGCTTTCGATTGCGCCAGCGCGGCGCGGCCGGCCGGCGTCAGCCACAGCCGCCACGCCCGGCCATCCTCAGGATCGGCGCGCCGCCGGACCAGATTGGCCGCGGTCATGCGGTCCACCAGGCCGCTGACGCCGGGCGGGCCAAGATCGAGCGCCGCGCCCGCCTCGCCCATCGACACGCCGTCACGCCGGCCAAGCACGAACAGCAAGCCGGACTGCGCGGCCGTTACACCGTTGTGCTGCGTCCGCGCCGCCATCCATCGCTGCAGGCGGCGCTGCACCACGTTGAGCAGGAATACCAGACGATGCTCGCGGCGAACGCTCACGTCAGACATCAACGGATTTCTTTCGCATGCGAACTATCTACGCGATCTTGCTTTGGTTGTCATCAGGCCGGGACTTGTTGGTCGAGAAGGATTTGGGCCGGCCGCCGCAGCGAGCCGCCCTTGGACTTGAAAATCGCATAAATTCAAAGTCTTGCTCGGAAAATCGATTTTCGATTGACGGCAGTGGATTACCTCGCCAATGTCCCGCCCGCCATGACCAATATCGGGTTGAGTATCGACGAGGGCCTTGCCGACGAACGGCCGCGCAGCCTGACGTCGGCCGTCCAGGCGCGGCTTCGCGCGGACATTCTTTCGACCCGCCTGCTGCCCGGACAAAAGCTTCATATCGCCGGCCTCGCCAGGCAGTTCTCGGTCAGCCTGGCCGCGGTGCGCGAGGCGCTGTCGCGTCTGGTCGCGGACGGACTCGTGCAGGCGTCCGACCAGCGCGGCTTTCGCGTCAGCCCGGTATCTGCCGCCGACCTCAGGGACGTGACGCAGACCCGCACCGATATCGAAGGGCTGGCGCTGCGCCGCTCGATCGAGCACGGCGACGCCGCCTGGCTCGCCGCGGTGGAGAAGTCGTTCACCGCGCTGTGCGTCGTACCTTGTACCTATCCCGACGATCCGACGCACCACTACGAAGAATGGGTGGTGCGGCACCGCGTCTTCCACCGCACCTTGGTGAGTGCCTGCAACTCGCCATGGCTGCTCGGCTTTCGCGACGTGCTGCACGAACAGAGCGAGCGCTATCGGTGGCTTGCGATCCGGCGCAACAACAAGAAAAAGCGCAATGTCGAAGCAGAACATGCCGCGATCGTGCGCGCCACGCTCAAACGCGACGCCGATGCCGCCGTCGCGGCCCTCTCGAAACACTTCGTGACAACCATGCGTCTCGTCGAGCTCGCCGCGGCCGACGCGCCGGCAAGTCGTGCAACCGCCTGATCTTCGAGCTCGAAACATCCAACAAAGAGTTAAAGGGACCATCGCCATGAGCATCACGCGACGGCACGTCCTGGTGACGATCGCAACCGCCTGCGTTCTCGGCGCCCCGGTGATGGCGCAGGCCGCCGATACTGTGCGCATCGGAGTTCCCACCAAGACCTACTGGCCGACCACGATCGCCGAAACTGCGCTGCGCCAGAAACTGTTCGACAAGGAAGGCATCAAGGCGGAACTGACGATCTATCGCGGCGGCGCCGAGACCTTCGAAGCGATGGCGGCGGGCGCCGCCGACGTCATCCTCGACGCCACCTCGCTGGTTTCGGCCGGACGCACCAAGGGCGTGAATTCCAAGGTGGTTGCCAATGCCGCGATGGGCTATTTCGGCTGGCAATTGATGACGCTTTCGAAATCATCGCTTGGTGTCGCCGACCTCAAGGGCAAGAAGGTCGCGATCACTTCCGCCGGCTCCGGCTCCGACCTGCTCGCCTTGTGGACGCAGCAAGACAAGAAGATCGAGTTCGTTCGCGTGCCGGTCGGCGGCGGCGGTCTGGTGCCGAACCTGCTCGCCGGCAATGTCGAGGCGGCCGTGGTCTATTCGCCGCTCAGCTTCCAGATCGCCAAGTCCGGTGCTGCGCGCACCATCCTCGACTATGCCAAGGAAGTGCCGCCGAACCTCGCCGCCGGCTGGATCTCGCTCGACAAATACGTGAAGGACAAGCCGCAGTTGGTGCAGAAGACGCTGAACGCGCTCTACGGCGCGCTGATGTACATGCGCGCCAACAAGGAAGCCTCCGTCAAGCTGATTTCCGAACTCTATGAAATTCCACCGGACATCGCCGCGCTGGAATATGACAACACGATCATGAAGCTGGAAACCGACGGCAGAATGGACGGACCGAAGATTCAAGAACAGCTCCAGCTTGCGCTCGACATGGCCAAGGCCGGCGGCATGAAGGACCTCGGGCCGGCGGCGGACATCATCTCGACCCAGTTCAAGCCCGTGCCGACCAGGTTCTGAGGCCGCGCGATGCAAAGCGGGTTGGACGTCAAGGCGGCGCGCGCTTCCGCCCGAATGCGTTCCGATCCGTTCGGGCGAAACCGTGAAATCGATCGATCCCTACGCTTCCTCCAGCGAAGAAAGTGCCAACCCCATGAAGATTGCGAGTTTCAAGGCCGGCTCGACCGTGACCTACGGACTGGTGACAAACGCCGGCATCATCGACGCCGGCAAGCGGCTGAAGGATTTTGCGAGCCTCAAGGCGCTGCTCGCGCATGGATCGCTCGACGCGCTGAAGGCGCTGCAGGGCGAACGGCCGGATTATGCGCTCGCCGAAATCGAGCTGCTGCCGACCGTCCCGGATCCCGACAAGATCTTCTGCATCGGCGTCAACTACGCCACCCATCTCGCCGAGAGCGGCCATCCGACGCCGCCGCACCCGATGATCTTCATCCGCTTCGCCAACAGCCAGGTCGGCGGCGGCCAGCCGATGATCCGTCCCCTCGAGTCCGAGCGCTTCGACTATGAGGGCGAAATGGCCGTGATCATCGGCAAGGCCGGGCGCCGCATTTCGCGTGAGGCCGCGCTGTCGCATGTCGCGGGCTATGCCTGCTACAATGACGGCAGCATCCGCGACTGGCAGCGCCACACCTCGCAGTTTGCGCCGGGCAAGAATTTTGTTGGCACCGGCGCATTCGGCCCGTGGATGGTCACCACGGACGAAATCCCCGACATCAGCAAGCAGACGATCGCGACCCGCCTCAACGGCGTCGAGGTGCAGGCCGCGCCGATCTCGGACCTCGTGTTCGACGTCCCCGCCCTGATCGCCTATTGCTCGACCTTCACCGAGCTCGTCCCCGGCGACGTCATCGTCACCGGCACCACCGGCGGCGTCGGCGCCTACCGCACGCCGCCGCTTTGGATGAAGGAAGGCGACGTCGTCGAGGTCGAGGTGTCCGGCATCGGCGTGCTGCGCAACCCCGTGAAGGACGAGGTTTCAGCCAGCGCGACCCGCGCGTCCTGAACGAGCGACAAGAAGAACAAGAGCCAGGAAACAATGATGAACCTGCCAAAGCACCTGCTGCCGACCACCGTGGTCGGCAGCTACCCGCAACCGGAATGGCTGGTCGATCGCGCGATGCTGTCGAAAGTCGTGCCGCGCACGCGGCTGCATGCGATGTGGCGGCTGCCGGCCGAACATCTGGAAGAAGCGCAGGACGACGCCACCATCGTCGCGATCCGCGACATGGAGCGCGCCGGGATCGACATCGTCACCGACGGCGAAATCCGCCGCGAGAGCTATTCCAACCGCTTTGCCACCGCGCTCGAAGGCATCGACGACGAGAAGCCCGCGATCATCACCTCGCGCACCGGGCACGAAACGCCGGTCCCGCGCGTGGTCGGCCCGGTGAAGCGCCGTGGCCCGGTCGAACTGCACGACATGGAATTTTTGCGCAAGAATACCGACCGCGCGGCCAAGATCACCCTGCCCGGCCCATTCACGATGAGCCAGCAGGCCAAGAACGAGTTCTACAAGGATGACGATGAGCTGGCGATGGCGTTTGCCGCCGCAGTCAACGCCGAAGCGCTCGACCTGCAAAAAGCCGGCGCCGACGTCATCCAGCTCGATGAACCCTGGGTGCGCAACAACCCCGACCTCGCCCGCCGCTACGCCGTGAAGGCGATCAACCGCGCGCTCGAAGGCATCACCGTGCCGACGGTGGTGCACCTCTGCTTCGGCTATGCCGCGGTCGTGCCCGGCTCGACCAAGCCGGCCGGCTATTCGTTCCTGGCCGAACTCGCCGACACCAGCGCCGAGCAGATCTCGATCGAGGCGGCGCAGCCGAACCTCGATCTCGGCGTGCTCAAGGATCTGTCATCGAAGAAGATCATGCTCGGCGTGCTCGACCTCGGTAATCCCGAGATCGAATCACCGGACGTGGTGGCAGGGCGAATCCGCAACGGGCTGAAGCACGTTGCCGCGGATCGCCTCGTCGTCGCGCCCGATTGCGGCATGAAATACATGCCGCGCCATGTCGCGTTCGGAAAGCTCAAGGCGATGTGCGACGGGGCGGCGACGGTGCGCAAGGAGATCGGTTAAGCCTGGTACCGCCTCGCGATCAATGCCAGAAACTTTTCGAACGGGTCATCCTCGGGGCCCGTTTGTTCGAGGGGGATCGTTTCTCGGGAAAAACGAGACCACTTCTCGGCCTCCGCCAGCCAATAAAGCCTGCTGTTGGGTTCGCGCAGCGCCAACTGCCTGCAGAGCGCTGCCCGCGAACTCAATTCGAGTTGGCTTGCCATGCTGTTTCCCGTGCCTGAGCGTACTTATTATCTTCGGCAGCGGGGAAGGCGACGTCCTTGACCCAGATCAACTTGCGCGCGAGCGACGAACGGGACGCCCTACATCGGCTTGCCCTGCAGCCATGCCGCGCCGCGCGCGTACAAGGCCTCGACTTCGGGCCCTTTCAGGCCGGGCATGTCGCGCTTCACGGTGTATCCGATGCGGGTCTGCAGGTAGGCGAGATGCCGGTAGCCAGGCGGAAATTGCTCGAGCAGGGCCCTGTCCAGCGCGGGCACCGCACCGGGGGTGACCGGGTCCATGCGATCCTTTTCATAGATCGGCTGGCGCAGCACGATGCCCCAGCGCCCGTCGCGCTTCTCGAGGAAATCATAGAACCGCCCGGTGCAGAGCACGTCGCACAAGACGCCCTCGACCTCGGCCCGCTGCGAGATCGTCATCTTGGTTTGCGCAATGGCGCGCTGGCCGGCGAGGTCGACCGAGATGCCGCCGAGGAAATGCAGGATGCTGACGCCCTTGGCCCAGGCCTGTTTGCTGATCTCGATGAATTCGTCGCCGGTGCCCTGCGTCCAGGTCGCCATCATGCGCCCGTCGGGATGCCAGACGGTGCGGAAGCGCTCCCAGTCGCCGGCATCGCGCCAGATCGCCCAGTTCTGCACCAGTTCGCGAATCAGGCGTTCGTCTTCAATGTCACTGGCACTTTTCAGCATGGATACTCACAAGAGCTTGGCGCGGGCAAACAGCGCCCGCAGCGCGTTGGTCGCCTGCACAGTCAGCATCGCGTTCCCCGCAGCGCGCTGCAGGGCACCCACGGCATCGGCGTGCAGCGCGCGGAATTCGATCCACTCGATCGACGAGAGACTGGTGATGAAGCTATAAGCCTGGCCGACGGTGCCGATCGACACCGCCTGACCGTTGAGGTTGATCTTGAACGTCGCGCGCAACGGTGTCTCGGAAGCGGCCGCCGCGTCGCCGGCAACGGCGGTCATGACGGCGATGGCGATCGCCGCGACGCAGTGAGACCTTCCTTGAGGCTCGGCACCACGACGAGGCGCTTGACCTCGCCATTGTTATACGCCGCGAGGAATTTGTCGTATTCCTTGATCGAGACGCAGCCGTTGGAGTCGCCGTTCGGACCGAGCAGATAGCTGTGCACCAAAAGACCGTTGCGGCCATGCATCTCGTTTTCGCCGACCGGCGTCATGCGCAACGCGGCCACCCCATGAAACAGCTTTTCACGCGGCCTGAGGTCGTAGACGTTGGGCGGCGTCGCGCCGACCATACGCTGGTCGACATGGGCCGGATTGTCCATCAACCCGCCGAGACCGGAATGCGCTTCGAGCTTGGTGCCGTTCGGCAAATAGACGGTGCGGCCGGAGATGTCGTAGACGGCCGTTTGGGCGTCGTAGCCCAGCGCCGCGAGATTCTTCCGCTCGCTCAGCAGCCCGTCGCCGGGCGTCAGCGACGCCAGCGAAAACTTCATCGGCACCAGATCGGAGATCTTCTCGAACAGGGTGCGGTTGTCAGTCGAAGCCGTCGTCGGGTCGGTCCTCACCGACTGGAGATTGGCCAGGACCGGCCGCGCTCGCGGCAGCGGGATCGCCGCCTCGGCCGGCGGGGCCTGCGGTGCGGGCTGGAGAGCGCTCTGCTCCTCGGGCAACGGTCCCAACGACGCCCGGATGTGTCCGAACTCGGAGTCGAAGTCCGTCCGCTCCGGACTGGCGACGGGACGCCATGGATAGCCGATGGCCAGCGAGCGGCGCACCGCCCCCGAACCGAATCGCTCCTCGAACGACGGCGCGCTGGCGACATTGGCGGATGCAGGATTGATCCAGGCCGCCAGATCGAAATCGGTCACCCAGGCGGCGAGCCCCAGCGCCATGGCAACCGCCATCGTGCCCAACGCCGCTTCGCGGAGCAAGCGACTACCGCGGCTAGGAGCAAGCCCGGCTTGACTGGTCTTCCTTTTGTCCATCCGTCCCCGGCTCGGCGCTTCGGAATCACGTCTGATTCCTAATGGATTCACCGAATAAGTCCCACCATAATGAAATCGAAAGTAAGGCATAATCGAGACAAGCCCCCGATCTCATCATGGCCGGCCAGATCGCCGGATTCAAGCGGCGTGATGGGAATCCGGGCAGGGATTCGCGTGCAGAGGCTCAGGGCCGCAGGCCTGGGTTGGTATTGGGCGCCGGCGCTTCTTCGATCTCGGCGTGTTCCGGCAACTTGTCGGCGTGCACCGCCAACGCCGGCCCGATCCAGATTGGATCGTCCCGGTGATCACGGCGAGGGTTGGTCGTGTTCGGATGGATCAGGACGCTCAATTCGCCCCGGTTGAGCATCAGCCATGGCACCAGTTCGGGGAAAATCTCGCGCGCAAACGCCACTTGATACATGGCCTGGTCGTGCGGGCCGACCTTGACGTCATGCCACCGTCCGAGCGTCACCGAGAAGCGCTCGGCGATCCAGGTCCGCAACCGCTCGGCCTCGCCCCGTGTTTTTGCGGGGTCGTAGTAGATATGAGCGTGGTAGCTCGCGATCTCGCTGAGAGGGCGCGGACCGCCTGCGCCCGCATTATCCGTCATTGCCCGCGCTCCAAGCCCATGGTTGCCTCGAACCGTCCTAATGATCTCCACAACCGGCCGCGGGGTCAATCGGCCGGGGGGAGCAACGTGCAGCGTCAGCCCCGCTTCTTCTTGCTGGCCTCGTAGACGGTCATGCCGGCGGCGGGGTCGAGGTCGACATCGGTCGCTTCGGTCAGGCGCGCCATCGTCATGTAGAAGCCGATCGCGAGAATCGATTCGACGATCTCCTGTTCGCAGAAATATTTTCGCACGGCGGAAAACACCGGTTCGGGGATGCGCACATTGTCGATCACCTCCGCCCCGAAGGCCAGCAGCGCCTGTTCGGCGGCGTTGAATGCGGCGTCCGCGTAATTGCCCTGCTCGATGCCGTCGATCTGCTTCTGCGTGACGCCGACGCCGAGCGCGATCGGCACATGCTGCCGCCACTCATAGACGCCGCCCTGCCGCTGCGCGACCTGCAGGATCAGCAATTCGCGATTGACGTGGCTGAGCTTCTGCTTGTGCAGAATCGAATTGGCGAACCGCATCGCCGGAATGAAGTTCGACTCGGCATGCGCCATCATCCGAAAGATGTTCAGCACTACCGGCATCCTGTCAAAGGACGCACGGATGTCGCCGCTGGTTGCCGCCGGGTCGATCAGGGGAAGTCTTGCCATTCCGCCTCTCCTTATTTGCCGTTTCTCGTTGCTGCGCAGACTTCCGCGTTTCCTGCAAGTTACGTCACAGATGCCGCCCGCGCATCAACGATCGACATCGCGGATCGGATCGGAGCCGTCCCAACCGGCCGCCACTTTTCGGATGTGCTCGAAGAACCGGCCCTTGCTGCCGCTGATGTCGGATATTTCCACCACCGTGCCGGGATGCGCCTGCGTGTCGAAATAGGCGAAGCGGCCCTTTTCGCCGCCGATCTGTCCCTCATGTCCGACCTTGTAGCCGAGCGACAGCGCGCGATCGTAGAGTTCCTGATAGTCATGGGTCCAGTAGGACATGTGCTGCAGGCCCTCGCGACCGGAGTCCAGGAACTCCTTGTACATCGAGGGCGCGTCGTTGCGCTGCTGGATCAGTTCGATCTGGAGATCGCCGGAATTGGCGAGCGCGATGCTCATCTCCACTGCGGAGTCGCGGCCCCGGTGGCGGAAGTAGTCGGTCTTGACCCGGTCGATATAGTACCAGGGTCCGACACCCATCACCTTGACCCAATGGTCCATTGCGATGCGGATGTCCCGCACGACGTATCCGTTCTGGCAGACCGCCCCAAAGATACGGCTCATGACGATCTCCTGTCTGCTTCCGGATGATGATACCCTTCCCGCCCCTTGCCTTCCATTCAACCAGCGTCGGCCCACACTGCGTTCCGCCCTTGGAGCCGTTCTCAACGGCGCCGACCAGCATGTCCCGGAAGAAGATCGCCCACGACGCGAAGATCGAGGTCAAGCGGCTGGATCACCGGCGCGGAGCGGCCTTCATATTGCCGTTCTGCGCGCCGGAAAGCGATTATGCCTGGTTCGCGCCTAGTTCGCCTTGCCGAACAGCACCGGCAGTTGACGCGGGCCGCGCACGGTACCCTCCGACCATGTGACCCTGCCCGCCGGATCGAGCCTGAAATCCGGAATCCGCTTCAGCCATTCCTCGATCGCAACCGTCATTTCCATGCGCGCCAGATTGGAACCGACGCAACGGTGGATGCCGAGGCCGAACGCGGCGTGGCGATTCTCCTTGCGGTCGATCACCACCTTGTCGGCATCGGGGAACATCGCAGGATCGCGGTTGGCAGCCGGGAACGACAGCAGCACCATGTTGCCCGGCTTGACAGGGCAGCCGCTGATGGTCGTCTCCTTCATCACTTCGCGCGCCATGGTCACCGGCGAATAGGCGCGCAGCAGTTCCTCGACGGCGAGCGGCATCAGCTCCGGTTCCCTGACCAGACGCTCGCGATCGGCGGGCGTCTTCGCCAGATGCCACAGCGAGGAACCGATCGCGCTCCAGGTGGTATCGATGCCGGCGATCAGCAGCAGCCGCAGCGAACCCAGAATGTGCTCGTCCGCCAGCGGGTTTCCATCCTTGTCCTTTGCCTTCATCAGCGTCGAAATCAGATCGTCGGTCGGATTGTTCCGGCGCTGCTCCAGATGGCCGATGAAGTAACCGGTCATCTCGCGTACCGCGCCCATCAGCGCGTCGTCGTCCTTGATGCCGAGTTCGAGGATGCCGTGAATCCACTTGATGAAGAGATCGCCGTCCTTCTCGGGAATCCCGAGCATGTGCGCGATGGCGCGGACCGGAATATGCTTGGTGTAGCGTGCGGCCGCATCACATTTGCCGTCGGCGATGAACTCGTCGATCAGTTCGTTGCAGATGGCGCGAACGCGCGGCTCGAGCTTCTTCATCGCGTCCGGCGTGAACGGCGGCAGCAGCAATTGCTTGGCCGGCTTGTGCTCGGGCGGGTCGGAAGTGATCGGCGGCGCCCGCGCGGTGATATCCGGGCGCACGTCGCGGACGATCACGCGACGCGAGGAAAAACTGTCGGTATCGTAGGCGATTTCCTTCACGGCCTGGTAGGTCGTCGGCAGGTAGCAGCCGAGAAAGCGCTCGGTGTGAACGACGGGTGAAGCCGCGCGCAGCTTGTCCCAGATCGGAAACGGATTTTCCGTCCAGGCCGGATCGGTATGGTCGAAATCGTTGACCCAGTCGGTGACCGGCGGATGTTCGGGCATGATGCTGGCGGAATCGGACATCGGAGCAAATCCTCTGTTGGTTCGTTCAGATCCTGATGGGGTTTGGGTCGATCTGAGGACGGTATTTATTCCTCGATCACCTCGATCGCGATCTCGGGACAGTTGCTCTGGGCAAGGTACGCCTTGTCTTCCAGGCCGGCCGGAACGGAGCCGTCGCCGACTTCGTGCGCATTGCCGAACTCGTCGAGGTCGAACAGTTCGGGCGCCAGTGACTTGCAGCGCGCGTGACCCTGGCATTTGTCCTGGTCGACGCGGATTTTCAGCGTTCCGGCCATTGCAGCGTTTCCTCTTGCATGACGCGCGTGCATCGCGCGGTCACCGCTGGCACGCGTGGGCAAGAACCCGCCGGCGCACCGCGAAGTTATATCTTATTACATTCGCGCCGGCGTTGTACTGTCAAGTCAAAAGTTATAGAGCATGGGTTGAATGCCACCTCGTCCCGCCCGCAAAGCACTGAACGCCTATCACCATGGGGATCTCCGCGATGCCCTGGTGCAGGCCGCGTTGCATGAAGTCGAACTCGGCGGCCCCGAGGCGATCAGCATCAGCGCGCTCGCCAAGAAGCTCGGCGTCTCGCAGCCGGCGCCCTACAAGCATTTTGCCGACCGTGAAACGCTGCTGACGGCGGTCACCGCCGAGGCGTTCCGCCAGTTTTGCGCCCTGATGCGTGCGGTGCTGGAACAGCCGTCGAAGCAGTCAAAACTGTCACGCTTCGCACAGGCGACGCTCGATTTCGGCCTGCACCGCAACGGGATCTACAGGCTGATGTTCGCCTCGCGAACCATGGCGTGTGCGCCCAAGGGCAGCGAGTTGCACAGCGCCGCGATGGAGACGTTCGAGCTCCTGCTGGAGGCGCTGGAAGCGCCGGCGGTCGGGCTGTTGCGCGAGCGCAGCGCCCTCAAGATCTGGGCCTCCCTGCACGGCGTGGTTATGCTCGCCGAACAGGGATTGCTCACCGGCCAGGTCGCCCATGTCAGCCGCGAAGAGCTGGTCGAGGACATCGTGCAGGAGACCAAGCTCGCGCTGTCCGCAGCCATCGCGGCCGCCGGCAAGAATTGCTGAAAGACTTGCTGAAAGGCTTGCTGAGCGCGGCAGCGCCCGACCAAGGCAAAGACCGGCGATCGACCCCTCAGCGGCGCGCGCCGTCTTTGTCCTTCCCCGAACTCGGCTCAAACGATTGATTGGTGAAAGGCGATGCCTTGGGGATCGTCATGACGAGGAAGCCGCGGCCGACGGATTGATGACAGGAGTTGCATCCGGTTGTGAGTTCGCCGAATGCCTTGCCGAAGGCCGGAACGCTTCGGGCGGCGATCGCGCCATCGAGCGCTTGCAGCGGTCCGTCGACCATGGTGACATTGGTTGCGGGGATGTCGGTGTAGAGACCGATCGCATCCGCAAGCCCCGCCTTCACCAGCTCCAGTTCATACCCCGCCAGCTCCCAATTGCGCTGCTGGGCGGCGGTCCACAGCTTCGAGTGGCGCGACTGCAGGACGCTCATAACGTCGGCAAGCCGGACGGAAGGCTTTTGCAATGCTTGAGCGACAACCAGCGAAGGCGATGTCAACCCCATGGCGATGGCGGTGACAGCCACGAGATACTTGACGTTTTTGTGCATGCGTCCCTTCCAGACTGATGCTGGCATTGGTAAGCGGCGTTCATTGGAATACCATTGACCTGCGTCAAATTCGGGGATGCATCGATTGAGCACGAATCCCACCATGTCCGCTTCAGCGCGTTACGTCCGGAGCATGGTTCTCGGCGTGCTGCTGTCGTTCTGCATTTCCGGTGTGGCGCTTGGACAGGAAGAGGACGAAGAGGAGGACGCCGCCGAGGCAAAGCCCGTGCTGCCGAACTTCTATCTCGACATGAGAACGACCTACGGAACGCTTCCCGGCGGGGCGCTCTCGATCGGGTTCAGCGCGCCGCCGCTGTTGTCACGGTTGGCAAACCTGTCCTCGCTGCAAGGCCTGACCCCGCCGTCCAGCCAGAGCCTCTCGGTCGACCTGCCCTTCACCGTCGACGTCAACGATCGCCTCTCGGTCTATGGCGGCGTCAGCGGCGCGACCTCGAAATCGGGCGCCGACCCCTGGACGACGTTCTCGGTCTACGCTTTCACCATTGGCTTCCAGGCCGACCTCTACCAGCAGAACGGCGGAGTATTTCCGACCATCACGCTGCAGGCCAACGCGACGCGGTCGATCTCGGACGCGCCGCTGGCCACGACGACCTACAACACGATCCTCGAAGCCGGTTACGCGCTGGACGCCGACGAAACGCGCGGCCTGCTCGCGGGCGCGCAATATACGCGGGTGCTGGTCGATACCCCGCTCGCCCGCGTCAGCCCGGATGTCATGGGCTATGTCGGCGGTCACTATCAGTGGGACAACAACTGGAAATTTACCGGCCGCGCCGGGGTGCAGCATTTCGGCGGCGCGCAGCTTCTGAACCTGACGCCGTTTCCCGCCTTCACGCAGCCGATCCTCCGGTTTGACCTCGACCGCATGGACGACGATGATAACCGCCTGTTCGGCATCACCGCGCAGATCGCGTGGACGCCGAAACCGTCCTACCAGCTGACGCTGCGAACGCCGCTTTACGCGATCAAGAATTAGCCGCCGGCCTAACGCCTTGGTCTGCAGCCATAAGGTAGTGCTGGACGTCGCCGAGAGGTAGCAGGCCGGACGGTGCCGTTGGCCAGCTTGGTCGGATGCGTGTCCGCATCCTTCGCCAGCCGGAGGCACCGTCGTGCCGCCTCACACCCCGGTCTGGCTGATGAACTTGGTGTTGAAATAGGCTTCCATCGCCTCGATGCCGCCTTCCGAGCCGTACCCGGAATCCTTGACGCCGCCGAACGGCACTTCGGGCAGCGCGAGGCCGAAGGCGTTGATCGAAACCATGCCGGCCTCGATGGCGGCGCCGATCGCGGTCGCGGTCTTGGTCGAGCTGGTGAAGGCGTAGGACGCCAGGCCGAACGGCAGGCGGTTGGCTTCCTCCGCCACCTCGTCGAAGGTCGAGAAGCGCGAGATCAGCGCCAGCGGCCCGAACGGCTCCTCGTTCATGGCGCGGGCGTCCTTCGGCACGTCGCTGACCACGGTGGGCTCGAAGAAGTAGCCCTTGTTGCCGACGCGATGTCCGCCGGTCTCGAGTTTTGCACCTTTGCCCACCGCATCCTGCACCATGCCTTCGATCGCGGTGACGCGGCGCGGGTTGGCGAGCGAGCCCATCTTGGAATCCGGATCCATGCCGTTGCCGACCTTCATCGCCTTCGCGCCCTCGACGAACTGTTCGACGAACTCCTTGAAGACGTCGTCCTGCACCAGCATGCGGGTCGGTGAGATGCAGACCTGGCCGGCGTTGCGATATTTTGCTGCCGCCAGAATCTTCGCCGCCGACGACACGTCGGCATCCTTGAACACGATGGCCGGCGCATGACCGCCAAGCTCCATGGTGGCGCGCTTCATGTGCAGGCCGGCCAGCGCGGAGAGCTGCTTGCCGACGACGGTCGATCCGGTGAACGAGATCTTGCGGATCACCGGATGCGGAATGAGATATTCCGAAATCTCCGACGGCACGCCGTAGACCAGGTTGATGACGCCGTCAGGCACGCCGGCATCGGCGAACGCCTTGATGAGTTGCGCGGGCGACGCGGGGGTTTCCTCCGGGGCCTTGACGATGATCGAACAGCCCGCCGCCAGCGCCGCCGAAAGCTTTCGCACCACCTGGTTGATCGGGAAATTCCACGGCGTGAAGGCCGCGACCGGGCCGACCGGCTCCTTGACCGCGATCTGGTAGACGCCGGGTCCGCGCGCCGGGATCACCCGGCCGTAGGCGCGCTTGGCTTCCTCGGCGAACCATTCGATGACGTCGGCCGCCAGCATGGCTTCGATCTTGGCTTCCGCCAGCGTCTTGCCCTGCTCCATGGTGAGCAGCGGCCCGATCTCGTCGTTGCGCTCGCGCATGATCGCCGCCGCCTTGCGCATGATCCGGCAGCGCTCGAACGGCGCCACCGCACGCCAGGCCTTGAACCCCTTGTTGGCGGCTTCCAGCGCCTCGTCGAGATCGGCGCGGTCGGCATGCGCCACGGTGCCGATCTGCTCTTCGGTGGCCGGATTGAGCACGGCGATGGTCTTGCCCGAATGGCTCGGCCGCCATTTGCCGTTGATGAACAGTTGCGTATCGGAATAGGCCACGAGATCAGCTCCCTCTTTTATTGTAGCCGGATGCGACGTCGGCCGGCTTGAAGATCCGGCGCCTTTATGATCGAAGCCCGGCCGGATTGCAAAGCCTGTTCGGCTGCGATGCAGGGACGGGTTACGCTGGTAGCAGGCCCGCCGGCGGCGGCCGTCCGTGCCGGACGGCGTGAGAGGGCCTACCCGTAGAGCAGCTTGGGCAGGATCGTGACGATGCCCGGAAACAGCGTCAGCAGCAGGACGAAGCTGACCATGATGATCAGATACGGCATCGTCACCCGCGCGATATAGCCGAGACCGTCATCGGTCAGGCCCTGGATGACGAACAGGTTGAAGCCGACCGGCGGCGTGATCTGCGCCATCTCGACGGCCAGCACGAGGAAGATGCCGAACCAGATGTCGTCGAAGCCCGCGGCCTTCACGATCGGCAGCACGATCGGCAGCGTCATCACGATCATCGAAAAGCCGTCGAGGAAGCAGCCGAGCACGAGGTAGAAGGCGATCAGCACGACGATCAGCATGAACGGCGACAGACCGAGCCCTTTGACGAACGCGGCCACCGCTTGCGGAATGCCGAGGAACGCCGCGGCGTTGCCGAGGATCGATGCGCCGAGCACGATCAGGGCGATCATCGAGCAGGTGACCACCGAGCCGATGATGACATCGCGGATCACCTGTTGCGACAGCGATCCCTGCGCCCAGGCAACCAGCGCCGCACCGAGCACGCCGACCGCCGCCGCCTCCGACGGCGTCGCCAGGCCGCCATACATCGAGCCGAGGACGCATGCGATCAGGAACAGCGCCGGCGCAAGATCCTTTAGCGCGGCGAACCGTTCGCCCCAGGGGGCCTCCGCAAGCTTTGCTTCCGACTCAGGCACCAGCGTCCGGTTCAGCGTGGTATGGATCATCACCCAGGCCATGAACGTGCCCGCCAGCAGCAGGCCCGGCAGCACGCCGGCGGTGAACAGTTTCAGGATCGAGACGTCGCCGAGCACGCCATAGATGATCATGATGTTCGAAGGCGGGATCAGAAATCCCAGCGTGCCGGCGCCCGCGAGCGAGCCGATCGCGATGTCCCGGGAATAACCGCGCCGCAGCAGTTCGTTGAGGGACATGCGGCCGATCACCTGCGTCGTGGCCGCCGACGAACCGGAGATCGCGGCAAAGATCGTGCAGCCGATCACGTTGACATGCAGCAGGCGTCCCGGCAGCAGCCCGGCCCACGGCGCCAGCCCCTGAAACAGCGATCGCGACAGCTTTGTGCGGAACAACAATTCGCCCATCAGGATGAACAGCGGCAGCGCCAGCAGCTCCTGCGTGGTCAAAATGTTCCAGGCGTATTGCGGAAGCAGCTTGTCGAGCGGGATCGAGCGGAATGTCGCCAGCAGCAAGGTCGCGGTCAGCGCGAGCGTCAGCCCGATCCAGAGACCTCCGGCCAGAAGCAGGAACAGGATACCGAACAGGCTGATGACTTCGATGGTCATGAATCTCGTCTTCCAGCGGCGGGCGCGATGAAGCCGTCCATCTTTGCGCGCGGGATCATTCGACGGGCGACGCCTTCATGCGGTGGTCTTCGAGCGGCAGGCCGAGCGCAGCCTGGATGGCGCGCGCCAAAAACTGCAGCGTCAACAGCAGCATCCCGAAAGTGACGATGGCTTGTGGAAACCACAGCGGTGTGTCGCTCGACGTCGATACCTGCCCGCGGATGAACGAACCCCAGGCGAATTTGACCATCGCCTGCGTCAGGAACGCCATGAACAGGAAGCCGGCGAACGCCGAGAGGATTTCGAGCGCGCGCCGGACCGGCGCCGGCGCGTTCTTCAACAGCAGCACGACACGGATATGGCCGCCGACTCGCAGCGTCATGGCCGCGCCGAAGGTGAAGGAAGCTGCCATCAAATAGGAAGAATATTCCCACGCGATCGAGATGCTCGGCGGGAAGAACGGCAGGAAGTTCGACAGCAGGCGCGTGGCAACTTCGGCCAGCATCAACAGCGTCAGCATCAGCAAACAGCCACCGCCGATCCAGCCGTCGAGCCGGCCGAGGCGATCGATCGCATCGAGCAGGATGCGCAGCGGCGCGGGGGCCGCTGCGTTGAGGCTCTCCGGGGCAGCCGGCAGGACGCTTGTCACCGCGCAGCTCCTAGCGCTTGACTTCAGCGAGATAGGCGCGCACCGGCTTTTCCGACGCCGGCACGCGCTTGAGGAAGGCGTCGAGCAGCGGCGCGGTCTTGGCGCGGATGTCCGCCATCATCGCGTCCGACACCGGCACCACCTCCATGCCGCCCTCCTTGAGGCGGTTGAGGCTGTCAACGTCTGCCTTGAGCGAATTGGCCCAGAAATCCGGCTCCATCTTCGCGGCGATGTCGGCGACCATCTTCTGCTGGTCCGCGCTCAACGCCTTCCAGGAATCCAGATTGACGGTCAGCATCTGCGACGACCAGACATGGTTCGTCGGATAGACGTACTTCATGAATTCCCAGAATTTTCCGTCGACGCCCGACACCGCCGACGTCGAAACGCCTGAAACCGCGCCCGACGCCAGCGCCGGAATGGTCTCGCCCCAGGGGATCATGACAGGCGCCATGCCGACCGCGTTCAGCATGTCGACCGCGTTCTTGTCGGGCACGCGGATCTTGATGTTCTTCAGCCCGTTGACATCAGCCACCTTCACCTTGAGATGCAGATACTGCGTCGGCCAGGGCACGATGTAGAGGATCTTCTGGTTGTTGCGTGCGGCGATCTTCTCGTATTCGGGCCGCACATATTTGTGCAGGATCTTCAGCTCGTCCATCGAGACGGCGAGGAAGGGAATGCTTTCGACGCCCATGAACGGCTCGTCGCCGACCTGCTGGATGTTGAGCACGTCCGCGAGCGGCACCAGGCCGTCGCGCACCGCACGCAGATGTTCAGGCCCCTTGAAGCCGAGCTGGCCGCCGGCCTTCACCGTGATGTTGACGGCGCCGCTGGTCTGCTTCTTGACCGCATCGGCGAAAGCCATCGCGTTGCTGGTGTGGAAATTGCCGTCGGGCCACACCGTCGAAAGATCCCAGTTCGCCGTCGCCGCGGTGGCCCGCGTCGATAGATGGCCGGCGGCGAGCATCGTCACCGCTCCCGCTGTAAAAGTCCGCCGTGTAATCATCGATCTACTCCGTTATGTTGAAACCAAAGTGCAATGCCGACGAACGCGTCAACCCGCTAGGCCGTAAAGCGACGCCGCATTCGCGCTCGACACCAGCCCGCTCTCGACGTCTTCCTGCACGCTCGTCTTCGCCCGCTGCTTCGGGTCGCCGATTCCCGCGCCGCCTGGCGTCAACACCACGAGGCGATCGTCCGGCGGCACGGTCTGAAATCCTTTTCCGCGCAGCTTGCGTCCAGACTTGAGCCCGACATAGCCGGCCTCGCCGTTGTGGCCGCCATCGCGGCCGCGCGGCGGATGATCGATACGGTCGAAGGCGGCCAGAATGTCGAACGGCGCATCGACGCCGCTGCCGACTTCGATGATCTGCCCGAGACCGCCGCGGGTCCGCCCGGCGCCGCCGGAATCCGGACGCAGCTCCTTGCGCCAGAAAATCAGCGGCGTCTGCGTCTCCGCGATCTCGACCGGCGTGCCGCGCACGCCGCTCGGATAGGCGGTGGCCGACAGTCCGTCCTTCGCATAGCGCGCCCCGGTGCCGCCATTGCTGGTCACCGCCATCGAGAACCCGTAATTGCCGCCGGCGCCGCTGCGGGTCTGTCCGCGCACGTTAAGGTTCCACAGGCAGGACGTGCCTTCCGCCGGCACCCGCTCGGGAATGATCTGGCGCAGGCAGCCGAACACCACGTCAGGCAGCATCTGGCCGATGACATGGCGCGATGCCACCGGCGCCGGTTTTGGCGCATGCAGGATCGAGCCTTCGGGCGCGGAGACGGTCAACGGCGAGAGCGAGCCCGCATTGTTCGGGATCTGCGAGGCGACGACGCAGCCGAGGCCGAACACGGTGTAGGCGGTGGTGTAGGACATCGGCACGTTGATGCCGAACTTCGACGCGCCGGAGGTCCCGTCGAAATCGACGTGAATGCCCTGGTCTGAAATCGTCAGCGTCGCTGCCAGCGTGACCGGGGCGTCGTAACCATCGACCACCATGGTGTTGCGCCAGGAACCCTTCGGCAGCTTTGCGATCTCGGCAAGCACCGCCTCGCGCGAGCGGTCGCAGATGAAATCGCCGAGCGCATCGAGCGAGGCGATTTCGAACTCGTTCATCATCTCGACGAGGCGCTGGCAGCCGACGTCGTTGCAGCCCGCCAGCGAATAGGTGTCGCCCTCGGTATCGATCGGCAGCCGCGTATTGCTGCGGATCATCGCCATCAGCGTTTCGTTGACAACGCCCTGGTCGATCAGCTTCAGCATCGGGATGTACAATCCCTCCATGAAGACGTCGGTGGCGTCAGGCCCGAAACCGATTCCGCCGATATCCATCAGATGGCTGGTGCAGGAAAACAGCGCGACCGCCTTGCCGTCCTTGAAGCACGGCGTGGTGACGACGAAATCGTTGAGGTGCCCGGTCCCCATCCAGGGATCGTTGGTAATGTAGGCATCGCCCGGCTTCATCGTCTCGATCGGAAAATGCGCGATGAAATGCTTGACCGACTCGGCCATCGAATTGACGTGCCCCGGCGTGCCCGTCACTGCCTGCGCCAGCATCCGTCCCTTGAGATCGAACACGCCGGCCGAGAGGTCGCCGCACTCGCGCACGATCGGGCTGAAGGCCGTGCGCAGCAGCACCTGCGCCTGTTCCTCGACCACGGCGATCAGCCGGTGCCACATGATCTGCAGATCGATCAGGCTCGCGCCGTTCGTCTCACCCATGGTCATGCCGCCTTTCGTTCCATGACGATGCTGCCGGCGCCGTCGATGTGAGCGTCAAACCCCGTCGAGACGAATGTCGAGGTCTCGTCTTCCGCAATCACGGCCGGTCCCGCGATGGTCGCGCCCGGCGCCATCTGGTCGCGCCGATACAATGGGATGTCGACGACCTTGCCGGCGCGGCCATCGAAAAATTGGCGGCTGCCCGCGGCCTTGCCGGCCGGCGTGCGCGCCACCTCGGCGACGCGGGTGGGATTGCGCGGCTCGGTGGTCGCGAGCACCGACCAGCTCAGCACTTCGATCGCCGCGCCCGGGATCGAGCGCTCGAACAGCGCCGCATAGTCCTGCTCGAACGTCTGGCGCAGGCCCGCGAGGTCGGCGTCCGTCAAGCGGCGGTTCGGCAGTTCGACCGTGATCTCGTGCCCCTGCCCGAGATAGCGCATGAAGGCGGCGCGCCGCTCGCGCACCGGCGCACCGGCCGCGCCGGGCTCGACCAGCGCACGGGCCTCGCTCGCCATCTCGTCCAGCAGGTCGGACACCGCGGCGACATCGAAGGCGTCGAGCCGGGCGTGGCGGCTGCGTACCAGTTCGTAGGCGATGGGCGCGGCAAGGAATCCGACGGCTGAACCAACGCCGGCGTTGGACGGCACGATCACGCGCGAAACGCCGATCTTCTCGGCGACGCGGGCCGCATGCAGCGGCGCAGCGCCACCGAATGCGATCAACGTGTGTTGCCCGACAACGGCGCCGCGCTCCACCGCATGCACGCGGGCGGCGCTCGCCATGTTCTCGCACACCACTTCATGCACCGCATAGGCAGAGGTTTCCGCCGACATTCCCAGCGGCTCGCCGATGTCGCGCAACAAGGCCTGTTTCGACAGTTCCAGATCGAGCTTGATCGTGCCGCCGGCGAACGCATCCGGATCGATCTTGCCCAGCGCGACGTCCGCATCCGTCACCGCGGGCCGCTGACCGCCGCGGCCGTAGCAGGCCGGCCCCGGCTCGGATGACGCGCTCTCCGGGCCGACCGTGACGCGCTTCAGCGCGTCGACGCGCGCGATCGAGCCGCCGCCGGCGCCGATCTCGACCATCTCGATCACGGGAATGCGCACCGGCAGGCCCGAGCCTTTCAGGAAGCGCGCGGCGCGGTCGACCTCGAACACGCGCGAGGTCTCGGGCTGATATTTTTCGATCAGGCAGATTTTTGCGGTGGTGCCGCCCATGTCGAACGACAGCACCTTGCTCTCGCCGAGGCGCGCCGCGATCTGCGCGGCGAAGATCGCACCTCCCGCCGGCCCCGATTCCACCAGCCGCACGGGAAATCGGCGCGCCGTTTCGATCGAGGTGACGCCGCCGCCGGAGGTCACCAGATAGATCGCGCCGCGAAACTGTTCGGCCTGCAGCCCCTCGGCCATGCGCGCCAGATAGCCGTCGATCAGCGGCTGCACATAGGCATTGGCGACGGCGGTCGAGGTTCTCTCATATTCGCGGATTTCCGGACACACCGCCGACGAAAGCGTGATCCAGACCTCGGGCATTTCCTCTTTCAGGATGGCGGCGGCGCGCCGTTCATGCTCGGGGTTGGCATAAGAGTGGAGGAAGGCGAAGGCGACGCTTTCCACATTCTGCGCACGCAGTTCGGGCACCAGCGCCCGCACGGCGGCCTCATCGAGCGGCAACCGCACCGCGCCGTGCGAATCGATGCGCTCGGGGACGGTGAAACGAAGCGCGCGCGGCGCCAGCGGTTTTGGCTTGTCGATCGCAAGGTCGTACTGGTCGTAACGGCTTTCGGTGCCGATATCGAGCACGTCGCGAAAACCTTGCGTTGCGACCAGCGCCGTCTTCGCGCCGCGGCGTTCGATGATGGCGTTGGTGGCGAGCGTCGTGCCGTGAATGAAGACGTCGATATCGCTGATATGCGCACGCGCATCGGCCAGGATGAGCCGCATTCCATCCAACACCGCCTGCTCCGGGCGCGCCGGCGTCGTCAGCACCTTTCGGGTCTTGCGATCCTGGCCGACATCCAGGACGATATCGGTAAATGTGCCTCCGATATCGACAGCCAATCGCACCTCGGCTCCCTCAAGCATCCCAGAATCTCCGCGGTTGAACGACGAACTGTAACCGAATGTGCAGCAAATTCCATGCCACGGACCATGATTATGATGGCCTGCCCGGCGATTTTGCCGACGGCCTATGCGATGCTGCGCGCTGCTGGATTCAGCACTTGCAGCAACCGCATGAACATTCGCGTTGCTTGACGGCACATTCAAGAACTCGTTTGGATCGATCGACCATGAGGCAGAACATTGCACAGGATTGACCGCGCCGATCTTGCTGGGCTCGCACGGCACGAACGCGCCGTCGCGCGCGACCTGGAGATGCTGGGCGTGCCGGCCGCGAACTGGCCGGCGAGCATCTCGGACGCCAACGGCCAACGCGTTCTGGACGTGTTGATTATTGGCGCAGGGATGAACGGCATAGCGGCTGCCGGCAGCCTGCTGTTCAAGGGCGTGCGCAACATTGCCGTGATCGAGCGGGCGAAGCCCGGCCAGGAAGGGCCGTGGCTCACCTTTGCGCGCATGGACACGCTGCGCTCGCCCAAGACCTTGACCGGCCCCGCCCTTGGCGTTCCCTCGCTCACCTTTCGTGCGTGGTATGAAGCGAAGTATGGCCTCGCCGCCTGGGAAGCGCTCTACAAGATCTGTAATGCGACCTGGGTCGAGTATCTCTCCTGGCTGCAGAAGATGTTGGCCCTGCCCGTCAGCCACGGCGTTGCGCTGGAAGCGCTCGAACCTGCGGGCAACTTTGTACAAGCCGTGCTGAGCGAGAGCGGCGCGCGCCGAACAGTTCTGACGCGGCGCGTCGTTCTCGCCACCGGCCGCGCCGGCGCCGGCGGCGATCTGTGGCCGGATTTCGTCGATCGCGCCTTGGCGCCCGGCCTGGCTGCACATACCAATGACGCGATCGACTTCAACGCGTTGCGCGGAAAATCCATTGCCGTGCTCGGCGGCGGCGCTTCCGCATGGGACAATGCGGCCACCGCGCTCGAACGCGGCGCGGCGCGTATCGACATGTATGTGCGAAGGCCATACCTGCCGCAGGTCAACAAGGGGCGCGGCTCGGCGTTTCCCGGTTTCCTGCACGGCTGGGCGTCGCTGCCGGACGCCGAACGCTGGGCCACGATGGTCTATCTGAACGACATACAGTCCCCGGTGCCGCACGAGACCGTCCACCGCACCATGCGGCTCGCCGGCTTTGACATTCATTTTCGGTCCGCGGTCGAACAAGCCTCGCGCGCCGGCGAAAAAATTGCGGTGAAGATCGCTGGCCAGGATGAACCGAAGCTGCATGACTTCCTGATCGTCGGCACCGGCTTCAACGTCGATCCGGCGCGGATTCCGGAACTGGCGCACTATGCCCCCAACATCGCCACCTGGGGTGATCGCTATCAGCCTCCGCCCGATCTGCGCCGCCGTGATCTCGAACGGTTTCCCTATCTCGGACCGGGTTTCGAATTGATCGAGAAGATGCCTGGCAGCGAACCGACGCTCGGAAAAATTCATCTGGTGAATTTCGGCGCGCATGCCAGCCATGCCGCCATCGCCAGCGATATCCCGGGCGTCAATATCGCCGCCGAGCGCGTCGCCGGCGCGATCGTGACCTCGCTGTTCTCCGAGGACATCGACCACATGCGCCGCAGGGTCGAGGACTTCAACGAGCCGGAACTCGAGAGCACGCCGTTCTTCGTTCCCGAATCCGAGCGAAGCTGAAGCGAATTTATCCACCGCGTGCGACCAGCCGTGGAGAACGCGCACTCGTCGTCCATCTGTTCTCGACGGGCGGCGGACGGGTTGTTAAGCCCGCGTCCGCTGATGAGGGCTTGAGTCGGGTTATGACCGTTGCGATCGAGATGGGGCACACGACGGCCGGCGCGCCGGCCACGCTGGACCTCGAGGAACTGCTGGCGACCCGGCTGCTGGTGCAGGGCAATTCGGGCTCAGGCAAATCCCATCTGCTGCGGCGGCTCCTGGAGCAGAGTGCGCCCTGGGTGCAGCAGACCATCATCGATCCCGAAGGCGACTTCGTCGCGCTGGCCGAACGTTTTGGCCATCTCCTGATCGACGCCGAGGACCACACCGAGCGCGGCCTGCAGGTGGCCGGCGAGCGCGCGCGCATTCATCGCGTTTCCACCGTGCTCAATCTCGAAGGGCTCGACGCCGAAAACCAGATGCGGCGCGCGGCGGCGTTCCTCAACGGGCTGTTCGAGATCGCGCGCGACCACTGGTACCCGATGCTGGTCGTGGTCGACGAGGCGCAGCTGTTCGCGCCGGCCGTCGCCGGCGAGGTGTCGGACGAGGCGCGAAAATTGTCGCTCGGCGCGATGACGAATCTGATGTGCCGCGGCCGCAAGCGCGGGCTCGCGGGAATCATCGCCACGCAGCGGCTGGCCAAGCTCGCCAAGAACGTCGCGGCGGAAGCGTCGAATTTCCTGATGGGCCGCACCTTTCTCGATATCGACATGGCGCGCGCCGCCGACCTGCTCGGCATGGAGCGGCGGCAGGCGGAAGCGTTCCGCGACCTGGAGCGCGGGCATTTCATGGCGCTGGGGCCCGCCCTCTCCCGTCGCCCGCTCGGCCTGCGCATCGGCCCGACCGACACCACGCCGCGCAATGCGACCCCACGGCTGATGCCGCTGCCGGAAGCGACGCCGGACGCCCGCGCCATCATCCTGGCCGCGCCGCCGCCCGAGACCAGCCGGCCGCAGCGTCGCTCGCCGCCGGATCTGCTCGACCAGCTGATGGCGGCGAAATCTGCGGCGCTGGAGATCCGTCCCGAGGCGGCAGAGCCGACGCTGAGCGCCGAGGAACTGGCCGAGCAGCGCGAGCGCGTCGATCGCATTTTGCGCGCGGTGATGGCGGAGCCCGACGCGGGCTTTCGCGCCGTCGGCGTGCTCTATCAGGAGTTCGTGGTGCGCTGTCGCATCGAAGGTCTTGGCTCTGACGTGCCTGATCTGGCCGACTTCCGCCGCATGCTGACGCGCGCCCGCGCCGGCCTCGGCTCCGACATGGCGGATGACGACGGCTGGCAGGACGTCTCGCTGCGCGCTTCGCTGCTGCCGGAGGACATGCAGGGCGTCTTCATGATGATCGCCCGCGCCGCCAAGGAAGGCTGGCCCTGCCCCGGCGACGCCGCGATCGCCCGCGCCTATGGCTCGTACTCGCTGCGCCGCGCGCGGCGCCTGTTGAGCTATATCGAGGAACAGGGCCTGATCGTGTGCCAGATCGACGGCACCGGACGGCGCACCGTGACGCTGGTGGAACTGGCCTGGGCCACCGCGCCGGGCGACCCCAACGCCGTTGAAGTTCCGGCCGAACCGACCTGCAGCCCGCCGTAAAACAACCGCGCATCCTGCGGGCATTGCGCTATAATTTCCTTTCGCCACCGATCATGTCGCGTGCAAGGAGTATCGGGCTTGAGTGTTGCCTTCACCAAGGAAGACAGTGCCGAAACCGCGTCGGAAACCCAGCTTCCCGACCGCCCGGTCTCGCCGCATCCGAACCTCGTGACCGGGGCCGGATTGATGGCGCTCGAACATCAGCTGCAGCAGGCGCGCGAGGCGTACGAGGCCGCGCAGCGGATCGACGACGTCAACGAACGCCGGCGGCAGGCGGCGCTGCCGTTGCGCGACGCGCGCTACTTTGCCGAACGGGTGCGGACGGCGCAGGTGATGGCACCTCCGGCATCGAACGACGTCGTCGCCTTCGGCTCTACGGTGACGTTCAGGCGCGACGACGGTCGCGTGCAGAAATACCATATCGTCGGCGAGGACGAGGCCGACCCGAAGGCCGGCTCGATCTCGTTCGTCTCCCCGGTGGCGCGCTCGCTGATGGGCAAGGCGGTCGGCGACATCGTCGGCACCCCGCCGCAGGAGCTCGAGATAATCGCGATTTCCTGACGAAGGCGCCCTCCGCACAAAATGCGAAAGATAACCCTATGGAAAGTGACGAGGTTCTCCTTCGATGAGCCAGCCCAAAGGTCCGCTCGCCGGCATCAAGCTTCTGGATCTCACCAGCGTGCTCTACGGTCCCTATGCCAGCCAGACGCTGGGCGACTGGGGCGCCGATGTCGTCAAGATCGAGCCGCTGACGGGAGACACCTGGCGCTACAGCGGGCAGTTCCGCCATCGCGGCATGAGCGGGCAATTCATGGCGGTCAATCGCAACAAGCGCAGCCTGGCGCTGGACCTCAAGCATCCGGACGGAAAGCTGGCGTTGCAGCGGCTGATCGCCACCGCGGATGTGCTGCTCACCAACATTCGCCCGGCGGCCCTGGCGAGACTTGGCTTCGGCCATGAGGCCTGCCACCGGATCAATCCCCGGCTGATCTACGCCGCCGCCACCGGTTTCGGTCAGGACGGCCCGTGGGCCGCGCGTCCGGCGTTCGACGAGGTGATCCAGGCCAGCTCCGGCTTTGCGTCCGCGATGGGCTCCGACGACGAGCCGGCGTTCGTGCCGAGCCTGGTCGCCGACAAGATCTGCGGCCTGACGCTCGCGGCCGCGGTGTCGGCGGCGCTGGTGCATCGCGAGCGCACCGGCAAGGGACAGATGGTCGAAGTACCGATGCTGGAGACGATTACCGCCTTCAACAGCATCGAGATGCTCGGCGGCCACGCCTTCGATCCGCCGATCGGCCCGGCCGGCTACAGGCGCATGAAGGAGCGGCGGCCGGTGCGCACCAAGGACGGCTGGCTGACGATGCTGCCCTATTCCGGCGAGAACTGGTGCGTGTTCTTCGAAGCCGTCGGCCATGGCGAATGCATCGAGCAGTTCGCGGTCCGCGATGCGGTCTCACGCGCCAAAAACATCGACAAGATCTACGACAAGATGGCCGAGATCGCGATCACGCGCACGACGGCCGAGTGGGAGGAATTGCTGCTGCGCATCGACGTGCCGCACGCCGGCTTTGCGAAGATCACCGAGATCGCCGAACAGCCGCATCTCAAGGCCGTCGAGATGATCGCCACGCTCGATCACCCGAGCGAAGGGAAGATCCGGCAGGCGCGCCCCGCCGCGCGGTTTTCGGAGAGCCCGGCGGAGATACGGCGCATGCCGCCGCGGTTAGGGGAGCATTCGCGGGCGGTGCTGCGGGAGGTGGGGTTTAGCGACGAGGAAGTCGCGGTGATGGTGGAGAAAAAAGCGGTCGGGATTTCGGAGTGAGCTTTGGAGGGGTGCAATCCGAAATGTTGTCCTCCCGTCGGACGGTCAGACTCGCCAGCAGTAAATAGGATGTGAGGTTTCTTTCGAATATTTTGTGACGCCTTCAGGCCGTGGCACGCCCGGTCGCGTCAGGCCAGGGTCGGCTCGACCAGCAGCAGCTTGGCCATGCAATTCTTGATCTTTCCGGCGTCGCGCTCTCCTTTCGCGGCCAGTTGCAAAATAGATTGAGCCAGATCTACCGCCGAGTATTTGTCCTGGCGGGCAAACGCTTCGCTCGTTAGCAGTTCATTCAGCACTGCGCGGAGCATTGCCACCGTACTCGCGTCGTAATTGGTCATGATAAGTTCCGCCGTTACGCATCCGCAGCAGACCTGGATTGCGAACCCTCGATGATTTTCGCTCGGGCAGGAACAGCCTCCTAACGCGGCGCTGTTGCAGGGCTGTGACAAAAGAGCTGGTCCGGCAAATTGCAACGGCGTGAAACCTTGCTTGCTCCGGGCTGATTGGAACTTGAGGGCACGGCGTGTTCCGCTACCGCCTTACCGTTCGACCGCTCACGGCGCAGCAGATCAAGGCGCCTAACCTTCCTTCAAGACCTGCTTCACGTCTGTTTCCCGCCAAGGCTGCCCTTCGGCCAAAACCCTCGCCTGGCTTCCATCCGCCACGTTCACCAACACGTGTGAACAAAGGCTGCCTTTGATGGCGATGACCTTGAGGTCAGTGTCGGGAAGCCAGCCCAACGTGACATCAAGATCGCCAGGAAAGATTTGCCAGTGCGATCCATCTTCCAGCTCGACAAGATGGCTTTCCGGGTGCGAACGAATCTTCATCTCAGGCAACGGCGGTGTGTTCGCGATGTTCCTTGCGCTGCGTCATCAAAGAACGTTCGCGCCCCTTCATTGCCACGCAGCGTCACCTGGCGTGGCAAGCCACGGAAACCAACGCGCGCGATGCGAGCCATGCTCGCGGCACGGCGGCCAGGGCGCAGGAGAATCTGCTGCAGCTGAACGCCGGGACGTTTAGTGCGCTGGCACTGAGCAGAGATCAAAGCCAAGGCGATCTTGCCGCTTTTTTGAACGTGCACTCGAAGGCAATTCAGCTACAATCGCCATGGGCTGGAAGAAAACACGTTAGCAACGGAGATTCTTCTATGGCTACACACATCGTGATGGATCATTCAGGCGACACCCGTCATCATTTCGATGCCCGGGACCCGGAAGCATTGGACGGTGCCGAGCGCCGCTTCAGGGCCTTGACGGACGCGGGATTCACGGCCGCGACGCGGCAGGCAAATGGCGACGTTTCGCTGGCGCGCTCCTTCGATCCGAAGGCCGAAGAGACGGTTTTCTATCCGCGTCTCGTCGGAGGCTGATATCGTTATGGCGGTTTGGCGGACCGTGGTGGTGCTGGGCGGACGCGCCGTCTTGCATGTTGCCACCATGGTTCAGGCCGCGCGGTCCCGGCGACGTGCGCGGTTTGAAAGTCGCGAAGCCCGCGGCATGACGCTGTTGCGCGAATGGCTCTCGCCGCAGCAACTGCGGCAGCTCGAGGCCTACAACTATTTCGAGGTTATCGGGTGCGATAGCGGCACCCTTTATCGCATTCAGTACGGCGTCAGCACGAACATCGTAGCGCTTGATCGTGACGGCCGACCGCGTCAAGGATGGTGCTTCATGCCGCAAGGCGATCTCGTACCGGGCGATGTCATGCTTGCGCAGAAGATTGCCCTGGAGACCAATGAGCGCGGCGCTCTGGCCATCGCCAAGCAATTTCAGGTGGCCCCGCGCCTGCTCCATATCGCAGCGCCCGCCTGAAATCAGCTGCGTCGCCAGGCACGGTCAAGACGCAGTCGAATAGCGCGCACAAAGCGCCGAGTGGTGCGAAGATCATCCAACCGATGGATATTGGGTCTTACGAAAGCCCGCCTGTCTTCCCACAGACGGAATGTAGATCATGCGATCAGGGACGGCATCATCGACCCACGTGGCATCGTGGCGATCCTCGGCAAGACCGAGGGTAACGGCTGTGTCAACGACTTGACGCGAGCATTTGCGGTCCGCTGCCTCGAAAGCCTACTGGCTGGTCTTGCGCCCGGACACAGACCCGCGATCATCATGTCGGGTGGAACGGAAGGGGCGCTTTCCCCGCACATGATCGTGTTCGAGGTGCGTACCACCGACACGCCTGCAAGTGGGAAATCTCTCGCGTTGGGGACCGCCCATCCTCGGACATGGTTGAGCAGCATCGCCGGATAGTTCGGCAGGATCGCTCGGTCGATGTGTTTCTGTGCGTTCCAGAGGTCGGAGCGCACGAGCGCCTTGGCACAGTGCAGGAATGCCTCCTCGATCGTCACGATCAGTCCGACCTTGGGTGCGTGGTTCTACATCGCACCCGGCGCCAGCAGCCGCGCGTCGTCCGTGATGCGGGCAGTGCCATTGATGCGGAGCGTCTCGTTCATGTCGGGCACAAGGAAGAGAATTCCGATGCGGGGCGGAGGGCCCACACGACGCACCCGTCGCGCAGCACGCCACACCTATTCGTTAGCTTCTAAGCAATATTATCAAATTCGAATTCGCCCTTATACTTCGATTATTCATCAGATGCAAAGTATTGAAGTGTATTTTCGATCATCTATACTTCCATTGCTTTGCAGTTGCGGGAGCATCACGATGACCTATTCCATCTCGGCACGTTGTGTGGAGACCGGCGCATTCGGCATCGCCATCACCTCGTCCAGCATCGCGGTGCCGGCGCGCTGCGCATGGGTGGGACCGCTGGGCGTAGTGGTGTCGCAGAATGTAACCGACCCGGCGCTCGGCCCAACCGGCCTCGCGCTGCTCCGCCATGGCCTCGGCGCCGGTGCCGTCCTCAACGACCTCGTGCTCGGCACGCCGCAGCCGGCGTGGCGACAGGTCGGCGTCATCGACCGCTACGGCCAGGTGGCCTGGCATTCGGGCGCCCAGGCGTTGCCGACCGCCGCGGTCGCCGAAGGCACCGGCTGCCTCGCGCTCGGCAATCTGCTTGCCGACGATCGAGTGCCGAGCGTGATGATCGCGCGCTTCGAAGCGACCGCCGGAGAGCCACTGGCGGAGCGGCTGTTGTCGGCGCTCGAAGCCGGCCTGGATGCCGGCGGGGAAACGGACGACGAGCATGCCGCGGGTCTGCAAGTGGCTCACATTTTCGACTGGCCAGTGGTCGATCTGCGGGTCGACTGGCACGACGCGCCGATCGGCGAATTGCGCGCGCTGTGGGAGCGCTACCGGCCGCAGCAGAAGGACTATCTCGCGCGGGCGATTGCTCCGGGCGCCGCGCCGTCGTTCTAGGCATGCGCGTCTCACGGCGCTTCTCCCGGCGGAAAGGCCAAGATGTCCCCGGAGCAGATGGTCAGTCCGACCGCGGCTCCGACCGGACAGGAAGACAGCGCGGCAATGCCGGGCACACGCACCAGAACAGGCGCATGCGCGATGCCGGGCACGTCGATCAGGAGATCGACATGGCCACCCTGGAACACCTGCGTCGTCACCGTACCCGACAACGATCCCGACGCACCGTGCGCTGTCACCGACAGATGCTCCGGCCGCGCGAATACATCGACGGCCTCGCCGATCGCGACGGCCGCGATCGGCGCCGCAGGAACACTGGTGCTGATATCGCCGATCGAAACCACCGCAACCTCGCCGCGCCGTTCGACGAGCCGGCCATGGAGAACATTGGCATCACCGACGAAAGAGGCGACGAAGCGGTCGGCCGGCCTGCGATAGACGTCATCGGGGGCTGCGATCTGGCGGATCCGTCCAGCCGACATCACCGCGATACGGTCCGACATCGACAGCGCCTCTCCCTGATCATGCGTGACGAAGATCGTGGTGACGCCGAGTTCGCGCTGGATCTGCTTGAGTTCGACCTGCATCGAGCCACGGAGATTCCTGTCGAGGGCCGAGAACGGCTCGTCGAGCAGCAGCACCTTCGGCTTGATGACGAGCGCACGCGCGAGCGCGACACGCTGCTGCTGGCCGCCGGACAATTGCCGCGGCTTTCGGTCCGCGAATCCAGTGAGCTTGACCAGGGCCAGCGCGTCATCGACACGGCGCGCGATCTCCTTCTTGTCGACGCCGCGGGTCTTCAGGCCATAGGCGATGTTGCCGGCGACGCTCATATGCGGGAAAAGCGCATAGTTCTGGAACACGATGCCGATCTCGCGCCTGTGCGCGGGGGTCTCGGTGACCAGATCACCGTCGATGAAGATCTCGCCATTGTCGGCTTCGAGAAAGCCAGCGACCAGATTGAGCAGCGTCGTCTTCCCGCAGCCCGACGGTCCGAGCAGGGTCATGAACTCGCACGGCCGGATCTTGAGCCAGGCTTCGTGGAGCGCGACGGAATCGCCAAAGCGCTTGGTGACGCCGTCGAGTTGCACGGCCGGCCGGATCTTCTCGCCGGCAGCGGACTGCGCGTTTGCCGTCACCTGATCAGTGCGCATCAACATTCAGGATTTTTCCGAGACCCAGGAAGGAATTGGCGACCGTGAGCAAGGTTGCGGTCACGACGATGTAGATGACCGACAGCGCGGCCAGCGTGGGATCCGCGAATTCGCGAACGTAATTGTACATCGCCACCGGGAGCGTCTGCGTAGCCTGGCTGCTGACGAACAACGTCGCGGTGAATTCGTTGAATGACAGTATCGCCGCGAACAGCCAGCCGCTGAGAAGCCCGGGGATCAGGAGCGGGATGGTCACCGTGAACAGGATACGCAGCGGCGTGGCGCCGAGACTGGACGCCGCCAGTTCCAGCCTCGTGTCGAGATTCTGCAGCGAAATGTAGGTGCTGCGCATCACGAAGGGCAGCACCATCACCACATGCGCAAAGATGACGAGCGGAAAGCCGCGGCCGATATTGGTCTGCGATGCAAGGATCAGCATGCCGAGGCCGATGGTGTAGTGCGGAATGATCAACGGCGACAGCAAAATGCCTTCGAGCAGGTCTCGGAGCACGAATTTATAGCGGTGAATCGCGAAGGCGAAGGCCGAGCCGATCACCAGTGCGATGGTCGACGCCCATACCGTCACCGTCAGGCCGTTCCAGAAGCCCTTGGCGAAATCGGCATAGGAAAAAGCCCGCCAGAACCAGCGCAGCGACCAGGACTGCGGCGGAAACTGCAGGATCGCGCGGTCGTTGAAGGCCGAGATCGCAACCACGACGCCGGGCAGCAGCACGAACAGCAGGATCGCGGTCACCACGGCGCGGCCGGACCATCGCAGCAGCATGGTGCCGGGAGACCGCCTCACGTCGTTCCCGCCATGCGTTCGAGCGGCCCGGCGGCCCTCCTCAGCAACGCGATCACGGCGAGCGCCAATGCGAGGCCGACGATGGAGAGGCTGGCGGCGAAGGGAAAATTGAACGACGAGAAGCCGAGTTGATAGATCAGCGTCGACACCGTGCTGACACGGCCGCCGCCGATCAACTGCGGCGTCGCGAAGGCGCTGAACGTCCAGGCGAAGGCGGTGGAAAAGCCGGCGACGACGCCCGGCATCGACAGCGGCAGCGTGACCGTCATGAAGATCCGTATCGGTCCGGCGCCGAGGCTCTCGGCGGCCTTTTCGTAATTGCGGTCGATATGTGACAGCGCCGCCGCCAGCATGATCACCATGATCGGCATGGTCACATGCACCAGCGCCGCAATCACCCCGCCGGTGGTGAACATCATCTGCAACGGGCGGTCCAGCAAACCTAGCTTGAGCATCAGCGTATTCAGGAAGCCGTTATTTCCGAGCACGATCATCCAGGAATAGGTCCGCACCACCTCGCCCAGAAACAGCGGCGTGACCGAGACGATCAGGATGAACGAGCGCAGCGCCGGGCTGCTGGTGCGCACCAGCGCATAGGCCAGCGGATAGGCCAGAAACAGCGTGAACACCGCCGTCTCGAAGCATATCAGCACCGTGTTCCAGAATGCCATGGCGTAGAGCGGCCGCAACATGGCCTCGAAATTTGCCCAGGTGAAACCGCCGACTTCGAGGGTGCCGGGGAAATAGGATCGCACGCTGTACTGGAACACGGCCAGCATCGCAGCGAGCAGCCCTATCGCGACGAGGCCGGCCGGCGAAACAAACCATCCTAGAAACGGACGCGTATTCATGGACAGACCTGCGTTGGGCAAACCTGGCTGAAAACGATGGATCGCGATCCGGCGGCGCCCAGGCCCGCCGGATCACGCGCCGGATCGTTCAGGGGGCCATGATGTTTTCGGTGAACCACTTGCGCCAAGTGGCGGTCTTCTCGGCGCGCAGCTTGGCATCGATCACCAGGGACTGCTTCGCCCACTGGTCCGGCGTCGAGAACACCCCCGGCAGCGCCGCGATTTCGGGCTTGAGCTTGGCGTTGTCGACCACCGGGCTGCCTTTCTTCAGCTCAGCGATTTTCGCCTGCACGTCCGGATCGAGAGCAATGTTCATGAACTTGTAGGCCAGCTCTGCCTTGGCCGAGCCCTTGGTGATGCCCATGGTATCGACGCCGAGCACCGCACCTTCCTTCGGGATCGCGAGCTTGATCGGCACGCCCTGGCCCTGCATGTAATAGGCGTTCATCGACAGCACGACCTGAACCGGGGTCTCGCCCGTTGCGAACAATTGCTGGCTGTTGGCGTCGTTGGTATAGAACGCCTTGTAGTTCGACTTCAGCGCCTTCATCTTGGCTTCGCCGACTTCCCAATTCGCAGCATCCCCGCCCGACAATTTCGCCGCGACCACCATCACATGGCTCGGATCGAAATCGGGCGAAGCGATCATGCCCTTGAGCGCCGGATTCCACAGCCCTTCCCAGCTCTCGAAGCTGACGCCCTTGGGCAGCCGGTCGGGCAGATAGCCGATGGTGTAGACATAGGCCCAGGCGCCGATGTGGTAGGGGCTGATCTTGGCCTGCGCGACCAGATGGCCGGCATTCGGGATCTTCGCCATGTCGAGCTTCTCGAACAGATTGTCGTTGGCATAGAGCCAGCCGACATGGGCCGTCGTGAAGGTGACATCGCTCTCAGGCTTGGCGGCGGCGAGCTTGGCTTGATTGAGACGATCGATCGTGCCGCCGGTGATGTATTCGACCTTCACGCCGGTCTCGGCGGTGAATTTCTTCGCGATCGCTTCATCGATCAGATCGCGGAAACTTCCGCCCCAGGTGCTGACCACCAGCTTCTCCTGTGCGGTTGCCTGCCCACCGAACGCAAGCGACAGCAACATCAGTGCAGTAAACCTCAAGGCGCGCTTCATCTCGAAACCTCACTGGGATTAGGATGCGAAAGCAAAAGCAAGGATCATGCCAGACAGACGAATTTGTCGATGTTTTTCAAGTATTTACGGGACGCACCACGGCCTCGATCGTCCTTGCGGAAGATCGCGCGCAAGAACGATCGCTGGTGCCGTTCGGTGCCGAAACCGGCGCGCAGCTACGCCGGAATTTCCGCAATGATGTCGATTTCCATCAGGTATTCCGGCTTGGCGAGACCCTGAACGATGATCCCGGTCGAAACTGGATAGACGCCCTTCAACCATTTGCCGACGACGCGATAGACCGGCTCGCGATAGGCGCGATCGGTGATGTAGATGACGATCTTCACCACGTCCTGCAGCGACGAACCTGCCTCTTCCAACAGCACCTTGGCGCAAGCCATGGCATTCTCGGTCTGCGCCGCGGCATCGCCGATGCCGACGATCTTGCCGTCGAGATCCATCGCGGTCTGGCCGCGCACATAGACGGTGTTGTTGGCGCGCACGACCATGCATACGTCGTTGTCGAGCGACTGCTCCGGGTAGGCCTCCCGGGTGTTGAACTTGCGGAAACGCTGATGGGTGGTCATGGGTCGGATCCTCAGGCGGCGAGACGACGGAAGGTGCGATCGGAAAAGATCAAAGGCAGTGCAGCGCGGTTGCGAACCTTCAGCACCTCCCCCGCAACGATGCGATGCGAGCCGAAATCGAACACGCTGGCGACGCGGCAGTCGAAATTGCAAAGCGCGCCATCCAGCGCCGGCGCGCCGGTGAGCAGTTCCGACCAGTCGCCGGCGAGAAAGCGATTGTCGCGCAATTCCGGGATCAGTCCCGCAAAGCTGTTGGCGATGCGCTCCTGCGCTTCGGACAGAACGTTGGCGACGAACACGCCGTTGGCGAGCAGCTTCTCGAGCCCGCGATTGTCGCGGTGAACGCTGAACGCCACCGATGGCGGCGCCATCGACAACGAGCACAGCGACGACACCGTGACGCCGGCGCGCCCGGCCTCGCCATCCGTGGTCACCACCGCGACGCCCGAGGCGGTCATCCGCATGGCGTCGCGAAAGGTTTCGACCTCGACGACCGGATGCGTCGTAACGCTCACGGCTTCACCCCATCGATACGGTCCGACAGACCGGCGGACTTCTTCACGAAATCCAGCGGACCCGAGAAATCGAAGCTGTTGTAGACCGCGGCCAAATGATTGAAGTGCGGCGCCTGCGCGAACTGCACGAAGGTCAGCCGGTGGCCGGCATAATCGGAATTCAGGAGATCGCGCGCGAAAGCCAGCAGCTTGCGGCGATCGTCGGCCTGCCACTGGTCGTTGAGCGAATAGAACTTGTTCAGCCACTTGCCGCTGCCTTCGGCATCGAACGCATCGGCGTTGGGGGTGATACAGATCTGACCGCCGCAGAGCTCGCGGGCTATGTGCATCATGGCCGGAAGCTGCGAACAGGCGAACACGCGGCCGGCATAGAGCATCGACTGCTGCGGCATCAAGAGGCCGCCCGGGCTCTTCTCGGCCATGGCGATCGAGGCGGTGAGATGCGCGTTGATGCCTTCGCGGTAGCAGACGAGATCGGCGAGCTTCTCGCGCACAGACTGCAGCTTGTCGAGACCGGTCTGCCTGGCGTTCCACATCGCCGCGCCGATCATCATGTCGGCGGTGTAGAGCAGACGCAGCACGTAGGGAAACGCCGAATAGCGATGCAACGTGGAGCGCACGAATTGCGCCGCGCGGGTATGGCGATAGAAGAACACGTCCTCCCAGGGGATCAGCACGTCATCGAACACCACCAGCGCCTCGACCTCGTCGAAGCGACTGGCGAGCGGATAATCCTGGGGGTTGCTGCGATCGGCGAAGCCGCCGCGGCAGATGTGCTTCACGCCCGGCGCACCCATCTTGACGATGCAGCCCACCGCATAGTCGGACAGCTTTTCGTTCGCCCAGGCGCCGACGGTCGGCTTCAGATAGGCCTGGTCGGCATAGGCCGCGGCGGTCTCGTATTTGGCCCCGCGAATGACGATGCCGGCATCGGTCTCGCGCGCGACGTGAACCATGAGGTCAGGGTCCTGCTGCTGCGGCGGCAGCGAGCGGTCGCCCTTCGGATCGGTGTTGGCCGAAACGTGGAAAACGTCCTTTTCGACCACGGCGCGGATATGCCGGTCGATATTGGCGGCAAAGCGGGGATCGATTTCGGCCAGCACGTCGCGACCGTCCGTCAGCGACCACATTTCGCCGATGGTTTCATCACCGACACGGGTAACGACGCCGCCGATGTCCTTCATGACGTGATCGACGGCCTTGACCTTGTCGTGCCAGTCCTTCTGCGCCGTCGGCGGCCGGTAGAAGATCGAATGCTTCTCGTTGCCCTCGATATAGGTCAGATCGCCGGCATAGCGCTCTTCGTGGGCCATGTCGTACATGCGGGCCTTGATGTCGATGATCGGCTTCAACGCCGGGTGGACGGTCACATCCTTGACCCGCTCGCCATCGATCCAGACCTCGCGGCCATCGCGAATGCCCTGTTTGTACTCCTCGCCCGTGCGGATCATTGATCGGCTCCTGTTCGACTGGACGACAGGGTGACGGACGGCCTATCATAAGCATAATATTTTTATCTTTGGAGATGCATAGGAAAACGCGATGAAGTTCTCCCTCCGCGCGCTGCGTTACGTGGTTGAGACGGCCGACGCGGGCAGTGTGACGGAGGCGGCCAAGCGCCTGAACGTCTCCCAGCCATCGATCTCGGCAGCCCTCAGCCAGATGGAAACGGTGCTGGGGGTCCAGATCTTCGTCCGGCATCTTGCCAAGGGCGTAACGCTGTCCCCCGCCGGGCAGCGGCTGGTAAACGACGCCCGGTTATTGCTCAATCATGCCCGCGATTTCGCCCAGAGCGCACAATCGCTTGGCAGCAACCTGCATGGCGAGATCGTAGTTGGCAGCTTCTTGACCCTGGCAACGCGCTTCATGCCCGGCCTGCTGTCGGGGTTTCGCGCGCGCCAGCCGGGCATCTCGGTGAAACTGGAAGAAGGCGACCAGCAGGAAATCATCGACGGCTTGATTTCGGGGCGAACAGAGCTGGCGCTGTCCTATTCCTTCGCCGTCCCCGACGAGATCGTGGGTGAGAGGTTCTGCGACCTTCCGCCATATCTCGTGCTGGCAGCCGATCATCCCTTGGCGGGCCGGTCCTCGATCAGCCTGCCCGAAATGCGGGAGGAGCCGTTCATCCTGCTGGATCTGCCGCATTCGCGCGATTACTTTGCCAGCCTGTTCATGGCCTGCGGCATCGAACCTCGCATCTCGTTCCGGACCCGGTCGTTCGAGCTGATCCGCGGATTGATCGGACACAGGCAGGGATATTCGATCCACAACGCCGTACCGCGCACCACCATCGGATATGACGGCAGCCGCGTCGCCGTGGTGCCCATCACCGAGAAGCTGCCGCCAACCCATGTGATGGCGCTTCGCCTGAAGCGCCACGCCTTGCGGCCGGCGGTGCAGACATTCGCGGACTACGCCCGCGAAGCCTTCTCCGTCGGCGGGCAGTTCGCGCCCGGCTCAATAGCCCCGTCGCGGATCGACGCGGCCTAGCAGCGGCTCGCCGGCGCGAAGACGGCGTACGTTCTCTCCGATCTGGCGCGCCGCCGACCGCGGCAACGCGACCGAGGCCAGATGCGGCGTCACCAGGACATTATCCATCGCCCACAGCTGGCTTTCCGACGACAGCGGTTCGGCGGCAAACACGTCCAGGGTCGCTTCCGTGATGTGACCGGAACGCAGCGCCTCGATGAGCGCCGGCTCGTCGACGATGCTGCCACGCGACACGTTGATGAAGGCCGCTCCGCGCTTCATTTGCATCAGGCGTTCCGCGTCGAGCAGACCCCGGGTCTGCGGCGTGTGCGGAAGCATGCAAACGAGAATGTCGCTGGAGGCGAGAACATCGGGCAACGCGCGCAGGCCCGCCGATGTCTCGATGCCCTCGACCGATTTCAGCGTATTCGACCAGCCAAGCACCCGGTAGCCCTGGCGGGCGCATTCGAGCGCCGCCGTCAGCCCGAGTTCTCCGAGACCGAGCACACCAACGCTGATGGTCTCGGGATCGCGCGGATGAATGTAGTGCCAGCGGCGCTCACGCTGGGCGCGCTCGAAAGCCGGAATATCGCGCGCGTGACGCGTCACCGCGAACAGCACATAGCCGGCCATCATCCGCGCCATTTTCGGATCGGACAGCCGGGTGATCGGCACGTCCGGCAGATCATCGCGTCCGACCAGCGCGTCAACGCCGGCGCCGAGATTGATCACCAATCCGAGATTTGGATAGCGCGCGAAAAACCCATGCGGCGGCTTCCAGACGAGTGCATGCCGTACGCTGGCGGGATCTGCGATATCGTCGGCCTGGAGAAGATCGATGCGCTCTGCCGAAAGCGCCGTACGCCAAGTTTCGAAGTCGTCGAGGGCGCTGTAGAACGCCATCACCTCCGGCGTCATTGCGCAGTCTTTTCGGCGATCAGGCGCGACACCGCGGTCAGCGCCAGCTCATAGCCGAGCGCGCCAAGCCCCGCGACCACGCCGGTCGCTGCGCGCGAAACGTACGAGTGGTGGCGAAACGGCTCACGTTTCCAGATATTGCTCATATGCGCTTCGATGATCGGCCCGTCGAAAGCGAGTAAGGCATCGAGGATGGGGACCGACGAATAAGTGAGGCCGGCGGCATTGATGACGATCCCCTCCGCCTTTTCCCGCGCCTCCTGGATCCAGTCCACCAGAACGCCTTCGTGATTGGACTGACGGAAGTCGACGATCAGGCTAAGTGACGCTGCGTGGTCCTCGCAGCGCTTCTTGATGGAGACGAAACTCTCCCGGCCATAGGTTCCACTCTTGTCGAGCCCGTAGAGGTTGGCATTGGGGCCATTGAGGAAATAGACGGTCGTAGAGGTCATGGTCGCTTTCACATCTGTCCGCGGGGAAGTCGAGCATCACTTGGGCCAAAACGACGCGGGCCGCGCGTGAGTAAAAGCTTAGAGGGCCTTTTCTCGCGGTAGAAATCAAAAGAAACTATGCGCTTCGACGGATTTTAGTATGGGTGAAAATTGATCCGGCTGCCAGCGGCACCACGCCAACGGACACAGTCGGGGAAATTGTTCCGGTCGGCGGCTTCTCCGGAAGGCTGAAGCTGCTTGAACGGGAGGCAGACGACAAAAGTCCGGCGCGAATTGGCGGGTTGCAACTGCCTACGATCTCGATTCCACGCAAGAACCACAGCGGACCTGCCTTTGGTATCAAGATGATCTCAGGCCCCGCCCACGACCGCTGGCTCCTCAAAGCTGCGCGGCAGGTTGAAGCCATCGTGAAATCGACAATTGAGACATCGCCTGCGGACCAGAAGACTGGGGTTAGCCTATCAGGTCGCAAGCAGCCTGCGGCAGTGAAGTAGTTTGTGGACTCTGTGGGCGTGTAGGTGTCGATGATGCGCCCGACCGCATCCCAAAGACCGCCGACGGTACGTTCGGCGGCCGTTCGCAAGTCCGCCTTGAGCTTGGCGAAGGCGTTCTCGACCGGGCAGCCATCGTCCCCACCGCGAACTTCCATATCTTACGACACACGCATGCTTCTTTTCTTGCGATGGCTGGCGTACCGATGGCGGTGATTGCTCGACAACTGGGGCATGCCGAGGCCGGGATGACTGAAAAGCACCATGCTCACTTCGCACCTAGTTGCGTGGCTCAGACCATCCGTGAGAACTTTCCGGTCTTCGGGATTACGGATCCGCCGCAAGTCATTCAGTTGTCCACTCGGCGCGGCTAGAGCATTGAACGCTCGCCAGAGTCCCGACGCCGAAGAAGTTCAATCATATCATGGACACGCCAGAAGGAGGCACTAGACGAGAGCTCCCGAGGCTTCTCCGTCGGACTTTGTTGGCTGGCTTGCTTCCCGATGATCGACCCGAGCAAACACTCGCGTCATGTAGGAGGTGAGATCGTCGGCCACTTGCTCGCGCGCGGGAAGGTCGATACCGGCAAGCGTTTTGGCAAGATCCTTCTTGAGCTCGATCTCCATGGCCCGGGCGATCTGGATGCGCTGCGCCTGCGGCGAGCCGGCACCATGCATGGATTCGGTGAGATAGCCGACCGCGTTGCGGCCGAGCGTCATGTTCTCGATCAGGCGCAAGATCCTGATCCTCTCCTCGGTGGGGATATCGGCGCGCCCCTTCAGATATTTCTCGATCAGCGGCCCGATTGTCTCGTGGCGCAACTCCCGTTCCGAAGGCAAGGTCACCATCAACCCGCCGGCGAGGTCCTGGGCCAGCCGGCCGATCTCGTAGGGCATCCGGGTGACGTGGTGCTTGCAGACGTTGGCGAGCATCTCGTCGGGCAGCCAGGCGCCCGACGGCATCGCCATGCCCTGGAGGCTGGCGGCGATGCCGACGCCGTAGATCGTCTCGTTGAGATGCGTCATCTCGACCAGCTTGTCGCGGACATGCGAGGCGCGCTCGACGCCGTTGTAGTCGGCGACCGTGGCGGCGGCGCCGATCAGGACGTCGCCGACGCCGGTTTTGCAGACATAGCTGCGGCGGTGATAGCAAGTGAAGCGCTCGACCAGGCTGGAGGCAAACTCCACCTCGCCGTTCATGAAGATGTGGCGATTGGGGGTGAAGACGTTGTCGAACACCACCATCGCCTCCTGGCCGGCGAAGCGGGCATTGCCGGCGTCGATCTCGCCCTCCTCGGCGCTGCGGGTGTCGCAGGACTGGCGGCCGTAGATATAGACGAGACCCTCTTATCGTTTTTTCGCCGAAACGCTGCCATTCTTCCTTGCTGAGTATCGACCGGCCTCGTGTCAGCGGGGCACCACCGCCGTTGCTTCGATCTCGACTCGCGCCGCCCTCTCGACCAAGCGCACCACCTGCACCAGCGCCATCGCCGGATAATGCGCGCCAAAGACTTGCCGGTAGACTTGGCCGAGATTCTTCAGGTTCGCGAGGTACTCCTCGATGTCGACGACATACCAGGTGAGGCGAACGAGATGCTCAGGTCTTGCGCCGCCGTCGGCGAGGATGTCGGCGATGTTGCGCAGCGTCTGACCCACCTGCCCGATAAAATCTGCCGCGAGGTTCCCCTGAACGTCCCAGCCGATCACGCCGCCAGTCACGACGAGCCGGCCGTCGGCGGCCATGCCGTTGGCGTAGCCTTTCGGCATCGGCCAGCCGCTCGGCTGCAGCACCAGGGGGCCGGATAGCGAACTGCTCGTCTCTGAATCAGGCACCACGCTCAACGCGGGGGCTTTCGGGGTATTCACCGGCATTCTCCATTCCTCAGGTCATTCTGCGGCGACGCCCGGAGGCGCCGCAGCGTTCGCCGCCATCTGCCGTAGAGTAAAGCGTCGCAGCTTGCCGGTTTCAGTCTTCGGCAGTTGCGCGACGAATTCGATCGCACGCGGATACTTGTAAGGCGCGATGGTCTGTTTGACGTGATCCTGCAGCGCCTGTATCAGCGCGGCATCGCCCGCCACGGCGCCCGCCAGAACCACATAGGCTTTCACAATCATGCCGCGCGCCTCATCGGGCGCGGCAACCACGCCGCATTCGGCGACGGCGGGATGCGACAGCAGCGCCGCCTCGACCTCGGGACCCGCGATGTTGTAGCCGGAGGAGACGATCATGTCGTCCGACCGGGCGACAAAGGACAGCCGTCCATCGGCATCGCGGACGAAAGAATCCCCCGTCAGGTTCCATCCGTCGCGCACATAGTTCGATTGCCTCTTGTCGGCGAGATAGCGGCATCCGGTCGGCCCGCGAACCGCGAGCTTGCCGACGGTGCCATCAGGCAGGTCGTTCATGTCATCGTCGACGATTTTTGCTTCGTAGCCGGACACCGGACGCCCGGTCGTTCCGGCGGCGGCGTCGCCGGTGCGGTTGGTGATAAAGATGTGCAGCAGTTCGGTCGAGCCGATGCCGTCCAGAATCGTCTTGCCTGTCTTTTGGGTCCAGCTTTCGAACACCGGCGCCGGCAAAGTCTCGCCAGCGGAAACGGCCAGCCGCAGCGACGACAGGTCGGCACCCTTGTCCATCGCGGCCATCATCGCGCGGTAGGCGGTCGGTGAAGTGAAGCAGATCGTCGCCTTGTAGGTCTCGATGATCCTGATCATTTCGGGCGGTGAGGCGTTTTCCAGCAGCGTCGCAGTGGCGCCGAACCGCAGCGGGAAAATCGCGAGACCGCCGAGCCCGAAGGTGAAGGCGAGCGGCGGCGAGCCGACAAACACGTCTTCCTCGGTGACGTTGAGGACTTCCCTGGCGTAACCGTCGGCGACGATCATGAGGTCGCGGTGAAAATGCATCGTCGCCTTGGGCTCGCCCGTGGTGCCCGAGGTGAACCCGAGCAGCGCGACGTCGTCGCGGCCGGTTTTCACGGCGTTGAACTTGACCGGCTTGTTCAGCGCCACACGGTCAAGTTCGGCGTCATGGTTGGAGGTGCCGTCGAAATTCACCACCTGCTTGAGGAAGCGGCTGGTCTTGGCGCAGGCGACCAGTTCGTCGGCGATGCGGCTGTCGGTCAGCGCCAGCGCGATCTCGGCCTTGTCGACGATCTTTGTCAATTCGCCGGCGCGCAGCATCGGCATGGTGTTGACGACCACGGCGCCCGCCTTGGTCGCCGCAAGCCAGGCCGCGACCAGCGCGGGGTTGTTGCCGGAACGGATCAGGACGCGGTTGCCCGGCTTGACGCCGTAATCCTCAACCAGCGCATGCGCCAGGCGGTTGGACCAGTCGGCCAGTTCCTTATAGGTGCGCTGGCGGCCGTTGCCGATCAGCGCGATGCGGTCGCCCCAGCCCTTTTCGACGATGCGGTCGGTCAGTTCGACCGCGGCGTTGAGATAGTCCGGGTATTGAAACTCGGACCGGTCCAGCAGCAGGTCCGGCCACTGCTCCGGCGGCGGCAGGTTTCGCCGCGCGAAATCGTCGACATGGCCTGACGGGCCGAGATTTAGGCTGGGAGTCTGACCTGACATTCTCTTCTCCCCTCGCTTTCAGCAATGAAGGCTTGAGATCGATATCGAGGACGCCCGGCAACGCCGTCTTGGGAATTCATTTTAGGCTTAAAGTAATTTTTGGCAAGGCCGGAATCGCGCCTTCCGCCTCCGGGACTGGCCCAAGGGCGGGCCACGCCGTCGGAACCCCGCCCTTCGTCAGACGCCGCGATAGGCCGACGCCGAGGCCAGGAAGCGGCCATAGGCCGCGGCATCGGGCGGGGTAAATTTCTCCTCCAGCGGATTGGCCCGCCGCCCGGGCACGCCGATATCGGCCATCAACTCGTCAAAATGCTTGAAGTGAAAGGGCGCCACGCACAGCCCGCCATAGACACCAGCCGCCGGCCGCTCGACGCGCTTGAAATGCAGCATCATTTCGATGTTGTCCCGCATCTCCCTGGCGGTCGGCTGACGGGCGAGCTGACCATCGGCGTAGCGTACCAGCCAGTTCGCGGCGAGGTCGGCGCACAGCACCGTGCAGAAACTGGAATTGAAGCCGACGAACCCCATCTCGGGCAGGTCCGGATTGGCGATCAGCCGATAGAGCCGGTATTGCCCGTCAGAAGCGACCAGTTTTTCACGGTAAGCCTGCGGCAGGAACGGCACGCCGAGTTTGTAGCCGATCGCGAGTACAGCCACATCGGCCTCGACACGCTGCCCGCCGGTCATCACGATGGAGTTGCCGTCGTAGCGCTCAAAGCTGCCTCTGACGGCCTTGATGCGGCCGTCCGCAACCATCGGGTAGAACCCAGGCGTGGCGATCGGCACTGAGCAGTTGACGCCGTCTTCGATCCGGTCTTTCGGCACCATGTCGCACTTGCCAAGCTTGAGCTGAACTTTCAGCAGGCTCTCCAGTCCGCGCCAGTTGGCCCATACCAACGGCTTTGCGAGCGCATGCGCGAACCGCGACATCGCGCCGATGCCCCAGCTGCGGAACATCTCCTCTTGCGCGCGGATGTAGAGAATGCGCTTGAAATTGACCAGGCCGCCGATGAAATAGGGAATCCGCCACACCGGCTCGCGGTACACCAGCGTCACTTCGGCAGCGGCGGAATTGACCGCATTCACAGCGATATCGGTCGCCGATTTCGAGCCGCCGAGCACGACGACCTTGCGGCCCCTGGCGATGTCAGGATCATTGTACGCCGAGGAGTGCAGGATCCGACCGCCTTGCGCCTTGAAGGCAACTTCGCCCGGCAGGCTGAGCGTCTGCGGTTCGTTGAACTGTCCGGTGCAAACGGCGACGAAGTCGAAATCCTCGTGGCGGAGGCCATCATCCGGTCCCCTCAGTTCAAGCCGCCAGCCGGATGCGGCATCGGGCCGGCGGTCCATCTGCAGCACGGCCGTGTTGAAACGGATCGCGCCGAGGAGATTGTTGTCCCTGGCGTACTCGGCGAGATAGGCGTGGACCTGCGGCCCCTTCGGCCATTCCGGATACGAATCCGGCATCGCCTTGTCGGTGTAGCGATAGAGATCCTTCGGGCTTTGCGTTTGCACGTCCGGATAGGACCGCGCCGGCTCCCATACGCCGCCGAGATCGCCGCTGCGTTCGACGATGGTAATCCGATGTCCGCGTGCGGCGAAGGCTTTTGCGGCTGCGAGCCCCGACACACCGGCGCCAATGATACAAACATGTTTCCGTGCGACCATGACGACGTCTCCGGCAAGGTTGGGCTCACGGGAGCGGTGCATTGCCAAGGCAGCACCGCCCCTTCGCGTGGTTTCGAACTATTCGTTGGCCTCGGGCGGCAGGAAATTCACTTCATGCTGCGCCGAAATCCGAACCACCTCTTCGGGATCGGTCAGATTGTGAAGCTGGTTGAACAGCGCTTCGAGCTTCTGCATCGGCGACACCCAGAACAGCGCCCGCGCCGGCTTGTCCGACTTGTTGAAATAGCCATGCGGAATGCCGCGCGGCATTCGAACGAGGTCGCCGGCCTTGGCTTGCACCCAGACGCCGTCGAGCTTGAGATCGAGCGTTCCCTCCTGCACCAGGATGAATTCATCCTGCGTGGGGTGAACGTGCACCGGCACGAACTGGCCGGGCTCGCTGTTGGTCTCGAAGGCAAAGGTTGAATCGGTCACGGCTTTGGGGAAATACACCTGACCCAGGATGTTCCAGGTCTTGCCGCCGTAGCCGGTGCCGTTTTTGGTGATGCCTTTTTCGAGTGGTGCCATGTCATCCTCTCCTGTGCCGCGGTTGCTGTGGTTACGAAGGTCAGAATGTTTGCGCAGCCTCTGCCGCAGCCGGGCGGCCGTCTAGCCGGAAAACGAATCCCGTCCGCGGGGCTGATCACATTCGGATTGCTGCGACGCAGGATGACGGCACAGCATTGCTCGCCAATCGGGCACCAGTGCCGACCAAATTGCCTTTCCGGCCATCGCGCGCGCAGATATTATAAGCTTCAAATAATGCAGGGAGCCTGGCCGTGGCGACGGGTACCAGCGTTGTCAGTCATGATCCGGGCGCCCGACTGGCGGCGTTCAACCGCGTTTCTACCGACTGTGTCGACGCTGCCGCCGACGCGATCGGGCGGATATTCTGCCCGCACGAACTCAAGCCTGCCGTGCGATCATCGCCGGACTTTTTTGCACTGCATAACAGCGCGGTCTTCGGCGGCTTCTCCGTCAACTACGTCGCCTATGGCGGCTCGGTGTCGATCGACCCCGGCTGCCTCGAGCGTTTCTTCCTGTTGCAGGTCCCCGTGAACGGTTTGTCGCGGATCCAGACCGCCGCGCGCGATATCGCCACCGCTCCCGGCGCCAGCGCCTCGCTGCTGTCGCCGACGATTCCCACACGAATGACCTGGCAGGGCAATTGCGCCCAGCTCATTCTGTTGGTCGATCGCCGCCTACTGGAGCATCGGGCTGCGGCGCTGTCAGGCCGGCCGGCGAGCGCGGTCGAGTTCGAGCCCGCGGTCGATCTCTCGTCTGCGGGCGGCCGAGCGCTGCAGTTGCAGATACTGCAACTGGTCGATTTCGCCGAACGTCTCGGACCGCAACGGCCGCCTTCGCCGACAGCAACGGCGAACATGCGCGAGACGCTGCTGGGCGGTTTGCTGCAGGGTCAGCGCCACAGCGCAAGCGCTGCGATCGACCGATATGGCGGCCGGGCCGAGATGCTGTCGCCGCCGCTCCGGCGGGCGCGCGAATTCCTCCATACACTTGCCGATGAGCCCCTCGACCTCGAGCAGCTGGCTGAAGCCGCAGGCACGGGCATCCGTGCGCTGCAGCTCGGGTTCCGGCGGCATTTCGGAATGTCGATCTCGGAGATGCTGCGCGACATCCGTCTCGCGCATCTCAATGCCAGATTGACCGCGGCCTCCATAGACGAAAGCATCACCGACATCGCATTCGATCTTGGTTTCACCCATCTGAGCCGGATGGCAAGCGCCTACCGTGCGAAGTTCGGCGAGACGCCGTCGGCGACCCTGCGCCGGATGAATTAGCGTCCGGCGAGTTGCTTCAGCCGCAGCGTCATCTGCGAATTGGGATCGGCAAGCGGCGCGATGGCGGTGAAATGATTGGCGCCTGAAATGGGTGCAAATCGTGTCGCGATGCCGGCGGCGCTCCAGGCATCGACGATGCTGCGGCTCTGCCGAAGATATTCGGCGCTCTCATCGCCACCGACCACTGCATCCAGCGCGCCGCGCGATGGTGCTCGCCAGAACAACGGACTCACGGCATGGGCAGAAGCTTCGTCGAGCTTCAGGGCCGTGTTGATGGACGTGTTGACCAGCGGCCGCAGGTCGAACAAGCCGGAAATGGCGTAGGCGGCGGTCACGAGATCGGCCGGCAGCGACGCATCGACGGCGCGCCAGTCGGTGGCCAGCATGCAGGCCGCGAGATGGCCGCCTGCGGAATGGCCGCTGACGACAATTGGCCGACCGAATCTTGCGAGCTCGCGCATCGCCGCCTGCATTTCGCCGATGATGTCGGCGATCGAGACCGCTGGGCACAGATCGTAACTCGGCACGGCGACGTCGATGCCATGCGCATTCAGTCCGGCGGCGAGATGGCTGAAGGACGAACCATCCAGCGCCTGCCAGTAGCCGCCATGGATGAACACGACGATGGGGCCGGCATTGTCGCCGGCAAACAGATCGATCCGGTGCCGCACGCCCGGGCCGTAGGCGATTACCCTGGCTGGATGTGTTTCGCGATAGGCCGCCGCATCGCGCGACCAGCCGGCGATGATCGCCGGGTTTTCCGGCACCCGCGCGCGATTGTTATACTCGGCCTCGTAATCCACCTGCGCGTTCAACGGACCATCCATCCCCGCTTCAGCCCGTCCGCGCCCCGGCGGATTTCTGCGCCGACGCCTTGGTCTTGGCCAATAGCCGCATCAGGTCGCGAACGTCCTTCGGCGTCAGGTCGCCGAACATGTCGGCGATCCATAATTCGTGCTCCGCCGCCATCTTGCGGAATTCGGCGCGGCCGGCCTTGGTCAGGCGGATCATCTGGACGCGGCGGTCGGCGTCCGACGTGCGGCGATCGAGATGACCGGATTCTACGAGGCGCTCGACCAGCCCCGTGACGTTGCCGTTCGACACCATCATGCGCTTCGAGACGTCCGACAGCGTCATGCCCTCCGGCACCTTGTCGAGCTGGGCCATCAGGTCGAACCGCGGCAGCGTGACGTCGAAGCGCTCGCGCAGACGGCTGCGCACTTCGCCCTCGATCAGGGTCGTGCAGGTCAGGAGGCGCAACCACAGCCTGAGTTCGTCACCGTGATGTTCGGGGAGTTCGACAGCCTTGGTTTCTGAATCGAGCATCATCATGAATCTTGTCCGGCTTCGGCATCCGGCAATGCGGACCATGCGCAACTGCCGATCATTGCCCAGATTTCTTTAGGTTTCAAGTAATTGGCGCACGACTTGCATTGCGCGTTTCGCTTGCAGCCCCCTTCGGCCTCAGAATAAGCTGCATTCCAGGGATTTTTCGAGGCGTCGGGTTTTCGGCAACGAAGGCCAATTGGAGGAATTGTCATGAAGCAGTTGTCGATGACCGGACTTGCGGTCGTGCTGGGTGTCGCCGCGGCGCCGGCCGCCGCGCAGGACAAAATCAAGATCGGCGTGATCACCACGCTGTCGGGTCCCGCGGCCGTGCTCGGCCAGCAGTCCCGCGACGGCTTCCAGCTCGCGGTCAAGGACCTCGGCGGCAGGATGGCCGGCAAAGAGGTCGAGGTGGTCGTGGTCGATGACGAACTCAAGCCCGACGGCGCCGTGACCAAGGTAAAGGGGCTACTCGAACGGGAGAAGGTCGACTTCGTCGTCGGCCCGATCTTCTCCAACATTCTGCAAGCGATTCACCGGCCCGTGACCGGCAACAAGACTTTCCTGATCAGCCCGAACGCGGGGCCGTCGAGTTACGCCGGCAAGGAGTGCAGCCCGTTCTTCTACGTGACGTCGTATCAGAACGACCAGGTCCACGAAATCCTCGGCAAGGTGGCGCAGGATCGCGGCTACAAGCGGATGTATGTGCTGGTGCCAAACTATCAGGCCGGCAAGGATTCGGCGGCCGGCTTCAAGCTCGACTACAAGGGCGAGATCGTCGAGGAGAGCTACACGCCACTCGGCACGCTGGATTTCCAGGTCGAGCTGACCAAGATTTCGTCGGCCAAGGTCGATGCGCTGTTCACCTTCATGCCCGGCGGCATGGGCGTCGGCCTCGTCAAGCAATATCGCCAGGCCGGGCTTGCCGACAAGATTCCGGTGCTGTCAGCCTTTACCGTCGACGAGTCCACGCTGCCCGCGCAGCAGGATGCAGCGATCGGCATGTTCGGCGGCGCCAACTGGGCACCCGACATGGACAATCCGCAGAGCAAGAAGTTCGTCGCCGCCTACGAAGCCGCCTACAACAGCGTGCCCGGCACCTACGCGATGCAGGGCTATGACACGGCACTCCTGATCGACAGCGCCGTGAAGGCGGTCAACGGCGACCTCAAGAACAAGGACGCGGTGTCGGCGGCGCTGAAAAAGGCCGCATTCACCTCGCTGCGCGGCGACTTCAAGTTCAACGTCAACGGCTATCCGATCCAGAATTTCTATCTGACCAAGGTGGCAAAACGCCCCGACGGCAAATTCCAGACCGAGATCGTCGAGAAGGTGTTTTCCAATTACGGCGACCGTTACGCCAAGGACTGCGTGCCGGCGAAATAACAATCGAGAGGAAACCAGATGATGAAGACCGAAATCGCCGGCATCACCCGCGCCAATGAAGGCATGCAGGGCATTTCCTGGAGCATTCTAGGCCAAACCTACGTGCCCAAGAACGTTACCGAGCATTCCTTCTCCTGGCATGCGACCTTTCCGCCGGAGACGTTCGTGCCGCCGCACATTCACCCCGACCAGGATGAATATCTCTACATCCTCGAAGGCCAGCTCGACTTCTTCCTCGACGGCGCCGACACACAGGCGACGCCGGGCGACCTGGTGCGGCTGCCGATGGGCAAACCGCACGGCATCTTCAACAAGAGTGGCCGCACCGCCAAGACGCTGTTCTGGGTGTCGCCGACGCGGCGGCTGTACGACCTGTTCTGGGCGATCCACAACATGAAGGAGCAGACGCCGGACGCGGTGGTTGCGCTGGCGGCCGAGCACAACATCCACTTCCTGCCGCCGCCGCCGGGAGCGTGAGGGGTTCATCTCTCTCGTCATGGCCGGGCTTGTCCCGGCCATCCACGACCTTCCTAGCGGGAATCGTCGCGAAGGTGCACACGGGGAGAGACCGATCCCGCATATCGCAAGGGCTACAACGTCGCTAACTACGCCCGCACCGCGGCCAATCCCAGCGCCGGCGGCGCAAAGCCCGCCTTCGACGCATAGCCACGCACGATGGCTTCGCGCTGGGCGTGGCCCAGCACCTTTTCGATGTCGCTGAACCCGTCCGGCGCGAGCTGCTCGACGGCGTCGATCACGCCTTCGGGGCCGCCGCGGCGGTTGGAGCGGACGATCTCCGCCGTCATCGGCAGGCGTTTTTTCTCGTAGGCAACGAGCGCCTGGCGCGGGTGCTCGGCGCGCGCCAGTTCATCGGCGAGGGCGCGGGCATCGAGGATCGCCTGCGACGCGCCGTTGGAGCCGACCGGGTACATCGGATGCGCGGCGTCGCCGAGCAGCGTCACGCGGCCCCAGGTCCAGTACGGCAGGGGATCGCGGTCACAGCAGGGATATTCATAGAACTCAGGCGTCGCCGAGATCAGGCTGCGGACGTCAACATGCGGCACCGAGAAGCGCTCGACATGCGGCATCAATTCCTCGCGCTTGCCGGGACGTGACCAGTCCTCGCGACGCGGCGGCGGCGAATTGCCCTCGCCGATCCGCACCAGCACCGCCCAGTTGGTCAGCCGGCTCACCGGGCTCGATCCCTCCGCGATCGGATAGACCACGACCTTGGCATTCAGCCCACCGGCCACGATCATCGAGCGGCCGGTCAAAAACGTCGGCCAGTCGCGCGCGCCGCGCCACAGCATCAAGCCGTTCCAACAGGGCGGGCCCTCGTCCGGAAACAGCATTTCGCGCACCCGCGAATGGATGCCGTCGGCGCCGATCAGGATGTCGCCGCGCGCGGTCTTTGTATGGGCGCCGGTGCGATCGAAGAAATGCGCGACCACGCCGCCCTCATGCTGCGCGAATGCGCCGAGCCGGCAGCCGGTGTGGATCGCCTCAGGCCCAAGCCGCTCCTCGACCGCGCGATGGATCACGCTTTGCAGGCGGCCGCGATGCACCGAGAATTGCGGCACGTCGTGGCCGGCATCGAGCCCGCGCGGCTCGCGCCAGACCTCCTGGCCGTGGCGGTTGAGATAGTACAGCACGTCGGTGCGGACGGCGGCGGCGTCCAGCCGGTGCAAGAGCCCGAGGCCGGCGAGTTCGCGGATGGCATGCGGCAGCGTGTTGATGCCGACGCCGAGTTCGCGGATGGTGTCGGCCTGCTCGAACAATTCGCAGTCGATGCCGCGTGCACGCAACATCAGCGCGGTGGTGAGGCCGCCGATGCCGCCTCCGACGATGATGGCTTTCATGCGCGTTACTCCACTCGCTACTTCGAGCTCATCCCGCTTTGCAGGGAGAGGAAGGGACCGAGGGAGCCTGCCATCCGCGCTATTCTGCTGCAAGCGGCTTTGTCGCCTCGGCCTTCAGCTCGGCGCGGGTTTTCGGCTTACCCTTAATTTTGAGGTCCTCGAAGTCTTGCCGGTCACGGACGCTGTTGCGGAAGATCTGCTCCTTGCCGGGCAGATATTGCGGCGGACAGGCGATCTCGGCGCCGTACCAGGCTGCCGCCCGCATCGTAAAGGACGGATCGACCAGATGCGGCCGGCCGAGCGCCACGAGATCGGCGCGGCCGGCAGCCAAAATCGTATTGACCTGGTCGGCTGAGGTGATGTTGCCGACGCACATGGTCGCGACCCGCGCCTCGTTCCGGACCTGGTCGGAGAACGGAGTCTGGAACATGCGGCCGTAGATCGGTTGCGCGTCGCGCACGGTCTGCCCCGTCGAAACGTCGACCAGATCGACGCCGGCCTCGCCGAACGCGCGTGCGATCGCCACCGCATCGTCGCCGGTGATGCCGCCCGCCGCCCAGTCGGTGGCGGAAATGCGCACCGACATCGGCTTGTGGGCCGGCCACGCCGCGCGCATCGCGGCAAATACTTCCAGCGGATAGCGCAGGCGATTTTCGAGCGAGCCGCCATAGTCGTCGGTGCGCTGGTTCGTGAGCGGCGAAATGAAACTCGCCAGAAGATAGCCGTGGGCGCAGTGCAGCTCCAGCATGTCGAAGCCGCAGGCGTCACCGCGCAAGGCGCCGGCGACAAACTCTTGCTTTACGCGGTTCATCGCGGCGCGATCCATTTCGCGCGGCACCTGGCTGTCCGGGAAGTAAGGCAGTGGCGAAGCCGAAATCGTGTCCCAGCCGCCCTGCTCCAGCGGCCGGTCCATGCCCTCCCACATCAGTTTGGTCGCGCCCTTGCGGCCGGCATGTCCGAGTTGCAGGCAGATCTTGGCGGACGAATTGGCGTGGACGAAATCGACGATCCGCGTCCAGGCGGCCTGCTGTTCATCGTTCCACAGGCCGGCGCAGCCCGGCGTGATGCGGGCGTCGCGGCCGACGCAGGTCATTTCGGTGAAGATCAGCCCGGCGCCGCCGATCGCGCGCGAACCGTAATGCACCAGATGGAAATCGCCGGGTACGCCTTCCTGCGCGGAATACATGCACATCGGCGAGACGACCGCGCGGTTACTGACCTGCATCTCGCGCAGTTTCAGCGGCTGGAACATGGGCGCGGCAGGCTTGTCGATATCGACATCGAAACCTTTCGAACGCACCTGCTTCGCAAACGCCTTGTCGACCTCGCGGACGAATTCGGGCGCGCGCAGCGTCAAATTATCGTAGGTGATCGCCTTCGACCGCGTCATGACGCCGAAGGCGAACTGCACCGGATCGAAATCCCAGAAGCGATCGACATGCTCGAACCAGACCAGCGACACGTCTGCCGCATGCTGGATCTTTTCGACCTCCTCGCGCCGGCCCTGCTCGTAAGTCTGCAGCGCCGCCTCGACGGTCGGCGCCTGCGCCATCGCATCGGCCAGCGCGATCGCGTCTTCCATCGCGAGTTTGGTGCCGGAGCCGATCGAGAAATGCGCGGTCGCCTTGGCGTCGCCGAGCAGCACCATGTTGTCCTTGACCCAGCGCTGGCTGCGGATCATCGGAAAATTGCGCCACATCGAGCGGTTGATCAGCAACGGATGGCCATCGAGGAACTTTTCGAATATCTGCGTCATCCGGTCGGCGGATTGGCGTTCGTCCAATCCTTCAAGCGCGGCACGCTTGAACGTTTCGGCGTCGGTCTCGAAGATCCAGGTCGAGTGGCCCATCTCGTATTGATAGGCGTGGGCGATGAACGGTCCCCACTCCGTCTCCTGGAAGATGAAGGTGAAGGCATCGAGCGGCCGGGTCGAGCCCATCCAGGCGAACTTGTTGGAGCGCAAATCGACCTCGGGCCGGAAATGGTCGATGTATTTGTCGCGGAAGCGGCTGTTGATGCCGTCCGCAAGCACGATGAGCTCGGCATCTTCAAACCGGGTCTCGTCATCGACATCGGTTTCGAACAACAACACCACGCCGAGTTCGCGGGCGCGTTCCTGCAAGATCAAGAGCAGCGTCCGGCGCGAGCAGCCGCAAAAGCCGTTACCGCCGACGCGGTGGACGGTGCCGCGGAAATGCACCGCGATGTCGTCCCAATAGGCAAACTCCTGCGTGATGCGGCGGTAACTCGGCGGATCGTATTTTTCGAAATTGTCGAGCGTCGCGTCGGAGAACACCACGCCGAAGCCGAAGGTGTCGTCGGGGCGATTGCGCTCGTAGACCGTGATCTCGGCCTGCGGCCGCTGCTTCTTCAGGAGGATCGCGGCGTAGAGACCAGCCGGTCCGCCGCCGATAATCGCGATCTTCATTGGCCGCCTCCGAGAGCTGTCGGAACCGGAATTACTTTAAGCCTAAAGTAATTTGGGAGCAAGGGCCTGCTTCTCATCCCCCCGTCATCCTGAGGAGCGGCCTCTTGGCCGCGCCTCGAAGGATGGGCCGCGGGCGAGATCCGGGGCCTTTGCCAAGCTCAGGCGCGGAGGTCCCGGGTGTCGCTTCGCTCACCCGGCTACGATCCCTGCCTGCCGCTAATTCCCCTGGAAAACGGGGGTGCGCTTGTTGGAGAACGCCTCGAAGGCGCGGCCGAAATCTTCCGTGGTCATGCAGAGTGCCTGTGCGACCGCTTCGGCTTCGATCGCCTCCTCCACCGACATTGCCCATTCCATCGCCAGCATCCGCTTGGTCATGGTGTTGGCAAAGGTCGGACCTTCGGCAATCTGCCTGGCCAAGAGTTGCGCCTGCGCCAGAGCCGTCTCTGGCGTGACGATACGGCTGAAAAATCCCCACTTCTCGCCCTCCTCCGCGGTCATGAAGCGGCCGGTGTAGAGCAATTCGGAAGCGCGCGACTGGCCGATGATCCGCGGCAGGATCGCGCAGGCGCCCATGTCGCAGCCGGCAAGACCGACCTTGTTGAACAGGAAAGCGACCTTGGCGCCGGTGGCGGCCAGGCGAAGGTCGGACGCCATCGCGATGATCGCGCCGGCGCCGGCGCAGATGCCTTCGACGGCGGCCACGATCGGTTGCGGGCACGCGCGCATCGCCTTGACGAGATCGCCCGTCATGCGGGTGAAGGCGGTAAGCCCCTTGGTGTCCATCTGGATCAGCGGACCGATGATCTCGAACACGTCGCCGCCGGACGAAAAATTGCCGCCGGCGCCGGTGACGACGATGGTCTTGACCTCGTCATCCATCGCGCAGGCGCGGAAGAAATCGGTCAGTTCGCGGTAGCTTTCAAAAGTGAGCGGATTTTTTCGCTCGGGACGGTTGAGCGTCACGGTGGCGACGCGATCGACCACGGCCAGCAGAAAATGCTTTGGCGAATAATCGGCCAGTGGCAGCGTGACGGGGTTGGCGGGCTTGCTCATCGGATCTCCCTGAATTGCGTTATTGTCGCTAGCTGGTCAGACTTCGCCACCGGCCACCGCGATGGCCTGCCCCGTGATCGAAATAGCGCCCTCGCCGCAGAGCCAGAGTACGGCATCCGCCACTTCCGACGGCGCGACGAGACGCCCCTGTGGATTGTGCTTCGACAGTTCGGCGATGGCCTGCTCGCGGCTGCGTCCGGTCTTCTTGATGATGTTGGCGATCGAGTCTTCCAGCAGGTCGGTTTCGGTGAAGCCGGGACAGACGGCATTGACGGTGACGCCGCTCTTGGCGGTTTCCAGCGCCAACGACCGGACGAGACCGATCACCGCGTGTTTGGCCGCGCTGTAGGCCGAGACATAGGCATAGCCCTTGAGGCCGGCGGTGGAAGCGATCGCGACGATGCGGCCGCGGCGGCGCTCGATCATGCCGGGCAGTACCGCCTGCGCGGCATGAACGACGCCCATCAAATTGACGTTGACCATGCGCTGGAACAGCGCCGCATCCGAGCGGCCGAACGGCGCGGATTCCGCCGCGCCGGCATTGGCGACGAGAATATCGATCGGCTGCCGCGCGGCCGCGGCCGCAATGGCCGATGTGACCGAAGCCTGGTCGGCGACGTCGGCAACGGTCGAAACATGCGCAGCGCCGGAAGCTACGGCCGCGTCCAGCGTCGCGCGGTTGCGGCCAAGCACCGTGACCGTCGCGCCCGCCCTCGACAGCGCCGTCGCAACCGCCAGTCCAATGCCCCGTCCGCCGCCGGTGACGAGCGCATGGGAGGAACGCGACAAAGGGGACATCGGCCAAGCCTCCAGCAGGACCATCAAGCCTATATTTTAAACTTCAAGCATTTGCAATCCGGGACAGTCCACCACGCCGATGCCGCCGGCCGGAATGCGGGCGACCCGGTACGCCGCGGCCCCTCGTTTGATCTCCAGCGCCTCGGAGAATACTGCATTCCAGCGTTCGCGGGGTTACGACCGGAGGATCTGTGTCCAGCGCAAAGCAGTGATGGCATCCGAATCGTACTATTGGCGCGCCAGATAGTTCAGGCTTAAAGTATTCCATTGGCGCGGCCGCCGCAGCAAGGCCCCCCGTGCGAGGTACAGGCGAAATCCGGCGGCTGGAGCCATCAACAGGAGCGACGTCCGCAATGAACCGCGAAACGCCCTACCGTTCACCGTCTGAAGCCTTTGCGGCCACCGCCGCCAGACGGCCGGGCGGGCCGTTCCTGCTGGCGCCGGCCAGCGCGGAATTGCCCTATGCTCGGGACGGATTTCGGATCGAATACCGCGAGTTCAAGACCGAGGTCGACCGGCTGCGCGCCGAATATGCGGCCGCCAGAAATGGACGCGGCGCGCGGGTCGCCTGCTGCTCGACAATCGCCCGGTGTTCTTTCTGCACTGGCTCGCGCTCAATGCGCTCGGGGTCTCGATCGTTCCGATCAATCCCGATGTCCGGCCCGATGAATTGTCGTTCCAGCTCGAACTGTCATAGGCCGACCTTTTGGTCGCCGCGCCGGACCGCCTCGTGGGAACCAAGGGCGCGCGCTCGGGCGTGCCCGCCTGATCGATACCGACAGCCGCATCCCGTCGTGCCAGTCGGACGGTGTCGCGCAGAATGCCGAGTTCAACGGTGAATGCGCGCTGCTGTTCACGCCCGGCAGCACCGGCAAACCAAAAGGCTGCATGCTGTCGAACCGCTACTTCCTGCAGGTTGCGGACTGGTATCTGGCGCAAGGCGGCGTGGCAAGGCGGCTGGTTCCACACCGGCGACCTCGTCTTCGCCGATGACGACGGGCTGATGTATTTCTTCGATCGCAAGAAAACGATCGTGCGGCGCAGCGGCGAAAACATCGGCGTGCTCGAAGTCGAGAGCGCACTCTACATGGACAGCCGCATCGGCGGCTGCGCCGTGACGCCTGTTCCGGACGACATCCGCGGCGAGGAAGTTTTTGCGTTCATCGTGCCGAATGAAAAGATCGAGGACGCGGGCGCCTTCGCCGCCTCGATCGTCAAAGCCTGCGCTGAGCGCCTCGCCTATCACAAGGTGCCCGGTTACATCGCCATCGTGGATGAGCTGCCGCTATCGTCAACGCGCAAGCTCGCCCGAGGCGAGATCAAGATGCTGGCGGCGGAAGCCGTCAGCGCCAACCGCGCGATCGACACGCGCGCGATGAAAGCAAAGCTGCGCCACGGCTGAGCGGTTACCGCTACGGCAGCAGCTTGTACTTGCCATTTTCGATCTGGACCATGATCCGCGCGCGGCTGTCGACGCCATGGCGATCGGTCGGCGTGTAGGTGTAGACGCCATGCGTGCCCACCACGTCCTTCGTCGTGAACAGCGCCTCCCGCAGCGCGTTGCGGAAGGCAGGCGTGCCGGGCGCAGCGCCTGTCGCCTTGGCGCGCTTGGCGGCATCCATGAAAACCAGCCAGCCGTCGAACGCATAGGGAGAAAACGCATCGGCCGGCGCCTCGCCATTGGCCTTTTCGTAAGCCGTGCGGAATGCGAGCGCGACTTTACGGATCGGATTACTCTCGGGAAGCTGTTCGGCCGCGGTCACCGGCCCGGTCGGACAGATGATGCCTTCGGCCGACTTGCCGGCGAGCCGCAAAAAGTCAGCGCTGATCATGCCGTGGTTGCCGTAGAGTGGCCCCTTGTAGCCACGCTCGGCGAGCGCGATCACCGGCAGCGCGCCGGGCGTGCCGGTGCCGCCGAGCATGATCGCGTCGGGCCGTGCGGAAATCGCGCGCAGCGCCTGCGCGGTGACCGAATTATCGGAACGGGCATAGCGCTCGTTCGCGATCACCTTGATCTCGGCCTTCTCGGCCGCCTGCAGCAGCGAGTTGTACATCAGGTCGCCGAACGCATCAGAGAAACCGAGGAACGCGACCGTCTTCACGTTACGGCTTTTCATGTGGTCGACGATGCCCTGCACGAGCAGCGGCGTCGGCTGCGGCGTCTGTACCACCCACGGCCCGCCCTCGCCGGGCGGGACCGGTGCGATCGGCGAGACCGCCACCATCGGCACCTTCATTTCGATTGCGGCTGTGGCCATCGCTAGCGTCTGCGGCGCGCCCGACGTGCCGATCAGGAAATCGACCTTTTCCTGCTCGACCAGCTTGCGCGCATTGCGCGTCGACGCCGCCGGGTCCGAGCCGTCGTCGAGTTGGATGACGCGGATCTTTTCGCCGTCGATCTCGCCCACATACGCCTGGCCTGCCGCCAGTCCCTTGGCGTTCGGCACGCCGATCGAGGACACAGGCCCGCTCAAACCAGTAACGAAGCCGACGAGGATTTCACCGCGTGCAACACCGGCAGCGGCGCTGCGATCGCGCGCGGCCTGCTCGCCGAGGGCTATGACGTGGTCTCTCTGTCGCGACGCAAGCCCGACTGGAGCCACCCGAAATTCACGTCGTACGAAGTCGACCTGCTCGATCCGGCACCGGGCAGACGCTGTATGTCTGCGGCGGAGCCAGCATTGGATCGATTTCCATCTAGCGCATGATCCGGTGAAGCGGGTACCGGTTTCTCGAATAGATCATGCTCTAACACGCGAGACCAGCCATGGACGCCACCGTCAAACGAAAGCCCAGATCAGCAAAGGGCTCGCGCGAGCCGGCGTTGCGGCCGGTCGACCCGGCACACGAGTCCGGCGGCACGCATTTGGAACTGCGTATCTGGCTGCGGCTGCTCTCCTGCGCCACGCGAATCGAGAAGGCGCTTAATGCGCGGCTGCGCAAGGAGTTCAGCACCACGCTCGCCCGCTTCGACCTACTGGCGCAGCTCGCACGTAAGCCTGACGGCGCGACCATGTCGGAGGTTTCCGAACTCCTGATGGTCTCGAACGGCGCGATCACCGCGCTCGTCCAGAAGCTCGAAGCCGACGGCATGATCCGCCGCGAGGTCGATTCGGAGGATCGCCGCACCTTCCGCCTGCGCCTGTCGTCGGAAGGCGCCAGAGAATTCGGTCGCATGGCGCGACGTCACGAAGAATGGGTGATCGCGTTGATCGGCGAACTCTCACCCGCCGCGCAGTCCGATCTGCTGCAGCATCTGACCCTGCTCAAGCGCCGCCTTGACAAGCATCGCTGATGCGCGGGCCGGCCGTGCGATCTCCTGCGCACGCGTCGCACCAACAAAGCCGCAAGCATGACGGCTGCTATTCGGCACAAGCGGCATGCGCGTGAATCTGCTCGGCGTCCGCATTGACTCGCGTCATCGTGTCGGTCAGTTCCGCATAAACGTTGTCCTCGATCGTCACCGTTCCGAAGTTCGAATTCTCCCCGTCAAAGCGCCCTTCCGCCGGCTGATCGGCATGTTCGAACCAGTGATAGCCGACAATGGCGGGTTTTCGCAGCGCCAGGGAAACGTAGCGTTCAAAACCCTGGGCGCGCTCGATCTGGCTCGCCACGCGCGGCCCGGCGCCGTGGGCATTGGGCAAACCCGAATCGTCGCCACGGAAGGAGAATTCGGAGATCAGCAACGGCTTGCCCACGGCCGCATAGGCATCGATCACCGGACTGGCGTCGAGATGATAGCAATTGAACGAGATCACATCGAGGTATCGGCCGGCCGCCGCGATCACGCTCGCGTGCGGCTGGTAGCCGAAGCGGGAGCCGATGACGAGATGGTTGGGGTCGGCGGCCTTGATCGCCGATACGCACGACGCAAAGTAGTGTTCGGCGACCACCGCGACAAAGACATCGCAATCGGCAGAGAATGCCGCACGCGCCGGATTGTCCAGGTTGGCTTTGGTCTCGAGCGCGTCGTTCAGGCCGCCCGGCGGCATTCGGAAGAACGGCGCCTCGATATGGCCGATCGAGCCGAGTTCTTCCCATGATCGCGCCGCCGTACGCCAGATTGCGTTGAACTCGGAAAACTCCCGATAGTGCCGCTGCAATCCAGCAATCGCCGCGACCCGGCCGGGACGATGAGACGGCAGATTGAGAAACAGCGTCAATAGTTCGTCCGCCCCTCGCCAGTCGGGCGACCAATACAGTTCGTTGTCGATGAACGTGCCGAGCAGCCCGGCATCGTTTCGCCGCTTCGTACAATGGTCGAGCGCGCTGCTGCGGATATGCGCGGAAAAGGCGGGATCGAACACATCGGGGAAGACTTGGTCACGCCGATGCAGGTGGAACGTGGCGCCGAGCGCAGCGGTGGGCGCGATTGCAAGCCGCGACGATCCTGCGCCGGCGACGAGTTCGTCCGACCAGCAGCCGAGCGTATTGAAATTCCAGCTCGCCAGCCGGGCGGCCACCGACGCGCGCCAGACGTGCTGGCTTCCGTATTTCTTGAGACACGCCTCCGCATAGGGCACGCGATTGGTGCCCCGGATGGCGTCCTGATCGAAGCGGACGGTATTGACGCCCTTCGACAGGAAACGCCCTCCGTCGGGATCGACGAACCAGAACACGCCGTCGTGCTCGCCAACTCGAAAAAAGCCGCTTCCCCGGAAGCGACCGTCGGCAATGCCTCCCCATCTCGTTCTCTTCACGCGAATACCTCAAATAACGAAATAACTTATCGCGTGGATCGGCCAATCCGCTTGATATATCTCAAGATCATTTTGGCACCCGTCGGGACTATGGGGTCACCGGGATCGCGACTGAGCGAGCGTCCATGTCTGACATCAGAGTTTGACCATGCCCGCCTCGAAGCTGCCCTCGACAGCCAGCCTGCGTCCGGATTTCATCTGGGGCGTTTCGACGTCGAGCTTTCAGATCGAGGGGGCGGCAAGGGAAGACGGCCGGGGACCGAGCATCTGGGATCTCTACGGCCAAAGGGGAGAAATCAGGAATCGCGATACCGGCGATGTGGCGTGCGACCATTACCACCGTTACCGGGAAGATGTTGCCCTGATGAAATTGCTGGGCGTGCAGGCCTATCGTTTTTCCGTGGCCTGGCCACGCGTGCTGCCGCTCGGGCAAGGGCCGGTCAACGAGCTGGGCCTCGCCTTTTACGATCGGCTGATCGATGAACTGCTGGCCGCCGGCATCGAACCATGGCTGTGCCTGTATCATTGGGACCTGCCGCAGGCGCTGGAGGATCTCGGCGGATGGATGAACCGGCAGGCGGTGACCTGGTTTGTCGACTACACGACGCTGGTCGCGACGCGTTTTGGAGATCGCGTCACGCGCTTTGCGACATTCAACGAGCCGTCGATCTTCACCCTGTTCAGCCGTTCCATCGGCAGCCAGGACCGGGCGGCCGGCGAAAGCCGTTTTCACCGGGCGATGCACCACGTCAATCTGGCCCACGGTGGGGCCGTGGACGTGATCCGGGAAAAAGTCCCCGGCGCATCGATCGGATGCATTCACAATGTTCAGCCGTGCTGGCCGGCGAGCGCGGACGCGGCCGATGCAGCTGCGGCCGAACGACTGGATAATTATTGGAACAGGGCTTTCCCGGATCCGCAATGCCGCGGCGATTATCCATCCCTGATACAGCCCGCCGTCGGGCCCTACATCGAGCCGGGCGACATGGACCGCATCCATCGCACCGTCGACTGGTTCGGACTGAACCATTACAGCCCGGTCTACGTAAAGGCACAGACGGATTCGATGTTCGGATTCGCGTTCGGCGAGAAGCCGGCGGGCGTTCCGCTCACCCCGATCGGGTGGCCGATCAATCCGGATGCGTTTCGCGATACGCTGCTGACCATAAATCGACGATACGGTCTGCCGATTTACGTTCTGGAAAACGGGTACGGCAATTGCGACAAGCCCGATGAGAGCGAAGCCATACTCGATCCGGAGCGGATCGAGTTTCTGCGTACCTATGTCGGGGCCCTCAACTCCGCCGCGGCCGAGGGCGCCGACATCAGAGGTTACTTTGTCTGGTCGCTGCTGGACAATTTCGAATGGGAATCGGGATATAGTATCCGCTTCGGCCTGACCTACGTCGACTATGCATCCCTGCGGCGCAATCCCAAGGCCTCCTTCCACTGGTACAGGGAACTGATCAAGGCGGCACGACAGGGATGACGGATTCTTCAGCAACGCTCGGTGAGTATCTGGCCCAGTTCGCTGCGTTGACCACCCGCAATCAGATCCATGAATGACAGCGCCTACCTTCCCCCGAGCGAGCAGCAGCTACTGGCCCGCTTCTGGCAAAGCGCCCGCGGATTTTGGGGAGGCGCGTCGGCCTGGTGGGCCTGGCCGCTGACGGGCCTGCTGGTCACAACCGTCCTGCTGCAACTGCTGACCCAATACTGGCTGAATTACTGGAACCGCGATTTCTTCAATGCGATCGAACGGAAAGACGGCGCCGAACTTCTGACACAGGCCTGGCGATTTGCGCCGATTGCCGCAGCCAGTCTCGCGCTCGCCGTGATCTCGGTCTGGGGCCGCATGACGCTGCAACGGGAATGGCGGAAATGGCTGAGTCATCGACTCTACGCCTATTGGCTGGGAGACGACCGCTACACCCGCCTGAGGTTCATGACGGGAGAACATCAAGCGCCCGAATACCGGATCGCAGAGGACGCCAGGATTGCGACCGATCTTCCCGTCGACCTCACGCTCGGACTGTTGTCGTCGCTGCTCACGGCGGTCACCTTCATCGGCGTACTCTGGGGCGTCGGCGGCAGCCTGACCATCGAAATGGACGGCCTGTCGTTGACCATTCCCGGCTACCTCGTCGTTGCGGTCCTCGTCTACTCACTCATTGTAGCGGCCGCGGCGATGCTCATCGGCCGACGCCTGACGCACGTGATGGAAAACAACAAGCGAACCGAAGCCGAACTGCGGGCGATCGGCACTCACATCCGCGAGAGCGGCGAGGGCAAGGCGTTGCCCGACGACAAGGTCGATGGGCTTCATGCGGTCAGCGCGGCGCTGCACGCGGTGATCTCCGCGTGGCTGGTCTATTGTTGGCAACTCATGCGCCTCACACTGGTCACGCAAACCAACTCGCTGCTGACGCCCGTCATTGGACTGCTGCTCTGCATGCCGAAATATGTTGCCGGGACCATGCTGCTGGGCGAGGTCGTTCAGGCGGCGGCGGCATTCGTCGTGGTCCAGAGCGCGTGCAACTGGTTTACCGACAGCTATGCACGACTGGCGGAATGGGCTGCCTCCGCTAACCGCGTCGCGTCGCTTCTCCTTGCACTGGACCAGATCGATCCGTCGAAGACGGACGCCAAATAGCGGCGTTGCCTGCATCGCGACGACCGCCGGTCAGCCGATGCGCCGATACTTCCGAAATCGGTTCTATAGCGTGCGGTAGCGTTCGATCGACGCGACATCGGGAATCATACCGAGACCCGGCTGCTCGCCCAGGGTGACGACGCCGTCCAACACATCGAGCACCGGCCCGCAGAACCCGTCGCGCAGCGGATTGTCGTTGATGTCGACTTCGAGCCAGCCGTCGCCGCCGGCGCCCGCGAGCAGATGCGCCGATGCCAGCAGGCCGATGCCGCCGCCGAGATAATGCGGGCAGAAGGTTCTTCCGGCCTTGATGATGTCGCCGGCCAAGCCGGCGCACATCGACAGCCCGCCCCATTTGGCGATGTCGGGCTGCACGACATCGAGCACGCCTTCCGAGAGAATTTGCGCAAAGTCTTCCCGGCTCGCGATGTTCTCCCCTGCCGCCAGCGGCATTGGCGCAACGTCGCGGAGCTTCTGCCATTCCCGCCGCGGACGATCGGCGCGAAGCGGTTCTTCCAGCCAGCGCAAGCCGAATTCGCCGAGCCGCGGCACGATTTGCAGCGCCTGATCGATCGACCAGCCTTGATTCACGTCGGCCGCCAGCATGCCGTCGCCGACGACGTTGCGCAGCGCCGCGAGGTTGGCGAGATCGGTCTCAGCGCCGAAACCGACCTTGAGCTTCAGCGCGCGATGCCCGCGCTTGAGCGCGGCCTCCGCGGTCTGTTGCGCGCCGCCGGGATTGACGCCGCTGGCGTAAGCCTTGATCGTGCCGGACCGGCCGCCGAGCAGCTTCCATAGCGGCTGGCACTGCCGTCGCGCAAAAATGTCCCAAAGCGAAAGGTCGATGCCGGCGATGGCCTGCGCGAACGGGCCGGGCTCGCCACACTGCAGCGCCAGCACCGAAGTGCCGTGTGTGAGCGTCTCGAACGCCCGCTCGGGACTTTCGAATTTTTGGCCGACGAGCGCGGGCGCCAGCACGTCGTTGACGAGGCGCGCGCGGTGTTCGGCGCCTGGCGAAGGAAAATTCGACCACGCCTCGCCCCAGCCGACGACGCCGTCCGCATCCTCGGCACGGACGAACACCGCCGGGCGATTGAGCATGCGGCCGAACGAGGTCACCACCGGCGTCGACAGCGGGTAGCGGTAGCAAAACGCCTGAATGGTGCGAATGGTGAACGTCATCGAAGCGACCTGCGATCAGCCCATCATAATCGCTAGTACGCGCGGGCGAAATCGCCTTCCTGCTTGATCTCGGCGAAAGCCGGAAAGCGCGGCGTCCATCGCGCGCCCTGGGCCTTGGTCAGCGCGTTGAGGCTTTCGAGCACGGCGACGCCGTCCTTGCGCAGGCTGCTTGCTACCGCCGCGCGATCCGGAAAATGCTTTCGTACGGCCTTGAGCCAGATCGTGCGTCCGGCGAGGAAGCCGCCGGCGCCGGCGGCGTAGGCGAACTCCAGCACGCGTTCGAATTTATCGGGCGCGGCGCCACCCGACAGCAGCACCCAGGGAATGTTCCGCGCGCGGCAGATCTCGCCGATGGCGTCGAACTCGCCCTGCGCGATGTTCGCAGCCGCGCTGCCGTCGCGCGGCGGCAGGCTGTTGGCGGCGAGCGGGCTCTCCAGCTTCAAGAGGTCAACGCCGTATTCCGGCTTGGCGAATTCACGCACGCTGTCGATCACGAGCCCGGGCAGCTTGCCGGGGGACTCGACGTAGTCGGCGGTGTGACCGGCAGTCCCGAGAAACGGATAGACCAGGAGCTCCAGCACGTAGGGAATGTCGTGGCGCGCGCAATCCTCACCGATTTCGCGAACGAACCGCTTCTGGTGGTCGTTGACATCGGCGGCGGCATCGGGGCGGTACCAAGCCAGCACCTTGACCGCGTCGCCGCCCATGGCGCGGATCTTTTCCACGCTCCAGTTGGCGATCGCGCGCGACTTGCGGCCGCCTGCGGTTTCCTCGGTGCGATGCTCTTCCAGCGTCATGATCAGGCCGCAGCGCGCCGGCAGCAGGTCGATCGCGGCCGGTACCGCAAAGTTCGGATCGAACAGCATCGAGCTGCAATGCGGCGAGAGGCATTCCACCAGCAGCCGCTTGGCGGCAGTGACGTCGGTATATTCGACCTGCTCTCGGGTAATTCCCTTCGCCTGCGCGATGGCGTCGAACAGCGGCGGGCGCTGGTCCAGCGCCACCATGCGAAAATGGCCATCCGCATCCGCCAGCCGCGCGATGCCGCGGTTCTTTCCGATCGTCCTCATTGGTGCGTCCTCATGAAGGCAAGACAGTCATGGATGGAGGGGATGCCGTCGCGGCCGCCCGAACGGGTGCATTTCAGCGCCGCGGCGGCCGACGCGAACGCCATCGCATCGGGCACGCTCAGGCCCGTGCCGATCGCCAGCACATAGGCGCCGTGGAAGACGTCGCCGGCGCCCGTGGTGTCAACCACGGAAACGGGATAGGCGGCGCGGCGCTGCAGGCGGCCGTTCTCGGTCCAGCTCACGCCCTCGCCGCCGCGCGTGACGGCCGTGACGCGGCAGTTGAACCGCGCGAGCGTGTTCAAGGAGGCATCGTCCGCCGATCCGGCAAAGGCCGCGAGCGCGGGCTCGGAGAAAATGGCGTGGTCGGTCAGCGGCAGCAGGCGCTCGAAGATTTCGGCGTCGGCCATGTCGCCGTCCAGCACGGTCGGAATGCCGCGCGCACGCGCCTCGGTGAACATGGCTGCCGCGCCATCGACCCAGCGCGGGTCGGCCAGCACCGCCGAGGCCTTTGCGACGTCGTCGAGCGGCAGCCAGTCGGCGGTTTCTGGAAACCAGCCGCGAAAATTCACGATCTGCCGTTCGCCTGATTTGTCGACGATGATGCCGGAGACCGAGGAGCGCCCGTCAGCAAACAGTCTGAAACTGGCGACGTCGATCCCTTCGGCGGCAAGCGCGGCGCGCATTTCGCGGCCTGCGGCATCATCGCCGGCGCGGCCCCAGAAGGAAACGGCGCCGCCGAGCCGCGCACCGGTCACGGCGGCATTGGCCGCCATGCCGCCGCCGAGCGTCGTATAATCCGTGCTCCTGATCTTCTCGCTCTGTCCGGCAAACAGCCGTTCGACGCGCCAGACCTGGTCTTGCGCCGAGAGCCCGAGACAGATGACGCGGACCCGACCCACGCTCGACCCGATGTCCCCAATGGTCTCCGGCGTCGTCACTGCAACACCCGGCCGTCTTTGCTGTCGAACAGATGGGTCTTGCCCGGCTGCGGCCGCAGGCTGATCCGCTCGCCGACCTTCGGCCGCAGCGACGGATCGACGCGCGCGATGGCGGAAGCCCCGGCGAGATCGAAATGGATCAGCGTGTCCGAGCCGAGCGGCTCGACCAGCTTGATCGTCACTGCCACGCCGTCGGCCGCGGCCGCCACGACAGCAAAGTGCTCGGGGCGGATGCCGAGCACGCCCTTGCCGGCGCGGCGCAACGGCGCCTGACTTTCCGTCCCCAGCGGCACGGCCGCGCCGCCTTCCGAAAACACCGCGCCCTCCCCGCGCCATTCGACGGGGAAAAAGTTCATCGCCGGCGAACCGATGAAGCCGGCGACGAACTGGTTGGCCGGCCGCTCGTAGACCGCCTCCGGCGTGTCGTATTGCTGCACCGTGCCGCTCTGCAGCACCACGATGCGATCGGCCATGGTCATGGCCTCGATCTGGTCGTGGGTGACGAACACCATCGTGGTCTTGAGTTGTTGCGACAACGCCTTGATTTCGGCGCGCACCTGCCCGCGCAGCTTGGCGTCGAGATTGGACAGCGGCTCGTCGAACAGGAAGGCTTTTGGATTGCGCACGATGGCGCGGCCCATCGCCACGCGCTGGCGCTGGCCGCCCGACAATTCCTTCGGCTTGCGGTTGAGATACGGCTCGATATGCAGCAGCGCCGCGGCGCGCTTCACCCGCGCGTCGATCTCGGCCTTCGGCGTGCCGCGCAATTCCAGCGCAAACGACATGTTGTCGTAGACGCGCATGTGCGGATAGAGCGCGTAATCCTGGAACACCATGGCGATATCGCGCTGCGCCGCCGGGACGCCGTTGACGCGCTTGTCACCGATATAGAGCTCGCCGGCCGTGATCGGCTCGAGGCCGGCGATGATCCGCAGCAGCGTGGATTTGCCGCAGCCGGACGGGCCGACGAACACGACGAATTCGTGATTGGCGATCTCGAGGTTGAGATCGGGGATCACGGGAAAATCGCTGTAACGCTTGACGAGGTTGCGGATCGAGATCGAGGCCATGACCGGTCAGTCCAGTGCCAGCACGGGCTTGATCAGTTCGCCCCTCGCAAAGCGCGCGAAATTTTCCGGCAGGCTCGACAGGCCGAACTCGCCGTCCACCAGAACGCGGTATTCGTCCTTGTAGCGGCGCAGCCATTCGACGTTCGGTTCGAAATCGGCGACCGGGAAATAGAAGGTGCGGATCATGTAGAAATCCTTGCGGCGGAACACCTTGCCTTCCTCGATGGTCCAGGGCGCGGCGTTCTCGCCGACCAGCACCAGCGCGCCGCGCGGCAGCACCAGTTCGATGCCGAGGTTGCGCGCCGCATGCGCGCCGGAGCATTCCATGATCAGCGCAAAACGCTTCGAGGTATCGCCGACCGGATGCGCTTTTGCCCCGAAGGATTGCGCGATGGCGAGCCGCGCCGTGTTCGGATCGGCGACGTGGATGTCGCCGTAACCGAGCGCGCGCAGCGCCAGCACGACGCCGAGCCCGACCGGGCCCGCGCCCATCACCAGCACGGGACCACCTTCCTGCGGCGGCACCACGCGGCTGACGAAGCGCACGGCGTGGCCCGACGTGCCGATCGTGTCGAGCAGCAGCGGCGCGAGGCTGTCCTCGATGTCGTCGGGCACCGGCAGCAGGCAGTTTTCGGGCACCGGCACATATTCGGCATAACCGCCCGGCCGGTTCCAGCCGATCAGGCTCGACACTTCCAGGCACATCTGGGTGTCGCCGCGCGCGCAGGCGGCGCAGCGGTCGCAATGCAGCGGGATATAGACGACGCAGCGGTGGCCATGCAGGCGATGGCCCGGCTGCTCGACCACGCCGAAAATCTCGTGGCCCGCGGTGAACTCCGCGCCCTTGTGCCAGAGCTTGAAGTCGGAGCCGCACAGCGCGGTGCGCGAGACACGCACCAGCGCCTCGCCCTGGGCAACTTCCGGCATCGCCACCCGCTCGATGGTGATGCGTTCATGGCCATGGAACACGGCGGCGCGCATGACCGAATTGCTGAGCGGAGAGACATTCATCGCAGCACCTAACCCTTTACCGCGCCGAGCGTCAGCCCGGAGACCAGCCAGCGCTGCACCAGCGCGGCGAGAACCAGCGGCGGCAGCGCGATCAGCGTCGCGGCCGCCATCAGCGCACCCCACTGCGTCGAACCTTCGCCGATGAAATTGAACGCGGCCGCGATCAGCGTCTTGCTGTCGCCGTTCGACAGCACCAGCGCGAACAGAAAATAGTTCCAGGAGAACACGAAGGCGAGGATCGCCGAGACCGCGATGCCGGAGCCGACCAGCGGAATCGCGATCCGCCAGAGGATGCGCGTCACGCTGCAGCCGTCGACTTGCGCCGCTTCGAACACGCTGCGCGGAATGGCGTCGAAGGACGGCATCAAGACCCAGATCACGATCGGCAGCGTGATGACGGCGTGGCTGAGAATCAGCGCGGTGTAGGAGCCGATCATCCCGACCTGGCGGAACATGACGTACCACGGCAGCAGGAACAGCGTGCCGGGCGCCATCCGCGCTGCCAAGGTCAGGATCGCCGGCCAGGAAATCCGCGTCCATGACACCGCGAAGGCGGCGGGAATTCCGAACAGCAGGCCGAGCGCGGTGGAGCCCACGGTGACGATCAGGCTGTTGAGCGCGTAGCTCGCGAACGGCGTCGTCTTCATGAGCTGGGCATAATTCTCCAACGTCGGCGAAAAGATCACGGTCGGCGGATAGGCGGTGACCTCGAACGACGGCTTCAGCGACGACAGCACCATCCATACCGTCGGCGTCATGATGAGGATGCCGGCGAGCACGAGCTGCAGTAGGTTGAGGTGGCGGATCCAGCGGTCGGTGGTGGCGGCGTCGGTCATCGCGTCTCACCAGGCAACCGCGCCGCGCAGGCGGTTGAACGCCAGCACCGCGCCGAACACGATCGCGGTCAGCGTCAGCATCAGCGCGCTGGCATAGCCGATGTTGAAGAATTCGAAGCCGACGCGGAAACCGTAGATGTTGAGCGTGTTGGAGGCGTTGCCGGGGCCGCCTTGCGTCGTGATGTAGATGATGTCGAAGAAACGCAGCAGATCGACGCTGCGCAGGATCGCGGCGGTGACGATGGTCGGCAGCAGCAGCGGCAGCGTGATGCGCTGAAACGTCTTGAACGGCGAGGCGCCGTCGATCTGCGCCGCTTCATAGACGCTCGGCGGCAGCGACTGCAGCCCGCCGAGTACGATCAGCGCCACATAGGGCGTCCATTGCCAGCTGTCGATCAGGGCGATGGTCGGAATCACCCAGCGCGGCGAGGCCAGCCATTCCGACGGCGGCAGGCCCAGCGATTGCAGGATGTAATTCGCCGCGCCGAGCGACGGATCGAGAATGACGAGCCACATCATCCCCGCGACCACCGGCGGCATCATGAAGGGCGAGATGAACATCGAGCGCACGATGCCGGGCAGGCGCTTGGCATGAAACAGCACCAGCGCCAGCCAGACGCCGAACACGAGTTGCAGCACCAGCGACAGCACATAGAGCGCGATGGTGACCCACAGCCCGTGCCAGAATGCGTAATCGGCGGCGAGCCTGGTGTAGTTGGCGAGACCGGCAAAGGATTGCTGGCCGGTCGATGAAAAGCTCTGGAAGCCGAGCCAGATCGTGTAGACGACGGGGAAAGCGATCATCGCCACGGTGAAGACCACCGCCGGCGCCGAGAGCGCCGACAGTTCGAGCTTCTGCCGGTCCTGCGTCAATGTCGCGGCCGCGTCCGCCATGCCCTGGGCTTCCTTCCGGGCCGGCGTTACTTCTGCGCGATCAGCGCGTCGAGCGCCTTGTCGGCGTCGGCGCAGGCCTGATCGACGGTCTTCTGCTTCAGGATCAGGTCCTGCACGGCCTGACCGATGAACTCGCGCGACTCGGGATTGGCCACGATGGGATAGCCGACCTCGGACGAGCCTTTGGCCGCGAGCACGTCGAGCGCGGCCTGCCATTGCTGGCGCACCGGCTCGGCCTCGATCCATTTGCGGTACTCGGGATCGTTGGCGACGGCCGGCCGCGGCGGCGCGATGCCCTGCAGCGCCATCTTCTTCTGGACGTCCGGGCTGGTCGCCCACTGCACGAAATACCACGCCGGGCTCTGTTGCTTGCTGAAGGCCGACACCGCCATGCCCCAGCCGATCGCGGTCGGTACCGTCCCGGCCTCGCCCGCCGGGAACGGTGCAAGACCGGTGTCCTTGAGCCGCTCGCCGCCGTCCATCACGGTGCGCAGTTCGTTGGAGGATTCGAACGACATCGCGGCACGGCCCGAGCGATAGAGCGCCGAGATCTGCTGGAAGCTGTAATTGACGACGCCGGGCGGGCCGAAGTCGCGCAGCAGCCGGCTGTAGGTCTCCAGCGCCTGCTTGCCCTTCGGCGAGCACAGCGCGGATTTGCCGTCCACCATGTAGCTGCCGCCGATATTGTGCAGTACGTTGCTGAACGTGTAGGCGACCGCGGGCTTCAGCCCGCGCGAGACGAACGGCGTGATCGTGCTGTCGCAGGCCTTGATCTTTTCCGCCGCAGCCTCGACGTCCTTGATGGTCGCCGGCTTTTCGACGCCGCAGCGCTTGAGGATGTCGGTGCGATAATAAAGAATCGGCCCCTCGATGTTCATCGGCATGCTGGTCAGCTTGCCGTTGAACGTCCCGGCCTTGAGCAGCGCCGGGCTGATGCCGGCGAGATCGTACTCCTTCGCCGCCTCGTTCTTCGACATGGCCGAGAGATCGGCATACCAGCCCGCGGCGGCGAACTGTTCGCCCTCGCGCGACGGCAGCGTCATGAACACGTCGATCTCGTCGCTGTGGGCATTCATCACGGTGACCAGGCGCTGGCGCATCTGCTGCTCCTGGTAGCCATCGACCTTCAGCGTCATGCCGGTGAGCTTTTCGAAATCGGCCTTGTAGCTCAGCAGCGCAAGCGCCAGCGGGTTGTTGTTGGCGAGGAAGGTGACGGTCTTGCCCTGGAATTTCTTCCACTCGAAATCGGCCGCGTGCGCCGGCGCGCTGACGGCCGCAACCGCGAGAACCGGCAACGCGACGCGCGTCGCAAATTTCCTGGCGTTCATTGGAGTCCTCCCTGACCCGGCTTTTGCCTGCCTGTGCGGCAGCCTGCCTTTTCTGAAACCGTTTTCACACTAATCGACGCCTTCAGCTTGTCAAGAGAATGGACAATATGCTCAATATCGTGCAGGATTACAAAGGAGCGCCGGACGGCTTCGTTTAAAAATGTAACGTTACATTAGCTTCGCTTATGAATCCGCCCGCCATCGCATCGATGAAACAGGGTATTCGCGCCGTCGCCGCGCGGGCCGGCGTATCGACGGCGTCGGTTTCGCGCGCGATCAACAATCCCGAGGCCGTGAGCCCCTCGCTGCGCGCGCGGATTTCGCAGGCGATCGAGGCGGTCGGCTACATCCCGCATGCGCCCGCGCGCATCCTGTCGTCGCGCCGCTCGCGCACGCTGGGCGCGATCGTGCCGACCATCGACAACACGATGTTCGCGCGCGGCATCGCCTCGCTGCAAAAATATCTCTCTTCCGTCGGCTACATGCTGTTCCTGACCACCAGCGGCTACGATCTCGACACCGAACTGGAACAGGCGCGCAACCTGATCGGCCGCGGCGTCGACGGGCTGGTGCTGCGCGGTGATTGCCATCACGACGGCCTGCGGAAATTGCTGGCCGACAACGCCATACCCTTTGTCAATGTCGGCATCTACCGGCCCGACCGTCCCTACCCCTGCGTCGGCACCGACAATGAGGCCGCGGCCTATCGCGCCGCCGCGCATGTCGTCGAACTCGGGCATCGCAGGATCGGCATCGTCTCCGCGCTCCAGCGCAACAACGACCGCGCCAGCGCCCGCGTCGCCGGCTTCCGCCGCGCGCTGACCGACGGCGGCATCGAACTGCCGCAGCAATGGCATGTCGAGGTGCCCTATACGCTGGACGATGCGCGCGAGGCGGCGCGCTATCTGCTCAGCCTCGACGACCGGCCGACGGCAGTGGTCTGCGGTAACGATGTCATCGCCTACGGCGTGCTGCTCGAAGCCGAGCGCAGCGGCTTTTCCGTGCCCCGCGACCTCTCGGTGGTCGGCTTCGACGATCTCGACTGGAGCCGGCATCTGCGGCCGAGCCTGACCACCATTCACGTTCCGACCGGCGAGACCTGGCAGCGCGCCGGCGAATATCTGGTGCGACGGCTGGCCGGCGAGCAGACCATCATGCACCACGAAATCGACTATTCGCTCGTCGTTCGCGAATCGACGGCCCCACCCCCGAAACCGAACGGACGATCGCGATGACCGCCTTTTCTCTCGCGCAGGGTTTTCATGCCGTCGTGATCGGCGGCGCCGGCGACATCGGCGCGGCGATCAGCACGTGCTTTCTCGAGCTGGGCGCGACCGTCACCGCAACCGCCGTCAACGACGCCGATCTGGCGCGGACGCCGCTGAAGCCGCAGGCGGGGCTCGAACTCGCAACACTCGACGTCACCGACGATGCCGCGGTCACGGCGCTGGCGCAGCGGCACCGCCGCGTCGACGCGCTGGTCAATTGCGCCGGCATTCTGGCGCGCGACAAGGAATTCGAGATCGACACTTTCATGAAGGTGCTCGACGTCAACCTGACCGGCACGTTCCGCACCTGCATGGCGTTCCGCCCGCTGCTTTCGAAAGCAAACGGTTCGATCGTCAACATCGCCTCGATGAATGCGACGCTGGCGCTGCCGCGGATTCCCGCCTATTGCGCCAGCAAGGGCGGCGTCGTGATGCTGACCAAGTCGCTCGCCATGGCCTGGGCCGCGGAAGGCATCCGCGTCAACGCCGTGGCGCCGGGCTATATCGAAACCTCGATCAACGCCGCCGGCCGCGCCGACACCGCCCACTACCAGCGCATCGCCGACCGCACCGCCTTCAAGCGCTGGGGCCAGCCGCAGGACGTCGCCGGCGCAGTCGCTTTCCTCTGCATGCCGGCGTCACACTACGCGACCGGAACGGTGGTCGCGGTCGATGGCGGATTTCTCGCGGGGTAGCACGGCCGCGCGATTCCGATCCGCGGGGCTTGCCGGAACCGGAACATTTGCTGCAATACTGCGCTGATCCGGCTGCCGAAGGAGATCCCCGTTGAAATGCTATGAGTTGCAGGGACCGAGCGGAATCGATGGCCTCGCCCTCGTCGACAAGCCCGTGCCGGAGCCCGGCCCGGGCGAGGTGCTGGTGCGGCTCACGGCGGCGACGCTGAACTATCGCGATCTCATCACCGTCAGGGGCGGCTACGGCTCGCGGCAGAAATTTCCGCTGGTCCCGGTATCGGACGGCGCCGGCATCGTCGAAAAGGTCGGCCCGGGCGTTCGGGAATTTGCCAGCGGCGACCGCGTGATCGGCAGCTTCTTTGAAAACTGGACTGGCGGCGAGCCCAGCGAACGCAAGATGCACGGCGCCCTCGGCGGCTCGGCCGACGGCGTGCTGACACAGTATCGGATCTTCCCAAGACATGCGCTGGTCAGGACGCCAAGCCACCTCGGCGACATCGAGGCTGCCGCGCTGCCTTGCGCCGGCGTCACCGCCTGGAGCGCGGTGGTCAAACTCGGCAACATCAAGCCGGGCCAGACCGTGCTGACGCAGGGCACCGGCGGCGTGTCGCTGTTCGCGCTGCAGTTCGCCAAACTGTGCGGCGCGCGGGTAATCGCGACCTCGTCCAGCGATGCAAAGATCGAACGCCTCAAGAGCCTCGGCGCCGATTTCACGGTGAATTACAAGGCGACACCGGACTGGGGCAAAAAGGCGCGCGAGTGGAGCGGCCACGGCGTCGACCTCGTCGTCGAGGTCGGCGGCGTCGGCACGCTGAACGAATCGATCCGGGCCACCCGAATCGGCGGCACGATCGCCTTCATCGGCGTGCTGGCGGGGCCGCCGACGTCGGACTCGCGGCTGCCTTTGATGGTGATGCAGCAGCAGCGGCTGCAGGGCGTCACCGTCGGCTCGGTCGAAGACCTGCAGGCCATGACCAACGCCATTGCAACAAGCGGCATGAAGCCTGTCATCGACAAGGTGTTTCCGTTCGACCAGGTGAAAGCGGCGTTCGCGCATATGGAAAGCGGCGCGCATTTCGGCAAGATCGCGATCGAGATCGGATGAATCCGCACACGCCGTCGTTCCGGGGCGTGCGCAGCACGAACCCGGAATCCAAGGTACCGCGAGGTTGCTGCCCAATGGATTCCGGGTTCTCGCTTCGCGAGCCCCGGAATGACGGCTGTGGCGGCATCTGGTCACAGTCCATGCGCGCCGGTTCCGGCAATTGCTTCTGCCGTGATTAAGCTTTAAATTCCGTCTATTCGCCGCGTCGAAAACTGGGCGCCGCCTTGGCGCCCGCGCGAGCTGAGCGGGATCCTCAACCGAGCCGGGCCGGCGCCTGACCGAAGCCAGAGGGCACGCCCTGTCGATGGCGAGATATTTAGACCGGCCGTGAGCGAGCTCATAATCGCGATATGACAATCCTGGCGCGGGAACCGCCCGCGAGACGCCGGATGGAATGAAGGATGACGGAAGACAAGGCCAAACTGCTGAGATCGCTGAAGATCGATCGCGGCCCCGACAGAACGGAGCAACGTTCTGGCCGGCGCTGGCTGCCAATCGCGGCGGTCGTCGTCGCATGTGTCGTCGGCGCTGCCGCCTTTGCCGCCATCGAGTTCAGTAAGCCGGATGCGGCAAGGGAAATTGCGCAACAGCCGGCTGCGCCGCCGCAGGCGTCGCCATCGCAGCCTCCGCCCGCGCAAGCCGCCCCGATCAGCAGGACCGCCGGCACGCTCGCGGCGTCCGGCTACGTGGTGGCGCGGCGCAAGGCGACGGTGGCGGCCGAGATCACCGGCAAGGTGGTCGAAGTGTTCATCGACGAAGGCATGAACGTGACCGAGGGCCAGATCGTCGCGCGGCTCGACAGCGTGCTGGCCGAAAAGGATTTTGAACTCGCCCGCTCGCGCGCCGAGAGCGCCAATGCCGCAATTGCTGCCATCACCGCCGATCTCGAGGATGCGACCCGGATCATGACGCGGACCCAGACGCTGTCGCAGAAGAATTTCGCCACCGAGGCCGATCTGACCAAGGCGCAGGCCCGCGTCGGCGTGCTCAGCGCGCAATTGCGCCAGGCGAAGTCGCAATTCGAGACCGCCAGCATCGATGCCAGGCGCAGCGCCTCGATGCTTGACAAGCACCAGATCAAGGCGCCGTTCGCCGGCGTCGTGGTCGACCGCAGCGCGCAGCCCGGCGAGATGATCTCGCCGATGTCGGTCGGCGGCTACACCCGCACCGGCATCTGCACCATCGTCGACATGGACTCGCTCGAGATCGAGGTCGACGTCAACGAGGCCTTCATCGGGCGCGTCGTTGCCGGTGGCGCCGTCAACGCGATGCTGGATGCCTATCCGGACTGGACCATCCCGGCTTCGGTCATCGCGATCGTGCCGACCGCGAACCGCGAAAAGGCCACGGTGAAGGTGCGCATCCGCTTCGAGAAGAAGGACCCCCGCATCCTGCCCGACATGGCGGTCAAGGTGAATTTCCTGGCCGACGCCAGGGAAAACAGCAGGGCCAAGAGCGCCGAGACCACCGCCGCGAACTGACCGCCGGGCGAAAATCCCCGAAGGAGACAAGCGTGACATCCGAACAACCGATGGTTCGCCTGACCGGCGTCGTGAAGCGTTTCACCAAAGGCAAGGAAACGATCTCGATCTTCGATCATCTCGACCTCGCGATCCCGCGTGGCGATTTCATCGCCGTGATGGGCCCGTCGGGTTCCGGCAAGACGACGCTGCTCAATCTGCTCGGCGGCATCGACCGTGCCGATTCCGGCGAGATTTCGGTGGCGGACCGGCGCATCGACGGGCTTTCCGAAGGCGAACTCGCCGCCTGGCGCGCCGCCAATATCGGCTTCATCTTCCAGTTCTACAATCTGATGCCGATGCTGACCGCGGCACAGAACGTGGAACTGCCGCTGCTGCTCACGCGCCTGAAGAAGAAGGAGCGCGCCGAGCGGGTGCAGACCGCACTTTCCGTGGTCGGGCTCGCCGACCGCGCCAAGCATCGCCCGCGCGAAATGTCGGGCGGACAGCAGCAGCGCGTGGCGATCGCGCGCGCCATCGTCTCCGATCCCAACCTGCTGCTGTGCGACGAGCCTACCGGCGACCTCGACCGAACGTCCGCCGACGAAATTCTCTCCATCCTGCAACTGCTGAACGGCGAACTCGGCAAGACCATCGTGATGGTGACGCACGACCCGGCTGCGGCCAATTACGCCAAGCGCGTGCTGCATCTCGACAAGGGCCGGTTCGTCGAACGGGGGCTCGCCGCATGAACGATTTCGACCTGGTCCGCAAGAACCTGTTTCGCCGCAAGCTGCGCGCGATCCTGATGATCGTGTCGATCCTGATCGCGTTTGCGATCTTCGGCGTGCTCGCCGGTTTCTACCGCGCCTTCACCGCCGGCGAGGACCGCGCTGCGGCCGACCGCATGATCACGGTGAACAAGATCAACTTCACCCAGCCGATGCCGATCGCCTATTTCAACCGCGTCAAGGCGGTGGACGGGGTGCGTCAGGTCACCTTCGCCAACTGGTTCGGCGGCTACTACCAGGACCCCAAGAACTTCGTGATGGCGCTGGCGATCGAGCCGAACACCTATTTCGACGTCTACCGCAGCGAGTTCGACGTACCGCCCGACCAGCTGCAAGCCTTCATCCGCGACCGCGGCAGCGCCGTGGTCGGCGAAAAGCTGGCGCAGAAATGGGGCTGGAAGGTCGGCGACCGCATTCCGCTGAACAGCAACATCTTCAGCCAGAAGAGCGGCGGCCATACCTGGGACCTCACCATCGCAGGCATCGTCAAGGGCAAGGCCGACCACATCGACACCAGTTTCCTGCTGTTCCAGTACCCGTATTTCGACGAGACGCGCAGTTTCGGCAAGGACACCATCGGCTGGATGATCCTGCAGACGACTGCGCCCGAGAACAACGACCGCGTCGCCAAGGCGATCGACGCGATGTTCGCCAACTCCACTGCGGAAACCTCCACCGACACCGAAAAGGCGTTCGGCAAGGCGTTCGCCGCGCAGTTCGGCAACATCGCCCTGATCGTGCTGCTGGTGGTCGGCGCCGCCTTCGTCACCATTCTGATGATCGTCGGCAACACCATGGCGCTGTCGATCCGCGAGCGCACCCGCGAGATCGGCGTGCTGAAGACGCTAGGTTTCTCGGGCCCGCGCATTCTGGCGATGGTGCTGGGTGAATCCGTGCTGCTGGCGCTGCTGGGCGGCATTCCCGGCCTCGTGGTCGCGGCGCTGATCGCGATGGGGCTGCGCGCAAGTCTGTCGAGCATCGCGCCGGCCTTCGCGGTCTCGCCGACGATTGCGCTGCAGGGCGTGGCGCTGATGATCGCGCTCGGGCTGATCACGGGGATCGTTCCCGCGCTCAACGCCATGCGGCTCAAGATTGCAACCGCGCTCGGACGGGGATAGGCATGCGGTCGTTGTTGCTTCAAGTCGCGGCGGTCACCGCCATCAACCTCAAGAGCATCGCGCAGCGGCGCTGGCTCTCGCTCTCGACGGTGATCGCGATCGCGCTGGTCGTGGTCGTGCTGCTGGCCTTCCTGGCGATGGCCAACGGTTTTCAGCGCACGATATCCGGCTCGGGCGCCGACGACATCGCGATCGTGCTGCGCGCCGGATCGCAGGCCGAAATCAACTCGACGGTCAGCCGCGACCAGGTGCGCCTGATCGAGGACGGTCCCGGGATCGCACGCGGCGGCGACGGCAAGCCGCTGGTCTCGCCGGAACTCTATCTGGTGGTCGACGGGCTCAAGCGCTCGACCCATACCAAGGCCAACCTGCCGCTGCGCGGCATCGGCGAACAGGGCCCCGCCCTGCGCAAGGGCGTCACCATCATTTCGGGCCGCATGTTCAACCGCGGCAGCAACGAGGTGGTGGTCGGCAAGGCGCTGCTGCGCGAGTTCGAGGGTTTCGAGATCGGCTCGACCGTGTCGTTCGGCGCCACGCGTTGGAACGTGGTCGGCGTGTTCGACGCCGGCGGCAGCGTGTTCGAATCCGAGATCTGGGCCGACCTCAACGTGGTACAGAGCCTGTTCAACCGCAACAACATCGTGCAGACCGTGCGCGCCCGCCTCACCGGGCCGGCGGCCTTGAGCGAACTCAAGAACTACAGCGACACCGATCCGAGGCTGAAGCTCGACGTCAAATCCGAAGCGGCCTATTTCGCCGAGCAGGCCTCGCAGACCTCGGATCTGATCCAGAAGCTCGGCTGGCCGCTCGCCATCGCGATGGCGCTGGGCGCGGTCGCCGGCGCGCTCAACACCATGTATTCGTCGGTCGCGGCGCGTGCGACCGAGATCGCTACGCTGCGCGCCATCGGCTTCGGCGGCTTTCCCGCCTTTGTCGGGACGCTGGCCGAATCGCTGCTGCTCGCCGCCATCGGCGGACTGATCGGCGCCGCCGCCACCTACTTCATCTTCGACGGCGTCACGGCCTCGACGCTCGGCGGAAATTTCACGCAGGTGGTGTTCGACTTCAAGCTCACTCCCTGGCTGATCGCCGAGGGCGTCGTACTGGCGCTGGTGGTGGGCCTGATCGGCGGCCTGTTTCCGGCGGTGCGCGCGGCGCGGCTGCCGATCGTCGAGGGGCTCTACGCGCACTGAGTTGGCGCGTTTGCTTCACGCGAACGGCTGTCCACCCTGGATCAAGTCCGGGGCAGGCATTCGCTTGAAAACGCCATGCGCTATTCCCCCTTCAGCCCCGCCGCGCGGATCACCTCGCCCCATTTTCGCGTCTCGTCGTCGATGAATTTGCCAAACTCCGCCGCTGTGCCGGGCTTCACTTCCAGACCCTGCACGGACAGCTTCTGCTTCACCTCGGCATCGCTGAGCACGCGGATCACTTCCGCCTGCAGGCGGTCGACGATCGGCTGCGGCGTGGCGGCCGGCGCCATGAAACCATACCAGCCGGACGCCACCACGCTGGCAAGCCCCTGCTCGCGCAAGGTCTTGGCTTCCGGATAGATCGCGCTGCGTTCGGCCGAGGCCACGCCCAGCACGCGCAGCGCGCCGCTCTGGATGTGCGGCAAGGCGGTCGCGAGCGCGGTCAGCGTGGCGTCGAGCCGGCTCGCCAGCAATTCGGTGTAGGCCATGTTATCGCCGCGGAAGGGAACGATCAGGCCCTTGACGCCGGCGTCCCTGAACAGCAGCTCGGCGGCCAGATGCGGCTGCGAGCCCGCGCCCGGCGAACCGAAGGTCAGGCCTTCGGGCTTCGACTTGCCGTACGCGATCATCTCCTGAACCGTCTTGAACGGCGCCTGTGCGTTCACCACCAGGAACAGCGGCGCGAGCATCGCCATCGCCACCGGCTGCAGGTCCTTGCGGCTGTAGTTCACCTTCTCGAACAGCGCTTCCGCGGTCGCGAATGGAGCGGCCGCATAGAGGAAGGTGTAGCCGTCCGGCGCAGCGCGCGAGACCAGTTCGTTGGCGACGCGGGTGCCGGCGCCCGGCTTGTTCTCGACGATGAATTGCTGGTTGAAGCTGCGGGCGAACTGCTCGGCCATGATGCGCAGCGAGATGTCGCTGGCGCCGCCCGCGCCATAGGGCGACACCAGACGCACGACACGAGACGGCCAGTCGGTCTGCGCAGACGCCCGGAAGGCGGGAATGGCGCAGAGGCCGGCGGCGACGGTGCCCAGCAGCGTTCGGCGTGTGATGTTCATGAATGCCTCTTTTGGGGCCGCCGCCTGATGTGCGGCACGGCCTGTCGCGTTCATCCCGTTTTGTTGAAGCCCATTTGGCGGGCTCGTCTTGGCTCCGACGATAGACAGGCGCCGTCTATTGAACAATGTGTATTTTTTGACGTATTGATAAGGTATGCCTATAGATCTTTGCGGCGACGGGCGAGGCGCAACTTGGCGATGGATGTAACGTTACGGCAGCTACGCGCTTACGTGGCCGTGCTGGAATCGTCGAGCTTTTCGGAAGCCGCCAAGACCATGCATTTGTCGCAGGCGGCGCTGTCGGGCCTGATCAAGGAGCTGGAAAGCCGCCTCGGCGTCCGCCTGCTTGATCGCACGACGCGAAGGGTTGCGGCCACCAGCGTCGGCGAGACTTTTGCGCCGATGGCGCGGCGCGTGCTCGCCGATCTCGACGAGGCGCTCGACAATCTGACCAACCTGAAGGAACTGCGCCGCGGGCTGGTGCGGGTGGCGGCGCCTGAAACGCTCTCCTGCACGCTGCTGCCGGAACTGATTGCCGGATACGGCCACCAGCATCCGGGCGTCGACGTCCGCTTCGACGACGTACCGATCCAGGAGGTGCTGGCGGGCCTGCAACACGGCTCGACCGATATCGGATTCGGGCCGGCCGGCGTCGTGCCAGATGAATCGGTGGAAGTGCACATGATATGCGCCGATCCGCTATGGGTGGCGTTGCGCGGCGACGATCCGCTGGCCAAGGGCAAGTCGGTCGGATGGAAGGAACTGCGCGAGCGGACGCTGCTCAACTTCATGCCGAACATCGCCATCAACGTGCTGAGCCAGGTGCCGCCGCGGCACCATCCGAAGGACATGGTGCCGGTGCACCGCGTCAACACCGCGCTGTCGATGCTGCGGGTGCGTCAAGGCGCGGTGATCTGCCCCTCGATGGCAGAGCCATTGGTGCGCGGCTTCGGGCTGACCTTCCTGCCGCTGCTGCAGCCGGCCGTCACATGGAAGATCGCGATGTTCGTCCGCCACAGCGCGTCGCTGTCGCCCGCCGTGGAGAGTTTTCGCGATTTCACACTTCGGTTCAGCACGAACTGGCCGGCAAATGGCCATCGCCGCAGCAGTGAACGGCGAAGGCGCGGGTAGACTACCCGTTCCGGGAAACGGACGATCTCGGCTTCGCGAGATAATCGATAATGGCCTTGGCGGAAAGTTCAGGGCCGTTGCGGCCGGCGTAACTGGCCTGGATGGATGCCGCGGCCGCGCGGTATTCCCGCTTCGAGAGCATGTCGCCCATCATCCGGCGTATCCTGGCATCGTCGATGGCGGCCAGCGGCAACAGCTTCGCCGCGCCACGCTGCACCAGAAAGTGAAGGTTTGCGTCCTGCTCGCGATGCAGGGGGATGCCGATCAGCGGCGTGCCGGCCGCCATCGCGCACTGGACGCTGCCCTGCCCACCCGTCGTGATCGCGAGATCGACCCGCGGCATGATCTTGTGGCTTGGCAGCACGGCACCGATCGTGACATTGGCCGACCTGATATCGCCGAGATCGTGCACGGTCGCCGCGACGATGACATTGGCGCCACTCGCGGCCGCGCCATTGACGACCCGCCGCACGGTCTCTGCCGGCGCCGACGTCATGGCGACATAGACGCGAGGGCCGGGCCGCGCCAGCGCCCGTTCGACGGCATCGGGCACCGGCAGATCGAACTCGGCGAACAGCGGGCCAGTATAGAGGAAGCGCGTCGACGGCCAGTAGGAGCCCTTGCCGTCCGGACGCCAGGCCGACATTTCCGATTCGGATACGCCATAGACTTCCGGCGCCTCGGTCACGAGCACGAGGTCGCCGAGCAGCAGCGCCGGAAAGCTCGGGATCGGCGGCACGCCGAGCTCCGCCGCCAGCGCGTTGAAGCCGGAGAGATAGAGCCGCAGCCCGGTCATGCCCTTGTTCTGCAGCCAGCGCGCCAGCGCCGTCGGCATGTACCTGAACATCGGAGCTGGAGGCCGCGAGGCCGCCGGGAGCAGGCCGCGCTCGAACAGCGGCGGGATGCACGCGCCGGCGTGTTCGACGATGACCGGGATGCCGGCGAGCCGCGACGACAACAGCGTCGTGGTCGTGAAGCCCGTTACCACCGCGGACACCCGGTTGCGCTTGAAATATTCCGCTTCCGCCAGCACGTAGCTGCGCATCTCTTCCGGACTGTACATGCTCTGGTCCGGACTGCCGATGCCGACATTGTCCCTGACGAACTGCGCGCCGCGCGCCGCGCTCATATGCGGGCCGACGATGTCGAACTCGATGCCTTCGTTGCGAAGCAGGGCTTCGTGGACGCCGCCATGCGTGGCGATACGGGCTGCGGCGCCCTGTCGACTGAGCGCCTTGTAGATCTGAATCATGCGTGACGTCTCGGAGAGGTACGCGCACATCGGCATAAGGCAGATCATGATGCTCTCCATTGTCAGTAAAGATATTATGTAATATATTACCTAAATGACCAGATCGCACAAGCCGGCCTTTCATCTTGACGCTGACGAGCGGCGCGCCGCAGGTGCCGCGGCGGAGGCGGTCGAGAATTTCCGTCTGATCCTGTTCTGCAGCCTGCGGCTGCGGCAGATGCTCGATGGGCGGCTGCGCAGCGCCGGACTGACCAGCCGCCAGGGCCTGCTGCTGACGATCGTCCGCGGCAACGATCGGCCAACGCTGGGCGAGGTGGCGGCGGCGATGTCGACCACGCATCAGAACGCCAAGCAGATCGCCGCCAGCCTGGTGCGGAAGGGCATGATCAGGATCGTTGCCGACCCGAAGGATCGCAGGACGCGCCGCCTGGTGGCGACGGCGGCCGGCCGCCGTGGCTGGCAGCGGCGCAACGCCGGCGACTTTGCCGCCATCGGCAGCTGGTTCTCGACGCTGTCGCGCCGCGATCAGAAGGCGCTGCGATCCCTGCTCGGCCGCCTCGCCGGCTCGATCGACGAGCAATATGCGGAAGAGGCATTGGCGCATTTGTCCGGATGACAAACCGCAAACGCAGCGGTAGCCTCAACCCAAAATACAATCACATGGGAGGAGTGGCATGCCAGAGGCAGCGGTTGCAGCACGTTCTTCTGAAACGACCGATAGCGCCAAGACGCAAGTCGATGTCGCCGTGGTCGGCGCCGGGTTTGCCGGCCTTTATCTTCTTCACAAGTTGCGCAAGGCCGGCTTCAGCGCCGTCGCGATCGAGGAGGCGGACGACGTCGGCGGCACCTGGTACTGGAACCGCTATCCCGGCGCGCGTTGCGACATCCAGACCATCGACTACAGCTACACATTCGATCCCGAACTGGAGAAGGCGTGGCAATGGTCGGAGAAATACGCCACCCAGCCGGAAATCCTGCGTTATCTCGGCTTCGTCGCCGACCGCTACGACCTCAGGCGCGACATCCGCTTCAGCGAGAAGGTCACGGGCGCGACGTGGGACCAGGCCACCGAAAGCTGGAAGCTGACCACCGACAAGGGCGCAACGATCACCTGCCGCTACTACATCATGGCGACCGGCTGCCTTTCGGCGCCAAAACCGCCGGAGATCGATGGCGTCAAGGATTTCAAGGGCGAGGTCTATTTCACCGGGCGCTGGCCGCATGACGAGGTGAAACTTGCCGGCAAGCGCATCGCCGTGATCGGCACCGGATCGTCGGGCATCCAGTCGATCCCGTTGCTGGCCGAACAGGCGTCTCAGCTCACCGTGTTCCAGCGCACGCCGAACTTTGCGCTGCCTGCCCATAACGGCCCGCCGCCGGCGGACCGCCGCGCGCTGCTGGAAGGCGACCGCGCGGCCTATCGCGAACAGGCGCGCTGGTCGCTGGCGGGCGTTCCCTACCCGCAGCAGATGGCGGTGAGCTGGCAATTGAGCGACGCCGAACGCCGCGAGCGGTTCGAACAGGCGTGGGCGGCCGGCGATCTCGTTCACATCCTGACGCAGCTCTGGGCCGACCAGGGCGTCGACGCCGACGGCAACGCCCTGCTCGCCGACCTGATCCGTGAAAAAATCCGCGAGGCCGTCAAGGATCCGGCGACCGCGGAGGCGCTGAGCCCGCACGATCATCCGTTCGGCGCCAAGCGGCCCTGCCTCGATACCAACTATTACGCCACCTATAACCGTCCCAATGTCACGTTGGTCAATTTGCGGCAGGAGCCAATCACAGAGATCACGGCGACCGGCATCAAGACCGACAAGCGCAGTTTCGACGTCGACGTCATCGTGTTCGCGACCGGCTTCGACGCCATGACCGGCGCCATCAAGGCGGTGCATCCGATCACCGGCCGCGACGGCAAGTCGATCAACGACGTCTGGGCCAACGGGCCGCAGACCTATCTCGGGCTGACGGTCGCGGGCTTCCCGAACCTGTTCCTGATCACCGGTCCGGGCAGCCCGTCGGTGCTGTCCAACATGGCGGTGTCGATCGAGCAGCATGTCGACTGGGTGGTCGAGCGGCTGGCGGCGTTGCGCGAGGCCGGCTTCACCACGATGGAGGCAACCGAGGCCGCGCAGGCCGGCTGGGCCAGGCACATGGCCGACTGCGCGATGATGACGCTGCATCGGCTGGCCAACACCTGGTACACCGGCGCCAACGTTCCCGGCAAGGCGCAGGGTGTGATGCCCTATACCGGCGGCGTCGGCCCCTATCGCAGCATCTGCAACGAGGTGGTCGGCCGCGGCATGCTCGGCTTCAGACTGTCGGGCCCCGGTGTCGCCGAACAATGCAATGACGGCGAGGTGGTGCGCCTGCAGCCGGACGTGCGGATCGTGCTCGGCATGCTGGAGCAGATGAACCTGCCGCAGATCGAGTCGCTGGGCGCATTCGGCGCACGCGACTTCCTCACCGAATTCAACAAGGGGCGCCCGATGGGGCGGCCGGTCGGCGAAGTCGGCAGCGGCATGCTGCAGGGCGCCGAGGGCCCGCTGCCCTACCGGCTCTATCGGCCGGCGACGCCGGGGCCGCATCCGATCGTGGTGTATTTCCACGGCGGCGGCTGGGTGCTGGGCGACGAGCAATCCGACGACCCGTTCTGCCGCGACCTCTGCCGCCGCAGCGGCATGATCGTGGTCAGCGTCGGCTATCGCCATGCGCCGGAGCACCGCTTCCCGGCGGCGGCCGAGGACGGCTATGCGGCGACGCGCTGGATCGCCGAGCACACGGCAGAGCTTGGCGGCAAGCAGGGCCCGCTCTTGGTCGCCGGATGGAGCGCCGGCGCCAACATCGCCACCGTGACCTGCCAGTTGGCGCGCGATCGCGGCGGGCCACAGATCGCAGGGCAATTGCTGGTGTGTCCGGTGACCGATTGCCGGTTCGACCGCCAATCCTACGCCGACAATGCGGTCGGCTATTTCCTGACGCGGGCGCTGATGTTCTGGTTCTGGGACATCTATTGCTCGCCCGCCGACCGCACCGATCCGCGCGCCTCGCCACTGCGCGGGAATCTGAACAACCTGCCACCGGCGTTCGTGGCGACCTGCGAGTTCGATCCGCTGCGTGACGAGGGCATCGAATATGCCGAGGCGATGGCTGCGGCCGGCGTCCCGGTCGAACAGTTGCAGGCGCGCGGCCACATTCACTCCTCGCTTGTGATGGTGGACGTGGTGATCACCGGCGTCAGCGCCCGCATCAAGATGGCGGAGGCCTTGCGCGGCTTTGCCGGGCTGCCGCGCAAGCTGGAAGCCGATGGCGCCTCGCCGATCCAGGTCAACGCGGCCGCAGGATAGCTCGCAACAGACGATGCTGGGCGGCCTGAGCATGCCTCAGGCCCCCTCGCTTGCTCCCATGCCATAGATATTCCACGGCAACCGCCCGATGGATTGAGTCTATTGTAGCTGTGCCCTGGCCGGGTCGCACCGGTCAAATCAACCATCGCCGCGGAGGTAAGGGACGCGTGGATTGAGTCGAGCTTGTTCTCTTCACCCGCCGCTCGAGGGGCGGGCAAAAACTACTCCGCGGCGGCCACCTTCCGCGCGTCGCCATCGAACACCACGCCCTCGTACCCCTTCTGCGCCACGTCGGTGATCGCCGCGACGTATTTCGGCGTGCCGCCGTTGTAGACGAGATAGCGCGTCTTGCCGTATTCGTGGCCGGGGACGTTGGAATTGTAGCCGGTGAACCACGACCTGGCTTTGCGCATCAGCATGATGGCGTACATTTTCGTGACGTGCGCGGTCCAGCGCGCCTGGGCCTCGGCGGTCGGCTCGGCGCGGGTGTAGCCGTGGCGCCAGATGTGTTCGAGCAGGCCCATGCACCAGCCGACCCCGTTCTCGATGCCGCGCGGAAAATTCGTCGAGGCCGAACCGCTCTGCGGCCCGGTCGGCATCAGCAGATTCGGGAAGCCGTGCACCATCATGCCGAGGAAGGTCGAGGGGCCGTCGCGCCACGCGTCGGCCAGTTTTGCGCCGCCGACGCCGGTGATGTCGATCGCATCGAAGGCGCCCGTGATGGCGTCGAAGCCGGTGGAATAGACGATGATGTCGAGATCGTAGTCGCGCGCCGACGTGCGCAGGCCGGTCTCGGTCACGCGCTCCAGCGGTGTCTCGCCGAGGTCGACGAGGTGGACATTGTCGCGGTTGTACGCCTCGAAGTAGTTGGTCTCCAGCGGCACGCGCTGCACGCCAAAGCCATGGTCTTTCGGGATCAGCTTCTCCGCCGTCACCGGATCCTTGACGCGCTGGCGGATGCGGTCGGCGATATAGGCGGAAAACTCGGCATTGGCGGCCTCGTCGGTAAAGATTTCGCGAAAATTGCTCAGCCAGATGCCGAAGCCGGGTTCGTCGTAGAGCTTGTCCCACAGCGCGATCCGCTCCTCGCGGGTAACCTCGTAGAAGCCGCGGCGGTCCGGCTCGTGCTCAAAACCGCCGGGCGTGCGGGTGCAGGTCGCCCAAATCTCGTCATAGCGCGCGCGAATGTCGGCCATCTCGGCGTCCGAGATCGGACTGTTGTTGAGCGGCGCGCTCCAGTTCGGGCGGCGCTGAAACACGGTGAGTTCGCCGACCTTGTCGGCGATCTCGCCGATGATCTGGATCGCGGTGGCGCCGGTGCCGATGATTCCGACCTTCTTGCCGGCGAGATCGACGGGCTCGTGCGGCCAGTAGAAGGTGTGGAAGGAAGGGCCCCTGAAATCATCCATGCCTTCCAGCCGCGGCAGCGTCGGCACCGCGAGCAGGCCGACCGCGAGAATGACGAAGCGGCAGGTCAGCTCGAACCCGTCATCGAGCCTGAGCCGCCACTGGTTCCCGGCTTCATCGAAGACGGCCGCCGCAACCTTGCGGTTGAAGCGCATGTATTTGCGGAGGTCGAACTTGTCAGCGACGTAGTTGAGATAGCGCAGATTCTCCGGCTGCGGCGAAAAGCGTTCCTTCCAGTGCCATTCCTCGAGCAGTTCCTTCGAGAACGAATAGCCATAGGTGTAGCTCTCGGAATCGAACCGCGCGCCGGGATAGCGGTTCCAGTACCAGGTGCCGCCGAGGTCCGGCGCGGCATCCAGCACCAGCGCATCGATCCCGAGATCGGCCAGCCGCTTGATCTGATAGATGCCGGAAACGCCGGCGCCGACGACGACGACCTCGTAGTGCGACTTGATGCCGTCGGTCATGCGCGGCCCTCCCCATTGTTGTTCGTTGGACGATCTTGGCGCGGTCGGGGATGACTATAGCGAAATATCGGCGCCGCGCACTTGCGTCAGGATGCAGGCGCGGCCGGCTTGCCGGAAGTATTCCTCAAACATTGTTTGAACGCCGGTCGCGCCGTGGCGAGGCCCGCTGCCCACGCCAAGACGAACGAATGTGGCTCCCCTTCATGTCTTTCTGTCATGGCTCGCCAGCAAGTTTTAGGGTGTAATGGACCTGAACAGAAAGCGGGGGACGACGCCGTGAACTACGAACATATCATTTGTGCGCTCGACGGCCCGCTCATGATCCTCACGCTCAACCGGCCCGACCGACTGAACGCCTATACCGGCCAGATGGGCGCGGAGATCACGGACGCCTTCAATCGCGCCGACGGCGACGACAATGTCCGCGCCATCATCGTCACCGGCGCCGGCCGCGCCTTCTGCGCCGGGGCCGACGTTTCGGGCGGTGCAACGAGCTTCGATACTTCGGGCCAGCACGGCGCCGGCGTTTTTGCCAGCGCCAAGCCGGGCGGCGGCCGCTTTGTCGAGGCGATCTTCAACTGCCGCAAACCGTCGATCGCGGCGATCAACGGCGGCGCTGTCGGCGTCGGCATCACCATGACCTTGCCGATGGACGTGCGGATCGCGGCGCGCGGCGCCAAGATCGGCTTCATCTTCGCCCGCCGCGGCCTGGTGCCGGAAGCCGGCAGCGCCTGGTTTCTGCCAAAACTCGTCGGGCTGCCGCAGGCGCTGCGCTGGTGCCTTTCGGGGCGGACGTTCGATGCGGATGAAGCCAAGGCGGGCGGGCTGGTCTCCGACGTGGTCGAACCGGCCGAGTTGCTCGCCCGCGCCAAGGAAATCGCCCGCGAGATGACGGACGCGACTTCGCCCGTCGCCATTGCGCTGACGCGGCAGATGCTGTGGCGGTTCGCGGGCGCGCCGGCGCCCTTCGAACTGCTCGACATCGACAAGCCGATGTCGATCGAGCGTGGCGGCCATGCCGACGTCCGCGAAGGCGTCGCGGCCTTCCTCGAAAAGCGGCAACCGTCCTTTCCCGGAAAAGTATCGCAGGACATGCCGAGCCAGTATCCCTGGTGGCAGGACCACGGCTAGAGTCCTGACCGCCCGCCCCATCCCCACCCGCAATTCTAACCCGATAGCGAAGGCCTCCCGATGCACGACCAGTTCTCCAATTCGCAAACGTTCCGCAAACCCGCCGTAAGCTCCAAAGGCGGCATCGTCGCCGCGCAATCCGGCAAGGCGGCGCGGGTCGGCGCCGAGGTTCTGGCGGCCGGCGGCGATTGCATCGATGCCGTGATTGCGACCACGTTTGCGCTCGGCGTGCTCGAGCCCTGGATGAGCGGGGTCGGCGGCGGCGGCGCGATGGTGCTCTATCGGGCGCGCGAGGATCGCTATGAGGTGATCGACTACGGCATGCGGGCGCCGCAGAGCCTGCGGATCGAGGATTATCCGCTGGCCGGCGACGGCAAGGCATCCGACATCTTTCCGTGGCCACGCGTGATCGACGACCGCAACATCCAGGGCCCCGGCGCCATCGCCGTGCCCGGCGTCGTGGCCGGCATGGAGGAAGCGCATCGCCGCCACGCCCGGCTGCCGTGGAAGGAACTGGTTTCGCCGAGCATCGCGCTCGCCGGCGAAGGGCTGGCAGTCGACTGGTGGACCACGCTGATGATTTCCAGCGCGGCCATCGATCTGCGGCGCTATCCGGCGAGCGCGGCGGCCTATCTGCAGGACGGGCTGCCGCCGAACGCGCCGTGGGGCATCAAGGCAAATGTCAGGATGCCGCAGGACCGGCTCAAGGCGACGATGGCGCAGCTCGCCAGCGCCGGCCCGCGCGACTTCTACGAAGGCGACCTCGCGCAAAGCCTCGCCGCCGATATCCAGGCCGCCGGCGGCGCGCTCACGGTCGACGACTTGAAACCGTTCCGTGCGCATCTGCGCGAGCCGTTGGCGATCCCCTATCGCGGCGGAAAAGTGTTCGCGACGCCCGAACTCACCGCCGGTCCGACGCTATCGCGCACGCTCGGCCTGCTGCAGAACCAGCTCACGCCCGCGCGGGGCGGACCGGACGCCACCGCCTATGTCGCCTATGCCTCGGCGCTGCAGGCAGCGTATCTCGAACGGCTGAAGGACATGGGCGATCAGGACGGCCGTCGCTCGCTCGGTGCCGACGCGCTGGCGCCGGCCTGCACCACGCATTTCTCCGTGGTCGACCGCGACGGCAACATGGCGGCGGTGACGCAGACGCTGTTGTCCTCGTTCGGCTCCCGCTTCGTGTCCGGCAAAACCGGCATCACCATGAACAACGGCATCATGTGGTTCGACCCGACGCCGGGCACGCCCAACTCGCTGGCGGGCGGCAAGCGCTGCCTCACCAACTACACGCCTGTGATCGCGCAGGCGGGCGACGGCCGCCGCGCCGCGATCGGCGCCTCCGGCGGCCGGCGCATCCTGCCGGCGGTCAGCCAGCTGACGTCCTTCGTGATGGATTTTGGCATGGACCTCGACGCGGTGATCCACCAGCCGCGCATCGACGCCAGCGAGGGCGCGGTGGTGATCGGCGACGTGCGCCTGCCGCAGGCGGCGCGCGACGCGCTCGGCGCGAAGTTCGATTACGAGGAAGCCCGCATCCAGACCCTGCCGATGAAATTCGCCTGCCCCAGCGTTACCCTGCGCGACGGCGACACCAACCACGGCGCGACCGAGGTGTTCCAGCCGTGGAGCGAGGCGGTGGCGGAGGGGTGAAGCGCCTCTTTAAATGGACAACCATCATGCTATATTGGGCAGCATGACAGCCAAAATCCTTCAAGATGCATTGCGTCGCGTCGAGGATTGGCCTGAAGCTGCCCAGGTCGAACTCGCCGAGATTGCGCTCGAAATCGACGCCGGGCTTGGCGCTGGCACGTATCACCCGACAGCGAAAGAGCTCGAAGGTATCGATCGCGGCTTGAAGGCCGCGCGCGAAGGTCGTTTCGCGACCGACGATCAGGTCAGGCAAGTGTTCGAGAAAAAACGCCCTGCATGAAGGTGGTGTATACTATCGAGGCGGTTACCGACCTGGATGGTATCCTCAACTACATCGCCAATCACTATCCGGCAATTTCGAATGCCTTCGAAAGTCGGCTTCACCCCGTCGTCGCACGTATTGCCAGATGGCCGGAAAGTGCACAGGAAGTCGCCGAGCGGCCCGGTGTCCGGGTCGTGCCTTTGATGCGATATCCGTACAAGATATTTTACCGAGTATCGAACGAGACAGTCCAGATCCTCTACATTCATCACACCGCTCGCGAAGAGCCGCAATAAGTTCTGGACCACCTGACGACGTGCCCTAGCTGATCCCGCACCCGGACCACCAGCTGTCCCAGCATACCCCTGCGCGACGGCGGCACCAGCCACGGCGCCACCGAAGTGTTCCAGCCGTGGAGCCAGGCAGTGACGGAGGGGCGAGGCAAGGACCGGAGATCAGGATTGGGTGGGATAACACTCAATCCCAAAGCTGAGTTGCAGTTCGGCCATCTTTGCAAGCGTGTCCAAGGGCACGCTATCTCCAAAATATCCATCGTCCAGGAATTGAATGATTAGCTCTGCCGTGCCGCCGGTAGCCCGCACGTTATGCAAGAACTGCTTATGCGGCAGAAGCGCATCGACAAACGCTGAGATTTTGTCTGCAAACCATTGATCGATCAGAGCATGTTGGATGGAGTGTCTCCATCTGCTGTCCTTGTATCGCCCCTCCAGCAAAGTCCCTCTTGGCGTCCTTCTCAGATCGCCAACACGAACCGCAAAATGCCCTTCGAGTCCTAGTGCAGCGCTGATCTGATCCGGCGAAATGGTCGGATGAACGATGAACAGTTCGACGTCGACGCGCCGCGGGACATTTTCCTTAGGATTTTTGCTATCGTCGTCTGTCACCACCTGCGCTTCTCCACATCTGAGATGGGACAGGCATTCTATGTCGAGAAACTGGTTTATTTGTTACTACATCCCCAGCCGGTCCCGCACCCTGCCCGCCAGCACCGCGGCGGTGACGCCGACCGGCCAGAACGCGTGCAGCGGCATCGGCTTGATGGAAGTGACGGGCATGTCGATCGGCGCATCCCGCCCGCCGATCAGACGACGCGCGAGCTGGCCGCCCATTGCGGTCGAGAGCGCGACGCCGCGGCCGTTGCAGCCGAGCGAGATCAGGAGGTTTTCCGCGGGTTCGTGTACATGGGGATAGTGATCGGGCGTGATCGCGAGGCGGCTGTTCCAGCCGTGGGTCCACTTCGTGCCCTTGATCTGTGGCCACAGCCGTTCGGCGTAGCGGATGAGATAGGCGACGTCCGACGGCTTGTCGATCCAGCGCATCGGACCGCGGCCGCCCATCAACAGGCGGTTATGCGCATCGATGCGGTAATAGACGGTGATGTGGCCGCTCTCGTACAGAACCGGGCGCGTCGGCATGATCGCGCGCGCCACTTCGTCGGACAACGGCGCAGTGGCGGCGATCGACGAGAACACCGGCACGATGGTGCGGCGCAGGCCCGGCCAGAGATCGTCGGTAAAACCATTGGTCGCGAGCAGCACCTTGTCGGCGCGCACGACGCCGCGCGGCGTCTGGATGCGCCAGCCGCTGCCCTCGCGCGCCAAGGACAGCGCCGGGGTCTCGCCATGGACGGCGGCGCCGGCAGCAATGGCGGCGCGCGCCAGTCCGCGCGCATAACTCAGCGGATGCAGGTCGCCGCCGCGCCGGTCCAGCATGGCGCAGAGATAGCGGTCGCTGCCGGTCATCTCCCGCATCTGCTCGCGGCCCAGAAGCTCCACCGGCATGCCGCGGCGGATGCACTGCTTCGCGGTGGTTTCGATCGCCGCCGCGCTCGTTTCATTGTAGGCCGCGCGCAGCGTGCCGTTCTGCCGGGCTTCGCAGGGGATCTGGTAGCGGCGGATCAGGTCGAACGTATAGTCGGTGGTGCCGTAGGAAAACGCGATCATGCGGCGGCCGAGGTCGGCGCCGAAATCGGCCTCGATCCGGTCGGGATCGTGCTTGAGCCCTGGATTGACCTGGCCGCCATTGTTGCCCGAAGCGCCCCAGCCCGGCTGCTGCGCTTCCAGCACGGTGACGTCGACGCCCTGCTCGGCCAGATGCAACGCGGTCGACAGTCCGGTAAAGCCGCCGCCGACGATGGCGACCGAGACCTTCTTGTCCGCATCAAGCGGCGGCGTCTGCGTTGGGGCCACCGCCGTATCGGCGTAAAGGCTTGGCCGTAACGGAAGGGAGGTGTGCGCGTTCATGCCGGCAGACTCACAACGGATGCAGCACACGGTGCAGAAAATCCTGCGTCCGCGCGTGCTGCGGTTGGTTGAGAAGCGATTTGGCCGGCCCCTGCTCCACGATCACGCCGCCGTCGATGAACAGCACGCGGTCGGCGACGTCCCTGGCGAATCCTATCTCGTGAGTAACGACCACCATGGTCATGCCGTCATCGGCGAGCTTGCGCATGACGCCGAGCACGTCGCCGACCAGTTCGGGATCGAGCGCCGAGGTCGGCTCGTCGAACAAGATCGCTTTCGGCTGCATGGCGAGCGCGCGGGCGATCGCGACACGCTGCTGCTGGCCGCCCGAGAGTTGCGGCGGATGGACGTCGGCTTTCTCGGCCAGTCCCACCCGTTCCAGCAGTGCGCGACCGCGCTCGATCGCCTCGGTGCGCGGCTCCTTCTTCACATGGATCGGCCCCTCGATGACGTTCTCCAGCGCGGTGCGGTGCGGAAACAAATTGAAGCGCTGGAACACCATCGATACCTGGGTCCGCACCGAGACGATCGACGGTGAGTTGCGGTCAACGCGGGTGCCCTCGATGCGGATCTCGCCGCGATCGTAGCTTTCCAGCCCGTTGATGCAGCGCAGGATGGTGGACTTGCCGGAGCCCGAGGGGCCGATGATGCAGACCACTTCCCGCTTGGCGATCGACGCCGAAATGCCCTTGAGCACCTCGACCTTGCCAAAGCTCTTGTGAACGTCGCTGAGTTCGATCATTTGCGGTTCGCCTTGTTCTCGAAGTGGCGAACCAGCAGGATGAGCGGAATGCTCATGGTCAGGTACATCAGCGCCACCAGCGTGAACACGCTGGTGTTCTTGAAGGTGGAGGACGCGATCAGCTTGCCCTGCAGCGCGAGTTCGGCGACCGTGATGGTCGAGGCCTGCGAGGAATCCTTCAGCATCATGATCATGATGTTGCCGTAGGGCGGCAGCACGATCTTCACCGCCTGCGGCAGCACTACGCGGCGCATGGTGAGCCACCAGCCCATGCCGATGGACTGCGCCGCCTCGATCTGCCCCTTGTCGATCGCCTCGATGCCGGCGCGGAAATTTTCCGACTGGTAGGCCGAATAGGCGATGCCGAGGCCGAGGATCGAGGCCTGCAGCGCCGAAAGCGCGATGCCGAAATCGGGCATCACGAAATACAGGTAAAACAGCAGCACGATGATCGGGATGCCGCGGATCACGTTGATCAGCCCCGCGCTCAGGCCGACCAGCACGCCGATACCGGAGACGCGCAGCAGCGCCCAGAACAGCCCGAGCACGGTGGACAATGCCAGCGAGCCGATGGTGACCACGATCGTCAGCCAGACGCCCTGCAGCAGGATCGGCAGGAACTCGATAGCGTCACTGAAGAATTTTTGCATCGGTTCAGGTCAGAGGGTTGCGTGATGCAGCGCGCTCTGCAACTCAGGAAGCGCTGGCCTTCTGTCCCCATTTCTCGAGAATTTTTCCGATGGCGCCGCTGGCCTTCAGCTTGGCGAGCGATGCGTTGATCTTCGCCAGCAGCGCCGTATCGCTCTTGCGAACGCCGATCGCAACCGTGCCGACGGTCACCGGTTTGTAGGAATCGACCAGCCGCACCTCGGCGAAATTGCCCTGCTTCAGATTGTAGGCGAGGATCGGATAGTCGGCGAAACCGGCCTTGAGGCGGCCCGCATTCACGTCGCGCAGAATATCCGGAATGGTGTCGTAGACCTTGACCTCGCTGAACAATCCCGTCTTCTTCAACGCGTCGACGAACGCCGTTCCGACCTGCGCGCCGACGGTCTCGCCCTTGAGATCCTCCTGCGAAGCGTAGTTCTTGCTGTCGGTCTTCGGCACCACGAGCCCCTCGCCATAGGTATAGACCGCGTCGGAGAAATCGATCACCTCTTTGCGCGCCGCAGTCGCAAACATCGCGGCCGAGATGATGTCGATCTTGCTCGATGTCAGCGACGGCACCAGCGCGGAGAATTGCATCGGCTCGATCTGGACCTGGAAGCCGGCGTCCTTGCCGATCTCGGTGATGAGATCGACCATGATGCCCTGAATGCTGTTGCTCTTGGTGTCGAGGAAGGTGAAGGGGATGCCGGTCGGCGTCGAACCCACCTTCAACACCTGCTGCGCGGAGGCCGGCATGGCGACCGTGAGAACCGCCGCCGCCATCGCAGCCTGAAAGAGACGCTTCAGAGCCATCGTACCACCCTCCTGAATTGAACGCCGCCCGTCCCGCTCACCCGGGGCTGCTGGAGGAGTTGCGGGCCATGGCGTTCAGGTCTATTTTCACTAATATGAAATTGTGGTCACACCTGCCGGGCTATTGCAAGCAGTTTTCATGCACATGAAGGAAGCAGTCTGAGGTGAGCGGAGGCAGGCGACTACGAAAGCCGGCGGTTAAGGCCAAAGCAGGGCCGGTCACCAAAGCCAAGCCCACGGCGAAGGCGAAGGCCGGCGCAGCCGAACCGGCGATGGATCTCGCCGTCGGCCGGCGCATTCGCGACCTGCGCCATGAGCGCAAATTATCGCTGGAGACCGTCGCCGAACGCACCGCGCTGTCGATCGGCTTTCTGAGCCAGATCGAGCGCGGTCTGTCGTCGCCGTCGCTGCGGGTGCTGGCGACGCTGGCGGAGGTGTTCGGCGTCGGCATTGCCGCGCTGTTCGGCTCCAGGCCGGGCGATCCCGGTTCCGACGGCGTGGTGACGCGCCAGTTGCAGCGCGCCGAGCTGAAGCTGTGGCGCACCGGCATTTCAAAGCAACTGCTCAGCCCGGCGGGAACGGAAAGCCGCCTCAACCTGTTTCTCGTCCACCTGGAGCCCGGCGGCAACACCGGTGACGAACTCTACACCCATGATGGCGAGGAGGCCGGGCTGGTGCTGGAAGGCGAGATGTCGTTGACGGTGGACGCCGAAACCTGGTCGCTCAAGACCGGCGACAGTTTTCGCTTCGCCAGCCGCCGCCCGCATCGCTTCTCAAACCCGTCGGAAGATGCCAAAGCAGTGGTGCTGTGGGTCAATTGCGTAGCGGCGGTGTCATGAGCGACGGTCTAGAACAACATCTGGAACAAGCGGCGGGTCAAGCCTCGGAAGACTGGAGCCCGCACAGCGCGCATTGGGGCGCGTTTTCGGCGCGATGGAACGGCGCGACGCTGGACGTGCGACCTTACGCGGAAGACCCGGCGCCCTCCCCGATCCTGCAGAACTTCACCACCGCGATGCGGCACAAGGCGCGCATCCTGCGGCCGATGGTGCGCAAGGCATGGTTGGACCGCAGCAAGACCGCGCGCGACTTCGACCAGAACTTCGTCGCGCTACCGTGGGACGAAGCGCTCGATCTGCTTGGCAACGAACTGTCGCGGATCCGAACCGAGCATGGCGCGGGCGCGGTGTTCGGCGGCTCCTATGGCTGGTCCAGCGCGGGGCGGTTTCACCACGCGCAGAGCCAGGTGCATCGCTTCCTGAACATCGCGTTCGGCGGCTATGTGCGTTCGGTGAACAGCTACAGCGCCGGCGCCTCGGCCGTGATCCTGCCGCACATCCTCGGCAATTACGAAACGCTGTCGCGCCACAACGTCACCTGGGACCAGGTCGCCGAACACAGCGACACCGTGCTCGCTTTTGGCGGCATGGCGCTGAAGAATTCGGACGTCGCCGGCGGCGGCGTCAGCCGTCACATCGAACGCGATGCGATGCAACGCGCGGTGCAGCGCGGCGCCGTGTTCTACGGCGTCTCGCCCCTGCGCGACGACATGCCCGAGGTCGCTGCCGCGCACTGGCTGCCGATCAAGGTCGGGACCGACGTGGCGCTGATGCTGGCGCTCGCCCACACGCTGCTCGTCGAAAACCTCTGGGACCGCGATTTCGTCGCGCGCTATTGCACCGGCTTCGACATCTTTGAGCGCTATCTGCGCGGCCAAGACGACGGCACGCCAAAGAACGCGGCATGGGCGGCGGACATCGCCGGCATTGCCGCGACTACGATCATCGGCCTCGCCCGCCGTTTGCCGCGCGGGCGCACGCTGATCACGGTCTCGCATTCGCTGCAGCGCGCGCCATACGGCGAGCAGCCGGTGTGGATGGGCGCGGTGCTCGCGGCCATGCTCGGCCAGATCGGCCTGTCCGGCGGCGGCTACAATTACGCGCTCGGCGCGCTCGGCCACACCGGCCGCCGGCCGCACGGGCTTCCGATTCCCACGCTGTCGCAGGGCAAGAACGGCGTCAGCGATTTCATCCCGGTGGCGCGTATCAGCGACATGCTGCTCAACCCGGGACAGCCGTTCGACTACAACGGCCGCACGATGAAATACCCCGACATCAGGCTGGTCTATTGGGCCGGCGGCAACCCGTTCCATCATCACCAGGACATCAACCGGCTGCGCCGCGCGTTCAACGTTCCCGAGACCATCGTGGTGCACGAGAGCGCGTGGACGCCGATGGCGAAATTCGCCGACTTCGTGCTGCCGGCCACCATGACGCTGGAGCGCGACGACATCGGCGCCGCAGCCACCGATCAGAGGCTGGTCGCGATGAAGAAGGCGGTCGATCCGGTCGGCGAAGCCCGCGACGATTACGATATCTTTGCCGCGCTGTCGCGGCGCCTGGGCACCGAACAGGCGTTCACCGAAGGACGCGACAGCCGGCAATGGCTCGCTCATCTTTACGAACCGACGCAGCGCGCGCTGGCAGAGGCCGGCTGCGACGCGCCCGACTTCGAGGAATTCTGGCATCGCGGCGAACTCGTACTGCCTGCCGCTCCCGACGACGGCGGCGTGCTGCGCGCCTTCCGCAACGATCCCGAGAACAACAGGCTGCCGACGCCGAGCGGCAGGATCGAGATTTATTCAAAAGCCATCGCAGCCTTCGGCTATGACGACTGTCCGCCGCATCCGACCTGGCTGCCCTCGCCGGAGCCTGCGACCGAACGCCACCCGCTGACGCTGATTGCCAACCAGCCGGCGACGCGGCTGCACAGCCAGCTAGATTTCGGCGCCTTCAGCCAGTCGAAGAAAATCCACGGCCGCGAACCCGTTCGTCTCAACCCCGCCGACGCAGCGCGGCGCGGCATTGCCGATGGCGACATCGTCCGCCTGTTCAACGATCGCGGCGCGTGCCTGGCCGGCGCCATCGTCTCCGACGACGTCATGGCCGGCGTGGCGCAGCTCTCCACCGGCGCCTGGTACGATCCGGAACATGGCGCGGCGGACCAGCCGCTCTGCGTTCACGGCAACCCGAATGTGCTGACCCGCGACGTCGGCACCTCGCGGCTGGCGCAAGGCTGCTGCGGCCAGGTGACCGTGGTCGAGTGCGAAAAATATCAGGGGACGCTGCCCGCGATCCGCGCCTTCGATCCTCCCGGCCAGGCTTGACGCGGGTTCCGCCGCCGCGCCTCGGCGGCAGGGCGCGCAAATCCGCTGGCGTACCGCCTGAAATTCGGGCAGTCCTAAGGCCATGCCCATTTCCAGCCGGTTCTTCGTCCAATCCACCACGGCGCTGCTGCTGGTCGGATTTCTCGCCCTGGTCGGCATCGTCGGGATGACATTCTGGCTCGGCGAGCGGGCGCAGCTCTACTTCAACGAAGTCATCGCAGCCCGCGATGCGCGCGGCGCCGCCGTCGATCTGCGCAACGCGGTGCTGACGGCCGAATCCAGCCAGCGTGGATTCCTGTATACCGGCAACGAAATCTATCTCGCGTCCTACGGTCCGGCCAAGACGCTGGCCGAGCGGCAACTGGCGGCGGTCAACCGCCTGCTCGCTTCCTATGAAGGCACCAGCGCGCTGCTCCCCCGCCTCACCGCCCTCGTCAACGACAAATTCGCGGAGATGGACCTGACCATCGCCCTGAAACGCGAGTACCGCGATGCCGAGGCACTGGCGCGGATACGGACCAATCGCGGCAAGACGCTGATGGACGAGGCCAACATCTTCTTCGCCGGCATCATCAGCGCAGCCGACGAACGCTTGACCAAGAGCGTCGCCGAGCACAGGGCGAACGCGACCCTGCTGCGGCTGTTCTCGATCATCAGCGGCATCGTGATCGTCATCGTGATCGGGATCGCCGCGGTTACCGTCGTGCGCTATACGCGCGAACTGAACCGGGCGCGAACGGAGGTCAGCGCGCTGAACGCCGGCCTCGAACAGCGCGTCGAGGCGCGCACCGCCGATCTGGCGCGGGCCAACGCCGACATCCAGCGCTTCGTCCAGATCATCTCGCATGATTTGCGTGCGCCGCTGGTGAGCATTGTCGGCTTCACCTCCGAACTTCAGGACAGCCTGGACGATTTGCGCCTGCTGGCCGAACGCTCCGATGACCCGGCGCTGCAGGAAGCGCGCACCGCCGCCACGGAACTGCTGCCCGAAGCCATCGGCTATATCCGATCCTCGAGCGACAAGATGGAGCGGCTGATCAATGCCGTGCTCAAGCTCGCGCGGGAAGGAAGGCGGCCGTTGAAGGCGGAAACCATCGATCTCAACGAGATGTTCACCGCCGGCGCCGCGGCGATCCAGCATCAACTGTCGGAGGCCGGCGGCAGGATCGACATCGATCTCGGCGTGCCAAACATCGAAAGCGACCGCTTCTCGCTGGAGCTGATCCTCGGTAACCTGCTCGACAACGCGGTCAAATATCGCGCGAAAGACCGGCCGCTGCACATCCAGGTGCGAACGCGCGGCATCGCGGACGAGCGTGTCGAGATCGAAGTCGCCGACAATGGCCGCGGCATTGCCGGGCGCGACCAGGAGCGCATCTTCGATCTGTTCAAGCGCTCGGGGACGCAGGACCAGCCCGGCGATGGAATCGGCCTCGCACATGTCCTTGTCGCCGTCCGCAACATGGGCGGCGAGATCAGCGTGACCAGCGAACTCGGCCGCGGCACCAGCTTCCGCCTGACCATGCCGCGGACGCTCGCGACACCGGGGACTATTGCCGCCTGACGCAAAAGCCCCGATAACGGAGGTCGGTCCGGTCCGAGCAGCCGGGCGTCAGGGGCGATAATGTTACCGGGTAACACAATCGAGCGCCGGCGGATCTTCTGGCCGGGCGTTGCCATCATTGCGTTAGGCGTCGTCGGCGGCTTTGCGACGGCAGCGGCGCAGAGCGGGCCATCCGGCGTGACAATGCCGAAGACACTGCCGCCGTTCAATCCCGCCGCTCCTGCCTGCCGCCCGCCGCCAGGTCTTGAAAAGGTGCTGGCGTTCTCGCAGGACACGCGACGCGAATTCATGCAGGGCGTCGACCGGGGACTGGCAGCGGCCGCGAAGGACCGCGGCCTGCCCTATCGGCTGCTCGTCGCCGACAGCGATGCGGCGAAACAGGCCGAGCACGTGCGATCGCTGGTCGCCGCCAGGGCCGGAGCCGTCGTCGCGTCGGCGGTCGATTCCGCCGCGCTGGCGCCGCGCCTGCAGGAAGTGATCTGGTCCGGCGGCTATGTCAGCACGGTGGTGGCGCCACCCGCCACCTCGCTGCTGAATGCTCCGCAATATCTCACCGGAAAAACGTTGGGCGACGCGGCGGGCGCGCATATCAAGGGCACGCTCGGCGGCAAGGCCAAGGTCGTGTTGCTGACCCAGGACAGCATGGAATTCCTCGCACCGCGCTTCGAGGCATTGCGCAATTCCTTGCGCGACATCCCCGGCGCCAGCATCGTGGCCGACATCTCGCCCAGTCCCGTCAGCAAGGAAGGCGGCTTTGCGACCATGCAAACGATTCTGCTCGCCAACCCCGATGTCGACGTCGTGCTCGGCGCCGACAACGTGGTGCTCGGCGCGCTCGCGGCGTTGCGCGCTGCCGGCAAAACGCGCGCCAACCAGTTTCTCGGCGGCATCGACGGCGAACCGGAGGCGGTGTCGGAAATCAGGAAAGGCAACTCGCCCTACCGCATCAGCATCAGCCTGGCCTCGCCGGTTTTCGGCTACGCGATGGGCCAGCACGCCGCCGACTGGCTCGAAGGCAAGAGCATCCCGCAGGCGATGGATATTCTGCCGAGCCCGCTGACGGCGGCGAACGTCGCGCAATACGAGCAAGATCTTGCCAACCCCGGACGCGTCTGGGCCGATCCGGCGCGGCGCGCGGCTTACCTGAAAATGTACGGCAACATCTGTTACGACAGCCGCGATCAGTATGTGAATTTTCCGTGGTCGTCGGAGCGGAAGTAGCGGGCGGCTTCGTCATTGCGAGGAGCAAACGCGACGAAGCAATCCACCTATCCCCGAGTCGAGAGATGGACTGCTTCGCTGCACTCGCAATGACGGCGGATAGTTCGGTGCCTCACCCGAACCGCTGCTCGTACCGGCTCACCACCAGTTCGCTTACGTCGATGTCCGGCTTCCGTCCCGACATCATATCCGCCAGCACCTTTCCCGAGCCGCAGGCCATGGTCCAGCCCAGCGTGCCGTGGCCGGTGTTGAGATGCAGATTGCTGTAGCGCGTCGCGCCGATGATCGGCGGGCCGTCGGGCGTCATCGGGCGCAGGCCGCACCAGAAGGTGGCCTTGCTCAGGTCGCCGCCATGCGGGAACATGTCGGTCAGGGAGTGCTCGAGCGTGGCGCGGCGCGCCACGTCGAGGCTCGAGGAATAGCCCGAGATTTCCGCGGTGCCGCCGACGCGGATGCGATCGCCGAGCCGCGTGATCGCGACCTTGTAGCTCTCGTCCATGACCGTGGATACCGGCGCGCCATTGGCGCCGGCGATCGGCACCGTGATCGAATAGCCCTTCACGGGATAGACCGGCACCGCGATGCCGAGCGGTTTCAGCAGCCGCGGCGACCAGCTGCCGAGCGCCGCGACATAGGCGTCAGCCTGCAACGTGCCCGCGCTGGTGACGACGCCGGTGATCTTTGCGCCGCCGGTTTCCAGCCGCTCGATCGAGGTGTTGAACTTGAACTGCACGCCGAGTTTTGCGGCCTCTTTGGCGAGCGCCTGGGTAAACATGTGGCAATCGCCGGTCTCGTCCTGCGGCAGGCGGAGCCCACCGACGAACTTGACGGTCGAGGTGGCAAGTCCCGGCTCGGCGGCGATGCAGCCGGCCGGATCGAGCACTTCATAGGGCACGCCATATTGCTTGAGCACCGCGATGTCTTCCGCGGTGCCGTCGAGCTGCTTCTGCTTGCGGAACAGCTGAAGCGTGCCCTGGCTGCGCTCGTCGTACTTGATACCGATCTCGGCGCGCAGCGCGCGCAGGCAGTCGCGGCTGTATTCGGCGATCGGAATCATCCGGCTCTTGTTGATGGCATAGCGCTCGGCCGTGCAGTTGCGCAGCAGCTTGAGCATCCACCACCACATGACCGGATCGAGTTTTGGCCAGATCACCAGCGGCCCGTGCCGCATCAACAGCCACTTGATCGCCTTCACCGGCACGCCGGGACCAGCCCAGGGTGACGAATAGCCGGGCGACACCTCGCCGGCATTGGCGAAGGAAGTTTCCTGCGCGGGCTCCGCCTGACGGTCGACGACCGTCACCTCATGACCCGCGCGCGCCAGATAATAGGCGGTTGTGACGCCGATGACGCCACTGCCGAGAACGATTGTCTTCACGATCCCTCACACATTCGCCGCGGGATTTTTCCCGCGGCTTCTGTTGCTCCTGGCTCTGATCAATCAGAACCGAAACTCCGAGAGCAAGGATCAGGCCACGCGCTTGATGGCGTCGCCGAGGATCGAGACGATGTCGTCGATGTGGCTCTTCTCGACGATCAGGGGCGGCGACAGCGCAAACGAGTCGCCGCTCATGCGCAGGTAAAGCCCGCTGTTGAAGCAATCGACCATCACGTCATAGCCGCGCGCGCCGACGCCTTCCTTGCGCGGGGCCACTTCGACTGCGCCCATCAGCCCGATATTGCGGATATCCACCACGTTCGGCAGGCCCTTCAGCGAATGCAACGCATCGCGCCAGTATTCGGCCATCGAAGCGCCGCGCGTCAGCAGCCCCTCGTCCTTGTAGATGTCGAGCGTGGCGAGGCCCGCCGCGCAGGCGGTCGGGTGCGCCGAGTACGTGTAGCCGTGGAACAGTTCGATCGTGCCCTCGGGCCCGTTCATCAGCGCGTCGTGGATTGTGCGGCTGGCGAACACCGCGCCGCAGGGCACCGTGCCGTTGGTGATGCCCTTGGCGGTCGTCATCATGTCCGGCGTAACGCCGAAATAATTCGCCGCGAACGGCGCGCCGAGACGGCCGAAGCCGGTGATGACTTCGTCGAAGATCAAGAGGATGCCGTGCTTCGTGCAGAGTTCGCGCAGCCGCTGCAGATAATTCTTCGGCGGCGGCAGCACCGCGGTCGAACCCGGCACCGGCTCGACGATGACGGCGGCGATGGTGTCGGCGCCATGCAGCGCCACCATGCGCTCGACATCGTCGGCGAGTTCGGCGCCGTGATCGGGCTGGTCCTTGGCGAAGGCGTTGCGCGCCATGTCATGGGTATGGCGGATGTGATCGACGCCCGGCAGATGGGTCGCGAACGCGCGGCGGTTCGCCACCATGCCGCCGACCGACATGCCGCCGAAACCGACGCCGTGATAGCCGCGCTCGCGGCCGATCAAGCGGGTCCGCGTGGCCTGCCCGATGGCGCGCTGATAGGCCAGCGCTATCTTCAGCGCGGTGTCGACCGACTCCGAACCCGAATTGGTGAAGAAAATGCGATCGAGGCCGTTCGGCGCGATCTCGGTGAGCCGCTCGGCAAAGTCGAACGCCGCCGGGTGGCCCATGTTGAAGGACGGCGCGAAGTCGAGGTTGGTCAGGCTGCGCTCGACCGCGGTGGCGATCTGGCGGCGGCCGTGGCCGGCGTTGACGCACCAGAGGCCAGCCGAAGCGTCGATCACCTTGCGGCCGTCGACGGTGACGTAGTGCATGCCCTCGGCGGAGGCGAACAGCCGCGGCGCCTTCTTGAACTGCCGGTTGGCCGTGAACGGCATCCAGAACGAGTCGGTTTGCAGGGTGTTCGGCTTCTGATGAAGGGTCACGGGCGGCTCCTGGGGGCTGGCGGCTGAAGCCGCCACGGGGCCACGCTCGGAAAGCCGCAACAAGTCCTTTTCTGCGATCCTGCAACCCATTGATTTCGCTGGTGGTGTTGAGGCATATTTGTTCGATCCGAAACACTTGCAACAGGGTTGGGCGATGAGCGTCGATATCGGTGGGCGACTCCGCTTCGTTCGCGCGAAGCACAAGCTGTCCCAGCGCGAGCTGGCGAAGCGCTCGGGCGTCACCAACTCGACGATCTCGCTGATCGAATCCAACCAGATGAATCCCTCCGTCGGCGCGCTCAAGCGCATCCTCGACGGGCTGCCGATGGGACTCGCCGAATTCTTCGCGATCGAACCGGAGCGGCCGCGCAAGGCGTTCTACCGCGCCGACGAATTGACCGAGATCGGCAAGAAGCCGATCTCGTTCCGCCAGGTCGGCGACAATCTGTTCGGCCGCAGCCTGCAGATCTTGAAGGAGCGCTATGAGCCCGGCAGCGACACCGGCCGCGTGCCGCTCACCCATGACGGCGAGGAAGGCGGCATCGTGGTGTCGGGCCGCCTGGAAGTGACCGTCGACGACGAGCGTCGCATCCTCGATCCCGGCGACGCCTATTATTTCGAAAGCCGGCGGCCGCACCGGTTTCGCTGCGTCGGCGGCAAACCCTGCGAAGTGATAAGTGCCTGCACGCCACCGACGTTTTGAGGGTGAGCGAAGCTGATCGATCTGCTGGTCGAGAAGGCAGCGTCAAGCGCTCGTGATCGGCGCATTGTGATGTGGTTCACGCAATGCCTTTGGCCGCCCATGATACGGCTGGTGCCATTATGCGTTACCAACCGGCGGAGTTCGGCCATGACGCAGCTTTATTCACTATGGCAAAATTTTAAAGCAAATTTTCAAACCCTCGGCGGCTGGATCGCACGAACGGCAACCGTAGGAAAGCTGGCGGTTCTGACGCCCCTCGCCGCGAGCTGTTGGCTCATTGCGCAGGAACTGCGGAGCGACCTGATCACGATCGAGCCAATTGGCGTTCCGAAGACGCTGTCCGACGCCGGATATACACCCGCAGTCGCCGGATACCGTCTGCGCGACGCGCTCAACGCCTATGCCGGCGCATCGGACGCGGGCGACGACGGCACACGACTCAATTCGAATTTGAGTTCGGTCGCGCACGACGACGACAGCCTCAATTCGAATGTGGATTTGAGTATTTCCGCAGGCCACGAACTGCCCAACATCGCGGTGCCGCAGATCGGCCTGTCACTTCCCGCGATTGCGTCTTTCATCCGGAGCGGGTTGGGAATGACCGGCCACACGATATCCGGCGAAGTTACCGGACGCGGCAACAAATATGCGCTGCGCCTGCGCATCGACGGCCGTCAGGTCTTCAGCAGCGAACAAGAGACGGAGAGTCCCGACGTTCTGATGAAGAATGCCGCACCTGCCGTCATGGAGATCATACGTCCGGCCGCCTACGCGATGGCGCGATATCGCGAGCGCAAGGAAGAGGCGCTTCTGAAAGCCGACCAGATCATTGCCAAACGCGATCCGTCCGACATCAACGTGCAATGGGCCTACCTGTTGAAGGGGAAGCATGCGCTCCGAAACGACAGGTTCGAAGATGCGCAGCAGATGTTCTCCAAAGCGGTCCGTTCGAACGCGAACAGCGAGCAGCCGCGTATCCAGCTGGGCGTCTCGCTGCTTCGGGGATCCAAGACCGACGAGGCCATCAGGGAATTTCAGAGCGTGCTGGCCATCAAGCCGAGATCGGCGGTGGCCTACAACAATATCGGCGTGGCGCTGGTCACACGGGCGAACCTGGACAACAGGGCAAACCCGCAGGCGGAAATCTACGCCGCCAGGCTGACGCAGGCTGTTGCGAACTATCAGCGAGCCATCGCCATCGAGCCGGGCTACGCGCTTTCGTACAATAATCTCGGACTGGCGCGGGCGACCCTCGGTCTTGTCGACGAGTCGATCGCCGACTACCGCGCGGCGATCGGCATCGCCCCGCACTACATGTTTGCCCGCTGGAACCTGGCCTACGCGTTGAAGACGCAGCGCAGGTTCGAAGAGGCCATCGACGAGTACCGTGCCGCCATCGTATATGCGACCAGCGGCCGAAACCGCGCGATGCTCTACACGTCCGTCGGCGATGTCCTGCGCGAACAAGCCGGCAAGTCCGGCGATCTCGAACCCGCCATCGCCGAATACCGGCGCGCCGCCGACATCGACTGCTATGGCTGGGCGCATAACAACCTAGGCCTGGTCTTGGAGGACCAGGGCAAGGTACAGGACGCTGCCACCGAATATGAAATGGCCATGAGCTGCGGACCGCATGCGGAGTTCGAAAAAAATCTGCAGCGGGTCCGGCCGAAGCAGAATGCGGCGGTAACGACGGGCCGAACGAACCGGTAACGGTTGCGTGTGCGGTCGTCACTTGCATGAGGGATGGTCGGGACCACCAATCCCGATCGGCCAAGCGATCGCGTGTCGTTGCATCCGCCTCGGCGATTCGCCGCGCTTTGCCACGCAATCGCCCTCATATTCCAGTAGTATCCCGGATGCCCCCTGTCCGGTTTTGCAAATATGGTCCGCGCGAATTCAAGTGACTCGCGGGGACAGCATGGACGGCAGAAAGCTGAACGTCATTTCGCATGTCAGCCTGACCTCCAGACAGCTCCGCGATCTCGCGGAAGAAGTCGAGTTGCCGTTCCTGACCTACCTGCTCGGCATGGTTGCGCTGGAAGCGGAAAAGGCGCTGCAGGATGGCCGGCGCGATGACGGGATTTCGGCGCCGCGTTCGGCTGCCGATCTGGCGCTGGCCGAACGCCCGGCACGAGGCCGCGCCTAGCAGTTCGCCGGCGGCGGCATCCGAGCGACTGGCGAGGACGAAACGGCGCCGACAGGAAACCGGCCGCGATGTAGAACGTAGCTCATGGGATCGACACCGGAGTAGCCCCATGCGCGCCATTATCCTGCTGTTCGTGTTTGCCTTCGGTCTTGCCGCTCCCGCTCTTGCCGACGACATCGCCGCCGCGCAAGGCGTGATCCGGGCGCAGGAACAGGCGTTTGTCCGTGGCGATGCCGCGGCCGCCTATTCCCATGCCGCACCCGAGATCAAGCAGTTGTTCCCGCAGGCCGAGATCTTCCTGCAGATGGTCCAGCAGGCCTACCCGCCGATCCATCGTCACAAGAGCTTCGAGTTCGGCGAGGCGCGCGCGGTCGGCGGCCGGATCGCGCAGCGCGTCCACATCGTCGATGACAATGGCGAGGCCTGGGAGGCGATGTACACCCTGGAGCAACAGAGCGACGGCAGCCTGAAGATCACGGGTTGTTCGCTACTGAAGGCCGGAACGGCCGTCTAGAGCCTTATCCCGTTCCGATCGAATCGGAACGGGGCTCTATATTCATGTTTTGACGCGTTTTTTTGACGCGAACCGGCTTCCACTTCGCTGGAAAACGCTCTGATCACGCCATCGCCAGCCGCTGCCGCGCTCGCATCAACAACAGCAGCATGATGCATACGTTGAGCGCGTTCCACGCCAGCCCGTTGGCGAAGGCCGCGGCATAGGAGCCGGTGGCGTCGAAGATCGCGCCGGAGATCCAGCCGCCGAACGACATGCCGAACACGGAAGCGAAGATCACGATGCCGACGCGGGTGGCGGCTTCCGAGGTCGGCATTGCCTCGCGCACGATGATCGCGTAGCTCGGCACGATGCCGCCCTGGAACAGGCCGAACATCGCCGAGATGATGTAGAGCGAGGTCAGGCTGTCGAAGAACAGATAGAACAGCAGCGCGGTGCCCTGCGCCACCGAGCCGATCAGCAGCGTGCGGATGCCGCCGATCCGGTCGGCGAGAAAGCCCGATCCGATGCGACTGATGATGCCGAAGCCCAGCATCAGCGACAGCATCTCGGCGCCGCGCGCCACGCCGTAGCCGAGGTCGCCGCAATAGGCCACGATGTGGACTTGCGGCATCGCCATCGCCACGCAGCAGGCGATGCTGGCCAGCGCCAGGATCGCCGTCAGCGCGTTGGTGGAAAGCCGAAGATCGACGCGCGGCGCCGCCGCATTCTGATGATCGCGCCGCCCGCCCGCCCCCATCAGCATGCGCAAGCCGATCAGCGCCAGCGTCATCGCGACCGCGGTGAAAATGCCGACCGCGATGTGGGTCTGGCTCCAGCCGATGCGCTCCATGCCGAAATTCACCAGCGGCGGCCAGATCGTGCCGCCGATGTAATTGCCGCTGGCGGCGATCGCGACGGCCAAGCCCCGGTAGCGGTCGAACCAGTGCGAGGCCTCCGCCATCAGCGGGCCGAAGGTGGCCGACGAGGACAGCCCGATCGCGAAATGCACCAGGATGAAATGCCAGATCGAGGTCGACATGCCGGCGACGACATAGCCGAGGCCCAGAATGCCGATACCGAGCCCGATCGCGGTGACGATGCCGTAGCGGTCGGTGATCTTGCCGGTCAGCACGCCGCCGGAACCAAAGCCCAGCATGACCATGGTAAAGGCAAGCGAGGCGGTGCCGCGGCTGGCGCCGAACTCGTTCTGCACCACCGGCAGCGCCACCACTACCGACCACATGCCGACGCTGCCGAGCGAGCCGATCAGCACGGCGACGGCAAGCCGCAGCCACGCCCGGCGCGAGTCGGGAATGAATTGGCTGGAATCTCGGGTGAGCTCAGAAGAAATGGCCACGGCGCAAGCAACTTCGATGGCAAATCGCCCAAGGTCAAGCCATATTGCCGCGATATTGGGCATGCAGATGTGCTGGGACGGGCGGCGCCCTTTCCAGCGGGGGCAGTCGACCCGCACGGCGTCGGCGCGCGCGCCGCCACCGGTTAAGCTAAGCTGCCGCTTTCTGCGGCCGATCGCTGAGGAACGAGATCCCTATGAAGAAACCCATGACCGCCGGCCTCGTGATGGCCTTCCTCTCGGCACTGCCGCTCACCGCGAACAGCCACGACCAGCACGCCCACCATGGCTATGCCGCCGGAGAACCCGGCGATCCCAGGAAACCTTCGCGCACCGTCCAGGTTGACATGAGCGAAATGGCCTATTCGCCCGCGCGTATCGAAGTGAAGCGAGGAGAGCAAATTCGCTTCACGATCCGCAACATCGGCAGGGAGGAGCACGAATTCCTGCTCGCCACCACGGAAGAGAACCTGAAACACGCCGAGGACATGAAGAACAACCCGCAGATGCAGCATGACGATCCGAACGGCGTGCGGCTGGCGCCGGAGAAATCGAGCGAGATCGTCTGGAAGTTCACCAAGGCCGGCACGTTCGAATATTCCTGCCTGATCCCCGGCCATCGCGACGGCGGCATGATCGGCCAGATCGTGGTGAAGTGAGCAAGCACGTGGTAACGCAGCAGTGCGGGGAAGGCGCGGGTCGCGCGGCCGCGACAGGTGCCAAACGAACGAGACGCCCGTGCAGTTAATCGAGGATCGTGGATTTCTACTGCTGCTCGCGGCCGTCACCCTGGCGTTTGCCTGGGTGCTGTACCCGTTCTACGGCGCGGTGTTGTGGGCGGTGGTGGTGGCGGTGCTGTTCGCGCCGGTGTATCGCAGGCTGCTCCTGTCGATGCCGGGCCGGCCGAGCCTGGCCTCTGCGATAACCGTTCTGATCATCATCGCGATGGTGATCCTGCCGCTTACGATCGTCGCGACCTCGCTGGCAAAGGAAGCCACGGGTCTGATCGCCAAGATCCAGTCCGGAGAATACAACATCGGCGGCTACCTGCAGCGGATCTTCGACGCGCTGCCGGCCTGGGCCACCGGGTGGATCGAGCGGCTCAACCTCTCCGACCTTTCGGGTTTGCGCGAAAAGCTGACGTCGGGCCTGGTGGCCGGCGGGCAGTTTCTCGCGCCGCAGGCGTTGAGCCTCGGGGCGAACACGTTCGAGTTCGTGATTCAGCTCGGCATCATGCTTTATCTGCTGTTCTTCCTGTTGCGCGACGGCAAGGCGCTGGCCCAGGGAATCAGGGAGGCCATACCGCTGCGCGGCGAGCAGAAGACCGCGCTGTTCACCCGGTTCGCGGACGTGGTTCGCGCCACGGTGAAGGGCGGCATCCTGGTTGCGATGGCGCAAGGATCGCTCGGCGGCATCGCGTTCTGGTTCCTCGGCATCCACGCCGCGCTGCTATGGGCGGTGCTGATGGCGTTCCTTTCGCTCCTCCCCGCGATCGGCGCCACGCTGGTCTGGCTTCCGGTCGCGATCTATTTTCTCGCCACCGGCGCGATCTGGCAGGGCATCGGCTTGATCCTCTATGGCGTGCTCGTGATCGGGCTGGTGGACAATCTGCTGCGCCCCTTTCTGGTCGGCAAGGGCTCGAAGCTGCCGGACTATGTGGTGCTGATCTCGACGCTCGGCGGCATCGAAGTGTTCGGCCTCAACGGTTTCGTCATCGGACCCGTCATCGCTGCGACGTTCATGGTGAGCTGGGAAATTTTTGCGACGTCTCGGCGGGAGGAAAAAGCCGAGAACCAGTAGCGAGCCAATAGGACGGGTTGAGATCTTCGCGAAACCAATCATGCTTCAGCCGGGGAGCGATGGGTTTCGCGAAGAGCTCAACGCATCCTAAGCTACTGCGCTACCCCAATTCAGAACTGGTGACACCGAACACCCGCTCAAGCCGCAGCGGCGGGATTGCGGCGGTATACATGCGCGCCGTCTCGAACACCGGCGCCAGCCCAAAATTCTGCGCCAGTGCGACCGCCTCGCGGTTGACTGCCGGCACATCGAGAAAAATCTCGCCGCCGCCCACTCTGTCGATCAACGCGGACAGCACCGCTTCGGCGCCCGCGCGATCATCGGCCACCAGCGGGCCGATCTTGAAACCGGTGCGGCACGGACGGATGACGCCCCAGGCCGCAAGCCGGCCGTCACGCATCACGGCGCAACCGGCATGGCCGGGTGCACCGATCCACGCCTGGAGGAATGCGGATCGCGGTGCCGGAAAAACCGTAGCGTCGTCCGCTTCCACCGCGGCGAACCGCACATCGCTCAGCGCGACAATATCCGCGCGCGGTGCGGCAGTCGTCGACACCATGCCGCCGTAACGCACATTCGCGTAGGCAAGCTGGAAGCCGGATTTCCTGTAATTCTCCTGCTGCGCCGTCACGCCATCGAGTCCGATCACGCGCGCGCCGGCATGCGCGATCGCCGCGTCCCATATCCGCAGGCCATATCCCCTGCCGCGAAGATCCGCGCGCACGATGTAGAAGCCGAGAAAGGCAAAGCGCGCATCGTAGTTGACGCAGGACACCGTCGCGGCCGGCACGCCATCGAGTTCGCCGATCAGAAAACCTTGCGCGTCGACCGAAGCAAAGCACGCAGCATCGGCGGTGCCCGGATTCCAACCTTCCGCAGCGGCCCAATCGACGGCCAGTGAGATTTCGTCGGGCCGCATCGTTCGTATCGTGAAGGCTTTCATGACGACGATCCCAAAATGCGTTTCGGCATCATTGCGTGCGAAGCTCGCGATGACGAAGGAAATCGCAACACGAAGAGCGTGACCACATCATCCGCGCAGTTCATCAACATGAACAAGCGCGCACTGTGCAAAGTCCTGAAATGGCACACTTATTTGCGCAAAATATCATTGCACGCCGCGAATTGTTTAGCGAAAATTAACCCATGCTGGCTGCGGGGCTGCATTCTTTGGAGGCGACACACATGTACCGAACTTCGCTCACGCTGGCTTGCTGCATCATGTACTCGGCGGCCGGCTCGGCCAGCGACCTGCAATCCGTTTACGTCGCGCCCGGCGGAATCTATGCGCCCGCCGCGAACGTCTATGTGCGGCCCGGCCACAATCATCGGCCATACGCAGAACCCGGCTACGGATATCGTCAGCCGACCTACGTCGATCCCGCCTACCGCGCACCGGCTGCGGTCTATGGCGACTACGGATCGTCCTACGCGCCGCGTCCGGTCTATTACAATCGCGCGCCTGCCTATCCCACGCGCCACTACGCGCAGGACTACGACTATGAATACGCGCCGCGTCCGCCGGCGCCCGTGCCTTATCGCTCACGCGTTCCGGCCCGATGCGACGACGGCTATGGCGGGTGGACCTACTGCGATTGAGACCGCCGGCATGGCACCGGGAGCAGCCGCCGATAGCGGTTGCTCCGGAGTGAACACGGATGAAAGCCGTCGCCTGCGACGTGCCGGCCGTCAGTTCCGGTGCGGCCGGGGCTGACGACACCGAACTCGGCCCATCATTCGGCACCGACGCCCTGGTGGTGGAATAGGCATCGACGTTCGGCGGCGCCGCGGCGCTATCGCGCGGACAGCCGTGACTTTCGATTGATCTGCGGGAAGTATATTGCGGAGCGCCGCACGGCAGACCGCGCGACGCGTTAGACCTGCCGCGTCAGTACCAGGCGGCGATACGCTTACGGGATGTCTTGGCCGGCCAGAACGGCAATCGCCACGTACCGGCTTTCTTCCTCACGGTGGTCATCAATACCGCCGACAGCGCCATGATTATCACGACCACCATCAACGCCGTCCGGCCGCCGCTCGCGGACGACGATTGCGCCGCCGACGCCGGTGTGGCGCGTTGCTGCTGCAGTTCCTGATCGGGCCAGCGATCCATGATGGCCAGAACCGGCTCGGCCGCCGTCGCCATCCTGGTGCTTCCCCAGGCGCGCAAATCATCCGAGGTCAAGTTGCCCCTCGACGGCGCCGCGATGCGGCCGGCGGTGTCGGGCTTCGGCACCGCATCGGGATCGTTGGTAAGCGAGGCCTGCGCATCCATTGGGGGGTATTTGCTCGTAGTGCCAGCCGGACGCGCATCCGGCTCGCGGGGCGGATTCCTTTCAGCGGCCTTCTCCGCCGGCCAGCGCAACAATGATTTCGAGAATCCGGGCCTGCCCTCGTACCAGCACTTGCGGCCGTCGATCAGCCGATAAGACCAATAGGCTTGCGCATTCGACGGCCGCGCGGCGTGGCATTGCTTTGCCTGCGCCGGCGCGCTGTAGAGCGCAATCGTTAGAATACAAACGATGTCAGCCACCAGAACGATCGGCCGAAATCTTTTCACAGAATCACCCTACGCAAAACCTAAGGGGAACAAAAAATTACGTAACATCAGAAGCTTAGATACTAAATTAGGTCAAAACTTGGGCAGTTGTCCACAGCATATTCACATGCTTATCGACAGGCCGCCCAGGCGAGCGGCCGGGCGGTCTTCGACCTCGAGATGGAACCCGCGCTCATCTCCAGCAATGTTTCGAAATCAACGGGTTCCATCCCAAATCACCCCCGTTAACCCTTTGCTAACCATACACCCGGCAAATATTGCCGGGTGAAGTCGAGTGTCGTCGGCCGCGTTAAGACGGGAGGAACCCCGTGGACGCCAGTGCGGTGCCTCACTTTCGGACCGGCGGTCCTTCGGCCGCCGCGCAAACGTTTGGTGCCCGGGGGCGCCAGTCGCGGGGGGAAGCGGCTACCATGGTCGATGTCACGGCGGGTCAGGGCGGCGCGGGCCCAGGCGGTAAGTTCCCTAGCCTCGGCGAAATCGGCGATATCCTGAAGCGCGGCGATCTGGCGCTGGCGCTCGGCGTCCTCATCATTCTGGTCGTGCTGATCCTGCCGCTGCCCGCGATCGTGCTGGATCTGTTTCTCGCGATCTCGATCACGGTCTCGATCCTGATCCTGATGACGTCGCTGTTCATCCAGACGCCGCTGGAATTCTCGGCCTTTCCGACCGTTCTGCTGATCTCGACGATGTTGCGGCTGTCGCTGAACATGGCGTCCACCCGCCTCATCCTGTCGCATGGCCATGAAGGCACGGCGGCGGCCGGCCACGTCATCGAGGCCTTCGGCAATTTCGTGATGTCCGGCAATTTCGTCATCGGCATCATCGTGTTCGCGATTCTGGTGATCGTGAACTTCGTCGTCATCACCAAGGGTTCGGGCCGCATCGCCGAAGTCGCGGCACGGTTCCAGCTCGATTCGATGCCCGGCAAGCAGATGGCGATTGACGCCGATCTTTCCGCCGGCCTGATCGACGAAAAGACCGCCAAGGCGCGCCGCAAGGAGCTGGAAGACGAAAGCGGCTTCTTCGGCGCGATGGACGGTGCCTCGAAATTCGTCCGCGGCGACGCGATTGCGGGCTTGCTGATCGTGTTCATCAACATCGTCGGCGGCATCATCATCGGCGTCGCCCAGCAGGGCATGAGCTTTGCCGACGCCGCCCGCACCTACACCGTGCTGACCGTCGGCGACGGCCTGGTCACCCAGGTGCCGGCGCTGATCGTCTCGACCGCGGCGGGCCTGCTGGTTTCGAAGGCCGGCATCACCGGTGCGGCCGACAAGGCGTTGATGAAGCAGCTTTCCGGTTACCCGCAGGCGCTCGGCATGTCGGCCGGCGTGATGCTGGTGCTGGCGCTGCTGCCGGGTATTCCGATGCTGCCGTTCCTGGCGCTCGGCGGTGGCGCCGCGGCGCTGGCCTGGAAGGCGCGCAACCACAACCGCGTCACCAAGGCGGCGGAAGCCGCCGCGGCCGCCGCCCCCGACGCCGAAGCAGCCGCCGCTGCCGCCGCAGCCGAGGAGCCGATCGCCGCCGCGCTGAAGATCGACGACCTCAAGATCGAACTCGGCTACGCGCTGCTGCCGCTGGTCAACGGCCCGGACGGCACCGACCGCCTGACCGAGCAGATCAAGGCGCTGCGCCGCTCGCTCGCCATCGAAATGGGCTTTGTGATGCCGGCCGTGCGCATCCTCGACAACGTCCAGCTCGAGGCCAACACCTACGTCATCAAGATCAAGGAAGTGGACGCCGGCACCGGCAAGATCTGGCCGAACCAGTTCATGGTCATGGACCCGGCCGGCAACCAGGTCGGCGTGCCCGGCATCCACACCGTCGAACCGACGTTCGGACTGCCGGCGACCTGGGTCGACGCGGCGCTGAAGGAAGAGGCGTCGCTGAAGGGCTACACGGTGGTCGATGCCGCCACCGTGCTGTCGACCCACCTGACCGAGCTGCTCAAGAGCAACATGAGCGACCTGCTGTCCTATGGCGAGGTGCAGAAGCTGCTGAAGGAGCTGCCGAAGGAACAGGGCGAACTGGTCAAGGACATCGTGCCGAGCCAGGTGACGGTGTCCGGCATCCAGCGCGTGCTGCAATTGCTGCTGGCCGAGCGGATCTCGATCCGCGACCTCTCCACCATTCTCGAGGGCATCGCCGACGCGCTGGCCTTCTCGCGCCACCCCGCCACCATGGTCGAGCACGTCCGCGCCCGCCTCGCGCGGCAGATCTGCGCGCAGAATACCACCTACAACGGCTATTTGCCGCTGATCGCACTGTCGGCGCGCTGGGAACAGGCGTTTGCCGAATCGATCATCGGTACCGGCGAGGAACGCAGCCTCGCCATGCAGCCTTCCAAACTGTCGGAGTTCATGACCTCGGTCCGCAACGCCTTCGAGCAGGCCGCCCGCGAAGGCGAAGCGCCGGTGCTGGTTACCTCCGCCGCGATCCGTCCATTCGTCCGCTCGCTGGTCGAGCGCTTCCGGGCGCAGACCACTGTCTTGTCGCAAGCCGAAATCCACCCCCGCGCCCGACTGAAGACGGTCGGCAGCGTCTAGGGGGTGACCGGGCGCCGCAAATCAGCCGCGTTTCAGAAAAACCTTTCTGCCACATGCAAACGATTTGTCGAAATCGCCCAAGCGGACCTCCATCCCCGTCCGGCCGGGCGCTCGTCCCCTAAGCGACCGTATTTTCTAAACAATTGTTCATGATCGGTGGCTGAAGGCGGGTCTCCGCTCGCGTTCCTTCAAGTCTTTTCACCACCTTGTGATCGCCACTTGGGAACTGAATCCGTGTTTCCCACGTTCTCAGCATGCGGGACGTTGAACCGGTCCGCAGCGGACACCGACGAATTTGCAAGGCGCAAATCTGCAGGCGGAAGGCGGCAGGAGACTTCCATGAACCACTCGATCTACAGCGCGGATCGCACGACCCATCTCAAGATCGTGGTCGTGGCATTGGTTGCGGCGATCATGGTTGCCGGATTCGGAATAGCGGCGCGAAGCACGGCTGATGAAGGCTTGGTCCAGACCGCCAGCACGCCCGTCATGAAGGCCGGTAAGCCGGTCGTGATTACCAGTTCGAGCAGTTCGGTCGTACGATAGAAACCTATTCACGGAATTCACGCGGCACTTTACTGCCCCCCCAAAGTCGCCACGTGGATAATCAAGACCCCCAACTACCCCAAGTTGACCTGGAAAACGCCCGCCCCCCACGGGCGTTTTCTTTTTTGGATGGCCGGATGTCGTCGCAGCGCCTCTGCGCGCTTGCCCGGTGCGTGGACTGGTGGATCAGCGCGCCGGCACGGTCTCGATCAGCTTGCCGGTATAAACCGGCGCCGAGGTCGGTTGGCCGGTCGGCGAGCCGCCGGTCTGTTCGACGGTCACCGCGTAGGTCGCACCGTTGATGGTGCCGGAATCGTAGTCCGCGAGCACCGGTCGCGCAGTGAAATCGCTGCCGCCGATCACCCCGAGCGAGCGCGGCTGCGGCAGCTTGTCGGAGATCATCCACAGCTCAAAGCTCTTTCCCGGCCCGGCATCGGCGCCAACCTTGCGGACGGTGAAGTTCCTGGTGGCGGCGTCGACCGTCAGGATGAAGGCGGGTGCGCCGGCGCTCCCTTGCAACAGCGCGACATATTGCGCCGACGATGGTGCCGGCACCCGGACCTCCACCGTCTGAATGCGCGGCTTCGGCCGCAATGCTTCCGGCAACACCTCCGGCCGATAGACCTGCACCGCGAGCATGCCGACCAGGGCCGCGGCGAGCGCCGTGGCGATGGACGCGATGCCGCGCAGGCGCCGCACCCGCCCGGCCAACTGGATGACGTTGGAATTGTCGATCGCCGCGTCCACAGCGACCGGCGGCGCCGCCGCCGGGGTCACCGGGGGAGCGGCCACCACCGGCTCGGCCGTTGGCTCGACCGAAGCCGGCGCGGCAGGCGACGCCGCGGGCGACACCGGCGGCGCCTGGCCCGCGGTGGAATTCGCGATCGCGGCCTTGATGTTTTCCCACACGACGGGCCGCGGCTCGATCGAGCCGACCATCTGGTTCAAGGCGCCGAGGCGATACTCCCAGGCGTGGACGATCGCACTGAATTCGCTGTCGACAGCCATCATGGTCTCGACCTGCGCGCGTTCGTCGGCATCGAGGGTACCGAGCGCATATTCCGCGGCGAGCGCGATATGGTCTTCGCTATAGGCCATCGTTCGATCCAGGCATCAAAGCCCGAGACACTCCCTTATGTCCATCATGCTGCGGCGCAGCCAGGTCTTCACCGTATTCACCGGCGTCTCGAACTTGGCGGCGAGTTGCTCCCGGCTCCAGCCGTTGTAATAGGCCAGCAGCACCAGTTTCTGCCGGTCCGGCTCGAGACGACCGACGCATTCCAGCAACCGCTTCAATTCCTCGGTCATCTCGCGCCGCGCCAGCGGGTCGGCGGAATCGGCCGCAACTTCCATCGCGGACGGCTCTTCCTCGATCGAGACTTCGCTCTTCTTGCGCACGACGTCGATCGCCCGGTTGCGCGCGATCGACGCCATCCATGTGATCGGTGAAGCAAGCGCAGGGTTGAACTGTCCGGCGCTGTTCCAGATCTTGACGTAGGCCTCCTGAATGACCTCTTCCGCGAGGTCCTGACGGCGCAAGATACGGAGAACGACGCCGAAGAGTTTCGCGCGCGTGGCGGCGTAAAGGCGCTCGAAAGCGGCCTCATCCCCCTTTGCAACCGCGGCAATCAGCCTGACCAGCTCCGCTGGCGTCAGCATTCGGCGTCCCCCAAATCGCGATCCTCCATCGCGGTGTTACGCCGGAGCAATCGAGAAGTTTCGTAGCATAACCTGCGTCAACGGGGCCACCAAGTCGCCGGTTCCAGGCGTCTGAACAGGAAAAAAATCCCGGGCCTTTTGGCCCGGGATTCCAGATTTTGCAACCAGTCGGATGGGGAAGCGTCAGGCGACGCCGAGACGGGCGCGCATCAGGCCGATGGAATCCATGTCGGCCTGCTCGCGGGCGCTCTCTTCGGCGCGCTCGCGCGCCTGGTCGCGCTCGTCGAGCAATTCCACCTTCTTCAGCTCCTCGAACGCTTCGCTCAGCAGGCTCTTGGCATCTTCGAGCTGGACGCGCAGTTCGTCGGCCGAACGGGTCAGGTTCTCGCGGCGCTGGATCGCGGCCTTGGCGTAAGTCGGATAGGCGAAATGGGAGGGATCGTTGATCCCGGCCCGCTCCTGCTCGGTCTGGATTTCGCGCTCGAGATCGACGGACATCCGCTGGAAGTCGGCGATCATGCCTTCGATCTGGGTAACCCTGCGGCGCTTCTCGTCGACCTGAAATTTCTTCAGGCGGATCAGCGTTTCTCGTGACTTCATCGACTCATACTCCCCAGAAGTCCCAATCTGAACGCGGGACAGTGCCGGCTCCCCGAGAGGGCCCGCCGGCGTCGTTAATCATGTGCCGGGAATGATGGCCTGACAAAGTTAGCGTTCCGTTTCCAAACTGCTGAGGATGGCCGCCAACTGGCGGTAACCGTCGTTGAGGCTCGATTTTTCATCCTTGGCCTGGCGCAGGAAGGCCTCCAGCGGCTCGTGCAGCCGGATCGCCTCGTCGACTTCAGCGCTCGATCCCGCCCGATAGGCGCCGAGCCGGATCAGTTCCTCCATGTCGGCATAGGTCGCCATCACCTGGCGGCCCCGCATGATCACGGGCAAATACTCAGGGTTGGCCGACCGCGGCATGGTGCGGGAAACCGACTTGAGGATGTTGATGGCGGGGAAACGGCCGCGCTCAGCAATCGAGCGCTGCATCACGACGTGGCCGTCCAAAATACCGCGCACCGCATCCGCAATCGGCTCGTTGTGGTCGTCGCCGTCCACCAGGACGGTAAAGATTCCAGTAATGGTGCCCACCCCGGTGCCCGGCCCGGCCCGCTCCAGCAGCTTTGGCAATTCGGTGAACACCGTCGGCGTATAGCCCTTGGCCGTCGGCGGCTCGCCGGCCGACAGGCCGATCTCGCGCTGCGCCATCGCAAAGCGCGTCACCGAGTCCATCAGGCACAGCACGTCCTTGTCCTCGTCGCGAAAATACTCCGCGATCGCCAGCGTCAGGTAGGCCGCCTGCCGCCGCATCAGGGCCGGCTCATCCGACGTCGCGACCACCACCACGGAACGCACCAGGCCCTCGTCGCCGAGATCCTCCTGCAAGAACTCCTGCACCTCGCGACCGCGTTCGCCGATCAGGCCGATGATGGTGATGTCGGCATCGACGTTGCGCGCCAGCATCGACAGCAACACGGATTTGCCGACGCCGGAACCGGCGAAAATGCCGAGCCGCTGGCCGCGGCAGCAGGTCAGGAATGTGTTCAGCGCGCGCACCCCGAGATCCAGCGGGGCGCCGACTCGCTTGCGCGAATGCGCCGGCGGCGGGGAATTACGATAGGGCATCGGCGACGGCCCCTGCTCCAGCGGCCCCTTGCCGTCGATCGGCTCCCCCATCGCGTTGATGACGCGGCCGAGCCAGGCCTGTGACGGCCGCACCTGGCTGGCCGCGGTAGCGATCACCGCGCGGCAACCGCGCCGTACGCCTTCGAGTCCGCCGAACGGCATAACGACAGCATTGCTGCCGGAAAAGCCGATCACCTCGGACGGGATGAACCGGTTGCCGCCGGTATCGATCACGATGCGGGCGCCGACCGACATCGCATGGATCGGACCTGCGATCTCGACCATCAGGCCGCGCACGCCCACAACACGGCCATATATATTGACGCCGTCGATATCGCCGATTTGCTCCGCCAGGGCCTTCATTGCGAAAACCTTAAGTTTCCGCGCATTAGCCGGTAGCGCTTAACCTCGTGTTTACCCGCATCATTAATCATTGCGTCACTGTCTTTTGGTGACTGAGAGCGCACGCCCGTCAAAAGAAGGGTTAGCGCGAGAGTCGGTTAGGCCCGTCTCTTAATCTGGAGCTTGAGTAGGCACGGTCGAGAAAAGCTGCTTCTGCGCAACATCTTAGGGCGATTCGCTAGAAATTGCACTCAAAGAGCTTGCGAACCGGAATCAGGATTTGTTAACCATGTCTCTGTCAGGATCCGAATCAGTTGTTAAAGGCGTTTTGAGTGCCGCAGGTGCGGCCGACCTGACGCCCGGAGCGGCGGACTAAAGGGGACTGGCATGCGCGTTTTGCTGATTGAAGATGACAGCGCTGTCGCGCAGTCGATCGAGTTGATGCTCAAATCCGAGAGCTTTAACGTCTATACGACGGATCTCGGGGAAGAAGGCGTCGACCTTGGCAAGCTATATGACTACGATATTATTCTTCTCGACCTGAATCTGCCCGACATGTCCGGTTACGACGTGCTCAAGCAGCTCCGGGTTTCCAAGATCAAGACCCCCATTCTGATCCTCTCCGGCCTCGCCGGCATCGAGGACAAGGTCAAGGGTCTCGGCGTCGGCGCCGACGACTACATGACCAAGCCTTTCCACAAGGACGAACTGGTTGCCCGTATCCACGCGATCGTGCGCCGTTCCAAGGGTCATGCCCAGTCGGTCATCCAGACCGGCGATCTCGTCGTCAACCTCGACACCAAGACCGTCGAAGTCGGCGGCCAGCGGGTGCACCTGACGGGCAAGGAATACCAGATGCTGGAGCTGCTCTCGCTCCGCAAGGGGACCACGCTCACCAAGGAAATGTTCCTCAACCACCTCTATGGCGGCATGGACGAGCCCGAGCTGAAGATCATCGACGTCTTCATCTGCAAGCTGCGCAAGAAGCTGGCCAACGCTTCCGAAGGCCGCAACTTCATCGAGACCGTGTGGGGCCGCGGCTACGTGCTGCGCGAGCCGCACGAGGCGGACGAGCGTATCCCCGCCTGACACCCAGGGTTTTACGGCGAGCCGCAAGGCTCCTCCTCCCGACTGAACCCCGCCGCAAATGGCGGGGTTTTTGTTTGGGATTGAACCCGCCGCGCCTATCCGCCGACTGACCAATCGTGCGAACCTCCGGGACGCACGAACTGGGGCGTCGTCAATGATCCTGCAATCGCTCGCCGGTCTGCCGGCGTTCATGGTCTATTTCTGCACGGCAATCGTGGCCGTGGTGGCCTACCTCTTCGTCTATACCCGCGTCACCGCACATAACGAGTTCGACCTGATCCGCGCCAACGAGCCGGCGGCGGCCATTGCGCTCGGCCTGAGCCTGCTCGGCTTCGCGCTGCCGCTGGTCTCGGCCATCGCGCATTCCGCCAATGTCTGGGACTGCCTGATCTGGGCTGTGATCGCGCTGATCGTGCAGATCATCGTCTATTATCTGGTCCGCGTACCGGTGCCGAAACTGTCGGAACGGATTGCCGCCGGCGAACTGGCCGCGGCGATCTGGCTCGGCCTGTCGTCGCTCGCCGCCGGCGCCCTCAACGCCGCCAGCATGATCTACTGACATGACCGACAAATCGCACAAGGAATTCGGCAAACGCAGGCCGGTCTCGGTGCCGGCTTCGTCCCGCCCTGCTGCGCCGCCGGCCAAGCGCTCGGGCCAGGTCGCGCTGCTGCTGATGGGGACGGTGGCGGTCGGCAGCGTCGCCTACACGCTGATGCCGAGCCGCAACTGCGAGAATTCGGCCTCGCCCTCATACCAGCAAGGCAGCACCGAGTGCACCTCGCGCAGCTCCTCATCGGGCGGCTCCGGAGGCAGTTCATCGCGCAGCAGCTACTATTCCAGCGACTCGTCGTCCTCCGGCCACTCCTCCTCGGGCAGCTCCGATTCCGGCTCGCACAGCGCGCAACGCGGCGGCTTCGGCTCGTTCGGACACGCGGTCGGCTTTTCCGGCGGCTGATCGATGCAGCGCATCCCCTGCCCGGAACGCGACGACTGGCGCGCCACCGCCGAAGGCGTGGGCTTCATCTTTCACACCATCGGCGGCGAGCGCTATTGGGACGAGCGGGCCTATTATGCCTTCACGCTCAACGAAATCGAACGGCGGTTCGAGACCCCGACCGCCGAGATCGAGGCGATGTGCCTCGAACTGGTCGGCCGGGTGGTCGGCGACGAAAACCACCTGCGCCGGCTGAAAATCCCCGAGGCGTTCTGGCCGCTGATATCCGAGAGCTGGCGCCGCCGCGATCCCAGCCTCTACGGCCGGCTCGACCTGAGCTATGACGGCTGGAGCCCGGCGAAACTGCTGGAGTACAACGCCGACACCCCGACCTCATTGTTCGAAGCCGCGGTGTTCCAGTGGACCTGGCTCGAACAGGCGATGGATCGCGCCGTCATTCCCAAGCGCGCCGACCAGTTCAATTCGATCCATGAGCGGCTGATCGAGGCGTGGAAGAAACATGGCCGCGGCAAGCATCTGCATCTCACCGGCATGACCGACAATGTCGAGGATGGCGGCACGCTCGCCTATCTGCAGGACACCGCGAGCCAGGCCGGGTTGCAGACCACGCTGCTCGACATCAAGGATGTCGGGCTCGCCAGGGACGGCGGCTTCGTCGATCTCGACGACCGCGCCATCGAACTCGCCTTCAAGCTCTATCCCTGGGAATGGATGTTCCAGGACGCGTTCGGGGAAAAGATTGCGGCCGCGCCGACCCGCTGGATCGAGCCGCCCTGGAAGGCGATCCTGTCCAACAAGGGCGTCCTGCCGCTGTTGTGGGAGATGTTCCCAAAACATCCGAACTTGCTGCCGGCCTTTTTCGAGGACGATCCGAAGGCGTCGATGCTCGGCTCCTCCTTCGTGCGCAAGCCGCTCTTTTCACGCGAGGGCGCCAACGTCACGCTGGTCAGCGCCGGCACCACGCTGATGGAGCAGCAAGGACCTTACGGAGCGGAAGGTTTTATTCGGCAAGCGTTCGCGCCGCTGGCGAGCAATTCCGACCAGTATGCGGTGATCGGAAGCTGGCTGGTCGATCACACGCCGTGCGGCCTGTCGATCCGCGAAGACGAAAACCCGATCACCGGCAACACGTCGCGCTTCCTGCCGCACGCCATCGTGTAACGGGGAAGCGACTCACCGCGCCGCGGCGACGGCCCGCAGGGTCTGCGGCACCAGGGTCGACGCACCGACCCCCGCCACCCGGACTGCCGGCGCGACGTTCGGACGATAGAGCCCGCGGCGCTCGGGATAGGGCTTGAAGGCATTGGTGATGCCGACCACGGATTCGGCCGCACCCAGCGCCAGCACGCCGTCGGGCTCCAGCATCCGCGCCATCCGCTCGAAGATGCTGATCTTTGTGTTCTGGTCGAAATAGATCAGCACGTTGCGGCAGAAGATGATGTCGAACGTGCCGAGATGGGAGAAGTCCTGCAGCAAATTGAGCTGGCGGTGCTGCACCATGCCGCGGAGTTCGGAACTGATCTGCCAGACGTCGCCGTTCTGGGCGAAATATTTCACCAGCAGCTGAATCGGCAATCCGCGCTGCACCTCGAACTGGCTGAACACGCCGGCCCTGGATTTTTCCAGCACACCCTGCGACAGGTCGGTGGCGACGATCTCGGTGCGCCAGCCCGCGAGCAACGGTCCGGCCTCCTTCAGGCAGATCGCGATCGAATACGGCTCCTGCCCGGTGGAGGAGGCCGCGCACCAGATCCGCAAGGCGCGGCGGGCGGCGCGCGCCTGCGCCAACGCCGGCAGCACCGCCTCGCGCAGATGGTCGAACGGGATCTTGTCGCGGAAGAAGAACGTCTCGTTGGTGGTCATCGCCTCGACCACCTCTGCCGTCAGCCCCTCGGCGCCGCCCCTCATCCTGGCGACGAGTTCCGGAATTCCCGCCAGGCTCGACTTGCGCGCGAGCGGCAGCAGCCGGCTTTCGACCAGATATTGCTTGTCTGCGGAGAGATCGAGGCCGGATCGCTCTTTCAGAAACTTACGCAGATACTCATAGTCTGAAGGCGTCACGAACGGTCTCCTGAAAACAACCGGACCAGTTTCGGCCCGATCTGATTGAGCGGCAGCACCGCCGCGCAAATTCCGGCATTGGCGGCGGCGCCCGGCATGCCCCAGACCACGCTGGTAGCTTCGTCCTGGGCGATCACGCTGCCGCCGGCGGCGACGATGTCCTTGCCGCCGCGCATGCCGTCGGAGCCCATGCCGGTCAGGATCACCGAGATGATGCCGCCCTGCCAGATGTCGATGGCGGAGTTGAACAGCGGATCCACCGCCGGCTTGCAGAAATTCACCGGCGGTCCGTCGTCGAGGGCGATCGCGGTCTCGGCGCCGTGGCGCACCACGCGCATGTGACGGCCGCCGGGCGCCAGATAGATCCGGCCGGGCTTGACGGTCTCGCCATCGACGGCCTCATGCGCGGGACGGTGGCTGGCGCGCGCCAGATGCTCGGCGAGAATCGTGGTGAAGGTCGGCGGCATGTGCTGGGTGATCAGCACCGGAAAACGATCGATCACCGGACCGATATCGGCCACCAGGGTCATCAGCGCCTGCGGGCCGCCGGTCGACGAACCGATCAGCAGCACCCGCGGCGCCAGCACCCCAAAGGGCCGGCGCGCCAGCGGCATATGCGCGACCGGCGCCGCGGCCGGCTGCGGGACCGGTACTTCTCGGACACGCTCGGCGACCGGCGCGACGGACGGGCTCGGAGCCGGCGAGGCGCGGCGGCGGGCCCTGGCGCCCAGATGACGGATCTTCTGAATCAGGTCGTGATGGAACGTCTCGGCGGCGGTCGCCTCGCGCGTGCTTTCCGGCTTCGGGATGTAGTCGGATGCGCCGAGCGACAGCGCCTTGAAGCTGATCTCCGCGTTGCGGCGGGTCAGCGTCGAGGCCATGATGATGACGAGATCGCGCTTTTTCGCCAGCAGTTGGGGCAGCGCCGAAATGCCGTCGAGCTCCGGCATTTCGATGTCGAGCACGGCAACGTCGGGCTTGATCCGATCGAGCTGGTTGACGGCGTCGAGACCGGTGCGCAGGGAGGCCGACACCTCCATGTCGGGCTCGGCGTCGATCCAGCGCGAAATCATGCCGCGGATCACGACCGAGTCGTCGACCACCATGACGCGCAGATTGTCCTGCCGTGTCGAGGCCGGTGGTGGAGATTTCGTCAGCGCAACACTCATACGTTCACCCGACTCAACTCAAGCGGCACATTTACAAGACAACGCCGAAGGCCGTTGAGCCGCCGGGATCACCTGCTCGGGATCAGAGCAGGCCGACTTCCTGGAACTTCGCCGTCACGATGTCCTTGTCGAACGGCTTCATGATGTATTCGTTGGCGCCGGCATGCAGCGCGCGCGCGATGTGCGCGACGTCGTTCTCGGTGGTGCAGAACACCACCTTGGGCGCATCGCCGCCCGGCAGGCGCCGCAAATTGCCGAGGAACTCATAGCCGTCCATCACGGGCATGTTCCAGTCCAGCAGGACCGCCTCGGGCATGGCACGCTTGCAGACTTCGAGCGCCTTAGCGCCGTCCTCGGCTTCCACGATCTGAAAGTCGAGGCCTTCCAGGATGCGGCGGGCGACTTTCCGGATGACGCTCGAGTCATCGACAACCAGACATGTTCTCATTTCAGGTCTCCAATTGCACCAGATCCCAAGCGGGATGTTTTCGTTACAAAGCTTCGATTGCTACGCCGCCATCAGATCCGGCACGAGTTCGAGCACGCGATCGACGTCGAGAATGACCATGAGCTGGCCGTCGAGACGGTGAACGCCGCCGGCAAGCTTGGCCATGCGGGGATCGAGGTTGACGGGGTTTTCCTCGCGGCTGTCGTCGGGCAGGCGCAGCACCTCGCCGATCTGGTCGATCAGGAGCCCGTAGGACTCGCCGCGCAGGT
>CAZSRR010000010.1:0-164835 GCA_964609175.1 uncultured Bradyrhizobium sp.
GCGCCGCCGAGCGCGCACCAGGCGCCGAACACGAACAGCACCTGCCAGGCGAACGGGTTGAAGTACCAGGTGCCCTGCGGGTAGGCGGGCAGATTCCAGCCGGTCTGCCGCGACACCAGCCACAGCGCGATGGCGGCGATCATGGTCCAGTTGGGCTGACGCAGCATGATCCACAGCACCGGCGGGAACAGGCCCATCAGCACGATGTAGAGCGGCAGCACGTCGAGATTCACCGGCTTGAACTTCAGAAACAGGCCTTGCCGCAGTGTTTCGGTCGCATTGTCGATCAGGCCGGCCACGTTGAAATCGTTGACCAGTTGGGAATCGCCGAACCGCAAGGCGAGATAGCTGATCGAGGCGATATAGATCACGAACAGGATGATGTGGGCGACGTAGAGCTGCCAGACCCGCTTGGTCAGCCGCGTGGCGCCGACGATGAAGCCGCGCTCCAGCATCATCCGCGCATAGACGAACGACGCCGTATATCCGGAAATGAAAACGAACAGGTCGGCGGCGTCGGAAAATCCGTAATTGCGGGTGGTGATCCAGTTCACGACGTTGTCGGGGATGTGGTCGAGATAGATCGCCCAGTTCGCGACCCCGCGAAACAGGTCGAGCCGGAGGTCGCGTCCCTTATCGGGCAGGGTGGCGTTGATTTTCATGGCTGCCGTTTCGCGCAGGTGTTTCTTTCGGAGGGTGGCGCCGCAGATGCCTGTTCCGGCCGCCGGATGGCTCGCAATTGTCACCGTCCGGTATCATGACTATACCAGTAGGAAAATGGTACATCCGGTCGTCCGGAATCACCAAGATTCCTAGCAGGTGTCTCTATACTATCCCGGCGGTTTCCACCAATGGCTACCGTGTCGCATTCGCTCGAGGACCAAACCACCCATGACCGCACGCATTTTCAAGCCCGCCAAGAACGCGATGCAATCCGGCAGGGCCAAGACCCGGGAATGGCAGCTCGACTATGAGCCCGAACAGCCCCGGGCGGTCGAGCCGCTGATGGGCTGGACCTCCTCCGGCGACATGAAGCAGCAGCTCACCCTGCATTTTGACACCAAGGAAGACGCGGTCGCCTATTGCGAGCGCAAGGGCATCGCCTATCAGGTGATCGAGCCGAAGGAGTCGGTGCAGCGGCAGGTCGCTTACGCCGACAATTTTGCCTTCAAGCGGGTCGAGCCCTGGACCCATTAGGTTTCAAAGGTTCTCGCGCCGTCGTGGCCGGGCTCGTCCCGGCCATCCACGTTCTGGCATGCCGCGATCGCGTTAGGACGTGGATGCCCGGGACAAGCCCGGGCAGGACGAAACCGGGATTATTGCGTCGGGATCGGCAGCGGGGCGTCCTTGGCCGTGCCGAGCACCGGGAACGTCCTGATGTTGCGGACTTCCGGCATTGCGGAAAATTGCAGGAGCTGCTGGTGCATGCCCTCGACGTTCCGCGCCACGCATTTGAGCAGGTAGTCAGCGTCTCCTGAAATCCGCCAGCTCTGCAGCACCAGGGGGGCTGCGGCGATCGATTTCTCGAATGCCTGAAGCGGGGCCTGGGCCTGGCTCTGCAGCTGGATCAGGACGAAGGAAATCACCTCATAGCCGAGGCGGGTCTCGTCGAGCGTGGCACGGATGGCGCTGACATAGCCGCGTTCGCGCAATGCGCGCACCCGCCGCCGGCAGGGCGGTTCTGAAAGGCCGACCCGCTCCGCCAGCTCGTTGTTGCGGATGCGGCCATCCCGCTGCAGCTCGGCCAGGATCCTGAGGTCGATCTCGTCGAGGGGCGGGCGGTCCGTCATCGGTGAGCCAGCCTGCGTACCGGCCTTGGGGAGGGGGCTCGCCCGGTCTGGGGCTTCGCGCCCGTTGCGGCGGGCGCGACGCTCGACAGCACCAGCTTTTCGTGGGCGGCGACGATGGCTTCCTTGGTCAGCCGCCCGCCCGGCCGGTACCAGGCGGTGAGGCCGGTCAACAGCGCGAGGATCGCAAATGTCGCGACCTGGATATCGACGACCTCGAATTCGCCCTCGGCGACGCCCTCGCTCAGGATATCCGCCAGCTGCTTCTCATAGGCACCGCGGAGCGCCACGATCGCCTCATAGTTCCTGGGCTCCAGGCTGCGCAGCTCGGAATTGGCGATGAAAACCTCGCGCTTGCGGGTCATATGATAAGTAACGTGGAAGGCGGTGAAGGCGCGGAGCTTTTCCACCGGCTCCGTTTTGCCCTGCAGCGCGCGATCGAGCTGGCGCAACAGTTCGTTGATGTGATCGCGGATAAGCTCGAACAGCAATTGCTGCTTGGTCGAAATGTGGTTGTAGAGGGAGCCCGACTGGATCCCCACTTCGGAAGCGAGCTGGCGCAGGCTCATGGCGGCGTAGCCGTGTTCGAAGATCAGGCGCAGACCCGCCTTGCGGATCGCTTCCATCGTCTTCGGGCCGTGTGAGCCGATCGTCCGTGCCATGAGACCTCTGAGTTTCGCCGCATGTAAACGAGCGGTCGATTGTATAATTATTGCACGAAAAGACAGTGTTTTCAATCTTGTGTCCACACCATGTGCGGGCACACCGGTTTTGCTTGCGGCCTATTTAAAAAAACGTATGATTGTTTATTCAATCATGACGGCTGGGCGAATATCCGCCTGAACTTCCCATCGGGGTCGGGATAGTACAGGCTGTCGTCCTCTCCGCTCTGAAGCCGTTTTTCCGGTCCTCAAGCATCCGAAGAAATGCCGACCATGCCGCTGCATTCGACCATCGATCCGAAATCCTCCGAGTTCGCCCGCAACGCCGACGTCATGCGCAGCCTGGTGGCCGAACTGCGCGACAAGCTGAAGGTGGTGTCCGGCGGCGGCGGCGAGGCCTCCCGCAAGCGGCATACCGCGCGCGGCAAGATGCTGGCGCGCGAGCGCGTCGACCTGCTGGTCGATCCCGGCACGGCGTTCCTGGAGTTGTCGCCGCTGGCCGCCCACGGGCTCTATGGCGGCGACGTCCATTCCGCCAGCGTGATCACCGGCGTCGGGCGCATCTCGGGCCGCGAATGCGTCATCGTCGCCAATGACGCTACCATCAAGGGCGGCACCTACTATCCGATGACGGTGAAGAAGCATCTGCGCGCGCAGGATATCGCGCGACAGAACAATCTGCCCTGCGTCTACATGGTGGATTCCGGCGGCGCCTTCCTGCCGATGCAGGACGAGATCTTTCCGGACGAGCGGCATTTTGGCCGCATCTTCTACAACCAGGCCCAGATGTCGGCGCAGGGCATTCCGCAGATCGCCATCGTGATGGGCTCCTGCACCGCGGGCGGCGCCTATGTGCCGGCGATGTCGGACGAGAGCATCATCGTGCGCAACCAGGGCACGATCTTTCTCGGCGGCCCGCCGCTGGTGAAGGCCGCGACCGGCGAGGTGGTGAGCGCCGAGGAGCTCGGCGGCGCCGACGTGCATTCGCGGCACTCCGGCGTCACCGATCACTATGCGCAGAACGACGCGCATGCGATCGGGATCGCCCGGCGCATCGTCGCCACGCTGAAGCCGCCGACGCGCGCTCCGCTCAATATGCAGGAGCCGCGCGAACCGTTGTTTCCGGCGGAGGAGATTTATGGCGTGGTCTCGGCGGATGGCCGAAAGCCGTTCGACGTCCACGACATCATCGCCCGGATCGTCGACGGCTCCGAGTTCGACGAGTTCAAGAAGCTCTACGGCACGACGCTGATCTGCGGCTTTGCGCATATCTGGGGATATCCGGTCGGCATCATCGCCAACAACGGTATCCTGTTCAGCGAGAGCTCGCTGAAGGGGGCGCACTTCATCGAACTGTGCTGCCAGCGCAATATCCCGCTGGTGTTCCTGCAGAACATCACCGGCTTCATGGTTGGCAAGAAATACGAGGCCGGCGGCATCGCGCGCGACGGCGCCAAGCTGGTGACGGCGGTGGCGACCGCAGGGGTGCCGAAATTCACCGTCGTGATCGGCGGCTCCTACGGCGCCGGCAATTACGGCATGAGCGGACGGGCCTATTCGCCACGGTTCCTGTGGATGTGGCCGAACGCGCGGATCTCGGTGATGGGCGGCGAGCAGGCCGCCATGGTGCTGAGCCAGGTGCGCCGCGACAACATCGAGGCCAAGGGCGAGAGCTGGCCGGCCGAGGAGGAAGAAAAATTCCGCGCGCCCATTCGCGCGCAGTATGAACACCAGGGCAGCCCCTATTACGCAACGGCGCGGCTGTGGGACGACGGCGTGATCGACCCGGCCGATACGCGGCTGGTGCTCGGTCTTGGGTTGTCGGCTTCGGCGAACGCGCCGATCGAACCGACGAAGTTCGGCCTGTTCCGGATGTGATGCAGGAAACGATGATGGACCGCGAAAAACTCTACCGCCGTTTCCGCACGCTGTTGATCGCCAACCGCGGCGAGATCGCCTGCCGCGTCATCCGCTCCGCCCGCGCGATGGGCCTGCGCACCGTGGCGGTTTATTCCGAGGCCGACCGCGACGCCATGCATGTCGCGCTGGCGGATGAAGCCGTACTGCTCGGGCCGGCGCGAGCGCGTGACAGCTATCTCAACATTGAGCGCGTCATCGAGGCGGCGGAAAAGACCGGCGCCGAAGCGGTGCATCCCGGCTACGGATTCCTGTCCGAGAATGCCGAGTTCGCGGAGGCCTGCCTGAAGGCCGGGCTGGTGTTCGTCGGTCCCACCGCCAGGATGATGACCGCGATGGGCTCAAAATCCGGCTCGAAGGCGCTGATGGAAAAGGCCGGCGTGCCGCTGGTGCCCGGCTATCACGGCGAGGCGCAGGACGACGCGACGCTCGCGAAAGCTGCCGACAGGATCGGCTTCCCCGTGCTGGTAAAAGCCTCCGCCGGCGGCGGCGGCCGCGGCATGCGCGTGGTCAATTCGGCCGGCGAATTGTCGGGCGCGATCGTCAGCGCCAAGCGCGAGGCCAAGGCGGCGTTCGGCGACGACCGCATGCTGATCGAAAAATTCGTCCAGAACCCGCGCCACATCGAGGTGCAGATCATCGGCGATAGCCATGGCAACCTGTTGTCCCTGTGGGAGCGCGAATGCACGCTGCAGCGGCGGCACCAGAAGGTGATCGAGGAGGCGCCGTCGCCGACGCTGGACGCCAGGCAGCGTGAAGCGGTCTGCGCCGCCGCGCGCAAGGCGGCCGCCGCCGTCAACTATGTCGGTGCCGGCACCATCGAATTCGTCTCGGACGGCAAGGAAGTGTTCTTCATCGAGATGAACACCCGCCTGCAGGTCGAGCATCCCGTGACCGAACTGATCACCGGCGTCGATCTCGTCGAGTGGCAGTTGCGGGTAGCGTTCGGCGAAGAACTGCCTCTGAAGCAGGATGAGATCAGGCTGAACGGCCATGCCATCGAGGCGCGGGTTTATGCCGAGAATCCGCAGAAGAACTTCATGCCTTCGGTGGGCCGGATCAGGACCTGGCGCACGCCGGATGCCGTCGACGGCCTGCGGATCGACGCCGGGTATCGCAGCGGCGATGCGGTGTCGCCCTATTACGATGCGATGCTGGCAAAAGTGATCGCGTGGGCACCGACCCGCCAGGCCGCGATCGAGCGGCTCAACCGCGGGCTGGAGGAGACCGACGTACGCGGCATCGTCACCAACATCCCGTTCCTGTCGGCGCTGATCACGCATCCAGAGGTGCGGGCGAATGCCATCGACACCGGCTTCATCGAGCGTGAGCTGAACAAGCTGACGGTAGCAGCGGGGACGGTCGGCGATCTGGAACTCTGTGCGGCGGTGGCTGCCATCGTCAGCAGCGAACAGAAAGCCGCGCGAAAAGATTCGCCGTGGCAGACGTTCGGCTGGATGCCGGTCGGGCGGCGGCAGCGGGTGTTCTCGTTCCGTCAGGGGCAGGGCGCCGAGCAGAAGGTGGTGCTGCATTATGGCTCCGGACCGATGACGCTGTCGGTCGGCAAGCACGAACTGGCTTTCGCGATTTCGTCCGCCGATGACGGCGGTTTTGACCTGACGATCGACGGTGTGAAATCGCGCGTAACGGCCGTCATCGAAGGTCACGAGCTTTACCTGCGCACCCGCAACGGCCGCTTCGACCTGCACTGGGTCGATCCGTTCGGCGGCGAGGCCGAGGAGCAGATCGGCGAGGACAAGATCGTGGCGCCGCTGCCGGGTACCGTGGTGGCGCTGTTGGCCGAAGAAGGCACGACGCTGGAAAAGGGCGCGGCGATCCTGACGCTTGAAGTGATGAAGATGGAGCAGACCCTGCGCGCGCCGTTTGCCGGCGTGCTGAAGAAGATCAAATGCAAGGTCGGCGATATCGTCGGCGAAGGCGTCGAACTTGCCGAGCTGGAGCCGGCGGCATCATGAGCGACCGCGTCCACATCGTCGAAGTCGGCCCGCGTGACGGGCTGCAGAACGAGAAGACCCCGATCACCGTCGGCGACCGGATCGCCTTTGTCGAAGCGCTGATCGGCGCCGGACTTAGGTCGGTCGAGGTCGGCGCTTTCGTCTCGCCGAAGGCGATCCCGCAGATGGTCGGGTCGGCCGAGGTGCTGCGTGGCGTCAGCCACCACGCGAATTGCGAACTGCCGGTGCTGGTGCCGAACGAGAAGGGCTACGAGGCCTCGCAGGCGGCAGGCGCGAAACTGATCGCCGTGTTCGCCGCGGCGTCGGAGAGCTTTTCACGCGCCAATATCAATTGCTCGATCGCGGAGTCGATCGAGCGCTTCAAGCCGGTGCTCGTGCGTGCCAAGGCCGATGGTGTCCGGGTGCGCGGCTACATCTCGACGGTGCTCGGCTGTCCCTATGAGGGCGAGATCAAGCCGCAGGCCGTGGTGGATGTCGCAAAAGTGTTGTGGGACCTCGGCTGCTACGAGATATCGCTCGGCGACACCATCGGCGTCGGCACGCCGCTGAAGGCGCGGCAGCTTTTGCGCGCCGTGGCCGGCCACGTGCCGATGGCCAGGCTGGCGATGCATTTTCACGACACTTACGGCCAGGCGCTTGCTAATCTCTATGCCGGGATGGAGGAGGGCTGCCGCGTGATCGACTCCGCCGCCGGCGGCCTCGGCGGCTGCCCTTACGCCCCCGGCGCGACGGGCAACGTCGCGACCGAGGACGTGGTCTACATGCTCGAAGGCATGGGCATTGCGACCGGCGTCGACATGGCGAAGCTGGTGGCCGCGACCAATGTCGTGAGCGGGCTGATCGGCCGCCCGCCGGTCAGCCGCGTGGCGGGGGCGTTGAACGCGAAGGCGCGGGCGGCGAAGTAGGCCGCTTACGCGGCCTTCAGGCCGACATTCGGCAGCGCCGGGCGATTTTTCCGCGCTTTTGCCGTCAAAGCCTCGACCTCGGCCTTCTCGTGCGGCAGCCGCGGCGGACGGGTCAGCGCGGTGCCGCGGCCCATGATGTGCTTCGCATGGCGTGATGCACTGAAAGAAAGTCCAGACGGGCGTCGAGGTGCAGCAGCGGCATGACCATTCGTAGATCGGAATCGCCTCGGCATAGCGCCCCGCCTTGGCGGATCGATGGGGGGGCGCGCGGGGCGAAAGCGCGAATAGCGAACGGATGTTTTGTTCGCCTGGCGGCACGTGACGCTCCGGTGCCGGTTTTCTGGCCCCCTTCAACTATCCGTGAGAACGTCAGAACGCCGGCCACGGCCCGTAACAAAGCCGCCCGCGGCTTCGTCGTTGGAGGAAGCGGCAGATGTCGCTCCCGAGAAACCAACCAAAGGACCATCCCATGACCACCACGACCCGTATCGGCCTCAGCCTCTCTGCCGCGCTCGTTTCGCTCGGCCTTGCGTTCGCACCGGCCGCCTTCGCTCAGGACAAGATGGGCAAGGAGGACGGCATGAAGAAGGACGCGATGTCCAAGGACGGGATGAAAAAAGAAGACGGCATGAAGAAGGACGGCATGAAGAACGACAGCATGATGAAGGACAGCTCGAAAGACGGCATGAAGAAGTAAGCCCCGCCGTCGCCGCGCTGAGGCGCACCCGCGGGCCGGCGCTCAGGCGCCGGTCCGCTCTCGATCGAAGACTGGAAATGAAAGTTAAATCCGCCTGCGGCAGCGGGAAAAGGGGCTGCGGGAGTTTTGCCCTCGGCTATCGTTACTTTTTCTTGCCCTTGTTCTTGCGCGCAGCATAGCGCGCATCGCGCTTGGCCTTTTGCTCGGCCTCCAGCGCGGCCTGCCGGGCGGCCTCTTCTTCCTTTTCGCGTGCGATCCTGGCGGCTTCGGCAGCGGCGGCCTCGGCCTCGAGGCGCTTCTGCTCGGCCTTGGCCGATTCCTTGGCCTCTCTCGCCTTGGCGCGGGCGGCGGCCTGGGCTTCACGTTCTGCCTGGCGGCGCTGCACTTCGGGGTCATCGGGGCCGGGCTTGGCGCGAAACTTGTTCAGGATGTTCTGGCGCGCCTGCATCGCGGCCTTCTGGCGATCCGCAAAGCTCGGTTCCTTGAATCCGCTCATATAAGGCCTTGTCGCTTTCACTCGTGGGGTTGAACGCGCCAGCGGCGCGGAGTGGGGCCTAAGTAAGTGAAGCTGGGGCAAAATGCCAGCGTCGAAATGCCACCGTCGGAGCAGGGGAGGATTGCGCGAACGCCAAGCGGCTTAAACGACAGCCGGCACAGGTCACCCTGAATGGCGGGTCTCGCTCCACGCGCGCTGCACGGAAGCGCCGCGGTACCCCTAAATGTCGTTGCCGCGGCGAGCGGGGCCGAGAACGCGCGCTACCGTCATGACGGTCATCGCGACCCGATCAGCGGCGCGCTGCGCTTCCAGCCGGTCGCGGGCATTTTCCCTGATCATGATCTCGATCAGCGCGAGCCGGCTCGGCTCATCGACGGCTGCGGCGAGCAAATGCTTGTACCTGACGTAGTCGTATTCAGCCTTCTGCTCGTCCACCACAGCCCCGCAACCGCGCTCACCGTGAGCGCTCAGTGTCAGGTATGAGATTCGGACGTGCAATGGAATTGGGCGAGTTATACCGGTTTACACATTTTTGGCGGGCCGCGCACAACCCCGTGTAATGTGAACGCGTTCACACGGCTCACGACCGAATGTTCCTATTGTCCCGGCGACTTCAACAGGAGCTGCCGCGATGCCTCACGATTGGTGGACGCGCAAAAACCTCGTGCTCATCGCTGCCGTCATGGCGCTGGCCTTCACGGGGTTCATCATGATCGGCGTGTCACATCCCGAGCCGGCCGCAAGCGCCGCGCTCGGTCCTAATTGGCAATGCAGCCGCCTGGCGTTCGTCTTCACGACCTGCAGCCGGGTCCGGGAAAGCCGGTTGACGGCTGTGCGGCTGGCAAAAATCCCGGTGTGCGGACGGCTGCGAACGTAATAGAACAGCTCCGATACCAAGCTGGACCGGAGTTTTTCATGCATAAATTGTCTCGTCTCTTCGTCGCCGCATCGGCCGCGGCTCTTCTCGTGTTGTCGTCTGGCGTTGTTCGCGCGCAGGGCACGGCTGGCGGTGGAACTGCACCGGCGCCACCTTCTCCCGCCGCGCCGGAACCCAAGGCCTCAGAAAACGCCGCCCCGGAAAGTGCGGCCTCTTCGAAGAAGGCGGCATCCAGGAAAAAGAAGCCGACCAGGATGACCCGGCAGCAGGAACTCGACCGTTCGATCGATCGCGGAACCGTGCCTGCGCGTTACCGGAATTCGGTGCCGAAGGAATATCATCAGTATATTCCGTTCGATAAGCAGTAGGCGCGCCGTCGCGCCATTTGGAGCGCACCGGACACACGCAAGACATTTGCGCAGCTCTATCGCCCCGTACTCGTACGGATTGGCCGTCCGAGTACGCAACATCTATAACCGCGGCGCTTGCAGCGGGGGGCAGGGCGTTCGTACATCACGGCGAATGCTGCCACTGGAGGCCACGAGGCCCGGACTCCTAGGCACTCCGGGCCTCGTACACTCCTCGCCGCAGCGTCTTACCGATCACCATTTGAACAAGGCGGCACGTGAAGAAGACGGCACGGCGCCGATTCTGCGTTTCGATCGCATGAAATCCTGCCCACACCGACCCGTTTCGGAACGAATGCCGGTGCCGCCCGCCGAACGGCGGCCATAAAATTCCTAGCGCATCAAGAGCTTTTTAAATTCCTTTTAAGTTAAAAATGCGTTCCTGTAGGAGCCGCACCGCCGCGCGGCCCGAATAGCCGGGCGCCGCCCCTTCACCTACCCCAGGGAGACGCGCGCTCGGCTATTGTGGGCGGCCTGCTGGCGACACCGCAAGCGGCTGCAGCTTTCAACCGTCTCGCGTGTGCCCAAACCCAGAGAGGCGGGCAAGGTTACTCGTAGCCGGCGCGGCGCACGGTAACCCGGCACAGACCGTCGCAGCCGATCTGGCGAGCGGCGCCGAGCGAGAAATCGAGCACGCGGCCCCGTGCGTACGGGCCGCGGTCCTGGACCGGGCAACGGATTTTCTTGCCGTTCTCCAGATTGGTGACGACGAAGATGGTACCGAACGCCTCCGTGCGGTGGGCGCAGGAGACCTCGTCGGCCTTGAAGCGCTTGCCGCGTGCGTCCCACTTGCCTTGCCAATAGACGGAGGCTTCCTGATCGTCTGCCGGCGGCCGGGCGATCCGCCCCATCCACTTTTCCTGAAATGTGTCTGCGTAGGTTTGGGTTGAGGTCAGCGCCAATGCCAGCGCTGCGAAGCGCAAACCGGAAGCACCGCGGGAGGTGCGGCGGCGATACTCTGCCATGACGCCAACATTCTGTTGCTGGCAGGCTCGCGCCTGCCGAAGGTTCTGCGAAGAAAATGGTCCGCCCTGACTTTGGCGTCTCCGTGGCGAAGGCACGGCGATATTGGGTCAAGCAAGGCTGCGCGGCTTTGGCGGAAACAACGGCTGGGTGAGGTCGCGCGATTGCGCAACATTTCAAGAAGAGACCAGTCGTGTCAGGCCATCTGCTTGCGCTGCACCACCATTTGCCAATCCATCTCTGGTGGTCACAAAGAAGAGCCAGCGGGCCGACAAGCATAAGCGGTTACCATTTTGATCGAACATCAAGGCAAGAAAGGTGCAAAAAGCCGTAACATTACCGGGCTGAAGTAGATCCCTTGCCCCGCCTTATTCTGCTCAATTTTCTTGCGAACAATCACCATGGCGTTGAATCATGATTGGGGACGGTCATGAACCAGAATGATTTGAGATCGATGTCCACGGAAGAGTTGTGGGCGTTGCACGAAGAAGTAACCTCAATGCTTGCCGCTACGCTGCTTGCTGAAAAGCGCGTGCTCGAGGACCGCCTGAGGCAGCTCAAAGGAAGCATCGAATCCGAGCGCAAGGCCCCACAGCCTGGACGTCGGCCTTATCCCACCGTCGTTCCGAAGTTCCGGAATCCGGACCGCCCCTCGGAGACGTGGGCGGGACGGGGGAAGACGCCGCGATGGCTCGCGGCAAAGCTGAAATCCGGTCAGCGTATCGATGATTTCCGGATCAGGCAGGTTGCTTAAGAGCCATTCTTTATTTCGATTTCGCTTTATTTCGATTTCGCAATACCGGCGTCGCGCCAGGTTTTGCGGGTGCCTTCGGGGTCGCTTCGATGGCTTTCACAAGTACCAAGCGGGCGCACAGCATCGAAGCGCGGACCTCCGCAGCGGCGACGAGAACCTGCACGGCAAGCCGCCATTCCTGACGGGCGTGCCCGCTCCGTTCGATCAGTTTTGAAAGGCGACGCCGACGAAATCGCCTTGCCGCCAGACCAGACGGCACCCGCGAACGGTATGAAAATTGTCGAAGCTCAATTCGAAATCGAGCGGCAGCAAATTCACCGTGCGGAGTTCGATTCCAGCTCCCGCGTTCGTCACGTCCTGAACGTGACAGTTGAGGACGCCGCGCTGCGCATCGAAGTACAGCAGCGCGTTCTTGGAGATCGTCGTCCTGCCGATCGATCGGCGTTCAAATTCCATCGGTGTCTTCTTCAATTCGTGCCACGCCATGGCGATCAGAAGATAGCCGCCGGCAGGCGGCGCGCAATCAGGTTCGAATTTCTTCGTAAACAATCAATTTTAGTGATCGCATAAAGTCATCCGAGCGGGCCGCGTCGCTTTACGGAAGGCCGTTTGCGCCAAACCGGATCGACCTTCAATATCGAGAGGGAGGGGGCCGCTTTTGCCGTTTGCTGCGCCCGGCACCCGGTCCGCCGTAGTATGGGTTAACCACGCATTGCGCCGAGCGTCCGGAGGCCGACGCCGCGCACTGCGCCATCGTTCGATAATGACACTCGAAATAGAAGTCCGCGATGCCCTGATAGACTTGCAGGCAAACGGGATAGCTCGGGTCGTAGGTCTGCGCCCGTGCGGGGAGGGCCGTCGCGGCGGCCAGAATGATCAAAGCCATTGCGCTGGCGGGGGCGTGTGGTGACTTCATATGAGATATTCTCCCGGCTCTCGACAGGACGCAGTACGTGGCCTGCATCGTCCGAGTTTCAGACTTCGCGATCCTCAAATCCATACTCACGATAGATTTCGGCACGATCGGCGTGGGGATTTAGCCGGCACTTCGCCTGGGCCAGATGCAGGTTGATGGTGCCGGGCTGGCAATTGGCTGCGAGCAATTTGCGGATGTCGTCCATCTGCTGCCGCGATTGCTGGGTCGGTTCAAGTTGCTCAAGCGCGACCAACGCCGTTGCGAGGGCTTCCGTGATCACCCACTCGTCGTGGCCGGTAACGCCCTTTCTCGGCATGTCGATCCACATCCTTTGTCAGAGGGCAGCGACAGTATAGGCGTAAACCGCCGATCGTCACCAGCTTGTCCGGGCTCGATTGCGCACGGCTACCATGCACGTGAATCAACGATGCGAAGCAACTCAAGATCGTTCCGCAGAAGCGGGAAAATCCAGCATAAAGCACCACGAGCGTCTTGAATTGGCCTTCTTATGCTCACGTTTTTTCTCGACGATGCCTTCGAGTTCAAAATCATGGTCCGGGACCGTCATGAACCGAAATGACTTCAAGTCGATGTCGACCGAAGAATTGTGGGCGCTGCACGAGGAAATCGCCGAAAAGCTTGCAAAAGCAATGAAGGCGGAAAAAAGCGTGCTGGAAAATCGTCTGAAGTTGCTCCGGAAGGGAATTGAAATTTTCCCTGCAACTCGCGGAGCCAGGTCGCCGGGTGCCAAGCCTTCGACTGCCAAGCCTTCGACTGCGAGGCCGTCGGCAGGCAAATCGTCATCTGTCAAGTCGTTGTCTGTCAAGTCGTCGCGCGCGAGAACGTCGGGCGGCAAGCCTTCAACCGGCAAGTCTCCGGTTGGCAAGTCTCCGGGTGGAAAATCTTCCAAATCCTCGATCGCACGTCGGCCATATCCGGCGGTCCTGCCAAAATACCGTAATCCGGAACGGCCTTCGGAGACTTGGGCAGGGCGTGGCAAAACACCCCGCTGGCTGACCGCCCAGTTAGAGTCCGGCCGCCAGATCGATGATTTCCGGATCAGAAACGCGGCATAGGCAAATCAGGAAGTTCGTGCGTCAGCCTTGCTGGCTTCGGCCTTCTGAACCAGCTTACGCAGTGCCTGAACCTCGGCGAGCCGCCGGGCCAGCTGGATGGCCGGAATGGGCTTTTTCGGGGCTGACGGAGGTCGCCTGGTCTTACTGTACGCTGCTCTGGCCGTCATGGTGGTTGTCCCGCGTGAAGTGCGCCCCCACGACGCACAATGCGCTTTTGTCGGGACACCGCCTAGTGCTGGCACGACACAGCCGGGGAAGTTAGGCCGCGCTGCGGCATAAGTGTGGAGCCGTGCCATTTGCGCAACATGGCAATTGCGTGCGGCTTGCGTCAGCGGCTTGAGAACGCCGCTCGTTCATGCTCACGGCGCTGCAGATGGTGGCGATCCCAGCAGGATTCGAACCTGCAACCCACGGAGTAGAAATCCGTTACTCTATCCAGTTGAGCTATGGGACCGTCCGGGCGGAACTGCTCCTTGTGTCCGCCATATAGGCCTTTCTTATCTAGCACTGCCAATATGAAAAATCCGCTTTCCCGCCAAGCCGGGTCGAACCGATTTCTGTGACTTGGCGACCAAGGCAGGCGGCGGGCCATGGTTTTACGGTCCGCCCTGACGTAAGGCCAGCCCGCCGGCGCCCTGCCGGTTGCGATGGCCGGGACCATTTGGACTGCCAACCATGCATGCGACCCCTTCGCAAGCCGAGAATCACGCTGTCATCAGTCCGTCACTTTTTCGCGCCCATTTCGACGTCACGCGGCCGATGTCCGCGAAGGAGCCCATCATGAACGGTTTGGTTCGCGCCACGGTGATTTGCGCCACGCTGGCGCTCGGCTTGGCAACGGCTGGCGCCGCGGACAAGGCGTTCAAGCGCGACGAACTGGCCGATTCGGCCGTCAAGCTGGAGGCCCGGATCAAGAGTGAGGCCGGGCCGGTCGCGAAATCCTCTGCGATGTTGCGCAACGACGCCGATGCCGCCTTCCGGCGGTCCGATTTCCGCGTCGGCCTGCAGATCCTGGGTCAGATCGCCGCGACCACGCCCGAGGACGGCGCGAACTGGCTGAAGCTCGCCAGGACCATCTTCCAGATCCGCGCCGCCAGTTCCAGCGAGCAAACGTTCCTGTATGAGCGCGCCGCGACCGCGGCCTATATCGCCTATCAGCGCGCCGGCAACCCGGCTGAGGAAGCCGATGCGCTGGCCGTGCTGGGCCGTGCAATGTCGGAGCGCAAGCTGTGGCGCCCGGCGCTCGATGCGCTGCGGCTGTCGCTCGACATGCGAGAGGTCGCCGAGGTGCGCGGCCAGTATGAGAAGATGCGCGACCAGCACGGCTTCCGGCTGCTGGATTACAGCGTGGATTCCGACGGCGCTTCGCCGCGCGCCTGCTTCCAGTTTTCCGAGGAACTCGCCAAACGCGTCGATTTCTCGCCCTTCGTGGCACAGGCCGGCACCGACAAGCCGGCACTGACCTCTGAAGGAAAGCAGCTCTGCGTCGACGGGCTGAAGCATGGCGAGCGCTACAACATCAATCTGCGCGCCGGCCTGCCGTCCACGGTGAAGGAGACGCTGCCGAAATCGGCCGAGTTCAACATCTATGTGCGCGACCGCAAACCGTTCGTGCGCTTCACCGGCCGCGCCTATGTCCTGCCGCGCACCGGCCAGCGCGGCATTCCGCTGGTCAGCGTCAATACACCCGCGGTGAACGTCGACGTGTTCCGGATCGGCGATCGCAATCTGATCAACACGGTGGTGGACAGCGATTTCCAGAAGACGCTGTCGAGCTACCAGCTCTCGAGCCTCGGCGACGAGCGCGGCGTCAAGGTGTGGACCGGCGAACTCGCGACCGCGACCACGCTCAACCAGGACGTCGTCACGGCGTTCCCGGTCGATCAGGCGCTCGGCGAGCTGCAGCCCGGTGTCTATGTGATGACCGCGGCGCCCAAGGGCCCCGGCAGTTCGAGCGACGATGACGGCACGCTGGCGACGCAATGGTTCATCGTGTCCGACATGGGGCTGTCGGCATTCTCCGGTAACGACGGCATCCATGTGTTCGTCAATTCGCTGGCCTCGACGCAGGCGGTCGCGAAAGCCGAGGTCCGGCTGGTCGCGCGCAACAACGAAATCCTTGCCACGCGCAAGACCGACGACAGCGGCCACGTGCTGTTCGAGGCGGGACTGGCGCGCGGCGAGGGCGGGCTGTCGCCGGCGTTGTTGACCGTCATGAGCGACAAGGCCGATTACGCCTTCCTCAGCCTGAAGACCAATGCCTTCGACCTCACCGACCGCGGCGTCTCCGGCCGCGCGGTGCCGGCCGGTGCCGACGCCTTTGTCTATGCCGAGCGCGGTGTCTACCGCTCGACCGAAACCGTCTATCTGACCGCGCTGCTGCGCGACGGGCAGGGCAACGCGATGGCCGGCGGACCGCTGACGCTGGTGATCGAACGGCCCGACGGCGTCGAGTTCCGCCGCGCCCAGCTGCCTGACCAGGGGGCGGGCGGCCGCTCGATGGCGGTGCCGCTCAACTCCGCGGTTCCGACCGGAACCTGGCGGGTGCGCGCCTTCACCGACCCCAAGGGCACGTCGGTCGGCGAAACCACCTTCATGGTCGAGGACTATATCCCCGAGCGGATCGAGTTCGACATCTCGTCCAAGGAGAAGTCGATCAAGGCCGAGACGCCGGTCGAGCTGAAGGTCGCCGGCAAGTTCCTGTACGGCGCGCCGGCCTCGGGCCTGGCGCTTGAAGGCGACATGCTGGTGGCGCCTGCGGCTTCCGGGCGGCCGGGCTATCCCGGCTACCAGTTCGGCGTGGCGGATGAAGATACCGCGTCCAACGAGCGCACCCCGATCGAGAACATGCCGGAGGCCGACGCCAACGGCGTGGCGACCTTCCCGGTGTCGCTGGCCAAGGCGCCGACGTCCACACGCCCGCAGGAAGCGCAGATCTTCATCCGCATGGTGGAGACCGGGGGCCGCGCGGTCGAGCGCAAGCTGGTGCTGCCGATCGCCCCGCAGGCGGCGCTGATCGGCGTCAAGCCGCTGTTCGGCGACAAGAGCGTGGCGGAAGGGGACAAGGCCGAGTTCGACGTGATCTTCGTCGGCGCCGACGGCAAACAGCTGCCGCGCGACGGTCTGCGCTACGAACTCCTGAAGATGGAGTCGCGCTACCAATGGTACCGGCAGAACTCGTCGTGGGAATATGAGCCGGTCAAGTCCACCAAGCGCGTCGCCGACGGCGATTTGACGCTGACGGCGGACAAGGCGGCGCGCGTGTCGGTCTCGCCGGAGCCCGGCCGCTATCGTCTCGACGTGAAGTCGGTTGAAGCGGACGGCCCGGTCACCTCGGTGCAGTTCGACGTCGGCTGGTATTCCGACGGCAGCGCCGATACGCCGGACCTGCTGGAGACATCGGTCGACAAGCCGGAATACGCCTCCGGCGATACGATGACGGTGTCGGTCAATGCCCGCACCGCCGGCAAGCTCACCATCAACGTGCTTGGCGACCGCCTGCTGACGACGCAGACCGTGGACGTCAAGGAAGGCACCCAGCAGGTCAAGCTCACCGTCGGCAAGGACTGGGGCACCGGCGCCTATGTGCTGGCGACGCTGCGCCGGCCGCTCGATGCGGCGGCCCAGCGGATGCCGGGGCGGGCGATCGGGCTGAAATGGTTCGGGATCGACAAGAAGACGCGCACGCTGCAGGTCGCGCTGTCGCCGCCGCCGCTGGTGCGGCCCGGCACGGCGCTGAAGATTCCCGTGAAGCTTGGCGGGCTCAATCCCGGCGAGGACGCCAAGGTCGTGGTGGCCGCGGTCGATGTCGGCATTCTCAATCTGACCAATTACAAGCCGCCGGCGCCGGACGATTACTATCTCGGCCAGCGCCGCCTTACCGCCGAGGTCCGCGATCTCTATGGGCAGTTGATCGACGGCATGCAGGGCACGCGCGGCCAGATCCGGACCGGCGGCGATTCCTCCGGCGCCGAGTTGCAGGGCTCGCCGCCCACGCAAAAGCCGCTGGCGCTGTATTCGGGGATCGTCACGGTCGGCGCCGACGGCAGCGCCGAGATCAGTTTTGAAATTCCGGAATTTGCCGGCACGGCCCGCGTCATGGCGGTGGCGTGGACCGCGACCAAGCTCGGCCGCGCGACGGTCGACGTCACCGTGCGCGATCCCGTGGTGCTGACGGCGACCCTGCCGCGCTTCCTGCTCAACGGCGACAAGGGGACGATGAGTTTCGACCTCGACAATGTCGAGGGCGCGCCCGGCGATTACAGCATCAGCGTGAAGACGTCGGGGCCGGTCAAGGTGACGGGCAATCCGACCACCACCGTAAAACTCGCCGCCAAGCAGCGGACCTCGATGGCGCTGGCGCTCGATGCCGCGGGGGCGGGCACCGCCAATCTCGACGTCGACATCAAGGGCCCGAACGGCCTGACGCTGGCGCGGCACTATGCGCTCGACGTCAAGGCGGCGACGCAGGTGCTGGCGCGGCGCTCGATCCGGACTCTTGCAAAAGGCGAGAGCCTGACGCTGAGCCCGGACATGTTTGCCGATCTGGTGCCGGGCACCGGCGGCGTGTCGCTGTCGGTCGGTCTCTCCACCGCGCTCGATGCGGCGACCATCTTGAAGGCGCTGGATCGTTATCCGCACGGCTGCTCCGAGCAGATCACCAGCCGTGCGATGCCGCTGCTCTATGTCAACGATCTGGCAGCCGGCGCGCATCTGGCGATGGATACCGCGGTCGACCAGCGCATCAAGGACGCGATCGAGCGGCTGCTGGCGCGGCAGGGCTCGAACGGTTCGTTCGGCCTGTGGTCGGCCGGCGGCGACGATTCCTGGCTTGATGCTTATGTCACCGACTTCCTGACCCGCGCCCGTGAAAAGGGCTTTGCGGTTCCGGACGTGCTGTTCAAGAACGCGCTGGATCGTATCCGCAACTCGGTCGTCAATGCCAACGAGCCGGAAAAGGACGGCGGCCGCGATCTCGCCTACGGCCTCTACGTGCTGGCGCGGAACGGTGCGGCGCCGATCGGCGATCTGCGCTACCTCGCCGACACAAAACTCTCCAACCTCGCGACACCGATAGCAAAGTCGCAGCTTGCGGCGGCGCTGGCGCTGGTCGGCGACAAGACGCGGGCGGAGCGGGTCTATGGCGCGGCGCTGGATGCGCTGGCGCCAAAGCCCACGCTCGAATTCGGCCGCACCGACTACGGCTCGGCGCTGCGCGATGCGGCGGCGCTGGTTTCGCTCGCCAGCGAAGGCAACGCGCCGCGGGCGACGCTGACGCAGGCTATTCAGCGGGTCGAAGTGGCGAGGGGCCTTTCGCCCTACACTTCGACGCAGGAGAACGCCTGGCTGGTGCTGGCGGCACGCGCGCTGTCGAAGGAGACGTTGTCGCTCGACATCGACGGCACCGCGGCCAAGGCCGCCGTGTACCGCAGCTACAAGGCCGAGACGGTCGCCGGCAAGCCGGTGAAGATCACCAATACCGGCGATGCGCCGTTGCAGGCGGTGGTCTCGGTATCGGGTTCGCCGGTGACGCCGGAGCCGGCCGCTTCCAACGGCTTCAAGATCGAGCGCAGCTTCTTCACGCTCGACGGCAAGCCGGCCGACGTGACGAAGGCAAAGCAGAACGACCGCTTTGCGGTGGTGCTGAAGATCACCGAGGCCAAGCCGGAATACGGACACATCATGGTGGCTGACTATCTGCCGGCGGGACTCGAGATCGACAATCCGCATCTGGTGTCGTCGGGCGACAGCGGCACGCTGGACTGGATCGAGGATGGCGAGGAGCCGGAACACACCGAGTTCCGCGACGACCGCTTCACGGCAGCGATCGACCGCGCCAGCGACGACCAGTCGGTGTTCACGGTGGCCTACATCGTGCGCGCGGTCTCGCCGGGCAAATACGTGCTGCCGCAGGCCTATGTCGAGGACATGTACAATCCGTCGCGCTACGGCCGCACCGGCACGGGTTCGGTTGAGGTGCGCGCGGCGAAATGAGTGGAGCGGGCAACGATAGTTCTCCGTCATGCCCGGGCTTGTCCCGGGCATCCACGTCCTTTGCCGCAGCGGAGAAAGACGTGGATGGCCGGGACAAGCCCGGCCATGACGGCGGAGGTGAGGGAGGCCGTGGGCGCCATCGCTTCTTCCGGATCGCCGTCTCGCTCGCCTTCCTCCTCATTGTCGCGACCACCGCCTTTGCGGGCTGGGTCGCCTCGCTCGGACCATTGCCGCTGGAGCAATCCCGAAAAGTTTCCACCACGGTTGTCGATCGCAACGGCAAGCTCTTGCGCGCCTATGCGATGTCGGACGGACGCTGGCGGCTGCCGGTCGATGCGAAAACGGCGGTCGATCCGACCTATCTGAAATTGCTGCTGGCCTATGAAGACCGCCGGTTCTGGACCCATGGCGGCGTCGATCCGCTGGCGCTCGGGCGCGCGGCGCTGCAGTTCGGCACCAGCGGGCACATCGTATCGGGCGGCTCTACCATCACCATGCAACTGGCGCGGCTGATGGAGCCGCGCCGCGAACGGTCGCTTTACGCCAAACTGCGGCAGATGGTGCGCGCGGTGCAGCTCGAACGGCAACTCGGCAAGGACGAGATCCTCGATCTGTATCTGGCGCTGGCCCCGTTCGGCGGCAACCTCGAGGGCATCCGCGCCGCCTCCCTCGGTTATTTCGGCAAGGAGCCGAAACGGCTGTCGCTGGCGGAAGCCGCGTTGCTGGTCGCGCTGCCGCAATCGCCGGAGCGGCGCCGGCTCGATCGCCATCCGGAAGCCGCGCAGGCCGCGCGCGATCGCGTGCTGGCGCGGATGGTGGAGGATGGCGTGGTTTCGCCAGAGGATGCCGCACAGGCCAAGGCGGTCGCGGTGCCGCGTCTGCGCAAGCCGATGCCGATCCTGGCGCCGCATTCCTCTGATGCTGCGATGCTGACAGCAAAGGAAACACCCGTCATCAAGTTGACGCTGGATGGAGGCCTGCAGAAGACCCTCGAAGCGCTGGCGCGCGACCGCGCGGTGGCGCAGGGGCCGAATGTTTCGGTTGCCCTCATTGCCGTCGACAATGAAAGCGGCGACGTGCTGGCGCGCGTCGGCTCATCGGATTATTTCGACGAACGGCGGGCCGGACAGGTCGATATGACACGCGCGGTACGCTCGCCCGGATCGACGCTGAAGCCGTTCATCTACGGCCTCGCCTTCGAGGACGGTTTTGTGCATCCCGAAAGCCTGATCGACGACCGTCCCATCCGTTTCGGCTCCTACGCGCCGGAAAATTTCGACATGACGTTTCAAGGCACGGTGCCGGTGCGCAAGGCGCTGCAACTCTCCCTGAACGTCCCGGCGATCGCGCTGCTCGACCGTGTCGGCTCGAGCCGGCTGTCGTCGCGGCTGAAGCAGGCCGGCGGCAACCTCGTGCTGCCGAAGGACGAAGCGCCGGGGCTTGCGATGGGCCTCGGCGGCGTCGGCATCACCTTGCAGGATCTGGCGCAGCTCTATGCCGGATTGGCGCGGCTCGGCGCGGCCAAGCCGTTGCGCGAGATCGTGCTGGCTTCCGATGATCGCGAACGGATGCGGCTGATGGACCAGGCCGCCGCCTGGCAGGTCGGCAACGTGCTGCTCGGCACGCCGCCGCCGGAAAACGGCGTGCACAACAAGATCGCGTTCAAGACCGGCACCAGCTACGGCTATCGCGATGCGTGGTCGGTCGGCTTCGACGGCCGCATCACGATCGGCGTCTGGGTCGGACGTCCCGACGGCGCGCCGGTGCCGGGCCTGGTCGGCCGCACGGCCGCCGCGCCGATCCTGTTCGACGCGTTTGCGCGCACCGGCAAACTTCCGGCGGCGCTGCCAAAGCCGCCGAAGGGAACGCTGATTTCGGCCAATGCCAAGCTGCCGTTGCCGCTGAAGCGTTTCCGCCCAGTCGGCGAACTGATCCGCGCCGGCAGCGATCAGATGCCGCGCATCCAGTTTCCGCTGAACGGCTCGCGGATCGATATCGATCGTACCAGTGACGGGCAGGCGGCACCGATGCCGGTCAAGGTCGCGGGCGGCGTGCTGCCGCTGACGGTGATGCTGAACGGCGCTTCCGTCGGCGAGATCGACAGCCGCCGTCAGCGGCTGGTCGAGCCCCCCGGACCGGGTTTCGCCCGCCTGACCGTGATCGATGCGACCGGCGCCGCCGATACCGTGGTGATCCGGGTACAGTAAGGAAAAAGCGACCGGGCACAACCGGATAAGGCGGAATTGTGGTGTTGTTTGCAGTGCGGTTTCAGCGTATGCGAGCAAGATGGTTGAAACCTACCAACCCCCACGCTTTGGCGCTGGCCAACAGCCTGTAAAACCTGCACATTCCGGCCGCAGGCTGGCAGTCGCGTTCGACTTCGCGACCGCCAATCATTTTCGCGCCGTCGCGTTCCTGGTGCTCTGTGGCCTCGTTCTGTTCCTGCCCGGTTTCTTCAATATTCCGGCGATCGACCGTGACGAGGCGCGGTTCGCGCAGGCGACCAAGCAGATGGTCGAGAGCGACGATTTCGTCGACATCCGCTTCCAGGACGACGTCCGCTACAAGAAGCCGGTCGGCATCTACTGGATGCAGGCCGCCGTGGTGGAAACCGCCTCGTCGCTCGGCCTGCCGCGGGCCCAATTGCGGATCTGGCTCTACCGGATTCCCTCCCTGATCGGCGCCATCGGCGCAGTATTGCTGACCTACTGGACGGCGCTGGCCTTCGTCACCCGGCGCGGGGCGGCATTGGCGGCGCTGATGATGTGCAGTTCGGTGCTGCTCGGCGCCGAAGCGCGGCTCGCCAAGACAGACGCGATGCTGCTGCTGACCGTCGTCGCGGCGATGGGAGCGATGGCGCGGGTCTACCTGTCCTGGCAGCGCGGCGAGGATCCGGCGCGGCCGCCCTGGACGCCACCGGCGGTGTTCTGGACGGCGCTGGCCGGCGGCATCCTGCTCAAGGGACCGCTGATCCTGATGTTCGTCGGCCTTACGATCGCGGCGCTGGCGATCCTCGACCGCTCTGCGGCGTGGCTGTGGCGGCTGCGCCCGCTCTGGGGCTTGATGTGGACGCTGGTGCTGGTGCTGCCGTGGTTCGTCGCAATCTTCTGGCGCGCGGGCGAGGCGTTCTTCTCCAACTCGCTCGGCGGCGACATGCTGAGCAAGATCGGTGCGCAGGAATCCCATGGCGCGCCGCCCGGCCTCTATCTGCTGCTGTTCTGGGTCACGTTCTGGCCCGGCGCGGCGCTGGCGGGGATGGCGGCGCCGGCGGTCTGGCGCGCGCGGCGCGAGCCCGGCGCGCAATATCTGCTGGCGTGGCTGATTCCGTCCTGGGTGGTGTTCGAGGCAGTGATCACCAAGCTGCCGCACTACGTACTGCCGCTTTACCCGGCGATTGCGATCCTCACCGCCGGCGCGCTGGAGCGGCGCGTGCTGTCGCGCTCCTGGCTGCGGCGCGGCGCAGCTTGGTGGTTCATCGTTCCGGCCGGTGCCGCCGTCATCGCCATCGTCGGCGCCATCAAGCTGACGCATTACCCGGCGTTTCCGGCCTGGCCGTTCCTGGCGGGCGGGATGATCTTCGGCCTGATCGCGTGGTGGATGTTCGAGGACAGCCGCGCCGAGCGCTCGCTGTTGAATGCGGTGGTGGCGGCGATGTTTCTAGCGGTCGCGGTTTACGGCATCGTGGTGCCGTCGCTGACGACGCTGTTCCCGAGCGCCGAAATCGCGCGCGCGCTTCGCAACGTCGTGTGCGTCGGGCCGAAGGCCGCGGCCGCCGGTTTCCATGAACCGAGCCTCGTTTTCATGACCGGCACCGAGACGCGGCTGACCGACGGGTCGGGTGCGGCCGATTTCCTCGGGCAGGGTAGCTGCCGCTTCGCGCTGGTCGAATCGCGGACCGAACGCGCCTTCGTGCAGCGCGCCGAAGCGATCGGGCTGCGCTACAACGTGGCGAAGCGGATCGACGGCTACAACATTTCGCAAGGCAAGGCCATTTCGATCGCCATCTTCCGTTCGGAAGGCACGGAGTAAGATGGTCGCGAGCTCCCCGGCGCTCGACTCCAGGAACCATGCCTCGCGCTTCGTGATGCTCGCTTGGCTGTCGCTGGCGCAGCTCGTGCGTTCGCCGTCGCATTCGCGGCGCGCCGAGGCGGCCCGGCGCGCGGCACGGCATGCGCTGTGGCTGTCTGCGAGTCTCGGCGTTGCCATCGTCATCCTCATGTTTGCGATCGACGCGTGGGGAATCGCGCAGATGCCCAAGCGCGGCACGCCGTCGCTGTGGTGGCTGCGGATCGTCACCGATTTCGGCAAGGACGAATACGTGCTGACGGCGCTCGGCGGATTGCTGATCGCCGTCGCGATCGTCGCGCCCGCATTGCGTGGGCTTCGTCGATCGTTGCTGCTCGGCCTCGGCACGCGGCTGCAGTTCATCTTCCTCGCGGTCGCGCTGTCCAACCTCGTCACCGAGGTGCTCAAATATGGCGTAGGCCGCGGCAGGCCGTTTGTCGGCGGCGAGGCCAATGCCTTCAATTTCTCGCTCTTCGCCGGCAACCCGGCCTATTCCAGCTTCCCCTCCGGCCACGCCACGACCGCCTTTGCGCTTGCGATGGCGGTATCGGCGGTGTGGCCGCAGGCGCGCGTCGCGATGGCGATCTATGCCCTGATCATCGCGATGAGCCGGCTGGTGCTGCTGGCCCATCACCCGAGCGACGTGGTGGCGGGCGCGATGGTCGGGATCGTCGTGACCATGTTCGTGCGCTACTGGTTCGCGGCCCGCCGGCTTGGATTTGCGATCCAAGGCGACGGCAGCATTGTGTCCCTTGTCGGGCCGTCGTCAGGCCGTCTCAAAAGGGTTGCTAGGGGCGCTTCCGCCCCATAAAAGCGGACGCCGCCAGCCGGCCAAACCCGGTTGTCCCCGGTTCCCAGGCCCGGCTCAGTCCTCCCAACCAACCAGACGAGTCCCGATTGATATCTTCCGACACAGAAGCGGTTGCCGTTTCCATCGTTGTGCCGGTGCGCAACGAAGCGGAAAACATCGCGCCGCTGGTGGCGGAAATCATCGCTGCGCTCGACGGCCGCTGGGCCTACGAAATCATCTATGTCAACGACGGCTCGACGGATGCGACCGCCGAGCGGCTGACCTGGCTGATGAAGCAGCACCGCCAGCTCCGGCAATTGAAGCATGCGGTTTCGACCGGTCAATCGGCGGCCGTGCGCAGCGGGGTGCGCGCCGCGCGCGGCACGATCGTGGCGACGCTCGACGGCGACGGCCAGAACGACCCGGCGTTTTTGCCGGATCTGATCGCAGCCGTCGAGAAGGGCGATGGGCGCGTCGGCCTCGCGGCCGGTCAGCGCGTTGGGCGCAAGGACACCGGTTTCAAGAAACTGCAGTCCCGCGTCGCCAACGGCGTGCGCAAGACGATTCTGAGCGACGGCACCCGCGATACCGGCTGCGGCCTGAAGGCTTTTCCGCGCGAAGCGTTCCTGTCGATGCCCTATTTCGACGGGCTGCATCGCTTCCTGCCGGCGCTGATGCGTCGCGAAGGGTTCGACATCGCCTATGTCGACGTGATCGACCGCCCGCGCCGTTCCGGCGTGTCCAATTACGGCTTCTTTGACCGGCTATGGATCGGGATCATGGATCTCGCCGGCGTGTGGTGGCTGATCCGCCGCAAGAAGCCGACGCCCGCTGTTACCGAGGTTTTCTGATGCTCATCCAGTTCGGGCAGGCGCTCGGCGACTATCTCTACGACGTATTCGTGGCCAAATTCGACTTCTGGCTGGCGTTCGGTCTGGTCGCGCAATTGCTGTTCACCGCGCGCTTCCTGGTGCAGTGGATTTCCAGCGAGCGGGCCGGCCGCAGCGTGATCCCGATCGCGTTCTGGTTCTTCTCGATGGGCGGCGGGGTGATGACGCTGATCTACGGCATCGCCAAGCGTGAGCCCGTGATCATCGTCGGCCAGGCGATGGCGACGATCATCTACATCAGGAACATCATGCTGATCGTGAAGCACCGCGGCAAGGCATCGAAGACGCTGGACCGGTGAGTGGGGCGGTATTCGCTCGATCGTCGAGGTTAATTTTCCTCCAATCTTGTGGTGATCCCGCCGCGCAAGCCGCCCCTCGGCTGCTCGGAACTTCTCCGTTTGGTCCGCCGCGGCGATTTCGGTAAACGGAGTTCGAATCCAACCGTTACATTGCGAGCCGCTGCGCTAGGCGAATTCCAATAATTCCCCATTAGGTTGACGGAAAATCGGGTGACTAACATCGAAGGGTCAGGGATTGTCATGTATGCTAACCGCCGCAGCAGCGAACGTCGGGCGTGCAGAAGCTTCGCAAAAATACAGTTCGCGACCGGCGGTCTGCCGCGCGATTGCATGATCTCCGACGTGTCGGACGGCGGCGTGAAGATCATCGCAGAATATCCCGAAATTCCTTCCGAATTCACGGTGATCTTCTCGGAGGGCAGGCCACGCCAGTGCCGGCTGGCCTGGCGGATCGGCTGCGAACTCGGCGCCCAGTTCCTCGACTAGCTTGCGGTTGCTACACCGCGCCATGCTCGGGCTAGTCGTAGCGGCGGGGACGCCGCATGCATGAGCCTTGCGGTCACTGATTACCGCAAAAGGAAGCGAGTTTAACCGGAACTTAGGGTTAAGCTGTGAGTGTTCCTGGACCGCTACCGCCATGAGTCCAGCTACATGCGACAGAAGTTGCTCGAACCGCTCCGCGTTACGCGACTTCTTGCGTGTACGTCGACCCTGATTTTTGCGCTGGGACTCGGAAGCTGCACATCCTCCGGACTGTCCGACATCACCGGTTCGATCGACGAGAAGGCGGATGTGGCGCGCTCCGGCGATCCGCGCCGCGATGCCCAACTCTATCAGGAGCGCTATCGCGCCAACCCCAAGGATGCGGATGCGGCGCTGAAATACGGCAAGGCCCTGCGCGCGTCGGGCCAGCGGGCGCAGGCGGTTGCAGTGCTCGAACAAGGCACCATCGCCCATCCCGGCAACAAGCTGATGCTCGCCGCCTACGGCCGCGCGCTGGCCGACAACGGCAATTTCCAGCAGGCCTTCGATGTGCTCGGCCGCGCCCACAGCCCGGACGATCCGGACTGGCGGCTGCTCTCGGCGCAGGGCGCGACCCTGGACCAGCTCGGCCGCTACGAGGAAGCGCGGCAGTACTATGCGAGCGCGCTGAGGATCGTGCCGGACCATCCCTCGGTGCTGACCAATCTCGGCCTGTCCTACGTGCTGTCCAAGGACCTGCACAGAGCCGAAGACACGTTGCGGCGCGCGCACGGCCTGGCGCCGGCCGATCCGCGCGTGCGCGCCAACCTGGCGCTTGCGGTCGGCCTGCAGGGCCGTCTTGCCGAAGCCGAAAAGATCGTGCGGGCCGACCTGCCGCCGGCCGAGGCCGCCGCCAACGTCACGCAGCTCAAGCAACTGCTGTCGCGCAAGGACCGGGAAACCGCACGCGCCGAAGCCGGCAAGCTGCCGATCGCGAGCGCCGGAAGTTCCAACTAGGCGGTGAGATCCGGGCTCTCAGCCTGGCGGCGGCATGAGACGTTGAAACGAATAGCGCGGCTTCGATGCCGGTTTAAGGAGCCTTTTGTTCAAAGAGCTCGCCTGCCCATAAGCTCGCCTGCCAAGAGCTCGCCCGCCAGGACGACGCGCAGGCCGGCCTTACGCCCTGCGCGCCTTGTTGCCCTGCAGCTTCTTCATGATCGGCTCCAGGAACGAGAACTGCGACCGTCGGGTCACGGCGTGGCCGGTCAGGCGCTGCGCCATCTGCAGGAACATCTGGGTGGTGCGATGCCTGGCAGAGACCTGCGCGATCATCTGGCCGTTGTTGGCGGCGGTGCCGAACAGCTTCGAGTCGAACGGAATCGCCGCGATCGGCTGGCTCTCGATCGCCTTGGCGAACTCGCGCACCGAAATCTCCGGACGCTTGTGCATGCCGACCTGGTTGAGGCAATAAAGCGGCGGACGGTCGTTGGGCCGCGCCGACTTGAGCACGTTCAGCATGTTCTTGGTGTTGCGCATGTTGGCGAGATCCGGCTCGGCGACGATCAGGATGTCGTCCGCGCCGACCAGCGTGCGCTTGGTCCATGCCGACCACTGGTGCGGGACGTCGAGCACGATGCAGGGCGTCGTCATGCGCATCGTATCGAAGATCGCGTCGAACGCGTCGGCGCCGAAATCGTAGACCTGGTCCAGGCTGGCGGGCGACGCCAGCAAGTCGAGGCGGTCGGTGCACTTCGCCAGCAGGCGCTCCATGAAGGCGCTGTCCGGCCGTTCCGGCTGGAACACCGCATTCGCGATGCCCTGGACCGGATCCTGGTTGTAGTCGAGGCTGGCGGTGCCGAAGGCGAGGTCGAGGTCGATCACGACGGAATCCAGCGCGAGATCGCGCGCGATCGCCCAGGCCACGTTATGCGCGACGGTCGAGGCGCCGACGCCGCCCTTGGCGCCGACCACGGCGACGATCCGCCCGACCGCGACGGCCTCGGAGGCGGCGTAGAGGCCGCATATCGTGCGCACGACGTCGATCGGTTCGACCGGTCCGACCACATAGTCGCTGATGCCGCGGCGCACCAGTTCACGGTAGGGCGTGCCGTCATTGACGCTGCCGATCACGATGACGCGCGTGCCGGCATCGCAGACGGTCGCAAGCTCGTCGAGTCCTTCGAGGATATCGCGGTCGGAATCGGTCTCGAGCACGATGACGTTCGGCGTCGGCGCGGTGTGGTAGGCCTCGATCGCCGCGGTGATGCCGCCCATGTGGACCGAAAGGTTGGCCTTGCCGAGCCGGCGGTCCTCGCTCGCCGCGCGAACTGCGGTCGCGACCGCGACGCTGGCGCAATAGGCCTGCACGGATACGCGCGGCGCGGGCGAGATGTATTCCTCGGGCTTCGCCGGCGGGTCGTCGGACTGGTCGTCTGATTTCTGGAAGACGCGGCTGATCATTTGCCTGTATCGCTGAGTTTGGCCTTGTCGGATTCGGGATAGGCGGTCGTCGTCGAAGTGCCCTTGCGGTATTTGTCGAAGGCGGTGTCGCGCCGTGGCGTGTAGGCGGGGCTTTCCGCGCGCGGCTGTTCGAGATCGGCGGGATTGTCGATCATCGCAGCGAGGTTGCGCTGGGTGGCGCAGCCGAAATCGTGATGCTGGCGATTTTCACTGTAGGCGACGTTGTCGATGTTCGGTCCGAGGTCTTGCGGCCACAGGCCGCAAGGTCCGGCCACCGCCGTGATCTTCGGATAGCTGAGCCGGATCGTCGGCAGCAGACGTTGGTCGTCGGGCTGGTAGTGGCGCAGCACGATGGCGCGAGCGGGTACGCCGCCTGCCATCAGGACGGACCGGATTTCGCGGAACGAAGCCGCCGCGGCGCGCGCATTTGCCGTATCGGTCGGGACTTCGGCAATCACGGCGCCGGTACCCTCACGCTGCCAGGACTGCGCCAGTCCCATGACGTCGGTGCGTTGCGGGCCGGACAGACCGCCGCGGGCATGGCCGACGAACACGACGATCGAGCGGTCGGCTTCGGTCACCGCGATCGGATGGCGGTGTCGATAGTCGATGCTGGACGTGGTGATTTCCGTGGCGTGCGGGATGCAGGCGCCGAGCGCGGCCGACAGGCCGAGCAGGGCCCCCAGCGTCCCCAATGTCCTGGCGCGATGGAGCGGAATTCTCGTCGTCATCGTTCTATCCTCGTCCCCACCCGGTGAACAACGTGCGTCTCAATCGATGATGAAACCGAAATTGCCCTGCATTCCGCCGACGGGATCGACGCGGGCGGCAACCCCGTAGATCCGGTTGATGCGCCCGAGCAGGGCGGACTGCGCGTCGGATGCCGGCGCAAAGCCGTCGTCGGGCCGCGACAATTCCTGCTGCGCCACCGCCCGGACCACGTAGGGCGTTACGATGACCATCAGTTCGGTCTGCTGGTTGATGAAGTCCTGGCTGCGGAACAGCGCGCCGAAGATCGGGATCTGGTCGGCGCCGGGCAGCCCGTTGATCGCCTGCTTGGTCTGTTCCTGGATCAGGCCCGCCATGGCGACCGAGCCGCCGGATGGAATTTCCAGCGTCGTTTCCGCGCGACGTGTCTTGATCGAGGGAATCGTGGTTCCGCCGGCGCCGCCCTGCAGCGCGTTCTCGCTCGAAACCTCCGATACCTCTGTCATCACCCTGAGGCTGATCCGCCCCTCGGTCAGCACGACCGGCGTGAAGTTGAGCGAGATGCCGAACTTCTTGAAACTGACGGTCTGCGTGCACTGCCCGATCGCGCCGCCCGGCGTGGTCTGGCAGGTTACGCCGGTCGGAATCGGAAATTCGCCGCCGGAAATGAAGGTCGCGGACTCGCCGGAGATCGCGGTCAGGTTCGGTTCGGCCAGCGTCTTCACCACGCCCGCGCTTTCCATGGCGCGCAACGTGGCAGTCACCGATGGCAGACCGGCCTTGTTCAGCGCCGACGCGGTGAGCGCGTTGCCGGCCACCAGCGGCGCATTGCTGGCGGTGAAGGGGTTGCTGTTGCTGAAAACGACCGTCGCGGTGCCGTAGTTCATGCTCGCGCTGAGATCGACGCCCATTTGCTTGACGATGTCGCGCCGCACTTCGGCAACCGTGACCTTGAGCATCACCTGGTCGCGACCGCGCACGACGATCGAATTGACCACCTTGTCGGCGCTGCCAACCAGCCGGGCCGCGATCTCGCCGGCCTGCTGGGCCTCGACGGGAGAGGATACGGAGCCGGTCAGCACCACGCTGTCGCCGATGCCCTCGATCTGGATTCCGGGCAGCGACTGCTTGAGCGCGGCGCGCACGCCGTTGAGGTCGCGCTTGACCGCGATGTCGTAGGAGGCGACCTGCTGGCCGTCGGCATCGAAGAACACCACGTTGGTCTGTCCGACCGCGGCGCCGATGATGTAGGCGCGCTGCGAGGAACGAACCACGGCGTTGGCGATCTTCGGGTCGGCGACCAGCACGTCCTTGACGTCCCGCGGCAGGTCGACGACCACGGACTTGCCGATGCCGAGCGACAGGAAGCGCATCTTGACAGGGCCGATCGCAGATGTCGTGACCGGATCCTTGTCGGTTTCGGCTGCCACGACGGGCAGCATCGGAGCCAGCGTCAGCGCAGCGGCGGCCGAGAACAACACAGTACGCGCCGCGACACCCCGCATCGCCGGCGGATTTTCCCCAAACTTCATTTCGGACGTCCTTTCGGTCACTTCTGTGCCGTCGTTTGATTGGCGACCCCGTAGCGAACCACGTTGACGCTTTCGCTTCGTCTTTTGACTCGATCCTCCGACGGACCTTCAGCCGTCGCATTGCTGTCGACGATGCTGCGCAGCGCGAGCGCCAGCGTGCCGCTCTGGCGAGCACGCACCAGCGTCTCGGCCTGTTCGGGCTTCAGCTCGAGCGTGGCGGTGCGGCCGACGAGGGCGTTGGTGCCCTCTTTTTCCTTCGGCACCTGATCGATCGCCAGGACGCGGACATTTGTGAGAATGATTTCGGTCTGCACGGCTTCGCCGACACCGCGCCCGCCGCGGTCCGGATTGTTGTCGCGCTTGGAGAGGATGACGTCGACGCGGTCATTGGGCAGGATGAAGCCGCCGGCGCCGTTCTCCGGCGAAATCTCGGTCGAGATCGCACGCATGCCGGACGTCAGGATCGCCGCCATGAAGCCGGAGCCGTTGGCCTTGACAAGCTTCTGCTCACGGATCGGCTCGCCCGCGAAGACGGGCGTGCGCGCGATCGAGCCGGCGATTTCCTTGATGGCCTCGGCGCGGCTGGCGCGGTTGATCAGACTGCTGCCGCCCGAAGCCGGCCAGGCCTGCCATTGCAGATCGTCGGGTTTGATCGATTGGCCCAGCCCGATATCGGACTTCGCGACCAGAACTTCCACCGTCGGCAGCGGAGCCGCCGGTTCAGCGCTCGCACGGGGTTTTTCGTCGGCGCCACGGACAAGGTAGGCGGCTACACCGCCGGCACTCAAGGCGATGATCAGTACGACGACACGTGCGATGTTCATACGCAACTACACTCTTACGCAGGGACGTCCCAACTTCGCGGCAACCACCGCCATCCCCTCGGGAATGACTAGGCATGAATGGTATAAGGGGACTTGAGAGGTGTATTTTTTGGTTGATTGAATTGGGCGATTCAACGTCATGGTGAACGGGTGGTTAGCGTCCGAAACGGCCTTTTCCGCAACAGGCCGGTGGCGGAGGCGCGGGGTGTCGAGAGCGCCATTGCCCTGGGTCAGCAGTGGTTGCCGGGACGACGGTAAGGCGCGCGCCAGTTGGACCGGGTCATGGCCAGCGCCCGCCAAGCTGGCGGGCGCGGACGAGCGGGAGGCCAACGACCGAACCGCTCATCGTCCAAGACGTATTGTCGCAGCCACAACTCGATCGAGAAAACTGCGCAGCAGCGCGGCCCCAGACCGGGTAATTCGGCAACACGAAACCGAGAAGGGCGTCCAACCCCTTGACCCGGCACGCCAGTCGTTCTGAGATGCGTTCCAAAGAACATTCGCTGCACGTTGAGGGGCCTGCCGCGAACCCGATCCAATATCGACCGGACTGCATGTCAAACTGCGCGTCCGGAAGATCGCTTTTAAGCGAAGGATCAGCGGGTTGGCCCTACAACGTCCAGCGGTGCCTTGACAAAGACCTCCGCACGACCCTCGAAAGGCCCAGCCCCATGAAACGCGTATCCCTGGTTGTTACCTTCGCTTTGGCCGCCGGCTTCACCGCCCAGGCTGCCTCGGCGCAAACCCTCAAGACGGTCAAGGACCGCGGTCAGCTCTCCTGTGGCGTCAGCCAGGGCCTGCCGGGCTTCTCGACCCCGGACGACAAGGGTAACTGGACCGGGCTCGATGTCGACATCTGCCGGGCGATCGCGGCGGCCGTCTTCAACGATCCGACCAAGATCAAGTTCGTGCCGCTCTCAGCCAAGGATCGCTTCACCGCGCTGCAGTCCGGCGAGATCGACGTGCTGTCGCGCAACACCACCTGGACGCTGTCGCGCGATACCTCGCTCGGCGCCAACTTCACCGGCGTCACCTATTATGACGGCCAGGGCTTCATGGTGAAGAAGTCGCTGAAGGTGAATTCGGCGCTCGAACTGAACAGTGCATCGGTCTGCGTGCAACAAGGCACAACAACCGAGCAGAATCTGGCCGACTACTTCAAGGGCAACAACATGAAGTACGAGGTGATCGCGTTCGGCACCAACGACGAGGCCGTCAAGGCCTACGAGTCCGGACGCTGTGACGTGTTCACGACAGACGTTTCCGGGCTCTATGCCGACCGCTTGAAGCTGGCCAACGCGGCCGATCACGTCGTGCTTCCGGAAGTGATCTCGAAGGAACCGCTCGGTCCGATGGTGCGCCATGGCGACGACCAGTGGTTCGATATCGTGAAGTGGACGCTTTTCGCGATGGTCGCCGCCGAAGAACTCGGCATCACCCAGAAAAACGTCGATGAGATGGTCAAGTCGGACAAGCCCGAGATCAAGCGCGCCGTCGGCACCGACGCCAATCTCGGCGAACAACTCGGCCTGACCAAGGACTGGCTGGTGCGGATCGTGAAAGCGGTCGGCAACTATGGCGAGTCCTTTGAGCGTAACGTCGGCTCCGGCTCCAAGCTCGGCATCGCCCGTGGCCTCAACAACCTCTGGAACAAGGGTGGTATCCAATACGCGCCGCCGATCCGCTGACCGCCGGCGCGAGGCGCTGCGGCGATGGCCATCGACTCCCGGAAACCACCGTCGCAGTTCATTCCCAAGCTGCAGCGGACGCTGGGCGGCCGGGCAGGCTGGAGCGGCTTCGTGCTCCAGCTGCTGTTCGTCGCAGCGCTGGCCTGGATTTCCTACGAGATCGTCGCCAATGCCCGCGCCAACCTGCAGGCGCAGCGGATCACCGCGGGTTTTGGCTTCCTGGCCAACAATGCGGGTTTTGACGTCAGCCAGAGCCTGATTCCATATTCGGGATCGGATCCCTATACCCGGGTTTTCCTGGTCGGACTGCTCAACACGCTGCTGGTCTCCGTGATCGGCATTTTCTTCGCCACTCTGCTCGGGTTCCTGGTTGCGCTCGGACGGCTGTCGCCGAACTGGCTGCTGTCGCGCATCTCCGGCGGCTATATCGAGCTGATCCGCAACTTGCCGCTGCTGTTTCAGATCCTGTTCTGGTACCTGGCGGTGCTCGCCGCATTGCCCAACCCCAGGCAGAGTATTTCGATCTTCGACAGCTTCTTTCTCTCTAATCGCGGACTGGTGATACCGAAGCCGGTCGGCGAACCCGGCTTCGAGCCTTTCGTCATCGCGCTGCTGATCGCAATCATCGTGTCTATTGCGCTGTGGCGCTATTCCCGGCGGCAGTTGTTCGACAATGGCAAGGTGATCAAGGTCTGGCCGTATGCGCTGGGCCTGGTGGTCGGTCTTCCGCTGCTCGCGGCGCTGATTTTCGGCGCACCTGTCAAGTTTGAAATACCAGCGCTGAGGGGCTTCAACTTCGCCGGTGGCTCGCGCGTCATCCCGGAGTTCGTAGCGCTGACGCTGGCGCTTTCGACCTACACCGCGGCCTTCATCGCCGAGATCGTCCGCGCCGGCATCCTCTCCGTCCACAAGGGCCAGATGGAAGCCGGTTCCTCGCTCGGGCTGCAGCGCGGCGCGGTGCTGCGGCTGATCGTGATCCCGCAGGCGATGCGCGTGATCCTGCCGCCGCTGACCAATCAGTATCTCAATCTGACCAAGAATTCATCGCTGGCGGTCGCGATCGGCTATCCCGACCTGGTGTCCGTGTTCGCCGGCACCACGCTGAGCCAGACCGGGCAGGCGATCGAAATCATCGGCATCACCATGGGCGTCTATCTGCTGATCTCGCTCGTCACCAGCGCGATCATGAGCTTCTATGGATGGCGGATCAGCCGGAGCATGGGCGGATGAGCGATACAACTCCGTCCGTTTTCGTTCGTCAGGAGCTCGTGCCCGAGCGGCCGGCCCCGGTGAAGACCACCGGATTCACGGGCCTCCTGCGCACGCGGCTGTTCAATTCGCCGACCAACATCCTGATTACCATCCTCAGCCTGCTGCTGTTGTGGGTCATGGTCGTTCCGGCCGTCAAATTTACGCTGATCGACGCGGTGTGGACCGGCAAGGACCGGACCGCCTGCCTGCCGAAGAATCCTGGCGACGTGGTCGGCGCATGCTGGCCGTTCATACAGGCCAAATTCTCGCAATTCATCTACGGGTTCTATCCGGAGCCGGAGCGCTGGCGAGTCAATCTGACTTTTATTCTCGCCGCGATCCTGTTGGTTCCCTTGTTGATTCCGCGGTTGCCGGGCAAGGGCCCGAACGCGATCCTGTTCTTCGTGGCATTTCCGGTCGTAGCTTTCTTCCTGCTGCGCGGCGGAGGGCTCGGCGGTTTCGGCGTGAGCTGGACTGCCGGGCTGCTCTCCGGCTTTGTCGACAGCGTTGTGATCGGCGGCAACAAGTTGATCGCCTCCAGTGAGTCGATGGCGGTCATGGGTCCGTTGCTGTGGCTGTTCGGCAAGCTGATCGCGCTGCTGGGCATGGGAGCCGGCTGGATCCTGCTGCCGCTGACATCGCTGAGCGAGGCAATCCAGTTTTCCGGCCAACCGGTGTGGGCCGATGTCGCTGCGACCGCCGTGATCGTCTCGCTGCTCGTGCTCTGGCTGACCCGCGCATCCCACGCGGTTGCCGTCAGCCTGGCGATCTTCGCCGGCATCGCCGCCGTGATCGCCATTATGGGGCTCGACCGCGGTGGATTGCCGGTGGTGGATACGCGGCTGTGGGGCGGATTGCTGGTGACGCTGGTGGTGTCGGTGGTCGGCATCGTCGCGTCGATGCCGGTCGGCATCGCGCTGGCGCTCGGCCGGCGCTCGACCATCCCGCTGATCCGGATTTTCTCGATCGCCTTCATCGAGTTCTGGCGCGGCGTGCCGCTGATCACCGTGCTGTTCTTCGCCACCTACATGCTGCCGCTGTTCGTGCCGACCGGCTTCACCATCGACGGGCTGATGCGGGCCCTGATCGGCATCGCGCTGTTCGCGGGCGCCTACCAGGCCGAAGTGATCCGCGGCGGCCTGGCGGCGATCCCGCGCGGGCAGAGCGAGGCAGCCAACGCGCTCGGGCTGTCCTGGACCAAGACCACGGCGCTGATCGTGATGCCGCAGGCGCTGCGCCACGTCATCCCCGGCCTCGTCAACAGCTTCATCGCGCTGTTCAAGGATACTTCGCTGGTCTCGATCGTCGCGCTGTTCGACCTGCTCGGACAGTTGCGCGCCTCGTTCTCCGATCCGGCCTGGGCGACGCCGACGACGCTGTTCACCGGCTTTGCCTTCACCGGCATCATCTACTTCGTTTTCTGCTTCGGCATGTCGCGTTACTCGCTGTTCGTCGAGAACCGCTTGAATGCCCATCGTCGCAACTGAGTACAGGGCCATGACTGGAAATTCGATCGTCGGCATCAGCGCGCTGAACAAATGGTATGGCGAATTCCACGTGCTGCGCGACATCAATCTCGACGTCGCCAAGGGCGAGCGCATCGTGATCTGCGGGCCTTCGGGCTCGGGCAAGTCGACGCTGATCCGCTGCATCAACGCCCTGGAGGAGTTTCAGGAAGGCCGGATCGTCGTCGAGGGCATCGAACTGGGGCCAAACCTGCGGCGGGTGGATGAAGTTCGCCGCGAGGTCGGCATGGTATTCCAGAGCTTCAATCTGTTCCCGCATCTCACCGTGCTGGAGAATTGCACGCTGGCGCCGATCTGGGTGCGCAACATCCCGAAAAAGGACGCCGAGGCGACCGCGATGAAGTTTCTGGAGCGGGTCAAGATCCCGCATCAGGCCAACAAATATCCCGGCCAGATGTCCGGCGGCCAGCAGCAGCGCGTGGCGATCGCGCGTGCGCTGACCATGAACCCGAAGGTGATGCTGTTCGACGAGCCGACCTCGGCGCTCGATCCCGAAATGGTCAAGGAAGTGCTCGACACCATGGTCGACCTCGCCAGGGAAGGCATGACCATGCTGGTCGTCACCCACGAAATGGGCTTTGCCCGCGAAGTCGCCAATCGCGTCGTGTTCATGGACGCGGGGCAGGTGATCGAATCCAACACGCCGCAGGAATTTTTCGCCCATCCGCAGCACGCGCGGACCAAGCTGTTCCTGAGCCAGATCCTGCGGCATTGACGCTGCCGTAGGGTGGTGCAAAGGAGCGCAAGCGACGTGCCCACCATTGATCAGCGAACGCGCGGTGAGATGGTGGGCACGCTTCCGCCTTCGCTCTTCGAGCTGGGGCGGATGCTCTGCCCACCCTACGGCGTCGCGTTCTGCCTCACACCTTCTCGAACGGCAGGTCGATCTTCGGGCGCCGCTCCAGCCATTCCGGCACCGGCAGGTTCTTCGAGCGCATGAACGCCGGGTTGAACAGCTTTGACTGATAGCGGTTGCCGTAGTCGCACAGGATGGTGACGATGGTCTTGCCCGGTCCGAGCTGCTTGGCGAGCTTGATGGCGCCGGCGACGTTGACGCCGCTCGAGCCGCCAAGGCACAGTCCCTCGTGCTGCAGCAGGTCGTAGATGACAGTCACGGCCTCTTCATCCGAAACGAGGAACGCATCGTCCACCTTCGCGGTCTCGACGACGGGCGTGACACGGCCGAGGCCGATGCCTTCGGTGATCGAGTCGCCCGGCGTCGATTTGGCGGCGCCGTGCTTGAACAGATTGTACATCGCAAAGCCGTGCGGGTCGGCGCAGGCGTTGACGATGCCGGCGTGCTTTTCCTTCAGATAGCGGCTGGTGCCGGCCAGCGTGCCGCCGGTACCGACCGCGCAGATAAAACCGTCGATCTTGCCGCCGGTCTGTTCCCAGATCTCCGGTCCGGTCGATTCGTAATGCGCCTTGGCGTTGTCGAGGTTGTTCCACTGATCGGCGAACAACACGCCGTTCGGTTCGGTCTTGCGCAATTGCGCGGCCAGCCGCCGGCCGACATGCTGGTAGTTGTTCGGATTGGAATAGGGCAAAGCCGGCACTTCGAGCAGTTCGGCGCCGCACAGCCGCAGCATGTCCTTTTTTTCCTGGCTCTGGGTCTCCGGAATCAGGATCAGCGTGCGATAGCCGCGGGCGCTGGCGACGACGGCAAGCCCGATGCCGGTATTGCCGGCGGTGGATTCCAGCACGAGGCCGCCGGGCTTGAGGTCACCGCGCTTCTCGGCCTCCAGGATCATCCATTTGCCGGCGCGGTCCTTCACGGACTGGCCGGGGTTCATGAACTCGGCCTTGCCCAAAATGGTGCAGCCGGTTTCCTCGGAAGCGCGCTTGAGTTTGATCAGCGGGGTATTGCCGATCGCGTCGATGACGTCGTTGCGGTAGGCCATGGTTTGAAAATGCCAGTTTGTTGCCCAATCGTTGGGCGACCCTAAAGGACCGCCGCGGGGCGTACAAGCCAGCGCTCGAGCAGGGCGGTCAGCCCGATTTGGCGAACACGACCTGACGCACGTCGATATTTCCGGACAGGAACCCGGCTTCGCAATAGGCGAGATAGTATTCCCACAGCCGCCGGAAACGGTCGTCGAAACCTGATGGCGTCAAGTTCGGCCAGGCCGCCCGGAAATTGCTTCGCCAGATCGCCAGCGTCCTGGCATAATCTTGCCCGAAAATGCGCTCGCGGATGACGGGAACGCCAAAGCGCTCGCCGAGCGTTTTCAGGATCTGCGGCGAGGGCAGCATGCCTCCGGGAAAGACGTAGCGCTGGATGAAGTCGACTTCGCGGCGATAGGCCTGGAACAGGCTGTCCTGGATTGTGATGGCCTGGATGCCGGCGAGCCCGCCGGGCAGCAGGCGGTCGCGCAACTGTGAGAAATATTTCGGCCAGAACTGCTCGCCGACCGCCTCGATCATTTCGATCGAGGCGATGCGGTCGTAGCGATCGCGCTCGTCGCGATAATCCTGCAGCCTGATTTCCACGCGATCGCTCAGGCCTGCTTTATGGATGCGCGCCTGTGCGAAGTCGCGCTGCTCCCGGCTGATGGTGAGGCCGACGACCTTGGCGCCGAACGTCTTCGCGGCGTATTCGGCAAAGCCACCCCAGCCGCAGCCGATCTCCAGCAGCTTTTGGCCGGGCCGCAGATCGATCGCCTCGGCGAGCCGGCGATATTTGTTGTGCTGGGCCGCGGCGAGGTCTGCGGTGTCGTCCTCGAACAGCGCGGACGAATACGTCATGCTCGGGTCGAGCCAGGCCGAATAAAACGCATTGCCGATGTCGTAATGCGCATGGATGTTGCGCCGCGCCTGCCGCCTCGTGTTGCGGTTGAGCCAGTGCCTGACGGCCTGAAAGGCGCGCGCCAGCGGGCTGCCCACCAGCATGGTCTGCATCCAGTCCTGGTTGACGCAGAACAAATAGAGGAATTGCGTAAGGTCGGGCGTGTCCCACTCACGGCGCAGATACGCTTCCGCGATACCGATGTCGCCGCCACGCAGCAGCCGCGAGGCGAAGCCGTAATCGTAGATCTTCATCGCGGCGGCAGGGCCCGGAGCATTGCCACCGAGGCGGACCACGCGGTCATCGGCCAACGTCACGTCGAGCGTGCCGTGCTGCAGTTGTGAGCCGAAACCCAGTGCCAGCCGGACGAGGCGGGGCAGCTCCGGAAACATCGCGTCTACATTTTCCGATGTGACCGAAATCAACTCGGACATGGGCCATCCATCGAAAGGCGGTTTACCCGGACTCGCATGGTCGATCGACCGCGCTTCAATTCCTGACACGGGTAGACAACGCTCCAGCAGTATAATCGTTGCTTTTCCGGTCCGCCAAGCCGGTATTATGGGCCGCCGTGCTCCGCGGCACCAGCCGCGCGCCCTTCAGCCAGAGCCGCAGCGCCTCCCAATGGATCGCCGCCATGATTTTGACGGTGACCAGCGGCAGCGCGAAGAACGTGCGCAGCAGCTCCCTGGTGTTGAGGTCGCGATGGCTGCCATTGAAGGTTGCGGCGAGCAGGGGGCCTTCGGGGTCGGTTTCGAGAATTCGCAATTGCACGCGCTCGCCCGGAGGCCGCACACGAAAATGGTAGCGCACCGCCATTTCGACGAAAGGTGACACGTAAAACGACTTGTCCTGATGCTGGCGCACGCCGGCGTCGCTGATATCGGCCGAGGTCACCGGCAGGACGTAGGCGTGGATTTCGCCGAACGTGTTGCGCACTTCGTAGATCAGCAGCGCCAGTGCGCCATCGGCGCGATAGCAGAAATAGACCGACAGCGGGTTGAAAGTGTAGCCGAGCAGGCGGGGATAGCACAGCAGCAGCACCCGTCCGCCCGTGAGGTCGATGCCGCGCTCGGCCGCGCAGGCTTGCGCATAGGCGCGCAGGGACGATCCGTCCCGCTTGCCGTGATCGCTCTCATGGAAGCCGTAGAGCGCGGCGCGGTTGACGCCGAACAGCGGCGATTGCCGGTCGGCTTCCGCCAGACGGTCGAGATCGATCAGAAGGCTCATCACGCGATAGCTGAAGCGATGGCCCATCGGCTTCAGCCGGGCATGCATGACATCGCCGACATAGAGCGCGGCGGCGTCAGGCCCTGCGGACGGGACGCGCATCACTACTCCGCAGCTTCCGCCAGCGCGAGCGTCGTCTGGCGCCACGGCGTCGCCGCGCCGAGCGCCTCGGCGACCGCCAGGCCCGATCGCAAGCCATCCTCGTGGAAACCGTAACCGGTCCACGCGCCGCAGAACCAGGTGCGCCGATGGCCCTGGATCTCGGGCAGGCGCTTCTGGGCCGCAAAGGCGGCTGCGTTGTATTGCGGATGTTCGCAAAAATACTTGCCGAAGGTCAGCGCGGGATCGGGCGCGACCGGCGGGTTGAGGCTGACGAACAGCGGCTTGTCGCGATCGATCCCCTGCAATTCGTTCATCCAGTAGGTGACGGAGACGTCGTTATCGAAGGTTTCCTGGCGCGGCCAGCGCAGGAAATTCCAGGCCGCCCAGGCCCGCCGGCGTTTCGGCATCAGCGCGGGATCGCGGTGGAGATAGATCGTGTTGGGGGAGTATCGGATCGCGCCGAGGATGGCGCGCTCGCGCTCGTCGGCGTCTGACAGCATCGCCAGCGCCTGATCGCTGTGGGAGGCGACCACGACGTGATCGTAGCTTTCGGAATGGCCATGGCTGTCACGCACGACGACGCCATGCGACGTACGCTCGATGGCTGTGACGGCGCAGCCGAGCCTGATCCGGTCGCGAAACGGAGCCGTGAGTTTTTCGACATAGTTCCGGCTGCCGCCCTTCACCGTGCGCCAGACCGGGCGATCGTATTGCAGGAGGCGATGGTTGGCGAAGAAGGCGACGAAATTCTCGGCCGGAAAATCCAGCATCTCGCGTGACGGCGCGGACCAGATCGCCGCGCCCATCGGGGCCAGATAGTCGGTCAAGAGCCGTGGCGCAAAATGACGTTGGCGAAAATAGTCGCCGAGCGTCAGGCCGGCCAGCCGGCCAGCCGCGTAATCCTCGACGCTCTGCTGGTTGAAGGTGAGGATGTCGCGCAGCATCCAGAGATAGGATGGCGACAGCAGGTTGCGGGGCTGCGCAAACAATCCGCACGCGGTTTCAAACCAGTTGTTGCCGCCGCCCCGCCACTCGAAGCGGCCGGTATCCGCCGTCACCGCGAAGCTCATGCAGCTGTCGACGGTCTCGACGCCGAGATGGGCGAACAGCGCCGTCAGGTCCGGATAGTTCAGCTCATTGTAGACGATAAAGCCGATGTCGACGGGAATTGGCGTGCCGTCATAGTCGATGCTGACGGTATGGCTATGGCCGCCGGGCCTGAGTTCGCGATCGTAGACGGTGACCTGATGATGATTCGACAAGGTCCAGGCCGCGGCATTACCGCTGATTCCCGTTCCGACCACCGCAACCCGCATTTTTGGCCCTCCACAGCACTTACAAGGTACGGCAGGCTGTTCCCGCGGTTTCAGCCCGCTGGCCGGCGCGGCCGGCAGTCGCCCAGGAGAGCCCCGCACCTCAGAACAGGGGAAAAGCCCCATGAAATCTTCGTAAGAATCCGGCGAGCTTGCCATGGTTCGGCGTGGTTCCAGGCCTGTAAAATAAGGGATGCCGTGCACTTCTGGGGACGTTTTCAAGGCTCGGAAAGACCATCAGCGAAGGGCCGCGCGGGACTGTCCGCGCACCGGCCGCGCGGCTAATATCCGCCCTGGTTCTAACGGAAGCATCACCCTTGATCGAGTCGCAAGCCCTCACAGAATCCGCTTGTTGCGCGCCGGGCCGAGGCTTGCCCGGTGGAGAACGGGTGTGACCGATCGGACTGAAACAGCTGCATTTCGAGGGTGGTCGGCACGCATTCGCGGTGGCGCCCAACTGGTGCGGCTGCTCGCCGTGGTCGGGCTTGCGGCCAGTTCTGCCGGTTGCCTCCTGACCAAGGATTTGCCCGATCCCGCGCTCGAGGTCCCAGAGGGCTACAAGGCAGCGGCGCGGCCTTCGAAGGCGGCGGATGCACCGCCAACGCTCGACTGGTGGCGCGGCTTCCGTTCGCGCGAGCTCACGGGGCTGATGGAGGAGGCGCAGACCGTCAACCTCGACATCGCCGCCGCCACCGCGCGGTTCAGGCAGGCGGATGCGCAGGCGCGGATCACCGGCGCCGCGCTGCTGCCGAACCTCAGTGGCACCGGCCAGGAGACCTATTCGCGCACCTCCGGCTCCAGCTCCAGCGGTCTTACGAACGGCGGCCGCGAGGTGGTCAACTATTCCGCGTCGCTGAGCGCCAGTTATGAGCTGGATTTCTGGGGCAAGAACCGCGACGCGGCGCAGGCCGCCGAGGAAACCGCGGTCGCCAACCGCTTTGACCGCGACGTCGTTGCGCTCACCACGCTGACGACCGTTGCCAACGCGTATTTCCAGGTACTGGCGGCGCAGGACCGAATACGTACGGCGCAGCGCAACATTGCGAGCGCCACCCGCATCCTCGATGCAATCAAGCAACGCTTGCAGGCCGGCACGGGCAACGATCTCGACCTTGCCCAGCAGGAGAGCGTGCTCGCCAACCAGCGCGCTCTGGTGCCGCCGCTGCGCCAGACGCTCGACCAGAACATCAACGCGCTGGCGACGCTGGTATCTCGGCCGCCGGAGGCGGTACGGGTCAGCGGTGGATCGCTCAACAACATCGCCTCACCTCGCGTCACCCCCGGCCTGCCGTCGGAACTGTTGACGCAGCGGCCCGATATCCGCCGCCAGGAAGCGCTGCTGGCCGCGGCCACGGCGAATGTCGGCAACGCGCGCGCGCAATTCTTTCCGAGCATCCAGTTGACCGGGCAGGGCGGCTACCAGAGTTCGGCGCTGACCTCGCTATTCCAGCCGCACGCCGCGTTCTTCAGCATGGTCGGCAGCCTGACCCAGCCGATCTTCGACGGCGGCAGGATTCTGGGTAATTTCGAACTGACGAAAGCGCGGCAGGACGAGCTGCTACAGACCTACCGCAAGACGGTGGTGCAGTCGTTCGCCGACGTCGATAACGCCCTGTATTCGATCCGCCAGACCACCGAAAAACTGCGCCTGCAGCGCGAGGTGGTGGCGGCGTCGCGGCGGGCGTTTCAATTGTCCGAGCAGCAGTTGCGGGCCGGCACCGCCGACATCGTAACCGTGCTAAATACCCAACTGACGCTGTTCCAGGCCGAGGACGCGCTGTCGCAGGCCCAACTGGCCAGGCTGCTTGCGATCGTCAGCCTCTATCAGGCGCTGGGCGGCGGCTGGGAGCCCAGGATGGAAAGGGCGGCCGATGCTCTTTAAGCCGGAAGCAGACGACGTGAAGACGGCCGGCAGGCGCGTCCGGAGCGGCATCGGCCGGCGGATGGTATCGCTGGCGATCACGCTGTCGATCCTCGGCGGCCTCTTCTATCTCGGCTGGAACGCGTTTCAGCAGAAGCAGGCCGGCCGCGGCGGCCCCGGCGCGCGCCCCGATCTCCCGGTGCCGGTGCTGGCGGCGACGCCGCGGACGCAGGATGTCCCGGTCTACCTGGACGCGGTCGGTTCGGTCCGCGCGCTTAACACGGTAACGGTGCGCGCCCAGGTCGACGGCAAGCTGATCAAGGTGAATTTCGTCGAGGGCCAGGACGTCAAGCAGGGCGACGTGCTCGGCGAGATCGATCCGGTGATCTATCAGGCACAGTACGATCAGGCGGTGGCCAAGAAGGCGCAGGACGAGGCGCTGCTCGCCAACCAGAAGCTCGATCTGGCGCGCTACCAGCAGTTGGCGGCTTCGAATGCCGGCTCGAAGCAGCAGGCCGATACGCAGCGGGCCGTGGTCGCCCAGCAGGAAGCCCTGATCAACGCCGATCAGGCCGCGATCGACAACGCCAAGGCGACCCTCGGCTACACCAAGATCATCGCGCCGCTGTCGGGACGCGCCGGGCTGCGCCAGGTCGACCAGGGCAACATCATCCGCGCGTCGGATACGACCGGCCTCGTCATCATCACCCAGTTGCAGCCGATCGCGGTGCAGTTCAGCCTGCCGCAGCAGCAGATCGTGCGGGTCAATGCCGCCGCCGCCAAGGGCCCGCTGGCGGTGGACGTGTTCGGCAATGACGGCGTCACCGTCGTCGATACCGGCACGCTCAAGGGCATCGACAACCAGGTCGATCCGACCACCGGCACGCTGAAGCTGAAGGCCGAGTTCCCGAATGCCAAATTCCAGCTCTGGCCCGGACAGTTCGTCAATGTGCGGCTGAAGGTCGAGACGCTCGACAAGGCAATCGTGGTGCCGACCTCGGCGGTGCAGCGCGGGCCGGCCGGTACCTTCAGCTATGTCATCGGCCCCGACAATGTCGCAACCGCCAAACCGGTCGTGGTGACGCAACAGAACGAGAACGACGCTGTGATCGCCAGCGGGCTCACGACGTCCGATCGCGTGGTGACCACGGGCTTTGCCAATCTTTCCGACGGCGCCAAGGTATTGATCGGCACCGACGACCGGACGCCTTCGGCCGATCTGGCGCCGCGCAAGCGCAGCCGCGGCCCCGATGCCAAGGGGGCCGGTGAAGGCCAGGGCAAGGAAGGCCAGCCGCGGGAGGGCCTGGGCAAGCGCGGCGAGGGCGATCAGAAGGGGCAAACCGGACCCGCGCCGGCCGCAAAATGAGGACGCAGCCATGAGCGTCTCCGAACCGTTCATCCGCCGGCCGATCGCGACTTCGCTGCTCGGGATCGCGCTGATGATCGGCGGCGCGCTCGGCTATTGGGCGCTGCCCGTATCGGCGCTGCCGCAGGTCGATTTCCCGACCGTGCAGGTGACGACGCAACTGCCCGGCGCCAGCCCCGACGTGATCGCATCGCTGATCACGGCGCCGCTGGAGCGGCAGCTCGGGCAGATCCCGTCGATGTCGTCGATGCAGTCGACCTCGTCCTTCGGCGTCAGCCAGATATCGCTGCAGTTCGATCTCAACCGCGACATCGACGGCGCTACCCAGGACGTGCAGGCCGCGATCAACGCCGCGGCCGGAATCTTGCCGAAGAACCTGCCGTATCCACCGACCTACGCCAAGGTGAATCCGGCCGATGCGCCGGTGCTGACGCTCGCCCTGACGTCGGAGACGATTTCGCTGCGCGCCATGAGCGATATCGCCGACACGATCCTCGGCCAGCGGCTCAGCCAGATTTCCGGGGTCGGGCGCGTGGCGATCCTCGGCGGCTTGAAGCCCGCGGTACGGGTGCAGGCGGATCTCGCCAGGCTCGCCGCCTACGGCATCTCGATGGAGGATTTGCGCGCCGCGATTGCCGGCGCCAACGTGTCGGGACCAAAGGGATCGCTCGACGGCGCGCAGCAGGCCTATACCATCGCCGCCAACGACCAGATTGCGGCGGCGGACGCCTACAAGCCGATCATCATCGCCTACCGGAACGGTTCGCCGGTCACGATCGGCGACGTCGCCATCATCATCGACGGGCTGGAGAATGACCGCACCGGCGGCTGGTATCAGGGCACGCCGGCCGTGATCATCGACATCCAGCGGCAGCCCGGCGCCAACGTGATCGAGGTGGTCCGGCAGATCCGCGCGGAAATCCCAAAGGTACAGCGCGCGATCCCGGCCGGCGTCAATCTCAACATCGTATCCGACCGTACCGTCACCATTCGCGCCTCGGTGCGCGACGTCCAGTTTACGCTGATGCTGTCGGTGGTCCTGGTGACGCTGGTGGTGCTGCTGTTCCTGCGCTCGCTGCGGGCGACGCTGATCGCGGGCGTGGCGTTGCCGCTGTCGCTGATCACCAGTTTCGGGATCATGTATTTCGCGGGCTTTTCGCTCGACAATCTGTCGCTGATGGCGTTGACGATCGGCACCGGCTTCGTGGTCGACGACGCCATCGTGATGATCGAGAACATCGTCCGTCACATGGAGAACGGCGAGTCCGTCATGGAATCCTCGCTGAAGGGTGCCAGCGAGATCGGCTTCACCGTGATCTCGCTGACGGTGTCGCTGATCGCGGTGTTCATCCCGCTGCTGTTCATGTCCGGGCTGGTCGGGCGCATGTTCCGCGAATTCGCGCTGACGCTGACGATCGCGGTGGTGACCTCGGCGGTCGTCTCGCTGACGCTGACGCCGATGATGTGCTCGCGGCTCCTGAAGCGTCACGGCGAGGAGATGACGATCCCCGGGCTCGCCGCGGTCAGCCGCTTCATCGATCGCACGGTCGAGTTCTACCATCGCACATTGCTGGTGGTGCTGCGCCACCAGCGCGCAACGCTGGTGGTGACCTTCCTGACCATCGCAGCGACGCTCGTGATGTACGTGATTGCGCCGAAAGGATTCCTGCCGCTGCAGGACACCGCCTCGATCACGGCGGTGACGGAGGCCGGGCCCAGCGTGTCCTTTGCCGAAATGCAAAGCCGGCAGGCGGCAGCCGCTGCCGCGATCCAGGCCGATCCTGATGTCGTCGGCGTGGTCTCGGTGATCGGGGCGGGCTCGGTCAATCCGACCACCAATGTCGGGCGTCTGGTGATGACGCTGCGGCCGCGCGGCGAGCGGCACGACGACATCTCCGTCGTGGTCGACCGGCTGAAGCAGCGCACGGCGTCCATCCCCGGCATGACCATCTATTTCCAGCCGGTGCAGGACGTGCAGATCTCGACCCGGTCGAGCCGCTCGCAGTACCAGTATACGCTGACCGGCACTGATGCGGCGCAGGTGTCGCTGTGGTCGCAGAAACTCATCGCCGAGATGCGCCGCGACCCGCTGTTCCGCGACGTCTCCTCGGAAGCGCAGGAAGGTGGCTTGCGCGCGGCGCTGAATGTCGATCGCCAGCGCGCCGGCCAGCTCGGCGTCAGCCTGCAGGCGGTCAACGACACGCTCAACGATGCCTTTGCGCAGCGGCAGATTTCGACGATCTACGGCCAGGCCAACCAGTACCGCGTGGTGCTGGAGGCTATGCCGATCTACCAGCGCGATCCGTCGATCCTGTCAAAACTCTATCTGCCGGGCGCGGCGAGTACCGCTGCTGGTACTCCTGGCGCCCAGGTGCCGCTGTCGGCGGTGGCGACGCTGACCCGCACCACCGCGCCGCTGGCGATCTCGCATCTGGCGCAGTTTCCGGCGGTCTCGCTCAGCTTCAACCTCGCCCCCGGCGAGGCGCTCGGCGATGCCGTCGAGGCGGTGAAGAGGATCGAACGCACTATCGGCATGCCTGGCAGCATCGTTGGCGTCTATTCGGGCGACGCAGCCGAGTTCTCCAAGTCTCTGGCCGGGCAGCCCTGGCTCATCCTGGCGGCGATCGTCACGATCTACATCGTGCTGGGCGTGCTCTATGAGAGCTACATCCACCCGATCACCATTCTCTCGACGCTGCCATCGGCCGGCGTCGGCGCCATCTTGGCGCTGATGCTGTTCGGGCAGGACCTCTCGGTGATCGGCCTGATCGGCATCATCCTGCTGATGGGCATCGTCAAGAAGAACGCCATCATGATGATCGACTTTGCCCTGGAGGCGGAGCGGCATCAGGGCATGTCGCCGAACGAGGCCATCGTGCAGGCCTGCCTGCTGCGATTCCGCCCGATCATGATGACGACGCTGGCGGCGCTGTTCGGCGCGCTGCCGCTGGCGATCGAGAGCGGCACCGGCGCCGAACTGCGCTTCCCGCTGGGTATCTCCATCATCGGCGGCCTCCTGCTGAGCCAGTTGCTGACGCTCTACACCACGCCGGTGATCTACCTCGCGCTCGACCGGCTCAACCGCAAGATCGAGAAGTCGGTGCCCGACCCCGGTCCGCCGGGGCCGACGGTCGCCGGCGCCACCGAGGGAATGCAGTAGATGGCATCGATCTCGGAACCGTTCATCCGCAGGCCCGTGGGTACCACGCTGCTGGCGATCGGGCTCTTCCTGGTCGGCATGGTCGCCTATGTTTTCCTGCCGGTCTCGTCGATACCCAACGTCGAGTTTCCGATGATCCGGGTGTTCGCCACACGCCCCGGCGCCAACCCCACCGTGATGGCGGCAACGGTCGCAGCTCCTCTGGAGCGCAGGCTCGGCCAGATTGCCGGCATCGAGCAGATCACCTCAACCAGTACGCTCGGCACTGCCAATATCCAATTGCAGTTCTCGATCGGCCGCGACATCGACCGCGCGGCGCGCGATGTGCAGGCCGCGATCAACGCATCGCTGGCGGACCTGCCGAGCGATCTGCCGTCGCTGCCGCGTTTCCGGAAGGCGAATCCGGCCGCAGCCCCGGTGTTCGTGCTGGCGCTGACCTCGAAGACGCTGACGACGAGCGCGATCTACGATGTCGCCGATACCGTGATCGCGCAGCGCATCTCGCAGGTGCCGGGGGTGGGCGAGGTCATCGTTTCCGGCGCCGATCAGCCGGCGGTGCGGATCGCGCTCAATCCCGTAGCGCTGTCCAATGCAGGAATCGCGACCGAGGACGTGCGAATGGCGATCATCAACGCCAACCCGCTGGGACCGGTCGGCATTTTCGACAGCGGCCGCCAGAGCGAGACGATCTCGACCAACAGGCAGATGCGCACCGCTGCCGAATTCCGCGAGATCATCATCAAGAGCTCAGCAGGCAATTTCGTCCGGCTCGGTGACGTGGCGGATGTCGAGGATTCCGTCCGCAACAACCGTTCGATCGCGTGGTTCAACCAGCGGCCCGCGGTGCTGATCCTGATCGCCAAGCAGAGCGAGGCGAACGTGATCGAGACCGTCGATCGGATAAAAGCCCTGCTGCCCGAGCTCAAGCGATGGCTGCCCGCCGGCCTCGAGATCTCGACGCTCGTCGACCGCACGGGCACCATCCGCGCCAGCGTACTCGACATGCAGTATACGCTGTTGGCGACCGCCGTCCTGGTGATGGTGGTGGTGTTCGTCTTTCTGCGCCGGCTGACGCCGACGATCGCGGCCGGCGTCTCGGTTCCGCTGGCGCTGGCCGGCACCTGCGCCGGGATGTGGCTGGCCGGTTTTTCGATCGACAATCTGTCGCTGATGGCGCTCGCAATCTCGGTTGGCTTCGTGGTCGACGACGCCATCGTCATGATCGAGAACATGCACCGCAACCTCGAACGAGGCATGGCGCCTTACCCGGCGGCGCTCGAAAGCGCCAGACAGATCGGCTTTACGGTCCTCTCGATCAGCCTGTCCTTGATTGCGGCCTTTACGCCGCTGCTGTTCATGGAGGGAATCGTTGGCCGGCTGCTGCGCGAGTTCTCGCTGACGCTGACCTTCGCGATTATCGTGTCGACCGTGGTGTCGCTGACGATCACGCCGATGATCTGCGCGCATTACATCAAGGAGGCGACGTCGGAACGTGCGACCTGGTTCGATCGCGTGATCGAGGGGTCGCTGTCACGCATTGTGGCCTTCTATGGCTGGACGCTGCGCGCGGTGCTTGGTTTTCCGTTTCTGACCCTGATGGTGTTCTTTGCCACCATCGCACTGACAGTCGTGCTCTATATCAAGATTCCGAAGGGCTACTTTCCGACCGACGACAGTGGCCTCATCTACGGTATTTCGCAAAGTTCTTCCGACACCTCGTTCCAGTCGATGACGAGATTTCAGCGGCAGCTCGAGGATGCCGTCGAATCAGATCCCGCCGTCGCGGGCGTCGGATCGTTTCTCGGCAGCATGACGACTAACCGCGGCATGTTCTTCATCAGCCTCAAGCCGCCGCAGGAGAGAACAGGGCACAGCACGCAGGCCGTGATCGACCGGCTGCGCAAAAAGCTGGAGACGATGCCGGGCGCACGGCTCTATATGTTTGCCATCCAGGATGTCCACGCCGGCGGGCGTCAAAGTTCCTCGGAATATCAGTACACGGTGCTGAGCGCGGACGTCGATCTGCTCAAGAAATGGGCCCCTATCGTCGCCAAGCGCATGGAAACGGTCGACGGCATCACCGATATTTCGACCGATCGGGATGCTGCCGGCCTGCAGCTGACGGTGAAGATCGACCGCAACGCGGCGGCGACGCTCGGTGTCCGGGTCAAGGACATCGACGACGCTTTGAACAACGCCTTTGCGCAGCGGCAGATCTCGATCATCTACACCCAGCGCAACCAGTACATGATCGTCCTGGAAATCGATCCGAAGTTCCAGGGCGATCCCTCCAATCTGGATCGCATCTTCGTGGCCGGCGCCAACGATGCCCAGATACCGCTTTCGGCCGTCGTGCGCTATGACCGCAGCGTGGCTGCGCTGGCAATCAATCACACCCAGTCGATTCCTTCCGCCACGGTTTCCTTCAACCTGCTTCCCAATGTGCCGCTTGAGGCCGCAATCTCGAATATTCAGCGCGCGGTCGAGGAGTTGCATATGCCGGAAGGCGTGCGCGGCAGTTTCGATGGCAATGCCGGCGATTTCAACAAGACCAGCGGGCGGCAGCCGCTTCTGATTCTCGGCGCGGTGGTAGCGATGTATATCGTGCTCGGCGTGCTCTACGAGAGCCTCGCGCACCCGATCACGATCATCTCGACCTTGCCGCCGGCTGGGCTCGGCGCGCTGCTGGCGCTGCAGGTGACCGACACGCCGCTGACGGTGATCGCCTTCATCGGCATCATTCTTCTGATCGGGATCGTCAAGAAGAACGGTATCATGATGGTCGATTTCGCGCTGGATGCCGAACGTCACCGCGGCCTGTCGTCGGCAGATGCGATTTTCGAGGCGTGCCGCGCCCGCTTCCGGCCCATTCTGATGACGACGATGGCAGCGCTGTTTGCCGCTATCCCGCTCGTCATCGCCACCGGCCCCGGCACCGAGTTGCGCCGGCCGCTCGGGATCACCATCATCGGGGGGCTGTTCGTGTCACAGATCCTGACCCTGTACACCACACCCGTGATCTATCTCCTGATTGACCGGCTCAACCGCAAAATCGCAAAGGCGGTGCCGGATCGGGGTTTGCCGGTCGCCGGCGCGGCCGAGAGAATGTAATAAATGGCATCGATCTCGGAACCCTTCATTCGCCGGCCGGTCGGCACGACGCTGCTGGCGATCGGGCTCTTTCTGGTCGGGCTCGTCGCCTATGTCTTCCTGCCGGTCTCGTCGGTCCCCAACGTCGATTTTCCGATGATCCGGGTTTCGGCGACGCGGCCGGGCGCGGACCCTTCCGTGATGGCGGCCACCGTTGCGGCGCCGCTGGAGCGACGACTCGGCCAGATCGCCGGCATCGAGCAGATCACCTCGACCAGTTCGCTCGGCTCGACCAGCATTCAGCTGCAGTTTGCGATCGGCCGCGACATCGACCGCGCGGCGCGCGACGTGCAGGCCGCGATCAACGCCTCGCTGGCCGACCTGCCGACCGACCTGCCGTCGCTGCCGCGTTTCCGGAAGGCCAATCCGTCGGCGGCGCCGGTATTCGTGCTGGCGCTGACGTCGAAGACGCTGAGCACCAGCGCAATGTACGATGTCGCCGACACCGTGATCGCGCAACGCATCTCGCAGGTGCCGGGGGTGGGCGACGTCATCGTATCCGGCGCCGATCAGCCGGCGGTGCGGATCGCGCTCAACCCGGTGGCGCTGTCGAACGCCGGGATTGCAACCGACGACGTGCGGCTCGCCGTCGTCAACGCGAATCCGCTCGGGCCGGTCGGGATCTTCGACGGCACCCGCCAGAGCGAGACGATCTCCACCAACAGGCAGATGCGCACGGCGGCCGAATTCCGCGACATCATCGTCAAGAGTTCATCCGGCAATTTCGTCCGTCTCGCGGACGTCGCCGAGGTCGAGGATTCCGTCCGCAACAGCCGCTCGATCGCCTGGTTCAACAAGCAGCCGGCGGTGCTGATTCAGATCACCAAGCAGGGCGATGCGAATGTGATCGACACCGTCGACCGGGTGAGGGCGCTGATCCCCGAACTCAAGCAGTGGCTGCCCGGCGGCGTCGAGATATCGACGCTGGTCGACCGCACCGGCACCATTCGCGCCAGCGTGCTCGACATGCAGTATACGCTGCTGGCGACCGCCGTCCTGGTCATGGTTGTCGTGTTCGTGTTCCTGCGGCGGCTGACGCCGACAATCGCGGCCGGCGTCTCGGTGCCGCTGGCGCTGGCCGGCACCTGCGCCGGCATGTGGCTCGCCGGTTTCTCGATCGACAATCTGTCGCTGATGGCGCTGGCGATCTCGGTGGGTTTCGTGGTCGACGACGCCATCGTCATGATCGAGAACATGTACCGCAACCTCGAGCAGGGCATGGCGCCGTATCCGGCGGCGCTCGAGGGCGCGAGACAGATCGGCTTTACGGTCGTGTCGATCTCGCTGTCGCTGATCGCGGCCTTCACGCCCTTGATCTTCATGGACGGCATCGTCGGTCGCCTGCTGCGCGAATTCTCGCTGACGCTGACCTTTGCCATCCTGGTGTCAACCGTCGTGTCGCTCACGATCACGCCGATGATCTGCGCGCACTATATCAAGGAAGCGCCTTCGGACCGCGCGACCTGGTTCGATCGCGTGATCGAGGGGTCGCTATCGCGTATTGTGGCCTTCTACGCCTGGACGCTGCGCGCGGTGCTGGGCTTTCCGTTCCTGACGCTGCTGGTGTTCTTCGCCACGATCGCGCTGACGGTGGTTCTCTATGTCAAGACGCCGAAGGGTTACTTCCCGACCGACGACAGCGGCTTTGTGATCGGCGCGACGCGCGCATCTCCCGACACCTCGTTCCAGGCGATGTTGAGGTTGCAGCAGCAACTGGCCGACATCGTGATGGCCGATCCGGCGGTCGCCAGTATCGGCTCCTCGCTCGGCGGCACCGCGGGCCCGGGCGGTGGCGGTTCGAATCGCGGCATCATGTTCATCAGCCTGAAGCCGCCGGAAGAACGGGCGGGCCTCTCGACCACGCAGGTGATCGATCGGCTGCGGCGCAATCTCTACCGCGTCGCCGGCATCCGGCTGTTCATGTTCGCGGCCCAGGACATCCGCGCCGGCGGGCGGCAGAGCGATTCCGACTACCAGTATACGCTGTCGAGCACCGACCTCGAACTCCTGCAGAAATGGGCCCCGCTGGTCGCCAAGCGCATGGAGACGGTGGAGGGGATCACCGACATTTCCAGCGATCGCGACCCCGGCGGCCTTCAATTGTCGCTGGTGATCGACCGCAAGACTGCGTCCAGCCTTGGGGTGCGCGTGCAGGATATCGACAACGCCCTGAACAACGCATTCGCGCAGCGGCAGATATCGATCGTCTACACCCAGCGCAACCAGTACATGGTGGTGCTGGAGATCGACCCGAAGTTCCAGGCCGATCCCTCCAACCTGGATCGTATTTTCGTGGCGGGCACCGGCGACGCGCAGGTGCCGCTCTCGGCCGTGGTGCGCTACCAGCGCGGCCTGTCGCCGCTTGCGGTCTATCACTCGCAATCGTTTCCCTCGACCACCGTCTCGTTCAACCTGCTGCCCAACGTGCCGCTGCAGGTCGCGACCTCGAACATCCAGCGTGCGGTCGAGGAACTGCACATGCCCGAAGGCATCCGCGGCAGTTTCGACGGCAATGCCGGCGATTTCGCCAAGACCAGCGGACGGCAGCCGCTGTTGATCCTCGGCGCGCTGGTGGCGATGTATATCGTGCTTGGCGTGCTCTATGAGAGCCTGGCGCATCCGATCACGATCATCTCCACGCTGCCGTCCGCGGGCCTCGGCGCGCTGCTGGCGCTGCAGGTGACCGATACGCCGCTGACGGTGATCGCCTTCGTCGGCATCATCCTGCTGATCGGCATCGTCAAGAAGAACGGCATCATGATGGTGGATTTCGCGCTCGACGCCGAGCGCACCCGCGGCCTGTCGTCGAGGGACGCGATCTTCGAAGCCTGCCGCGCCCGCTTCCGCCCCATCCTGATGACGACGATGGCGGCGCTGTTCGCCGCCATTCCGCTGGTCATAGCCACCGGTCCCGGCACCGAGTTGCGCCGGCCGCTCGGCATCACCATCATCGGCGGACTGTTCGTGTCGCAGATCCTGACGCTCTATACGACGCCGGTGATCTATCTGCTGATCGACCGGCTGCGGCAGCGATGGCGGCCCGCTCCGGTCGCCGTGCCCGCGGAATAGTTGAATTGCTGGCCACGAAGCGTATAGCGGGCAGATGTCAGAACAAGCCAGTTCCAAGCCCGGCCTCGCCGATGAGATGGTCCCGGACTGTCCGCATTGCGGCAAGCCGTTGCCGCTCTGCATCTGCGACAGCGTCACGCCGATCGAAAGCAAGGTCGAACTCCTGATCCTGCAGCATCCGCAGGAGCAGGACAGGGCGCTCGGCACCGCGCGGCTGACCGCGATGCATTTTGAGAATGCGGTGCTCAGAATCGGCCTGTCGTGGCCGAGCCTGTCCAAGGCTCTGGGGCGAAAGGTCGACGATCCCTCGCGCTGGGCGGTGCTGTATCTCGGCTCGGCCAAGGTCGCCGATCTCGATACCGATGCCGAGATCGTCGCGATCAACCGCAAGGGCGAGGTCGAGCCGCACCAGCGGGTCATTCTCTCCGAGATCGAAGGTATCGTGCTGCTCGACGGCACCTGGAGCCAGGCCAAGGCACTGTGGTGGCGCAATGCGTGGATGCTGAAGTGCCAGCGCGTGATTCTCGGACCGAAGCGGCCGTCGCGCTACGGCAGGCTGCGCAAGGAACCGCGCGGCGACGGCCTTTCCACAATCGAGGCCGCGGGTTTGCTGCTGGCGGGGCTCGAGAGGCGGCCGGAGATCGCGGAGACGCTCAACGCCAGTTTTGACCGAATGCTGGCGCGTTACCGGGAGGTGCAGGCCGAAATGCCGGAACTGGCACCGAAGCCGAAGAAGCGGGATTTTCGGCGGCGGAAGGGCGCAAAGCCGCGCTCCAGATAGGTCAAGTACAGCACAACCGGCTTGCTTGGTTGCCTATCCCGGGCCGGGCGTATAAGAAGCGCCTCGATGGGGCCACGTGGCGGAGTGGTTACGCAACGGTCTGCAAAACCGTGTACACCAGTTCAATTCTGGTCGTGGCCTCCATCCAAGATATCAAATACTTAGCTGCAATACGTCCGCCATTTCTGGCATGGTATAATGGAGCGTGGGGTCCCGCTGGGGGCCCGGTAATTCGCGCGGCAAAAGGACCGTGGACAAGCACAAAATTCTTGCGTTTAAGATTTTCCCCCTCTAACGAGGGGGAGATTATTAAACGGAGGGCTTCTGAGTGGCTATGTTCCGGACTGCGGTGATCGAGGAGAGTGACGACGCTGAGCGTCGTCTCAGAGATTGGGGGCTCACGAAGGCGCAATTTATCGCCGTGGCCCGCGCGGCGCGGGCCTGGGCAGACGATGCCGGGCCGCTGATGCCCGCCAACGCACCGGGTACGCTGGCGTATATTTTCGGCGTGCAGGAATTGCGCGCTCAGCTCATCGACGAGGAATGGCGCGTCGACCGTACTGGCGGCATCGAGGCCGTCGTCAACAGGAAGATCGGGCTGCGCATCGGTTTTCACAATGTTGATCGCGCTTGCGATCTCTTGATGCCGCCTCACCCGCGTTCAGCCAAGGGTTCTTCGTCGGAGTTGCTTTCAGGGCCGACGCTCTTCGAGCACTTCGGCGTCGAGCCCGGGCCTCTTCCGTCTGCTCCCACGGACGGGATCTCAACTTATTACGTCATGGTTGGTGAGGATGGCAGCGTTGAGCTGTCATACCCGCAGATCGTGGACGGCGCCTATACTCACTTCAACGAGCGGATTTTTATTGATCGTCCCGCGGGCACTTTCGAGGCCGATGTCAGCGAGGAGATCGGCGTCGCAGAAGATTTCGACATCCATGTAACGTTCAAAGATCGACGCGATGTTTAATGGTGAGCGTTTGAAGATAGCTCGACAGAGGAGAATGCTGTCTGGTCTCAAGCTAGCAGACAAGGCGGGCGTTACCCCTGTGACCGTCTCCAAGATCGAAAATGGGCATCAACCGGAAGATTACGTTGTCGAAAGATTAGCGTCCGCATTGGCCTATCCGCGAGAGTTCTTCTTCCTGCCGTCGCCAGCATTACTTGATGTTGATACCGTCAGTTTTCGCAGCCTCAAAAAGATGGGAGCGGCGGAGCGTGATGCTTCGCTAGCGGCCGGAAGCCTCGGCGTAGCTCTTTACGATTGGATCGATGATCGTTTCAATCTGCCAACGCCTGACTTAATCGACCTGAGCCGAGATCGCGGGCGCGCGGAGAGTGCTGCGCGCCTCCTGCGACAGCATTGGGGATTGGGTGAAAAGCCCATTGGCAATATTCTAAAGCTGCTCGAAGCAAAGGGCGTTCGAGTTCTCTCTCTGTCGGAGAGGACGCCCAACGTTGACGCATATTCGTTTTGGCGAAATGAAAGGCCTTACGTTTTTTTGAACCAAGAAAAGACAGCGGAGCGGTCAATCTTTGACAGTGCACACGAGCTTGGTCACCTCGTCTTACATCACCATGCCGGCGCAAAGACCGATCGAGACGCTGAAACGCAAGCGGATCAGTTCGCGTCCGCATTTCTTATGCCACAGGAAGATGTGCTCAACGAAGCTGGACGTATTTATAGCGCGAAGCAGATTATTGCTAAGAAGAGCAGATGGCGGGTATCAGCAATGGCGCTGGCCTATCGAATGCACAAGCTCGGTTTGCTGAGTGAATGGAGCCATCGCTCGATTTGCATCGAGCTGGGCAAGATGGGGTTTAGAAGTGGCGAGCCGCAGGGAATTGATCGAGAGACATCTACTGTCTTGGCCAAGGTGCTGGCTGTGCTCTGGAGCAAGCGCCTCACGAAGCGTGACATCGCGCGCGATTTGGCTGTTCCTCTAGAGGAAATCGAGACGCTTATTTTTGGATTGACCGGTCCTATCGCAGCGCCACCAACCCAAAGCGGTATTTCTTTGGTGTCGTCATAGGTCAAAATACCTTGGCCAGCCGATCGAGCAGTTCTTCCCACTCGCCCGGCTCTTAGGTGACCTACTGGAAGTCCCCAGCCCTCGACCACCGTAGCTTGGGCACCCTCTAGCCTAGGGTGCCGCAACTGAATTCGCGAAAACTTTCCGGCTCCGCGTCGGTGCGGCATGGGGTATCAGGGCGATGGTCTAACTTAAGTTCCCGAATAGGGGAGGCCAATAATGGCAGAACCTACACCGAGCACCGCCGTTTGGGTAAGCATTGCGGCCGCGGTCGGCACGATCCTGGGCGCAACCATCGCCCCGCTCGTGAACTACTGGACCAACGAGCGCCAGATGGACGTCAAGATGGTCGAGATCGGCATCGGCATCCTACGCGCGCCACCCAAGGAAGATGTTGCAGTCATGCGATCTTGGGCGATCGATTTGATCGAGAAAAGTTCAGGCCGGAAGTTCACCGAGGCCCAGCGCGCGGCGCTGCTGAAGCAAGAACTCCCGATACGCATCGACGGATCGGTGTGGGATATGTCGCCACGCCAGATCGACAAGGCTCTCAAAGATTTGGAACCGAAGCGGTAGCTTCGGCAAGAGCATCCACTTCTCAGGCTCTTAGCTCTAATTTAGCTCGTATGACGTATTGAATTCGAAATCGGTGGCCAAGACGTCACCCCGACCTGACGGATTGAAATGAAAAGCCGGCGGCAACCCGTCAGGTGACGTGTTGAAATTGAAATCTCTAGGCAATCCGTCACGTGACGGATTGCTGTTCAAAATCGATTTCAAGACGTCACGTGACGTACTGCCTCTGCAAAAGAATTCCGGTCCGTCAGCTATGCAATGCCTAAAATCGTCGGCAACTTTGCACCATCCCAGCAAACAAGAGCGATGGTGCGACAATGACTTCTGTTCAATCCTGCCCAGCAACCGTTGATCCCGATGAGCTTCTCGATTGCGAGGAAACGGCAAAGCTGCTGCGGCTAAACACGCAGACGCTCGCTTCCTGGCGATGCAAGGACAGGGGCCCGCCGTATCTTAAGTCGGGCAGGGCCGTCTTCTACCGTCGATCCGACATCTCGACGTGGCTTGCCCAACAAATCGTGCGCCCGAGCGCGGCGTGAAACCCGATCAAATCGGCTGCTGCCGCGCGGATCCTTACGCGTCGGCGCACCGGCGCCGCCTCGGTCGACCGACTGGGCGGCGTTTTCGTTTCGATGAGGGGAGATCAATGGCAAAAATAATCACCTTTCCGCTCACGTTGCGCTCGTCTGAAAAGCGACCGCGTAAGAAAGGAATTGAGATCATCGCGTTTCCATTCGGTCGCCGGCGCCAGCTAGTCGAGCGCCATGTGCAAGCGATACGCGCTCTAAAACCCGATCAAGCCGAAAGCTATCTTGACAAGGTGCTTGACGGCATCTGTTCCGATCTTCGGGCGATTGGCATTGCTTGCGAAGACTGCGAATGTGAAGCGTTGCTTGAATTTCTCGGCGCCGTAGGCCGCGAGCTCCACGGTCCTGGCTTCGTGCTCGAGCCTGAGGAAGCCGCCAGATGACCAGTCGAACCCAGGTCAAGCGTGGACTTCGTCGGGTCATCCAAAAGGACGAGACCCATCCTTCTCGCAATGACCCGGCCGAAGTTGCTCCGGAGCAAAAGTCCGAACGGGCAACGATGGCGTCCGAGGTCGAGAACGCTATCTCGCAGCTGAATGAGCGACTGCCGCCGCGCCGGAGGATCGGATCGGCGTCCTGCGAGCCGAGGGCGACGAATTCTTCGATCGGTTGACAGAACATGGCGTCACCGGATCGGAAGCCCAGGCGAGATTGTATGGCGTCGCGGACCGGCATCACCTTTGGGGGCCCGACAGGGTCCACGAGGCCGAGATCGTCGAGATCATCGAGGCAACGGACATCTCGCAACTTGAAGCCATACCCTTTGGGGACGAACTCGGTATGACCGAACCGCGAGACGAGAAGCGACGTCGCGAGATCGTCGAGCCCTGGTGGCGCGATCCCGCGTCGATCCCACCTCGCCAAAGCCTGGACCGGGATCGTCACCTATTTCGCGGATCAGTGAGTGCCTCGATTGCAGCCGGGGGTAGGGGGAAAACAACACAGGGGATCGCTGAAGCGATCCAGCTTGCCTGCGGCTTCGATCTCGTTACCAGGCAACCGCTCCCTACCGGAAGCCTCCGGGTCTGGCTGGTAAATGGCGAGGAGGAACAGGCTGAACTCGACCGACGGACCGCTGCCGCCTGCCAGTACTTCCGGATCGGCCGCGAAGACCTAGGCGGCCGGCTCTTCGTCCAGTCGGTCCGGAACACTTCACTGCGACTGGCATCTATCGTTCATGGCAAGACTAAGGTCGATGCCACGGTCCAAGGTTTCTTCATCAACTTCATGCGGGATCACGCGATCGACGTCTTGTTTGTCGACCCGCTCGTGTCGTTTCACGGGCTCAATGAAAGCGACAACGGCGCCATGGACCTTTTGGTCAAGGAGGCATTTGGCGGCATAGCAAACGACGCCAACGCCGCCGTCGAGTTGCTGCATCATCCCGGCAAGTCCCGGCCGGGGTTCGCTGAGACGACCGTTGACGACGCGCGCGGCGCGTCATCGATCATATGGGCCTGCCGATCCGCCCGGGTGATGAATTTCATGAGCACTGCCGAAGCGAAGAAGCTAGGAGTGCCAGAAAACGAGCGTCGGCGGCATGTCAGGATCGCTAACGGCAAGGCGAACAACGGGCCGATCGGGACGGCGAGATGGATCCGGCTGGAGGTCGAAAAACTGGCCAACGGCGACGAGGTCGCTGTCGCCAGTCCGTGGGCGCCTTCAAACCCAACTGGAGAAGGCGCGACAGACACTGCCGAACTAGCGAGAGAACTGGCGACAACTGGAGAATATCGGGAGGACAGTCGTTCCCCGGAGTGGTTCGGCTATGCCATCGCGCCACATCTCAAAATCGACGTTTCATGCGGTAGCGACAATGATCCAAACGCGATTGCAAAGGTCAAATCCATCATCCAGACTTGGCGCAAAAACAACGTGTTAGCTACTGAGAAGCGCAAGGATAGCAAAGGCAAGCTGCGCCAGTTCTTCATCGCAGGACCTGTCGATCTCGCACCGGTTCGGACCGCTCTCGTGGATGATGAGGAAACTGTCTGATGAACTGGAGAATAACTGGAGAGAACTGGAGAAGCCAGTTGAGCTTGAAGGTCCGACGTTCCTCCAGTTCTCCAGTTCCTCCACTCCCTTTAGGGAGGGAGGACTGGAGTGGAGGTGGAGGACCCGGCCTTCGAACTGTCCACCATCGAATGGAATGTGGACGGGCGGCTGTTGGCCGCCCGTCCCTCCACAATGACAATCTCAAAAGCGGAGAGGAACCGGTCGATACCATCCTAAGACCGTTGCTCGGTTCAACTAGACCTGGATTTTCTTGCAGCAGTCCAAAACCATCGACGTCCGCTCGGCCAACCAACCTTATTAACACGCGCGCAACGCGCGGTATGAACCCGCGGGGGCCGTCGGCGTGGCAGGGCAGCCGGTACGATGTGTACTCATTCGTCGGTCGTCATTGGTCGCGAGGAACGCTCGACGGCTCGCCCACCAAGTTGCTGCCCATCAGATATGCGTCCTGGTCAGCCGCCGCCGACAGTCAGGAAAGGGGCACACAGCGCCGCTGCAAGCGATCCGCTATTCTCCGGTGGACTCCGCCGCCAGCGCGCCGCCGGCGCGCGCTGGCTCGGGGAGGGGGCATCGTTCGGACGACCACAGGGACCGTTGCGCAGGCGGGCAGCCATGCGGTGCGCGCACCCGTGGGCATCAATCAACTGCGAGGGTCGGCGACCCAGACTTGTTTGTCGCCCGGCAGGTTGGGGGTTTGAATGAAGAAGCATAAGACGGTTCCCCGCACCCCGCGGGCGGCGAAGAGGCAGTCGGGCGGGATGAGCCAGGCTGAATTCGGGAGGCACATCGACGTCAGCCAGCAGCGCGTCCAGCAGATGGTGGCGAGCGGAACGATCACGGCGATGGCGAATGGCCGGATCGACCCGGACATGGCGCGCGTGGCATACATTCGCTCGATACGCCGTTCGCCGGCGTCCGAAGAAGTCCGGCGGGTCGCCGCGGCGCGGGCCAGAAGCATCGAGATCAAGAACGACCGAGAACTCGGCCAGCTGATTCCGATCGAGGATGTCGAGATGGTTCATGCTGAAATAATTTCGGCGTTGTGTCTGGAGTTTTCGGCGGTCGGCGCCGGCGCCACCCGCGATCTCGATCTCCGCGACGTCATCGACAAGAAAAACAGCGAGGCCATCGAGCGATGTAAAGGCCGCCTGGAGGCATTCGCTGACAATGCAAGGGCTGGTCGGCTGTCGGCTAAGGATGAGGAGGAGAGTGGCGATGACGAGGAGTAGGGCTGTGATCGACGCGGCTATTCTCCGGGCGGAGGAGGCTGCTGGGGAGTTGCTGGCGGTCGCGATGGGCGACGACGCGGATCTTACCGATGTCGGAGCCGCTGCCGGTGCCGTTCATGTCCTCGGGCTAATCCGGCGGACGCACGGGCCGCTGAGCCCGGCCGACGTCGAGCTCGAGAGCGAACGCCTCGCCACGCTCTCGCGGCGTCTCGTCGAGCTCGACAATGGCGACGTCGCCGCAGCGGCGGCGACCGCCATTCTGATCACGAAAAAGCCCGTGAAGCTCGACTGATGGCCAAACGCGAAGATCTTGATGCCGTCGTTGCGCAATTCGAACGCGATGCCGCGGCGCTGGTGTCGCGGACTGTCCTTCAACTGCGGACAGTTCTCTCGAATCCTGACGTCGCGCCTCGCAGCACCTGGGTCCCGGTGAAGGAGGCCATGAAATTATACGGGCGATCGCGCAAGGTCATTTGGGGGCGGGCCCAACGCACAGAAGGCGCCAGTTGGAAAGATGAAAAAACGGGCCACTGCTGGGTCGACCTCGATCTGCTGCAGATCGGACCGCCGGGGGTCTAGGGCAACTCAGGGCAAGCCGAACGGCAACTGATGCAAGCTGACAATTCGCTCGTGCCGCTGCATGGTCGCCTCATCGTAAATCTGAGCGAGGCGAAGCGAATGACCACCTCTTCCAAGACCGAGGTTGAGCAGGAGATCAAGGCGGAGCGCGACCGTTTCAGGACCGTCATGTCCTCCGAGGCCTACAAGGGCCGCGAGGCGTCGGCGAACCATCTGCTGTTCAACACTGATCTGGACGCTGCCGCGATCACCGGCACCCTGGTCGGGACCACCGCCGACCCCAGCCAGTTCGAAGTGGGTCGTCAGATCGCGTCAAACTTGCCAGCCGAAATGCGCCGGCGCTGATTTAGCGCCGGCCGCCGCGCTTGTTGCTTCGGGAAAAAGGACCACCCAACATGAAAATCAGACTGCCGGTCACCACGTTCTACAATGGCGCGTATCGTCCGCCCGGTTTTGAGCTAGACCTGCCGGATGACGAGGCTCGATATCTGGTCGAGCGCCACGGAATCGCCGACGACAACATCGTCCTGCCGCCCGAAGAACAAGCTGGAATCGATGCTCTCAACCGTGCTGCGGCGCTTTACGGGGGCACAGGTGAGTAACCGCTCAAAGCTGTCGCCGCTCGAAGCAGCTCGATCTGCGCTCGACGCCGCTCGACTGCGCGTCCAGGAAGTTGCGGCCCAAAAGCTTGTCGCTCTTCAGCAGAGCGACTCCGCCTGGTCAGCTTGGGGCCGCCAACGCGAGCTCGCAGACGCTGAGGTCGCACGGCTGACAGAGCTTGTTGCTCGTCTCGAAGCCGAGGCAGCAAGCGCTGAAGCCAAAGCGAGATCCGATCGCTTCCGTGAGCGCGTCGAAAAGCAGGCTACGGAAAATGCTGCAGTGGCGGAGTGCATTCGCTCCGAACTTCCGGCAGCGTGGAAGATGTTCGCCAGCGTGCTCGAAAGAATCGCGAGGGCGGAGATCGCAACGCAGCAGCTGATCAGCGAAATGCCGAATGATTTTGATTTTGGCGACTCTTGGATCGGCAATCCTGAGGCTGCGACCAGGTGGCGACCGCCGGTGTCGGAGCAAGTTTTAAGCCGGAAGCTCGTCGAACTCTGGGTCGACAAGAACGGCAACCCATTCGTCGACCAAACGCGAGTGCCGACCGTGACCGCGAACAAGCGGGCATTTCACGAGGTGCGTTACGTGGCATTCAGTCCAGCGGCGACGGTGCCGAAGCTCTACAGCACGCTGGTCGTTCCGCGGTTCGATTCGACTGGTGAGCCGCTGCTCTTCGACGGGGCGAAAATGCGAGGCCCGCATGACGTGCTTGCTGCTCTGCAGAAGATCCGAGAGCGCGTCGAACGCAAGCCTGCGATCCTCGTGAAGTTCGAGCCGGCGGATCAAACCGGAAAAGCGGCAGTGCAGTCGGACCTTCCGCCAGCGATCTCGGGAGAAGTGCTTCCTAACTGAAGAGTTCGGCGCGGATGTTCATGGCGCGCCGGATGTCGTCGACGACGTGTCGACAGCGTTGTCGGCGATGCCGGCCTCCGGGCTTCGTCGGCCCGTGCCGGCTCCCGCCGGCCAGGGTAGTGTGGCTCTGGCCGGCGGTTCAATGATACGAGACAGGTCTCGACGCTGGGGGAGATTGAGCAATGAAAACCGTAGAGGCGCGCGCTGTTATCTCGGCCGCCGACAAGACCGGCAACGTGTTCGATCGGCTCGCCCAAAAAATTAAGGGCGTCGAGAAGAATGCGAAGTCGCTGGGCGATATCAAGCCGCCGAAGTTTGCCGGCCATCTCGAGAACGAGTTGAAGCGGCTCAAGCTGTCCGAGCGGGAGTTGCAGGGCGTTCGCGACCGCCGGCAGCGGTTCATCAACGAGCTGCAGGCGCAGCGTCCGAAAGCCGAGCACTATTTTCGCGCCAACCAGGCTTGGATCGATCGGGAGGTAAACCACTGGCGCAAGATGAAGTCGGGCATCGACGAGGCAGCTCAGGCGCACAAGCGATGGCGCTCTGGAATGGTCGCCGCTGGCGCGGCGGCTGGCGCCGCCGCCACAAAGGGCTTTGCGTTTGCTGGCGGCGCGTATGGCGCCTATCGCGTTGGGCGCGCTGGTGTGAAATCGGCCGCCGAGAACCAACGCGAAAGTGCGCGCGACTACCTGGCCGGTTTAAAACCTGAAGACACGAAGCGCTTCGAGGACGCCTCGATTGAGGGATCAAAGCGATTTCAGTCCCTCGATAGTCAAACTATGCATTCGACGCTCCGCGAGTCCTCGACATCAATGCGGTCGGTCGACAATGCGGTTGCACTGACCACGACGTTCGGCGAGATGCTGACCGTCCTGCAATCGCTGAAAGGCAAGGACAAGGCGGTCGAAGAGCTACGTCGCTTCATGCAGGCACTAGACGTCTTGGGCGACAATCTAAATCCGAAGCAGGTTCGCGACTACGCGATGGGCTTCACCAAGGCTGCCGGCGTCGAGGGCGCAGACTTCGATCTCGGGCGGTTGCTCGCAATGTCCAAGCAATTGAAATCCGCCGGCGCCACCGTTTCTGATCGCTTTCTGATGACGACCGGTGTCTCGCTCGGCCGCGACATGGGCGACGAGAAGGCCGGCAACGCCATCGCCATGATGATGCAGCAGGAAGTGCAGGCCACGAAGGAGGCGAAGGCCTACGGCGCGCGGTACGGTCTCCGCGACAAATCCGGGAAGTTCATCGATCGGTCAGCCATGCAGTCTGATCCCGACCAGTGGGCTTGGAGGAATATTCCCGAGGCGATGAAGCGCGCGAAGTTGGATCCGAACAAAGCCGAGGACGTGAACACGTTCCTCAACAACGCTTATTCCAATCAAAGCGCTCGCAACGTCCTGTCCAAACTGATGACGCAGGGCGATCAATACCGTGCGCAGGCGCAGGCCTTTGGCCGCGCGCCTGGTCTCGATGCCGCGGCCTCTCTTCCAGGTCGTGATCCGTTTGTCGCCTACGAGGCGGTGTTCGCGCAACTGCGGACGTTGGCTGGTCAGGCGCCAATCATGGACAGCGCAGCACAAGGCCTGAACGCCTTGTCCGGCGCGCTCTCAGGGTTCAATGACGCGGTCCACAAGAACGGAGATTGGATCAGGGACCTGGGCAAGGGCGTTGGCGACAAAGTCAAAGACTGGTGGGGGAACGAGACCCGCGACGCCCAGGCGATCTGGAATGCCGGCAAGAAGGTGCTGGACTGGGACAAGTCGATGGGGATCACGCCGCCCTGGGCGCCGAAGATGGCGGATCCATATCCGGCCGGCGACGATCCGATGGGTAAGGACTACTCGGCGCGCCAGCAGCATAGCGCCGCATACTGGGGCGGGCTGGGGCGCGAGGGCGCTTCGGCGACGTCCGCGGCGCGGCTGCGCCGCGAGGCCGAGGACCAGGCGCGCAGGACAACGCTGGCGGCTCCTGGCGTGACGCAGACCACGCTCTATGGCACCCGCCTGCAGAACCAGGCCAGCGTCGAAAAGAGCGCAGACGTGAATGTCCGCGGCGACATCGAGGGCCAGGTCGAGGGCATCTTCCGCGTAGAGGCCGGCAGCGAGTTGATCAAGGTCGTCGAGGACATGCGCCGCCTGGCGATCGATGTTCGAGGTCGGCTGTCGACACTCAGCGTGAACACAAACGGTCCGGGATCAACCGGGCGCTCATCGCCGGACGCGCAGGCGCCCAGCGGTACCGGCTTCGGCGGCGGAGGAATGTGATGGCGGACGAAAAGAAGAGCCCTGATGATGTCCATCGGCGCCTCAACGACATCGAAGTTCGATTGCAGATAGCTCAAACCGTCATGGCAACGGCGACAGCCATCGCTCTCCGAGCAGCAGATGAGGATCAGCACCGTCGGATACTCCATGAACTTCGACGCAACATCCTAATCACCTTGGCGCAGGTCGAACCGACGGCCGACCAGGCGGCGGTACTGACCCGCGAAGAAAGTACCGACCGCATGCTCGACGAGATCGTGCGGCTTTCGCGCGCTTAGGACGGCGGATCGCCATGGCGCCGTCTCCGGTGCCGGGCGGAGGTGAAGCCGGCAGCGGGCTCCCGCCTCGAGCACCTCGACAGTCTCTGGGGTCGGGCGCTCGACCGCTGCTGCGGCCGGCGCCGCGGCGGCGGACTCGACGGTCGCCGCTGCAGGGCGTTCGACCGCGGCGTCGGCTGGTTCGGCATCCGCCGCCAGTTCGGTTGTCGGCTCGACGGGCCGGCGCCGGCTCGGCGGCGGCGACCAGCGCGGTCTCCGGTGTTGGCCGGTCGACGGCCGCTTCGGCGGGTGCTGCGTCTGCGTCCGGCGTTGCGACAGGCGTTGGCCGCTCCTCGGTGGCATCTCAGGGCCTCGCGTCGGCGGTCGCATCGGCGAGCGCCGCAGGGCGCTCGGCGGCCTCCTCCGCGGGCTCTGCTTCCGCGGCATCGACCGCCGCCGGAAACTCATCGGGGAACGGTTCCGCTGCCGGTACCGCGTCGGCGAGTTCTCAGGCTGCAGCCGGTGGCGCCGCGACCGCGTCGGATACCGGTCCCGCTATTGCGGCTGCCTCGGCGGTCGGCGCCGGTGTAACCATCATCGGTCGGAGCGGAACAGCGTCCGCTGTGGCGACGGCTACTGCCGTCGGCCTCTCCCGCAAAAGAAATCCTCCGACGCGAGTTGACCGACAGCCAGCGGGCGAAGCTGGTCGCGAAGCGGAAGAAGGCATACGAGGATGTGCATGGGCCGGCGAAAGGCGTCGGAGCTAGAGCCGCTAATCGCAAGATGGGACGCGGAGACGCAAACGCCAATTTGGCGGATGCGTCCTTCACCGCCGACGCCGCAATCAAGACCGGGCGATCCGAGCGCTCGGTCCGTCGCGACGTCACCTCGCGCGAACAAGCTAGGTCCCGACCTCGACCGCATCGCCGGCACCCCCTAGACGCCGGCGCCCAGATCGACGCGCTTGCGAAGATGACGCCGGAGGAAAGGGATTCCGATGATCCGCCGAGCGGCGACCGGCGAGGAGGTGACTGTCGACCTCTGACATCACCCCGACGCTGCTTCAGGCTGGACGCGGGTACAATTTGTCTCTGCTGTCGGCGGTGCGGGTACAACTTGCCCCCGGATACGGGGTGGATTTTTTCGCAAATCAATGGGAGGTTGTCCGTGGGCTTGATAACCCGGACCTGAGCTATTGCCGCATCATGCCTGGTCAGCATGCCGCCCGGTTGGCGCCGGAAGGATCGCGGCTGAATTGTCGGCGCATTGGCGTGCGCCTCGACCTGGCCAATATGGCCGGGAGGGCCGTGCCATGTCCAGCCTCGCAAGGGGTAAAAGCGCCGCCGCCAGTCGCTCAGGCTGGTTATCAACTCCCGGCTGCCGGTCCGACACCGGCGCTTCGGCCCGCCACGCGGGCCTAAACCGTGAGCTGAACCCGATGCCCACATCTTCAGGAACACCCTCCCTATCGATTTTAAGATATGCCACAGCGCCCTCCGATCCGAGCGCGCCAACCTCCGAGACATCGCCGTTGTCGAATGCTGCATATCCCGCAGCCGCACCTGACTTGTGTTCCCAAGAGAAGCGAGCACCTTCACTGTCCCGGCAACGGCAAAACGTGCTCGTGGGCACGAGATACCGCATCTGACTCTAACCCAAGTCTTTGGAGGAACAAAAATGGCTCGATCTGATGTAACGCCTGGTACGATTTCGGCGATGCAGGCGCCCGATGTTGCCCTGTCCACCGATCCCATCATTCCCGCAATCGACGCCTTTCGGAGCGCCGAGGTTGCTCATGACTGGCTGCTCGACGAAGAGCGCGATGCTGCCGACCCGCTACTCGCGCATCTCGATGAGGCGAGAGAAAAGCAGCTAACCCAGTTGCTGACCGTGCAGCCGACCACGTTGGCCGGCGCTGCGGCGTTCGCACTGTATGCACTCGAGTTCGCGATACCCTGGGCGGATGAGCAGGATCACCCGATGCTGAAGGCGGCGATCGAAGGCCTTCGCGCCAATGGCGTCACGGCACCCTCTGCTTATCCGGTCAACCCCGCACTTCTTGCCGATCCTGATTACGTGGCAACGCACGGCGCGTCGACCGAGCACTTCGCACTCCTGGGAAGCTAAGCAACCAACGGGCGGGCGGCTCCGGCCGCCCGCTTCTACCAACGGGACGAGGTCTATGAGTGTCGAGTCGCAGAACGATCGCCGCCACACCGCGATACATGAACCCGGGCATGCTGTGATCGGCCGCGTGCTTACTTTGGCCTGCGGAGGCGTGACGATCCAACCAGATCATGTCGAGATGACTGCGGGATGGAGCGAAACGCCGGACCCTTACCGATGCCTCGCAGAATGGGAACAGCGGGGGCATGTTCGCTACGTTGAAAACGCGGTGTGGCACGCTCGTATTATTTCCTACATGGCCGGGGCCGAGGCGGAGATCCTGATCCTGGGCGCCACGCAAGGCGGGGACGGTGACGACCGATATCAAATTGAAATGATGGCTGAGAGCCAACTCGAACTGCAGCCAGAAGCGTGGAAGCGGCAAGAGGCCCGCCTACGCGCGTTCACTCGCGCGCTGTTACGACGACATCGCGAGCGCGTCGAGCGCGTTGCAGAGGCCCTGCTCAAGAACGATCTGTTGTCCAGCGAAGAAGCCGACGCATTGACTGGCCGCAGCATAGCTGATGCCAGGGTGAACGCGCCCTTTCTCCTCGACATGTATCGGCAACTCGCGGACGATATGTCCGAAAGTTGATGTCCAGGGCCGACCGCCAGGAACGCTTGCAGACCATCAAGGCGCTCGGTCGGATCGCCTATCGACACCTCAGGGACGCGGAAATCGTCGGCAACATCACCGTGGACGACGAGGAAAAGCGGATGCGGATCCTCGAGGAGGGCGGACTAACGGCCGAGTTGATCGCACCGTTGCGCAGCTCGGCGCTGCCGACCGAGCATTCCCGAATTCAGATCCGCTTCGACGGCCGGAAGGTGTTCGACATCCGCTGGGATCGCGCCGGCTCGTTCAAGGCGATCCATTTCGAGCCGGGCGAGTGGGAGAGGGGGCTGATCGATTTGCCGGATCCGATTCCCCTGTAAATCGGGCAGGTAGGCGTGATGGCGACGTCCGCTTCGCCCTTGAAAGGGACAACACGCGCCCGGGATCGAAGACAGTCTGCGGGCCACTAGATCCCACAGACTATCGCCGCCACCCTGATAACGTTCCGGGGATGACGCTGGTGAACCGAAACAGACCGCAAGGACCGCTGAGGTGATCCCCACCGCAGATTGCTAGCCGGCGGCCATTCTCGCCGCTTCTGCTGCCGCTCGTTGCATGCTGGTAGACATCTCGTTTGTCACCGTGCTTTGTTCTTCGACGGCCGCCGCGGTTGACGTGACATATTCACTGACGCTGTTGATTGCCTGTTTGATGGCGGTCAGTGCGCCCGCTACATCGCCCGAAATGGTGTTGAGGCTGCCAATCTCGGCTCCGATCTTGTCGGTGGCCTGCTTTGCCTGATTGGCAAGACTTTTCACCTCGGAAGCGACCACGGCGAAACCTCGCCCCGCCTCGCCAGCGCGCGCAGATTCGATGGTGGCATTGAGTGCGAGCAAATTGATTTGACCAGTGATGTTGTTGATCAGGTCGACAATGCCAATCATCGACTGAGCAGCGTCCGCCAGGCGCTGGGCCTGTGCGTCAGCCGAGGCCACGCGGTCGACCGCGCCCATCGCCGTCTCACGCGATTTTGTCATGGCTTCGGAGATCTCCCGCACCGAGGCGTTGAGTTCTTCCGCACCGGCGGCAACAGACTCCATCATCCCGCGCACCCGTTCGTTGCCCATGCGCACCAGCACCTGCTTCGTGACGTCGGTTGCGTATTTGACGACTTTGAACGGCTTGCCGTTGAGGTCGAGGATCGGGTTGTAGGACGCCTGAATGTAGATCTCCCGCCCTCCCTTGGCGATCCGCTTGTATTCCGCGGCCTGGTACTGGCCGCGGTTAAGGCCGGCCCAGAAGTCGCGATAGGCAGAGCTGTCGCGTTCGGATGGCTCCACAAACATGCTGTGATGCCGCCCCCTGATCTCCTGCAACGAATAGCCTATGGCGTTCAAGAAATTGTCGTTTGCGGTGATAACCGTTCCATCCATATTGAACTCGATCACCGCCTGCGACTTGCCGATAGCGTCAATCTGACCTGCAAGATCTGCATTTTTCATCTTTTGCGCCGTGACGTCGGTCGCAAATTTGACCACGCCAAACGGTTTTCCAGCTTCGTCGAGCAAGGGATTGTACGTGGCCAAAATCCACACCTCCTTGCCACCCTTGCCAATTCGCTTGTATTCGGCCGCACGATGTTTGCCGCGATTGAGTGCAGCCCAAAACTCCTTATAGCCGGCCCCATCGCGTTCCGACTGCTCGACGAACATGCTGTGATGCTTACCCTCGATCTCGGCGAGCGAATATCCCATCGCGTTCAGAAAGTTTGCGTTGGCTGTCAGGATGGTACCGTCGAGTTTGAACTCGATCACCGCTTGCGAACGATCAATGGCGGCAATCTTCGATGCATCGGCGAGGCTGCGAAGTTTCTTCTGAGTGATATCGGTCGCGAACTTGACGACGATCACGGGTTTGCCGTTGCCGTCCAGGACCGGGTTGTAGGACGCCTCGATCCATACTTCATGGCCATCCTTGGCAATCCGCTTGAACTCGGCCATCTGAAATTTGCCGGCATTAAGCGCCGCCCAGAATTCACGATATTGCGCACTTTCCCGATCCACAGGCGGCACGAACATCGAGTGATGCTTGCCCTTGATTTCATCTAGCCGATAGCCAAGCACGTTCAAAAAATTCTGGTTCGCGGACAACACCGTTCCATCAAGCGCAAACTCGATGACGGCCTGCGACCGGCCAAGGGCGTCGAGCTGCGCCTGAGCGTCGGGATTTCCTTTGCGTCTGAACATGAATAGCCTCTAATAGCTGGCAATATGAAATGAAGTCTGCAACGTCTGAAACGGGCGTCGCGTGCACATATTGCGCGACAAGTTCAACGAATAAGTTAAATGCATTATCGATTCCTGGCTTACCACGGCCGTAGAACTACCGAGAATACAATCAGTCAAACGTGCTTACAGGGTTGCCCTCAACCGATGATCTGCGATGCGTGATCTGTTGAAGCCAATCGACTATGCGATCGTGCAACGCATTGTCCGCCTCGGAGCATTAATAGACTACAGTAAGACGCCTGAAATCCGTAATAGGATCTCACTTTTTCTGATTGAGCTCTGCGATCTTGCGTTTGCCCTGCCAAAGCTCGACTGCATGGCCGTCCGCGAACTTTTCTGCAATACGGATAGCCTCTTCGTCGTCGCATAAAAGGCCGACACGGTCCTTTATCTTGCCGTCGTCACCGATGATGCAAATGTAATAGCTCACCAAGGCATCAAACTCGCAGCTGCAGAGGCGCAGCTATTTTAGCTTCGGGGATCGGGTTACCTCAATGTGAAATATAAAACGTCAAGTATGTTGGACGAACGCCGTCAACTCGACACGCAGACATCTGGCGTGAGCCAGGCTGATGCATCAGTCTGTTGCCAACGCTAGCATATGCGGTGCTGCTCGCAAAGTTGAACGAATTCGCACAGCGCAGTCACGTGGATGCGGCGCGCTTGCTACCCGCTTGCCGCCGTCATTGCGAGACGGTCGCTGAAATAGATCAGCATCTTCTCCGCGATCTCTTCGTCGATGAGGCGAAGGTCCATGTTAGGCGGCCGACCAGCTAACCCCGGCATCGACCGGGCGGTGACATCAAGGTCGACGAATGCCATCGACCAGGCTCTGAACAGCCGCCCCGGAAGCTGGCAATTCAGGAGTTCGATATCAGTTCGATATCGGTGTGTCGCCGGTCGCGCTCGATCTTTGCAAAGAGGGCATCGACTTCTTCCTGTTCACCGTCGATTAGCGGGAGGAAGCGATGGAAACCGTAAACCAGGATTCCGCGAATGCCGACCCTGGCATTGTTCGTCCTGAAGTCGACCAGCATCGACTGTAGCTCCGCTACGTGGACGACGCTCGCTCGAGCCCGGCTGGAGTAGATAAGTTGATAGATCACGGGCATCTCTCTCTGATGCCGATTAGATCTTCCAATTGATGCACCGCCTACTACAAATCAACTCCGGTCAGCCACGGCTTCAGTGCGCTGTCGCCGGAACTGCAAAGGCTCTCATCTGGTTGCCAACGGGAGCCGAAAGTTTGCTAGATGGCGGATCATCGTGGTTGACGGCAATCGCCTTGATTTTAGAAACCCCACTGCAGCGGGGGCAAGTGAACATGTGAGAGATTGTCGTCGGCTGATCCGACATCAGCGTTGAGCGGAACCACCGCATTTCGACTTTGCATTTTGTGCAGTCTGGAGGGTCAACGAACTCAATCGATTTGCGAAGCCGATCCATGCCTAACAAAGCCCCCTGAAGCGTGAGGTAACATTATAACGCTTTGAGGGAAGGCGAAAAGCCTCGGGCCAAGGTATGAGGCTGCTGGAACAGCGTCTGTTCGTTCGCATTGGTTGACTAGAGCCGGCACCGCGTCTCTGGGTGCAGTTCCGGTGGAAGTCAGCTTATCAAATAGCCACGCCGGTGGGATCAATGGCCCGCATTCCCGATCCCGTACGCAGCAGACCAGGCCTAGCGTATCAACTGAGGGTCCACACGTTCCGGACCTTCACGGTTGTGCTGGCCTGGGTGATGATCGTGGCGGCCTTCTATGAGAGGCCGGAACTTCTCACGGGTGCGCAACGCTTACTACAGCGGGGCATCGAAGCCCTCGGCGACGCCTTGCCGTCGCCTTGGGGACCTCGGATTGAATTTGTGGTCCGGCAAATCGGTGGAGTGATCTGGCTGCAAATCACCCTTATAGTCGTCTGCTTGCGTCTTGCGCTGTCGACGATGGCCGCCGCGTGGCGCTTCGCGGTGAGACGCGATCGCCTCCAATGGAACCAAGCAGGTCGATTGCCGTCGGCCGGGCCGACGCCTTAGGCTACCGCTTTTTTTTATCTGCCAAAGCGCAACCTGGCGCTCGGTCCGTAAAATGGTTTGAGGCGATTGGCCGATCACACTGTAACGATGGAGCGGCTATGCCGGGCATGATTAAAAAGGCGGCGCCCGATCGAAGCAAGATCGAGGCGCACGACGCAAAACAGCTGCAATACTGGCTAAGGTCACTTGGCGTTTCTGAGGAAGATCTCCTCAAAGCGATCGACAAAGTTGGCAACGCCGCGGCCGCAGTCAGGAAAGAACTTCAAGGAAAGGGACTAGCAATGACCGATGAAAAGAAGCCTCTCAAGCCCGAAGATTTTCCGGTGAATGCGGAAGGTAAGAACATCAAAAAGCAGGACGGAACGTCAATAGCGGAAACTCAGGATCCAGCCGTTGCGGACGACATTGCCGAGCGCCTGAATGAAGACGACGCGCGGCGCGAAGAAGACAAGTGGTCGGCTTAAATTGGCAGTACCCAATGTCCAGATCGCGCAAACTCTGCGCTTCCGCATGTGGGGCCTAATCAGCATAGATGCTGCGACGATCTATCTTGCCAGACCGAGGGTAGGCAGTCGCTCTGGATGAAGTTCGACTTTCGAGTAATCGATGTGCCGGGTTTCCTCTTCGTTGATCAGCATCAGCGTGACCTCGAGTGGCAGCCCGGGAAATTGATCGACGGTAGCAGTGCCTGCGGCGACCCTGCCTGTGGATTTGCCTGAGACGCGGATCGTGACCTCGTCAATTCCGAACCAGGTCGGCGGGCCAACCGTATGCCGCTCCGTCTTGATCACCGCCTCAAAATGCTTCCCTTCGAAGCGGTACTCGCCCTTGTAGTCGATGAATGCATCACCACCAACAATCCGACCATCCTTGACGCGTATGCGTCCAGTGCCGGTGCCGCTCGGCGTCCGAAACCAAACGCTGTAGTCGCCCTCGCGCATTGTCCTCTTCCCGCTTTTTTCGCCACGCTCCCAGAACAATCTCTGCAAACTTTTAAGGTGCCCGCTCGAACCAAGAGTTCATCGAGGGCTGCTTAACGGCAGGTGTTGAGCCGAGATCTTCTCAACGATTGCTTAACCGTAAGAAAGGGTGAGGAGGAACGGTAGAATTCGATCTTCATTGCCCGTCGAGCAACAATATTGGAGAGAGGGCTATGAACGAGACGATCATCATCCTGCTGAACATGCGCGGCAGTTGTGCCACTGTCGGAGAGAAGGTCCACGCGCTGTTTCGCGTCAACAATCGGCTTCCAAAAAGAGGCGGAGATCCGGACAGAACTGCGGTAGCTGAAACTTGCGAGCGAGCAAGTCTTGCCGAGCCGGAGCGCGAGCCGTAGGCTACCGACCCTTTCCAAACCCAAGGAGCAATGATGTGGCTATCGGTACGGTGAAGTGGTTCAACCCGACCAAGGGATACGGGTTCATTCAGCCGGAAAGCGGCGGCAAGGACATTTTCGTGCACATCTCGGCCGTCGAGCGAGCGGGCCTTCGCACGCTCGCTGAAGGGGAAAACCGCGGCAAGATGTCGGCAGAGAACCTGAGGGTAGGGTGACGATACCCACCCCATCAGAGGGCCGATGCAATCTCCGGCTCGGGTTGTACGAGAGCGGCACCTATCTCCGGCTCACTCCAGCCGGCTGCGACCTGGTTGCATGACGGGAAAGCCAATCCAGCCGTTGACGAAGATCAGCGCTGCGAGGGCACAACTGATCACCGCGCTCGATATCTTCGTGCGCGACAAGGATCCCGTTTCAGTCCAGTGCTTGGCGTGCGGCGGTGGGGAGATCATCGAAGGACTGGCAGAAGCGAAGGGAGAGCAGCCGTTCGTGACGCACATCCTGAAAACCTGGCCGGCGATGGACCGCAAGGAAATACGCCGGAAGCGAAACCAGTACTGGAACGCCTTCAAGCATTTTTACGACCTCAAAGGCATACCTCGCGAGGATGAGGCGCTCCTCGCCCAATTCAGCGACTTGAACAACGACGTCGCGCTTTATTTGGGCTGGCATGACTACTCAACCGTGCAGAGACGGATGCCCATAGCCGCGCAGGTGTTCCAGGTCTGGTGGTACGCGCTCAACGAGGAGAAGATCGAGGGCGACCTTGACATAATTAGGAAGGCCTTCCCCGACATCAGGTCGCAGCCGCGAGCCGAGCAAAAGCGGCGGCTGCGACGGTCGATAGAGAAGTGGCGAGACAACCGCGAACTGCTCGCCGACCCCGCTACCGAGGCGGGTTAGGGTTCTCAGTGAAACTGCGGATATCATCCCGCGACGTTATACGTAGGAACCCCGACTACGATCACAAAAGACTTTTCAGACCGTTGTGCCAGCGTCATTCGATGCTCTACGCACGGATCCCCTGATGGCGTGGTTCAGGCGGTTCGCTGATCCTATCGTTTTGGTCGATGATCGCAAGCTGCTTACCCTTCGGGATGCTGCCAACTATATCGCGAAGCTGTCGGAGACCGAGAGAGATAGTCCCGTTTAGCAAATCGCGATGGCAGCATTGACCTTTGTCGTAGAACGCGCTGGTCCGGAAAAGTTGGCGAGGATCGCGGTGATGATGGCCTTGAACAGCGACAAGCCGCTGCCAGCGCCGACGCCGCGAAGGAAGCCGGTGCGCAATTTTCGCGTCGTCTGATAAGCCCAGGTCGTGCTGCCTGAAACTCCGAACCGAAACTGTCGGTCGCAGCCCATCATCGCGATGAGGCTGGCTCTGCACGGTTCTGAGATCTGCCCGCCTGGGCCAACTTCTTGGCGTCAATGATGTCGCGGACCCGGGCGCCCTTCGGCGTCTCATCACCCAGAACCGGAAGCAGCGCAGCGCGAAAAAACCGCTCGACTGGACCTCCCTTACTGTATCTCAGTGGCCTCCCCAGATAGTCCGCCCACACTTCGAGAACGCCGCTGTAGAGTTCATTGCGCTCAGGCTTTTTCTGGCCCCTCGCATACGTGTGGTATTCGTCTTTGCAGAATTCGGCCTGATGGATGATTGCCTGGATTGCCTCGATTGCCCTTTCCCTGCCTGGGCTTTTTTCATCGGACGTTCCACCCCACGATGGCGGATCCCAGCATTCCACCCCGCGCACCGATTGCAGCAAAGCCTCTGCTTCATTGCGGAGTTCTGCCCACTGATCCCGAAAACGAACGCTGTCCTTCATTGAAAAAACGACGGATTGAACATTGCAATATTGTTGGATGGATTGCTCGAGCGGCTCCCGCGCGGCATCGATCCAAGCATCGCTGCCGGAGGCCTCGACAATCGACTGCCACTCCTCATCCGTATAGCGGCCGTCAATCATCGGCATGCTCCGTCGTTGAATTCGATTTTTGAATTGCCGCCTGCATCGCGGCGCCGAGTTCGTCGTTGACCGACGCGACCGCGTCACGCGCAAGGTGCGCGTAGCGCTGGGTCGTCGCCGGCACCTTGTGGCCGAGGAGCTTGCCGATCATCTGCAGGGAGATGCCGCGACCGGCGGCCAAGCTGGCGTAGCTGTGCCGGAGATCATGCAGACGAACATCCTGCAACCCGCCAAAGCCGCGAGCGATGATCCAGGCGCGGGTCAAGTTCTGGTGAGGCTCATCTTTGTATCGGCCGGCGATGATGAACTTGCCGACCCGAGGGAGGGATTTGAGGACCTCGACCGCAGCGTCGCTCAGGTGAATTGTCCGCGGTTCATTCGTTTTGCTGTCGGGTAGCCGGATCTGCTTTCGCTTCCAGTCGACGTGCGACCACTCGGCCGCGGTGATCTCGCCGGAGCGGGCGCCGGTAAACAGCGCGAGGCGGAGGCCGGCCGCGGCGTGCGGTCCGATCTTGCCGGTGTCCTCGGCTTTGGCGATCGCGTCCGCGGCCTTGCCGATCTCCTCCTCCGAAAGGAAGCGCTCTCGGACACCCTGCCGGTACATCTTGATCCGCTTGCCGGGATTGGTGCTGGGCGGCCGCAATCCAACATCTTCGGCAAAGGACATGAGTGCACGGAAGGTCGCCACTACGTAGTTTGCGCGTCGAGGGGTGTTGGCCATCGTGGCGTGAAAGGAGATGACGTCGCTTTTGCTGACCGCCGCCACGGGGAGGGAACCCAGCCGCGGCTTGATGCGCTGATCCACGATGCGCTCGTAGTCGGCGATGGTCCGCGGTTTCAACTTCAGCCGGACGTATTCGGCGAGCCATCTATCGGCGAGTTCGCCCACAGTGGTCTTACCCGTCTGGGCGGCCAGTTTGCGGGCGGCCTTTTCGGCTCGAGGGTCCTTGCCATCCCTGATATCCCGGAGCGCGGCGTGCGCTTCGGCGCGCGCCGCGGCCAACGACTTTTCCGGGTAGGTCCCGAGGCTGATCTTGGCCCGGAGGTTTCCCGCTCGCGCGCGGGCAAGCCATATGCCCTTTTTGCTGGCGGTGAGGCGAAAGCCGAAGCCGGGTGTGGCACTGTCAAAGACGGTCTTTTCGACGCCAGCGGCGTAGATGCTCTCGATCAGATCTTTCGTCAGTTTCGGCACAATCCGTCTACCTCAGGCCGGGTCCCCAGGGTTACTTTTGGGGGAATTCTGGTCCATGTAGACGGATCGAAATCAAATATTCAACAATGAAAACAAACTTTGAACAATCTTGGGGACCCCTGGAAACCCAGGCTGGCGAGGCTGCAAAACCGTGTACACCAGTTCAATTCTGGTCGTGGCCTCCATCAATACATCAATGGCTTATATCAATGGCTTGGCCGCTTGTGGGAGAGATCCCGGCAGGTTCGCCGAGTTCAGCAGCCGGCGTGCCAGCCCTCGGGGAAAGGCACCAGGGGCCAGCGGAGCCCGTTATCGTTGGCGGCACGGGGCGACGGATATTGGCGCTGGGTCTGGACCACGAAATCATCCTCCGGGGTTGTCGCAATGGCGGTCTCGACGGCTTCCAGCAGCAAATCGTATTCAACTTCGCTCATCGCACTCTCCGGGGTTCCGGAGGCGATGCTGCCAAATCGATTTTGTTTCCAGATTGAACGGATCGTTCGAATTTTAAGCATTCGGCGACCGCGGCAAAACTGGTTACTGAAGTGTTGAGTTCCCCGGAGGGACACTACCCCCGTGCAGTTGCGGGCAAGTGTGAGAAAAATCACATTTTGCAAAATTTAGTTCGCCTATTCGCTGCTACGACGCCGGCCCCGTCAAGGCCGGCATGATTCAGGGAGAGGCGACGATGAAGGCAAAATTTTCCGGAAATGCGGCGGTGCTCGTTCGTTGCCGCCGGGCTTCGGCCATCGGCATTCTGCTCACGCTGATGGCAACCGGTTCGTCCGTTGCCCAGCAGGGCACCCCCGAACAACGCAAGGCCTGTACGCCCGACGTCTACCGCCTCTGCGCCGGCGAGATACCGAATGTCCGCGCCATCACCGCCTGCCTGCGACGGCAGAAGGCGAGCCTGAGCCCAAGTTGCGCCGCGGTGTTTCCGCAATAGGCGGCGGCTTCAGATCAGGCGGCCGTGGCCGCGTTCGCGCCGCGCTGGCGGCGATACAACATGAAGCCGACGCCGGCAAAGCCCGAAGTGAAGCGAACGATTTAATTGACCCTGAAATTATGGTCGATTACGCGCCGCCATAGACATTCCTGGCACGTAATCGCTGCTGGCAACACTAAAACCGGGCTTGTGCCGCCGTTGCAATTCGTGACGTTGGAGAAATTGCCGTCGCGACAAAGCTGACAGGGGCTGCGTTGGCCGGTAAATGCGCGAGGCCGGCCAGTAAACCCGCGCTCTAATTCTAACACGCATTACCCAAGGATATGGCCCGATTTCAGCGTTCCATATAATGAATCCTATCCTGGCATAATCCCGCCGTTAAACTACTCGGTTAAATCCGGGTTATTGAATTTTGATCCTCGAAGTAAATCGCAAATTGCAGCGTCCAGCGCGGACCCGGTGATTGTCGGCGGGCTGCAACTGCGAGTCACATGGAAAAAGCAGGGCGGTGGCAATCTTCGCCGGGCACGGCAGGCCGAACTTCAATCTGGCCAGTCGGAACGGCGCAAACCGTGTTTGGCTCCCCGGGCTGGATTCGAACCAGCGACCATTCGATTAACAGTCGAATGCTCTACCGCTGAGCTACCGAGGAACAGGCGAACAGAGGTTCGCGCGCGGGGAGCGTATAACAAAGCCTTTCGGGCTTGCAAAGGACCAAATCACCGGTTGTCCGCCGGAGGCGCGGGAGTTCGAAAGCGCCGGCGTTCCAACGATTTGCCGATGTTTTCATGTTCCCGAGCGCCGCGGGCGGGAACCGGGTGGCAGTTTGTCCGTCGCGTATCGAGGCCGGTTGGTGCGCCCGCTCCACTCGACTCAGTCGAAAAAAAGCGCCTCGGTCTACAGGCGGCAACTGTTTCAATCGTTGTCGGCAGGGGAGCCCGGCGCAGGGCGTCTGCGTGTTGCGTTTTGCCGGCGCTTGTACCAAAGATGGCGCGGTTTCAGCTCCTTCGGCGGTCATGCCGAATGCTCTTGGGGTCTTAAAGCAATGTCCGGTTTTGCGACCGCGCGCCAGAAAATGGTCGATGGTCAGGTGCGTCCAAGCGACGTGACCGATATCCGAATCCTCGATGCCATGCTGGCGGTGCCGCGCGAGGCTTTCGTTCCCCAAGACAAGCGAGCACTGGCTTACCTCGACCTCGACCTCGACGTCAGCGAAGGCGGCGAGAGCGGGCGGTTCCTGATCAAGCCGGTGGTGCTGGCCAGGATGCTGCAGGCGGCCGACATAAGGTCAGGTGATCGCGTCCTGGTGGTCGGCTGCGCCACCGGATACGCCGCCGCGGTGATCGCCCGAATCGCAAGCGATGTGTGCGCGATCGAAAGCGATCCGACGCTGGCGGCGAAGGCGCAGGCGATCCTGGCGGAAAATGGCTGTGGAAACGTGGCCGTCCGCCCCGCCGCAGCGGCTTACGGAGACGCGGCGAGGGGGCCGTACGACGTCATCGTGCTGAACGGTGCAACCGAGGTCACGCCCGAGCACCTCTATGCGCAACTGCGCAGCGGCGGCCGGCTGGTTGGCGTTTTCGCCACGTCGCAGCCGGCGCGGGCCACCCTTGTGACGGCCTCGCACGGCGATTTCGGTCACCGCACGCTGTTCGATGCGGCTGCCCCGGTGCTGCCCGGCATGGAACGCGTTCCAGCCTTCGTTTTCTAGCGTTTCGGCCGTTTCGACGCCCAATATTCGCCAGCCCTTGTCAGCTAAATCCTTTCGGAATCAGAAGTGTGGCCCGATTGCCCCACGTGAAGAGTTTCGACGGCGTTTGCTTGCGGGGTGGTTCCGTCTGGCTTACGTGCGGACTAAGGTGAGCCCGGACTCACTTCGATTGAAGCGGCGTCCAGTCTGCCATTGCGCTCGTGATGGCGGACCGGCGAGTAAAAATGAATGGATTACCTGGGATGCGTGGGGTGAAGGTATTCGCCGGAGCGGCGGCTTCGGTCCTTCTTATAGCTTCTATGGGTCCAATGCCTGCCTTGGCCGATACGATCGAGGCAGCGTTGGTGCGCGCGTATCAGGGCAATCCGCAGCTCAACGCCCAGCGTGCGCAAGTCCGAGTCACCGACGAGAACGTGCCGCAGGCGCTCTCGGGCTATCGCCCGAAGGTCTCGGTCACCGCGAGCGCCGGCTACCAATACAGCGACAGTCTCACCAATACCGGTGACCTCAACGTCGCGCGGTCGGTTCCGATCAACGGCGCCAATGCGCCGCGCAGCGTCGGCGCCACCATCACTCAAACGCTGTTCAACGGCCAGCAGACCGCGAACCGGACCAGGGCGGCCGAGGGGCAGGTTTCCGGCGCCCGCGAAGCGCTGCGCGCGCTGGAATCGACAGTCCTGCTGAGCGCGGCCACCATCTACATGGACTACCTGCGGGATTCGGCCATCGTCGAGGTGCAGAAGAGCAACGTTCGCGTGCTGGAGCAGACGCTGAAGCAGACGCGCGACCGCTTCAACGTCGGCGAAGTCACTCGCACCGACGTGGCGCAGTCGGAGGCCTCGCTCGCCGCCGGCAGGACGCAGCTCCTGACCACCGAAGCCAATCTGACGACGACGCGCTCAAACTTCCGCCGCATCATCGGCAATGAGCCGCAAGCACTTGCGCCCGGTTCGCCCGTCGACCGCTATTTGCCGGCGACGCTGGCGGCCGCCGTCGAGCTGAGCCTGGTCCAAAATCCAAACGTTACTGCGGCGATGTTCGGCATCGACGTCAGCTATCTCCAGGTCAAGGTCGCGGAAGGTGCGCTGTTGCCGACGGTCACGCTGCAGGCGTCGGTGCAGCAGACCTACGAGCAGAGCCTGATCCAGTACCGCTCGTTCGGCGCGTCCGCGATCACGCAGGTCAACGTTCCGATCTATCAGGGCGGCGCCGAATATTCGCTGATCCGCCAGTCCAAGGAAACGCTGGCGCAGCAGCGCCTCGCGCTCGAGCAGACCCGGGATCAGGCGCGCGCCAACGTCGTCACCGCATGGGGACAGCTCGTCGCCGGCAAGGCGCAGGTCGCTTCGGCCCAGGCGCAGGTGCAGGCGTCGGAAATCGCGCTGAACGGCGTGCGTGAGGAAGCCAAGGCCGGCCAGCGCACGACCCTCGACGTGCTGAACGCACAGCAGGCGCTGGTCAATGCCCGCGTCGCGCTGGTCACCGCGCAGCACGATCGGGTGGTGGCGTCATATTCCGTGCTGGACAAGGTCGGTCGGCTGTCGCCGCAGGTCCTCAATCTGCCCACCACGATCTACGATCCGAGCGTGCACTATCACCAGGTGCGGGATAGCTGGGCCGGGGTTCGCACACCGGACGGGCGCTGATACCGGATCCTGCTGCCGCGGCGGTAACCAAGATATCGCCTGGCGTGCGTTGCGCCGGGCGCTTTGCTTGCAATCAATTGTTGCGATGACGTAGCGTTTCCGGGGCGAGCTGAGCGATTCGTAACCGTGGCGCGGTGTTTCATCGACGCGGGCCGATAGGCGCTTTGAGGGGGTGAGTCACCGCAGGCGATGTCTGCGGGCGGCTTGATCTGGGGACAAGTAGGGCTTGTGCGATGAAAATCCCGGCCTTCACATCCGGAACCGGCAAATTCCTTCGCAGCTTTGGTATAAACTGGGTTCGATGTGGAGTCGGAGATGACGCAGCCTGCAAAGGTCCAAGAGCCCTCGATGGAGGAGATTCTGGCGTCGATCCGTCGCATCATCGCTGACGACGAGGCAAAGCCTGCTGCAGCCGACAAGACGGCGGGCGCGCCCGCCAAGCCGGCCGTGATGAAGGATATCCCGCCGTCGGCGATTGCACCGGCGCCGAAGCCGGCGGCTCCTGCGCCGAAGCCGGCTGCGCCGCCGCCTGCGGCGGCTGCTTCGAACAACCAGGACGACATCGACGCCATGCTGGCAAGCCTCGATGCGGCGACACCCGCGCCTGGGATCAGGCCTGCGCCGCCCGAGCCCGAGCCCGAGCCCGAGCCGGATGTGTTCGAACTCACCGACGAGATGGCGGTGGCGCCGCCGCCGCCAGCTCCGCCACCGGCAACGTTCAACAAGGTCGATCCCCCGGACGACATCGAATTCACCGAAGCGAGGACCGCCCGCCGCCAGCCGGAACCGTCCTACGAGAGCTCGCCGACAAGACCTATCCTATCGCATTCGACCGTGTCCGCCGTGGAATCCGCCTTCAACTCGTTGGCCAACACCGTGCTGAGCAACAACGCCCGCACGCTGGAGGATCTGGTCAAGGAGATGCTGCGGCCGATGCTGAAATCCTGGCTCGACGACAACCTGCCGGGGTTGGTGGAGCGCATCGTCAAGGCGGAAATCGAGCGGGTTTCCCGCGGCGGGCGCTAGTCTGGTTCACGCCGGGCACGGATGATGCCGAGGCGTGGGCGCGGATTGTGACGCGGCCAGACAAAAATTGCGAAAACAACCCCATGCAAAGTAGAATGGGTCGGCTCGCGACCCGTTCGACGCTCGTGTCCGGACAGGCCGTCGAAGCCGGTCGCTTCCCTGATCCGCTTGTCGGTTGACTTGAGGCCCGGTGACGGCTTTCTACCGGTACAGCCCGGCGCCGGGACATCCGGGCCGGGCGCTTCCACGTTGATTTGTCTTGCACTTCTCGATCCTGCCGGGGACGGATCGGTTCGAGAGCGCCCCAATATTCCGGTTGCAGTGACATGATCGAGAAAAACTACGAGCCCGCCGATATCGAGAGCCGCATGTCCGCCATCTGGGAGGAGAGCGGCGCTTTCCGGGCCGGCCGCCCCGAGCGCAAGGACGCCGCCCCGTTCACCATCGTGATCCCGCCGCCGAACGTCACGGGCTCGCTGCATATGGGCCACGCGCTGAACAACACGCTGCAGGACATTCTCTGCCGCTTCGAACGCATGCGCGGCCGCGACGTGCTGTGGCAGCCCGGCACCGACCATGCCGGCATTGCAACCCAGATGGTGGTCGAGCGGCAGTTGATGGAACGGCAGGAGCCCGGCCGCCGCGACATGGGCCGCGCCAAGTTCCTCGAACGGGTTTGGCAATGGAAGGCGGAGAGCGGCGGCGTTATCGTCAACCAGTTGAAGCGCCTCGGCGCATCCTGCGACTGGTCGCGCGAACGCTTTACGATGGACGAAGGTCTCTCGCGCGCCGTCGTAAAAGTGTTCGTCGAGCTGCACCGTGAAGGCCTGATCTACAAGGACAAGCGGCTGGTCAATTGGGACCCGAAACTGCTCACCGCGATCTCCGATCTCGAAGTGCAGCAGGTCGAGGTCAGAGGCAGCCTGTGGTATCTGCGCTATCCGATCGAAGGCAAGGTCTTCAATCCCGACGATGCCTCGACATTTGTCGTGGTGGCGACGACGCGCCCCGAGACGATGCTGGGCGACACCGCGGTCGCGATCCATCCTGAGAACGAGCGGCTAGGGCACCTGATCGGCCAGCACGTCATCCTGCCGCTGGTCGGCCGCCGCATCCCTGTTGTCGGCGACGACTATGCCGATCCCGAGAAGGGCTCCGGCGCGGTCAAGATCACGCCGGCACACGACTTCAACGACTTCGAGGTCGGCAAGCGCCACAACCTGCCGCAGATCAACGTGTTCGATCGCGAAGGCTGCATGGCGCTCAACGAAAACGAGGACTATCTGCGCGGATTGCCCGAAGGCGCGCTGATGCTGGCGGAAGAGCTGCACGGCGTCGATCGCTTTGCCGCGCGCAAGACCATCGTGGCGCGGCTGGAAGATTTCGGCTTCCTGGAGAAGATCGAGCCGAACACGCACATGGTGCCGCACGGCGACCGCTCCGGCGTCGTCATCGAGCCCTATCTGACCGACCAGTGGTATGTGGACGCCAAGACCATGGCGAAGCCGGCGATCGCAGCCGTGCGCTCGGGTGCAACCACGTTCGTGCCTCAGAACTGGGAAAAGACCTATTTCGAATGGATGGAGAACATCCAGCCCTGGTGCATCTCACGCCAGCTCTGGTGGGGTCACCAGATTCCGGCATGGTACGGCCCGGACGGCAAGGTGTTCGTCGCCGAGACGGAAGAGGAAGCCGTCGGCAACGCGCTCGGCTATTACGTCGAGCAGGAAGTGATCACGCCCGAGCAAGGCGAGGCGATGGCGCAGGACGCGTCGAAGCGCGAGGGCTTCATCACGCGTGACGAGGACGTGCTCGACACCTGGTTCTCCTCCGGACTGTGGCCGTTCTCGACGCTCGGCTGGCCGGACGAAACGCCGGAAGTGAAGCGCTACTACCCGACCAACGTGCTCGTCACCGGTTGGGACATCATCTTCTTCTGGGTCGCTCGTATGATGATGATGGGCATCCATTTCATGAAGGATGCGCCGTTCTCGACCGTCTACATCCACCGCCTGGTGCGCGACGAGAAGGGCGCCAAGATGTCGAAGTCGAAAGGCAACGTCATCGACCCGCTCGGCGTGATCGACGAATTCGGCGCGGACGCGCTGCGCTTTGCGCTGGCGCGCGGCGCGGCGCACAGCCACGACATCAAGCTGTCGTCGCAACTCGTTGAGACCAACCGCAATTTTGCGACCAAGTTGTGGAACGCCTGCCGCTTCGCCGAGATGAACGGTGCGGAAAAGCCCGACGACTTCGACCCGACCGCGACGAAGGAAACCCTGAACCGCTGGATCGCGCATGAGACGTCGCGCGCCACGCGCGAGATCTCGGAGGCCATCGAAGGCTATCGCTTCAACGACGCGGCCAATGCGATCTACCGCTTCGTCTGGAACGTCTATTGCGACTGGTATGTCGAACTTGCCAAACCGGTACTGACGGGCGAGGAGGGCGCGGCCAAGGCCGAGACCCGCGCCATGACCGCCTGGGTGCGCGACGAGATCCTGAAACTGCTGCATCCGTTCATGCCCTTCATCACCGAAGAATTGTGGGCGGTGACGGCGAAGCGCGACGGCTTGCTGGTGCTGGCGGAGTGGCCGCGCAAGGCCGGTACGCTGACCGCCGAACAGATCGCGGCGATGTCTCTGGCGGGGCCCGGTGAACCGCTGATCCTGCCGGTGATCGACGCACTTGACGCCGGCGATTTCAGCGACCCGGCCGCCGAGGCCGAGATCGGCTGGGTGGTCGACCTCGTCACCGCGATCCGTTCGGTGCGCTCGGAAATGAACATCCCGCCGGCGACCCTGATCCCGCTGGTGCTGTCGGGCGCGTCCGCGGAAACGCAGGCCCGCGCGCAGCGCTGGAACGACACCGTCAAGCGGCTGGCGCGGATCTCGGACATTTCCCTTGCCGATCGGTCACCGGAAGGCGCGGCGCAGCTGCTCGTTCGCGGCGAGGTGGCGGCGCTGCCGCTCAAGGGCGTGATCGATCTCTCGGCGGAAAAAGCCCGGCTCGACAAGGAGATCGTCAAGGCCGAGGCCGACATCAAGCGCGTCGACGCCAAGCTCGGCAACGAGAAATTCGTGGCGAATGCGCCGGAAGAGATCGTCGAGGAAGAAAAGGAAAAGCGCGAAGCGGCGGTGGAGCGGATGGCGAAACTGCTGGAAGCGCTGGAGCGGTTGAAGTTGGCTATGTAATCGGGACGCGGACGATCCCACCCGGTAGGGAGCCATCCATGCTCGGCCATGTCTCCATCTGGCGCGCGGGTGTCGCTGCCGGCGGTGCCGATGACGGGCCGTCCGGCCTTCGCCGCTACCATGCCGCCTATTTTGGCGCATTCCTGCGCGATCCCGGCGGCAACAAGGTCGAGGCGGTCTGCCGTCGGGAGCCGTAATCCGGTTCCACTTTTCCGGGGCATGCTTTAGCTTTCGAAAAGATTGCTCCCCCCCCCCCCGGACAGGGAAATTCTGGACATGTCGACGCTTACCCCGCATGGCGCGTGCTTGCTGTGGAATCTGGAATTGATCTGGCTGAACGCCGTCTCCGACGCCGTGCTCGCGATTGCCTTCTTCGCCACCGCATTCGTCCTTGCCTACTTCTTGTGGCGGCGCCGCGATCTCACGTTCCGGGCCGTCTTCGGCGCTTTCGGCGTCTTCGTTGCGATCTGCGGGATCACCCGGCTGCTGTCGATTCTGACCTTGTTCGTACCGGCCTACGAGATCGAAGCCTTCGCCAAAGTCTTGCTGGCGTTGATATCGGTCGGCATCACGATGGGCCTGCTGCTGTCACTGCCGCGGATCCTGGTGTTGCCGTCACGCACGCAACTTGCGCAAGCCAAGGCGGCTCTCGAGCAGGAAATTGAAAGCCGGCGCAAGGCCGAGGCCATGGTCAGACGGTTTCAGGAGATCGAGGCCAATGAGGCGCGGGTCCGGCAGGCGCAGAAGATGGAAGCCATCGGCCAGCTTACCGGCGGTGTCGCGCACGACTTCAACAACATTCTGACCGTAATCACCGGCACCATCGAAATCCTCGCCGACGCCGTCAAGGACCAGCCGAACCTCGCCCAGATCACCGGCATGATCAGCGCCGCCGCGGCGAGAGGCGCCGATCTGACGCGGCATCTTTTGGCGTTCTCCCGTCAACAACCGCTGCAGCCGCGCAACACCGACGTCAATGCCCTGGTCGTCGATGCCGCGCGGCTGCTGCGCCCGACGCTCGGCGAGCAGATCGAAATTGAATCGATGCTGGCGCATGATTCCTCTCCGGCGCTGATCGACCCGAGCCAGCTCTCGACCGCGATCCTCAACCTCGCCCTCAATGCGCGCGACGCCATGCCTGACGGCGGCAAGCTGACGCTCGAAACCCGGAACGTCGTGCTCGACGAAAACTATCCCAGCATGACCAGCGAGATCAGGCCGGGCAACTACGTCATGGTGGCGGTGAGCGACACCGGCGAAGGGATTCCCGGGAGCCTGCTCGACAAGGTGTTCGAGCCGTTCTTCACCACCAAGGATGTCGGCAAAGGATCGGGGCTTGGCCTCAGCATGGTCTACGGTTTCGTCAAGCAGTCGAACGGCCACATCAATATCTACAGCGAGGAAGGCCACGGCACGACCGTGAAGCTCTATTTGCCGGCTGCATCGGGCGTCCCGGAAACGCAGGCGGCGGACGCCGGCGTTTCCAGCGCCGAACACGGCGATGAAGCCATCCTGATCGTCGAGGACGACGCGCTGGTCCGCGAATATGTCATGACGCAGATCGGCCGTTTCGGATACCGCACGCTGGCCGCCGGCAACGCCGCGGAAGCGCTGGCGGTCATTGACAGTTCCGAGCATGTCGATCTGCTGTTCACCGATGTCATCATGCCCGGCGGAATGAACGGACGGCAGCTCGCGACCGAGGCGCAGAAACGCCGTCCGAGCCTCAAGGTGCTCTATACGTCCGGCTACACCGAAAACGCGATCGTGCATCATGGCCGTCTCGATGCCGGCGTGCTGCTGCTGCCAAAGCCCTATCTCAGCGCCGATCTCGCCCGGATGATCCGAACTGCGCTCGCGTCGTGAAGTCTTCCCGGCGAGCGCGGTTGCGATGACTCCGCATCGCGGAGACCGTGTACACCCAGCACCAACGGTCAAAGTCACCCGTTTGCGCTGCAGTAACTGACAGCAGCAAAGTCGAGTGAGGCGCCACAGGTGCAGCGAACCGGATTCCCACTTTTCCGGATCATGCTCTAAAGTATCGAGAACATGGGCTCTGCCCGGTACAGGAATTCTTGAACATGTCGACGCTTATGCCGCATGGCGCGTGCTTGCTGTGGAAGCCGGAACTGATCTGGCTGAACGTCGTCTCCGACGTCCTCCTTGCGGTCGCCTTCTTCGTTACCGCGTTCGTTCTCGGATTCTTCGTGTGGCGGCGACGCCGCGATGTACTTTTTCGCGGTGTGTTCTGGACATTCGCCGTCTTCGCCGCGTTCTGCGCGCTGACCCGCCTGCTCTCGGTCCTCACGATCTGGCTGCCGGTTTACGACATCGAGAGCCTGGTCAAAGGTTTTCTGGCGCTGTTATCGCTCGGCGTAACGGCGGCATTGCTGCTGCTGCTGCCGCGGATCCTGGTGTTGCCGACGCGCGTACAGCTTGCGCACGCCAATGCAGCGCTCGAGCAGGAAATCGAGCACCGGCGCAAGGCCGAGGCCATGGTCCGGCGTTTTCAGGAGATCGAGGCCAATGAGGCGCGGGTCCGGCAGGCGCAGAAGATGGAAGCCATCGGCCAGCTTACCGGCGGTGTCGCGCACGACTTCAACAACATTCTGACCGTAATCACCGGCACCATCGAAATCCTCGCCGACGCCGTCAAGGACCAGCCGAACCTCGCCCAGATCACCGGCATGATCAGCGCCGCCGCGGCGAGAGGCGCCGATCTGACGCGGCATCTTTTGGCGTTCTCCCGTCAACAACCGCTGCAGCCGCGCAACACCGACGTCAATGCCCTGGTCGTCGATGCCGCGCGGCTGCTGAGGCCGACGCTGGGCGAACAGATCGAAATCGAATCGATGCTGGGCCACGATGCCGCGCCGGCGTTGATCGATCCCAGCCAGCTCTCGACCGCGATCCTCAATCTCGCGCTCAACGCGCGTGACGCCATGCCGGATGGCGGCAAGCTGACGCTCGAAACCCGGAACGTCGTGCTCGACGAGAACTACCCCAACATGACGAGCGAGATCAGGCCGGGCAATTACGTCATGATCGCGGTCAGCGATACCGGGGCTGGCATTCCCGGCAGTCTGCTCCACAAGGTGTTCGATCCTTTCTTCACCACCAAGGACGTCGGCAAGGGATCGGGGCTCGGTCTCAGCATGGTCTACGGCTTCGTCAAGCAGTCGAACGGCCACATCAATATCTACAGCGAGGAAGGTCACGGCACGACGGTAAAGCTCTATCTGCCGGCGGCAACAGGCGTGCCGGAGACGTTGTCCGCCGAGACTGGCGCTTCGAGGACCGAATCTGGCGATGAATCCATCCTGATCGTCGAGGACGACGCGCTGGTCCGCGAATATGTCATGACGCAGATCGGCCGTTTCGGATACCGCACGCTGGCCGCCGGCAACGCCGCGGAAGCGCTGGCGGTCATTGACAGTTCCGAGCATGTCGATCTGCTGTTCACCGATGTCATCATGCCCGGCGGAATGAACGGACGGCAGCTCGCGACCGAGGCGCAGAAACGCCGTCCGAGCCTCAAGGTGCTCTATACGTCCGGCTACACCGAAAACGCGATCGTGCATCATGGCCGTCTCGACGCCGGCGTGCTGCTGCTGCCAAAGCCCTATCTCAGTTCCGACCTGGCGCGGATGATCCGGACCGCGCTGGAATCGTGAAACGCTGCCGCAGGCGGGAATGCGTGCTGCTCGCTCCCGCCATGAGGGCGTCGGTAGACTATGGGCGACGCACCTCGAAGTAAGTCTTGCCCCCGCGATCAAAGCCCGCTTCTTCGTAGAAGCGCAGGGTGCTCTCGCGTTTGGAGCCCGTTGCCAACGAGACCTTGTAGCAGTCTGCCTGCCAGGCCAGGTCAAGCGCGTGAGCAAGAACCCGTCGTCCAAGTCCCAGCCGGCGGCAGTCGGCGTGCGTTACCACATTCTCGATCACCGCGTATGATCTGGCGCCGCGGGACAGGTTCGGCACGATGGCGAGCGTGCATGAAGACACGAACTGGTCCGCAGACTGTGCCACGATCACGGTCGTGAAACCGGATGTAAGCAGCTTTATCCAGACCCGCGCGGCCGTCGCGCTTTCCGGCGGAGGTTCGTGTGGATGAAGGTGCCGGTAAAGACTTAATAGCCCGGGCAGATCGTTTTCGGTTGCTGGGCGGATGATGGCTTCGTTCATGCTGGCGCGCGCCCTCTCTGATCTTCGCCATCGGGACCAAGCAGCATCTGCTGCCGGACAAACTCCCGAAATCCGCAGTTGGCGAAACATGCTTCCATTGTTTCGTGCAGGAATTCCGCGTAACCAATCCCTCTGATTGTTCGAATTTATGTAGCAACTTCAAGCTGATTTGCTGTCTAGTCTCGGCCGGAAAAATATTCCGCTTCGTGTCAGACCCAAATCAACCCTACAACTCCCGCCATCCCGCCCCGCAAGAGGGGCGTTGGCCATCGTCACGAACGTTGGGGCGGGTTGCGGTGGACGCGGCAGCGTCAGGCGCGAGAGGTGTTCGCAGGGCGGGCTTCCGTGAGCGAGCATTGCGCGCAGACGAACGGCGCTTAAACGCCTTCGTTATTGCTTCGGCCGGTACGCACTTGGCTGGTCGATGTCTGTGGCGAGGGAAGCCGCGTACGGCAAACCGTGTGGTCCTGGCACCCGTGGCTGGTGTCAAGCTGGCGGAGGTTTGCAGGCGCCCAACCGGGTCATGCGAGCCGTCAATTCGTCAGTGACGGAGGCAAAAAGAGATTCGTCTCCGGGGAGAGCTCGGCATAAGCCGTAAAACCATTGCGCAGGGAATGCCGGGCTGCTTCGGCTGTACCTGTATGTTCGTGTGCGCATTGCAGAGTGCATCCTGCACACGAGACCGCGGGTGCCAGTTGGCGCCCGGCATTCCCTGTGCCCTCTGATCTTTCGAGGGCAAACGTAGAGCAAAGCTCGGGTGCCGCGCGCCGCGAGAATGCGAAACACTGTCCAGCCGTCATTGCGAGCGAAGCGAAGCAATCCATCTGGTTGCCAGGGAAGCAAGAGCGGATTGCTTCGCTTCGCTCGCAAAGACGATGAGAGGCAATACCTGCAGGGTCAGCTCATGCTCCAATCCTCAAAACGGCTTGCTCAAGAACCGCGAACCTTTCAAGCCGTAGCGCCAGGGCAGGTCGACCGCTTTGGTTATTCCGATCCGGACGCCGGCGACGATCTCGGGTTTGGCGGCGCGCGCATGCAGCGCGAAGGGCGGCCGATCGAGCGGCAGCGCGTTGTGCTCGATGGTGATGCCGAGCGCCTGGCAGAGCTTGCCGGGCCCGGAGCACAGTGCGCGCTCGTCGGACAGGCCGCGGCGGCGGCGCATCAGAGCCAGGCCATGGGTTGGCTGCAGCGCCCGGATCAGGACGGCGCTGGCGGAGCCCGCAGCCTCGCATACGAAATTCACGCACCAGTGGATTCCATACGAGCGGTAGACATAGGCAAAGCCAGGCGGGCCGAACATCACGAGGTTGCGCGGCGTCGGACCGTTGAAGGAATGCGCCGCCGGATCGGTGTGATGATAGGCCTCGACCTCGGTGATGATGCCGCCGACGCCATCGACCAGGAGCATCGCGCCAATCAGGTCGGGCGCCACCTCATGCACGCTGCCGCTGAAAAACGTGCGTTTCAGTGGCTTGCCAGGGCTGGGGGCGGCGGCATCGGCCGGCTTGGGATTTGGAGCCATTCAGGTGGGAATCACGGCGGAGAATGGTGAAACTGCCAATATCTTGCACGTATCTGCTGATGTCGGCGAGTCCCCGGCGAACTGGGGGTTGCAGCCACCGGCGGCACCGATTAGCTAGTGTTTCTTGCTAGATCCGGACTGAAAATGGTCGTTCTCGTCGATACCGTCTCCGCCAACCAGGTGCGGCCGCGCCACCCCGAAAAGGTGAACCGGCCGGACGCGCTGTCGCCGCCGAAACCGGACTGGATCCGGGTCCGCGCGCCGAACACCCGCGGCTATGCCGACACGCGCAAGATCGTCAAGGAGAACGGCCTCGTCACGGTGTGCGAGGAGGCGGGCTGCCCGAATATCGGCGAGTGCTGGGACAAGAAGCACGCCACCTTCATGATCATGGGCGACACCTGCACGCGGGCTTGCGCGTTCTGCAACGTCAAGACCGGGATGCCCGGCGCGCTCGATACCGCCGAGCCGGAGCATGTCGCGGAGGCGACGTTCAAGCTTGGGCTGACCCATGTCGTGGTGACCTCGGTCGATCGCGACGATCTCGCGGACGGCGGCGCGGAGCATTTTGCGCAGACCATTCGCGCCATCCGGGCGCGCTGTCCCACCACGACGATCGAAATCCTCACCCCCGACTTCCTGCGCAAGCAAGACGCGCTCGAAGTGGTGGTGGCCGCCAGGCCCGACGTCTTCAACCACAATCTGGAGACCGTGCCGTCACGCTATCTCTCGGTTCGTCCCGGCGCGCGCTATTTCCATTCGATCCGGCTGCTGCAGCGGGTCAAGGAGATCGATCCGACCATCTTCACCAAATCGGGCATCATGGTCGGGCTCGGCGAGGAGCGCCACGAGGTGCTGCAGGTAATGGACGATCTGCGCTCGGCCGAGGTCGATTTCCTGACCATCGGGCAATATCTGCAGCCGACCCGGAAGCATCACGCCGTGATGCGCTACGTGACTCCAGACGAATTCGCAGGGTACGAGAAGGTCGCCTACACCAAGGGATTCTTGATGGTGTCGGCGAGCCCGTTGACGCGTTCCTCGCACCATGCGGGCGAGGATTTTGCGAAGCTGCAGGCCGCGCGTGCCGCGTCAGCCCGCTAGGTCGGATCGAACCAATGCAACGCGTTATGGTCATGGGATCGTCGGGGTCCGGCAAGTCGACGTTCGCGCGTCGCTTGTCGGTGATAGCGGACCTTCCCTTCGTTTCGCTGGATGCGCTTTACTGGAAGCCCGGCTGGGTCGCCTCCGACAATGCCGACTTCGACGCACGCGTGGCCGAGGTCGTGCGCCAGCCGCGATGGGTCATGGATGGCAATTATACCCGCTACGGTGCGGGCGAACTGCGCCGGCAGGTCAGCGACACCCTCATCTGGTTCGACTTGCCGCGCCGGACCTGCATGCTCGGCATCTTCACGCGGATCGCCAGCAGCTATGGCCGGGTTCGTCCCGAAATGGCCGAAGGTTGCCCCGAGAGAATTGATTTCGAGTTCTTCCGCTATGTCTGGGCCTATCGGGCACAACAGCGGCCAAAACTGCTGGACTATTTTCAGGGGCTGCGCGCCGATCAATCGCTGGTGTGCTTCACCGACCGGACGCAGGCGAAAGACTACCTGAAAGCCCTCGTGCTGAAACAGAATCCGGCGAGTATGCACTGATGCCGCGCTTTTCCAGCAAGCGCCGGGTTCATCACACCGCGTCGCAGATGTTCGATCTGGTCGCCGACGTCGAGCGCTACCCGGAATTCGTGCCGCTGTGCCAGTCGCTGAAGATCCGCCAGCGCATGGCGAAGGAAGACGGCACCGAAATCGTCGTCGCCGACATGACGGTGTCGTTCAAGCTGGTGCGGGAATCCTTCACCAGCCGGGTGACGCTGGACCGGCCGAACCTCAAGATCATGGTCGAGTATCTGAAGGGCCCGTTCAGCAATCTGGAAAACCGCTGGACGTTCGAGCCGCGCTCGGAAACCGACTGCGACGTCGGCTTTTTCCTGTCCTACGAATTCAAGAGCCGGATGCTGGCGGTGCTGATGGGCACGATGTTCGACACCGCATTCCAGCGCTTCGCCGCCGCGTTCGAAAAGCGGGCCGATGCCGTCTATGGCAAGGGCGGGGCGGTCAAGTCGCCGTCCTAGAGATCGACGAAATCGGCGCGATCGGCCAGCCGCTGCGCCGCATTGTCGTAGTGCTTGCGCGCTTTTTCCCGCGCTGCGACCGGGTCGCCAAGCTTGATGGCTGCGACCAGACGCTCCTGTTCCTCGATCGCGACCGCGGCGAGTTCCGTCGCCTTGGTATTCTTGACTGCGACCGAACGAAGGTTTTCGGCGATCTGGCCATCGATCATCACGATGAAATTGAGGGCGTGCTCATTGTCGGCAATCTTGGCGATGGCGTGGATCAGCTGACGCTCGGCTTCGTAGTGCCGCTCGGCGCCGTGAACGCGATCGCTGATCGCGTCACGCATCTCCTTGAGAATGGCTTCCAGCCGAACGATGTCCCGGCTCGAGCGGGCCTGTGCCGCGTCCGCCGCGACCTCGATGACGACGCCGTTCCGCAAGCGCAACAGCTTCAACAGTTCCTTGCGCTTCTTGAAGCACTCCGGGCTGATGCGAAAAGCCGTGCGCTCCTGCGGCTGGGAGATGAAGGCGCCGACGCCGACGCGGCTCTGCACGATGCCGTCATATTTCAGCTGCGAGATCGCTTCGCGCACCACCGTCCGCGCGACGCCGAACTCGGTCGCAAGGGCCTGTTCGGAAGGCAGGCGATCGCCGGGCTGAAGCTCGCCGGCGTACAGCGCGTCGGTCAGGCTCGCGACGATTTCCTGCGGCAGTGAGGGGGTGCGCTCGAGGGATTTGAACTTCACCTGATTGGTCCTGTCCTTGATGGCCGCGCACGCCCTCAACCCGCCATGGCGCTCAACGCCGGTCAACAGCCATATCGAAACACGGCGCGCGGCGCAAACTGGATCAATGAGGTTGTCAGGCAGCCTGCCCACGTGATAGTCGGGCCGAAAATATCAGCCAGCAGTTCCGTGCTGCAACGCAACAGACCGATCGAATGCCGACGAGAGCCGATAGATCGAACGGCCTGACATGACGACATTCGAACGTGCGGGCCATGTCGACCTATCGGCAGGCCGCACGATGGCGGGTCACCGCCTCATCACGGCTCAGTTGCCGGCGTGCAGGAGCGAGCCGCTCCCTGGGAAGTTGATCGCGGGATCGCTGGCCGCCCAGGAAAACCGGTTGCTGGCACCGGCGGCATTCTCTAAGCCGGGTTCAAATCCGCAAAAGGACGAGACAATGGACGGAAATCTTCGAACCGGTGGCCATATTCTGATCGAGCAGCTGGCCCTGCACAACGCCGATACCGTGTTCGGCGTGCCCGGCGAAAGCTATCTGGCTGCGCTTGACGGCATGTACCAGAGCCAGCGTGTGCGCTTCGTCAACGCCCGCCACGAGGGTGGCGCCGCGATGATGGCGGACGCCTATGGCAAGCTGACGGGCCGCCCCGGCATCGCTTTCGCCACGCGCGGGCCCGGCGCGACCAACGCGTCGGCCGGCGTTCACGTCGCCTTTCAGGATTCGACGCCGATGATCCTGCTGCTCGGGCAGGTCGGCCGCGACATGATGGAGCGCGAGGCGTTTCAGGAAATCGACTATCGGCAGATGTTCGGACCGATGTCGAAATGGGTCGCCCAGATCGACGACGCGCGGCGGATTCCGGAATTCATCTCGCGCGCCTTCTACACCGCGACCTCCGGCCGCCCCGGCCCTGTGGTGCTGGCGCTGCCGGAGGATATGCTCACCGATACCGTCGACGTGCCGGATGCGCCGCCTTATGCGCCGCTCCCGATCGCGCCCGACGAGGGCGCGCTGCAGCGCTTCCATGCGCTACTGACGGAGGCCAAGAAGCCGTTCCTGATCGTGGGCGGCGGCGGATGGAGCGACCAGGCGCGCCGCGATCTCGAAGCATTTGCGGCGGCACATGAAGTGCCCGTCGGCGCCTCGTTCCGCTGCCAGGACTATTTCGACAATCTGCATCCCTGCTATGGCGGTCATATCGGTATCGGGCTAGATGCCAGGATCGCCGAGCGCATTCGCAGCAGCGACATGGTGATCGCGCTCGGCGCGCGGCTCGGCGAGGCCACCACTGGCGGCTACACGCTGTTCGACATTCCCAAGCCGCGGCAGCCGCTGGTTCATGTCTATCCCGATCCCGAGGAGATCGGCCGGGTCTATTCGCCGACGCTCGGCGTGGTCGCGAGCACCGCGGCCTTTGCCGCGGCGATCAAGCGGTTGGAGCCAAAGCACCTCTCGCGAGCGAACTATGTCAAGGCGGCGCATTCCGATTATCTGGCCTTCGCCGAGCCGACGCGCTCGCCGGGCGACGTCCAGTTGTCGCAGATCGTTCGTGGGCTGAGCGACCGCCTGCCTGCCGACACCATCATCTGCAACGGCGCCGGCAATTATGCCGTCTGGGTGCACCGGTTCTGGCGCTATCGGCAGTACCGCACCGAGCTGGCGCCGACCTCGGGCTCGATGGGCTACGGCCTGCCGGCGGCGGTCGCCGCCAAACTGCAGCATCCGGAGAAAGCGGTCATCTGCTTTGCCGGCGACGGCTGCTTCCAGATGACGGGGCTGGAATTCATGACCGCGGTCGAGAACCGGCTGCCGCTGATCGTGATCGTCTGCAACAACGGCATGTACGGCACGATCCGCATGCACCAGGAACGGGAATATCCCGGCCGCGTTTCCGGCACCGACCTGGCCAACCCCGACTTCGCCGCGCTGGCGCGCGCCTGCGGCGGTTTTGGCGCCCATGTCGAGCGGACCGAGGATTTCGCCAAGGCGTTCGACGAAGCCGTGGCCAGCGGACTTCCGGCGATCATCGAACTGTCGATCAGCCCGGAAGCGTTGACGCCGGCGGCGTCGCTCAGCGAGACACGCGCCAAGGCGCTCGCCGCGAAAAAATAAGGGCTGGCTTCACGTCCGCGTCGGCCGGCGCCGCTTGACGGCACTGCGCCGCGGCGTGCGCGCCACGCGGGGACGCAGGCGGCTCATGGTCTGGCGGCGCGTCTTGACCGGCGGCTGCGGGCCGCGCGCCAGTTCCATCAGCATGCGCAGCGCCTCCACCACGGAGCGCTGGCGCACGGCGGTGCGGCCGATGGCGCCGAAGCGGAATTCGCGGTGAAGCATTTTGCCGTCGCGCGAGGCGACCGCGAAATGGACGAGACCAACCGGCTTGCCCGGCGTGGCGCCGCCGGGACCGGCGATGCCGGTGATCGATACCGCGAGATCGACCCCGGCCTTTTCCAGCGCGCCGATCGCCATCGCGGTCGCGGTTTCCTTGCTGACCGCGCCGAAGGTCGCGAGCGTCGTGGCCTTGACGCCGAGCATGGCGCGCTTGGCATCGTTGGAATAGGTCACGAATCCGCGGTCGATCACGTCGGACGAGCCTGGAATGTCGGTAAGTGCGCCAGCGACCAGCCCGCCCGTGCAGGACTCCGCCGTCGCGATCGTCAGCTTGCGCATCCGGCATAGATCGAGCAGCGAGCGGGAGAGGGCGCGCGCGTCGCTGCCGCTCATTTATTCACTCCAGGGCAGACGGATGGTGGCGGCCGCGGTGGCGGCGATGCCTTCCTCGCGGCCGGTGAAGCCGAGCCGTTCGCTGGTCGTCGCCTTGACGGCGACGCGCGAGACGTTGACGCCCGATATCTCGGCGATGCGGGCGCGCATGGTGTCGCGCAGCGGGCCGATCTTCGGGCGCTCGCAGATCATCGTGACTTCGAGATTGGCGATGCGGCCGCCGCGCGCGGTGACGCGGTCGACGGCATATTTGAGAAACTTGTCGGACGCCGCGCCCTTCCATTGCGGATCGCTCGGCGGAAAGTGCGAGCCGATGTCGCCGTCCGCCAGCGCGCCGAGGATGGCGTCGACCAGCGCATGCAGGCCGACATCGCCGTCGGAATGGGCGAGAAAACCGCGCGTATGCGGCACGCGCACGCCGCACAGCATCAGGTGATCGCCGTCGCCGAAAGCGTGCACGTCGTAGCCGGTGCCGGTCCTGATGTCGCCGACCTGGGCAGCGAGGCGGGCTTCCTCACGGATGAAATCTTCGGGCGTTGTCAGTTTCATGTTTGCAGGATCGCCTTCAAATGTCGCTACCGTCAATCCCGCCCATTCCGCCAGCGCCGCATCGTCGGTGAAATCGCTGCGGCCGTCGCGCGCGGCGCGGCGATGCGCATCGAGAATGACATCGAAGCGGAAGGCTTGCGGCGTCTGCGCGATCCGCAGTTTTGCGCGCTCGGGCGTGGCCTCGACATCGCCGGTCTCGCCGATCTGTTTGATCGTGTCCGTAACCGGAATTGCAGGTATCGCAGCACCGGTGCGGCCTGCAGCGTCAATCGCGCGCGAAATCACCGCAGCGCTCACGAACGGACGTGCTGCGTCGTGGATCAGGACAATATCGGGCTTCTCCGCCGCGAGCGCTTCGAGCCCGGCATGTACCGAAGCCTGGCGCGTCGCGCCGCCATGGGCAGGCGGCCGATAGCGTAGACCTGCGACCGCCGTATCGAAGATCGCCGTGTCATCGGGGTTCACCACAGGTTGCACGGCAAACACGTTCGGGTGCCCGCAGAACGCTTGCATGGCGCGAAAGATCACCGTCTTCCCGCCGATCTCGCGATATTGCTTCGGTCCGCCGGCGCCGGCGCGAAGCCCGCGCCCGGCTGCGACGAGGATGGCTGCAGTACGCTCAGGTCTGGGCATTTGAATTCAAAGTGAAAAAACCGGGTTGCGGAGGGGGCAGGGTCACGCTGGCGCACAGCCCTTACCATGATGAACGGCGAAAATAGAGTGATTCCGGTCACCTGGGGGAAGCGGTTTTTGTTGCAGTGCACTTGCGCAAGATGATAGTTGTGTCTAAAGTGTAGGCATGAAGCTTGACTGCACAAGATTTGTGCTCACAATAGGCGCCGACGGCGACAATGAAGCTGCCGTCCCAACCACGAGAACGATGTGACCGGCCCGGACAGTTCACGCTTTAAGTCGTTCAAAATAGGCGAGATTGCGATTGCCAACCGGGTGTTGCTGGCGCCCATGTCCGGCATCACTGACGCCCCGTTTCGACGCCTTGCCGCAACGCTCGGTGCGGGGTTGGTGGTCTCCGAAATGACCGCGAGCGACGAACTGGTGCACGGCCGGCCGATGTCGATTCTGCGCTGCGAAACGGCGGGAGTCGGTGCGCATGTCGTTCAGCTCGCCGGATGCGAAGCGCATTGGATGGCGGAGGGCGCGCGAATCGCGGAAGCGTCCGGCGCCGATATCATCGATATCAACATGGGCTGCCCGGCGCGCCATGTCACCGGCGGCCAGTCCGGCTCGGCGTTGATGCGAGATCTCGATCATGCACTCACGCTGATCGAAGCCACCATCGCGGCCGTAAAGATTCCGGTCACGCTGAAGATGCGGCTCGGCTGGGACAATCGCTCGCTCAACGCCCCCGAACTCGCGCGCAGGGCAGAAGCGGCCGGCGTGCAGATGATCACCGTGCACGGGCGGACACGGTGCCAATTCTACAAGGGCACTGCCGACTGGGCCGCCGTGCGCGCGGTCCGCGATGCGGTCTCGGTGCCCCTCGTGGTCAACGGCGACATTACGTCATTCCGGAAGGCGGTTCAGGCGCTGGAAGTCTCGGGCGCCGATGCCGTGATGATCGGACGCGGCGCGCAGGGCCAGCCATGGTTGCCGGGACAGATCGGCCGTCGGCTCGAAACGGGGCAGGTGGAGGCGGCGCCGTCGCTCGAAGAACAACTCGCGCATGTTCGCACTCTCTACGACGAGGTTTGCAGCCATTACGGTCTGCGGATCGGCCTGAAGCACGCACGCAAACATCTTGGCTGGGCGCTGGAGACCGCGGCCCGGTACAGCTGCGCGCCGGCGGAAACGCTGAAGGGCTGGCGGAAAGAGATATTGACGTCGGAAGACCCCAACCGGGTGCACCGATCACTACAGGAAGCGTTCGACGATTTTGCATGGAGAGCTGCCGCATGACGTCAGCCGCAGAACATCGCCGCCCCTTACCCTCCGACAGCGAGGCTATTCTCAACGCGCTGCCCAACCCCGTGTTGCTGGTAGCGCCCGACGGCCGCATCATCGACGCCAATATGGCCGCCGAATCCTTCTTCGAGATTTCGGCGCAGTTCCTGCGGCGGCAGTCGCTGAAGGAGCTGGTGCCGTTCGGCAGCCCGCTGCTGGCCCTGATCGAGCAGGTACGCGCGAGCGGCTCTCCGGTCAACGAATACAAGGTCGATCTCGGTACGCCCCGCATCGGCGGCGACCGCCAGGTCGACCTGCACGTGGCGCCGCTCACCGAGCGGCCGGGCCATATTGTGGTGATGCTGCAGGAGCGCACCATCGCCGACAAGATGGACCGGCAACTGACTCACCGCAGCGCGGCACGCTCGGTGATCGCACTGGCGGCGATGCTGGCGCATGAAATCAAGAACCCGCTGTCGGGCATCCGCGGCGCGGCGCAATTGCTGGAGCAGGCGGCTTCATCCGAAGATCGCATGCTGACGCGCCTGATCTGCGACGAGGCCGACCGCATCGTGACGCTGGTCGATCGGATGGAAGTGTTCGGCGACGACCGTCCGGTGGCGCGCGGCCCGGTCAACATCCATTCCGTGCTCGACCACGTCAAGCGGCTGGCGCAGTCCGGCTTTGCCCGCAACATCCGTTTCATCGAGGAATACGATCCATCGTTGCCGCCGGTGCTGGCCAACCAGGACCAACTGATCCAGGTGTTTTTGAACCTCGTGAAGAACGCCGCCGAAGCGGTCGCCGATCTCGGCTCCGATGCGGAAATCCAGCTCACCACCGCCTTCCGTCCCGGCGTCCGCCTGTCGGTGCCGGGCAAGAAATCGCGGGTATCGCTGCCGCTCGAATTCTGCGTCAAGGACAACGGCTCCGGCGTGCCGGAAGACCTGCTGCCGAACCTGTTCGATCCGTTCGTAACGACGAAGCAAACCGGCAGCGGCCTTGGGCTTGCGCTGGTGGCCAAGATCGTCGGCGATCACGGCGGCATCATCGAATGCGAATCGCAGCCACGGAAGACCACCTTTCGCGTGCTGATGCCGATGTTCAATCCAGCCAAACAGTTCGACCAAAGCAACCGTGACGGCGTTCCGGGTACGCCGTCGCATGCCTCACAGAACGCAAGATGAGGAACAACGATGCCCGCAGGTAGCATTCTCGTTGCAGATGACGACACCGCCATCCGCACGGTTCTCAACCAGGCTCTTTCACGCGCCGGATACGAGGTTCGGCTGACGGGGAATGCCGCGACGCTGTGGCGCTGGGTAAGCCAGGGCGAGGGCGATCTCGTCATCACCGACGTGGTGATGCCCGATGAGAACGCGTTCGATCTCTTGCCGCGGATCAAGAAGATGCGGCCGAGCCTTCCGGTTATCGTCATGAGCGCGCAGAACACGTTCATGACGGCGATCCGGGCGTCGGAACGCGGCGCCTATGAATATCTGCCCAAGCCGTTCGATCTGAAGGAGCTCATCACCATCGTCGGCCGTGCGCTGGCCGAACCGAAGGAGCGGGTGCCGAGTTCGGCCGACGAGGGCGAATTCGATTCGATCCCGCTGGTCGGCCGTTCGCCGGCGATGCAGGAGATCTACCGCGTGCTGGCGCGGCTGATGCAGACCGACCTCACGGTGATGATTTCCGGCGAGTCCGGCACCGGCAAGGAACTGGTCGCCCGCGCGCTGCATGACTACGGCAAGCGCCGGAATGGCCCGTTCGTCGCCGTCAACATGGCGGCGATCCCGCGCGACCTGATCGAATCGGAATTGTTCGGCCATGAGCGGGGCGCGTTCACCGGTGCCAACACCCGCGCCTCCGGCCGCTTCGAGCAGGCCGAGGGCGGCACGCTGTTCCTCGACGAAATCGGCGACATGCCGATGGAAGCGCAGACCAGATTGCTGCGCGTGCTGCAGCAGGGCGAATACACCACCGTCGGCGGCCGCACCCCGATCAAGACCGACGTCCGGATCGTGGCGGCGAGCAACAAGGATCTGCGCATCCTGATCCAGCAGGGCCTGTTCCGGGAAGATTTGTTCTTCCGCCTCAACGTCGTGCCGCTGCGCTTGCCGCCGCTCAGGGAACGGATCGAGGATCTGCCCGATCTCATCCGGCATTTCTTCTCGCTGGCCGAGAAGGACGGCCTGCCGCCGAAGAAGCTCGATACGCTGGCGCTGGAACGGCTCAAGCAGCACCGCTGGCCCGGCAACGTTCGCGAACTTGAAAACCTCGCGCGCCGGCTGGCGGCGCTCTACCCGCAGGACGTCATTACGGCGTCTGTGATCGACGGCGAACTCGCGCCGCCGGCAGTCACCTCCGGCGGCAACGCGCCGATCGGCGTGGAGAATCTCGGTGGAGCAGTGGAATCGTACCTGTCTTCGCACTTCTCCGGCTTCCCGAACGGTGTGCCGCCGCCGGGCCTCTATCATCGCATCCTCAAGGAGATCGAGATTCCGCTGCTCACCGCGGCGCTGGCCGCCACGCGCGGTAACCAGATCCGCGCCGCCGACCTGCTCGGACTGAACCGCAACACGCTGCGCAAGAAGATCAGAGACCTCGATATTCAGGTTTATCGGAGCGGTGGGTAGGCACCGCCTTAAAAAAAAAGCGGTTGATTCGATGCAGAGTGGATCGTTTGACGCCGTGGAATTGTCGTAATTCGGCAACATTGTGATATGAATGCATCAGTTCGCGCGGCGCGCGCGAACCCAGATGCTTTCACTTCACCGATTGCCGGAATGACCACCGCAGAGACGACCTCGGCCACATCGTTCGATCCGTCGCATGCCGAATCCGGAGGAGGGGTCCTGCGGAGGTGGGTGGCGCCGCTTGCGGTCGCGACCGCGCTGCTGTCGGCCTTTTTGACATTCGTCGTGCTGAGTGGCCTGACGCCGATCGAGCCGACCAAGCAGATCGTCTATTCGTTCCTGCTGATCAACGCGGCGACGATCCTGCTGCTGGTCGCCATCATCGCCCGCGAAGTCTGGCAGGTGATCCAGGCGCGGCGGCGCGGCAAGGCTGCGGCGAGGCTGCACGTACAGATCGTCAGCCTGTTTTCCATCATCGCCGTGCTGCCGGCGGTGGTGGTCGCCATCGTCGCCAACATCACCCTCGACCGTGGCCTCGACCGGCTGTTTTCCGGACCGACGCGCGCGGCGATCGAGAACTCGCTGAATATCGCCCACGCCTACGTCAACGAGCACGCCTTCCTGATCAATGGCGACATCCTGGGCATGGCCAACGATCTGTCCAACGCGCGGCCGCTGTTCGACCAGGACCGGCAGTCGTTTTTCGAGTTGCTGACCAACAATGCCGCCGCCCGAAACCTGCCCGGCGCGATGCTGATTGACAAGGACCGCAACGTCCTGGTGACGGCGCAGACCGGCATCAAGCAGCAATTCGCGACACCGCCGCAGGAATTCCTCAGCAATGTCGACGAAACCAAACCGGAGATCGCGGTATTCCCGGAAGAAAACTACGTCGCAGCGGTCATTCGTCTGCGCAGTTTCACGGATACCTTTCTTTACGTCGCCCGTCTGCTCGACCCTCGCGTGGTCAGCCAGCTGAAGCAGACCCAGGCCAGCGTCGCCGAATACGCCCAGATCGAATCGCGCCGGCTCGGCATCCAGGTCGCGTTCGCCCTGATGTTCGCAGTGATCGCGCTGACCATACTGATGGCCTCGGTGCTGATCGGCCTGAATTTCGCCAACTGGCTTGTATCGCCGATCCGAAACCTGATGAGCTCGGCCAACATCGTTTCGACCGGCGATCTGCACGTCCAGGTGCCGGTGCACAAATCCGAGGGCGACCTCGCGCAGCTCGGCGAGACCTTCAACAAGATGACGGCGGAGTTGCGCAGCCAGCGCGACGAACTGGTCAGCGCGTCGGATTTGATCGACAGCCGCCGGCGGTTCATCGAGGCGGTGCTGTCGTCGGCCAGCGCCGGCATCATCGGCGTCGACGCTTCCGGCAGCGTCGGTATCTTGAATCGCTCGGCCGAGAAGCTGATCGGCCACGCCGAGTCCGAGACGCTGGATCATCCGCTGTCGGACGTGCTGCCCGAACTCGACGACATGATGAAGACCGCGCGCGAGGGCACGCAGCGGCTGGTGCAGGGCCAGATCACGATCCTGCGCGACGGCCATGAGCGCAACCTGTCGGTGCGCGTCAGCGCCGAGCAGACCAGCCACTCGCGCGACAGCTACATCATCACGCTGGACGACATCACCGAACTCGTCTCGGCGCAGCGGACCTCGGCGTGGGGCGACGTTGCACGCCGCATCGCCCACGAAATCAAGAATCCGCTGACGCCGATCCAGCTCTCGGCCGAGCGAATCCGCCGCAAATTCGGCAAGGTCATCACCGAAGACAAGAACATCTTCGAACAGTGCACCGACACCATCGTACGGCAGGTCGACGACATCAGGCGAATGGTTGATGAATTCTCGCGTTTCGCAAGGATGCCGAAGCCGGTCATGGAAGGCGAAGACGTCGCCGACACCGTGCGGCAGGCGGTGTTCCTGATGAAGGTCGGCCATCCCGACCTCGATATCGAGGCCGACATCAAGCAGGATCCGATGCGCGCCCAGTTCGACCGCCGTCTGATCTCGCAGGCACTGACCAACATCATCAAGAACGCGACGGAAGCGATCGAGCAGGTTCCCCCGGAAGAACTCGGCAAGGGCCGCATCGACGTGGTCGCCGCGCGCGAAAACGACGACATCGTGATCGACGTCATCGACAACGGCATCGGCCTGCCGAAGACGAGCCGTGCGCGGCTGCTGGAGCCCTATGTGACCACGCGGCAGAAGGGCACCGGCCTCGGGCTCGCCATCGTGGGACGCGTGCTGGAAGACCATGGCGGCCGCATCGAACTCAAGGACGCGTCGGATTTCCGGCCCGGGCAGCGTGGCGCCTGGATGCGGTTGCGATTCGCCGTGTCGGGGCACGCGCCGAAGGCGGAAGCGAAGCCGTCGGGTCCGGACGAAAAGCCGCACCCTCACCGAACAAATGCGCCGTCAGGCGAAACCAACGCGGCGGCGGCCGCGACCAATGACCAAGCCAAAGCCGAAGCCGCGACCGGCAGCTGACAAGACAGGTGTAACCAATGGCCAGTGACATTCTGATTGTCGACGACGAAGCCGATATTCGTGACCTCGTTGCGGGCATCCTGGACGACGAAGGATTCAGCACGCGGACCGCGCGCGACAGCGATTCCGCGCTTGCGGAAATCGCCAGCCGCCGCCCGCATCTGGTTTTCCTCGATATCTGGCTGCAGGGTTCCAAGCTTGACGGGTTGCAATTGCTTGAGCAAATCAAGAAAGAGCACGCCGACGTTCCCGTGGTGATGATTTCGGGGCACGGCAACATCGAGACCGCGGTGGCTGCCATCAAGCGCGGCGCCTACGACTTCATCGAAAAGCCGTTCAAGTCCGACCGTCTGATCCTGGTGGCGACGCGGGCGCTGGAGACCTCGCGCCTCAAGCGCGAGGTCAAGGAGCTCAAGCAACTGGCGCCCACCGCGAGCGTGCTCACCGGCCGCTCTGCCTGCATGAACCAGTTGCGCCAGACCATCGACCGCGCGGCCAAGGCCAACAGCCGCATCCTGATCGTCGGTCCGTCCGGCTCGGGCAAGGAACTCGCCGCGCGCACGTTGCACAATGCGTCCGGCCGCGCGGAAGGACCCTTCGTCGTCATCAACGCCGCGGCGATCACGCCGGAGCGGATGGAAGTCGAACTGTTCGGCATCGAGCAGTCGAACGGCGAACAGCCGCGCAAGCCAGGCGCGCTGGAAGAGGCCCATGGCGGCACGCTTTTCATCGACGAGATCGCCGACATGCCGCGCGAGACCCAGAACAAGATCTTGCGCGTGCTGGTCGACCAGACCTTTCAACGCTCCGGCGGCACCGCCAAGATCCACGTCGATGTCCGCATCATCTCCTCGACGGCGCGCAACCTGGAGGAGGAAATCGCCGAGGGCCGCTTCCGCGAGGACCTGTACCATCGCCTCTCGGTGGTGCCGATCCGCGTTCCACCGCTCTCGGAACGCCGTGAGGACATCCCGGAACTGATCGATTATTTCATGGACCAGATCTCGGCGGCGACCGGCTTGCCGAAGCGCCAGATCGGCCAGGATGCGATGGCGGTGCTGCAGTCCCACGTATGGCCCGGTAACGTCCGCCAGCTCCGCAACAATGTGGAGCGGGTGATGATTCTGGCGGGCGGTGGCCCGGAGGCGATCATCACCGCCGACATGCTACCGCAGGATGTCGGTTCGATGGTACCGGCGATGCCGACCAGCAACAATGGCGAGCACATCATGGGCCTGCCGCTGCGCGAGGCGAGGGAGGTATTCGAGCGGGACTATCTGATCGCCCAGATCAGCCGATTCTCCGGCAATATCTCGCGGACCGCCGAGTTCGTCGGCATGGAGCGTTCCGCCCTGCACCGCAAACTCAAGGCGCTGGGGGTCGGTTGAGTCCCGAGTGAATCGCAAGTCCACAGTTTCCCGAGTCCGGCGGCGACTGACGCACGCAAGGCATAAATCCATGCAATTACTTTGGAATATCAGCGTCTTTCCGTGCAGTTTGAGAGAATGGCCAATGGGTTCGGGCAGGGCGAGGCCCGATCCGGCTTGCCTAAAAACCGCGCCTGCCCTCTAATCGTTCTGCCGAGTTGACCAAGAGGGGGATCTCAGGGAAAGCCGGCAGGCCGGGGCAGGCTCCGCAAGAGAGCAACAGCCGGCTGAACAAAAAACACAAGCGGGACAAAAACAATGGCGGCAGACCGCGCACAAAACCTACAAGACACCTTCCTGAACCACGTTCGTAAAACAAAAACGCCACTGACGATCTTCCTGGTCAACGGAGTAAAACTGCAGGGGATTGTTACCTGGTTTGACAACTTCTGCTTGCTGCTTCGGCGCGACGGTCATTCGCAGCTGGTGTATAAGCATGCGATCTCGACAATCATGCCCGGCGCACCAATTCAGTTGTTCGAAGGCGGCGAGGATAATCCGGCTTGAAAGTGAAGTGATTGAAACCCCTCAACCGTGAAGGGAATGCCGACCGTCCGCGGTCGGCGGGGGGCAAGCAAAGCGGGCGGGTGATCGTCATCGGCCCCTATCTGCGCATGCGCCGCGGCGACGCCGAGGGGCCGGCGGGCGACGTCGCACGCGACTTCGAAGCCCGCCTCGAGGAAGCGACCGGGCTGGCGCGCGCGATCGACCTTACGGTCGCCGAGGCACTGCTCGCGCCGATCGGCCAGGTCAGGCCCGCCACCTATCTCGGCAAAGGCAAGGTCGAGGAGATCACCGGGCTGATCGCGGGCCACGACATCGAGCTCGTGGTGATGGATTGCGCGCTGTCGCCGATCCAGCAGCGCAACCTGGAGAAGGCCTGGAACACCAAGGTGCTCGACCGCACCGGACTGATCCTGGAAATTTTTGGCCGCCGCGCCAAGACCAAGGAAGGCTCGCTGCAGGTCGAACTCGCCCATCTGAACTATCAGCGCAGCCGTCTGGTGCGCTCATGGACCCATCTGGAGCGCCAGCGCGGCGGTTTTGGCTTCATGGGCGGCCCCGGCGAACCCCCGATCGCGGCCGCCCGCCGCCGGCTCGGCGACCTCATCCCGGGGCTGTAGAACTAATTGACGTCGGTGCAGGCGCGTCGGCGGCACCACCGCGCCGGCCGGCAACGGGTGCCGTATCGCGTGGTGGCGCTGGTCGGCTACACCAACGCCGGCAAGTCGACGCTGTTCAACCGGCTCACGCGCGCCGACGTGCAGGCGGCCGACATGCTGTTCGCGACGCTCGACCCGACGTTGCGCGCGCTAACCCTGCCGCATGGCGGCAAGGCGATGCTGTCGGACACGGTCGGCTTCATCTCCAACCTGCCGACGCAGCTGGTCGCCGCGTTTCGCGCCACGCTGGAAGAGGTGCTGGAGGCCGACATCATCCTCCACGTCCGCGACATCTCGCATGAGGACGCGGAGGCGCAGGAGCGCGACGTCGACAATGTGCTGCGCCAGCTCGGCATCGATCCCGACCAGGGCGCGCGTATCCTCGAAGTATGGAACAAGATCGACCGCTTCGACCCCGAGGAGCGCGAAAACCTGCGCAACATCGCGGCGCGCCGCCCGCCCGAGCGGCCGTGTTTCCTGGTCTCCGCCGTTTCAGGGGAGGGCATCAACGAACTGCTGACCGCGATCGAGGACCGGCTGGCGGCAACCCGCACGACACTCGATCTGTCGATCGACGCCGCCGACGGCGCCGGCATCAGCTGGCTGCACCGCAATGCCGAAGTGCTGAACAAGGAGCTCCACGACGGCCGCTTCGACATGACGGTGCGCGTGGACGAGACCAAGCGCGATATCGTGGTGTCGCGGTTCGACGCGGTGCCACATTCGGCCCCGTAGCCGGATCGAGAGATCATGCGGTGTGGGTGCCTGCGTTCGCAGGCACGGCGGGCGTTGCTGTTTTCGCCTCGTTCCACAGCGCGTCCATTTCCTCCAGCGTCGCCTCCTCGAGCGAACGGCCCTTTGCCGCGAGTGCGCGCTCGATGTAGGCAAAACGCCGCTCGAACTTGGCGTTGGTGCCGCGCAGTGCACTTTCCGGATCGGCGCCGACATGGCGCGCGAGGTTGACCAGCGCGAACAGGAGATCTCCGGTCTCCTCGGCGAGTTCGTCCGCATTGCCGCCCTCCAGCGCCGCTTCGATCTCGTCGGCCTCTTCGCGGATTTTTGCGAGCACGGCGCGGGGATCGTTCCAGTCGAAGCCGACGGTGGAGGCCTTGCGCTGCAATGCCATCGCCCGCGTCAGCGCCGGCTGGCCGGCCTTGACGCCCGACAGCAGCGACGAGTGCGACGTCTCTTCCGGCGGCCGCCGCGCCGCGCGCTCGGCCTTTTCTTCCGCCTTGATGCGCTCCCAGGCGCTCTTGACGCCGGCAGGCGCGATGTTGCCGTCCTCGTCGGCGAACACATGCGGATGGCGGCGGATCATTTTTTTCGTGATCGCTTCGACGACGTCGCCGAACGCAAACGCCTTCTGCTCCTCGGCCATGCGGGCGTGATAGACCACCTGCAGCAGGAGATCGCCGAGCTCCTCACGCAGATCCTCGAAATCACCGCGCGTGATCGCGTCGGCGACCTCATAGGCTTCCTCGATCGTGTAGGGCACGATGGTCGCAAAGTTCTGTTCTAGGTCCCATGGGCAGCCGGTGACGGGCGTGCGCAGCGCCGCCATGATCTCGATGAGGCGGGAAATGTCGCGGGAGGGAGTCATGGGATTTCCGTTGCCGGGAGGGACCAGCGCTTTATGCCGCAAGCGCCGCGCCGATCCCAGCGCAACGGCGCAAAATCAGGCAATTTCCCCCGGTTGGCCGAAACCCGTCGGAATGCTAATGGCCGCTCATGAACGAACAATCGTCTGAAACCGCTTTGGTGCTGTTTTCCGGCGGGCAGGATTCCACCACCTGCCTCGCCTGGGCGCTGCAGCGCTTTGCGCGCGTCGAAATGGTCGGCTTCGCTTACGGCCAGCGCCACGCCATCGAGCTTGAATGCCGTGATCGCCTGTTGTCGGGTATCACAACGCTGCGGCCGGATTGGGCAGCAAAGCTCGGCGACAGCCACACGCTGGAAATCCCGACGCTGGCGGAAATTTCCGACACCGCGCTGACCCGCGACGTCGCGATCGAAATGGGCGCGGACGGCCTGCCCAACACCTTCGTGCCCGGCCGCAACCTGGTCTTCCTCACCTTCGCCGCGGCGCTGGCCTACCGGCGCGGCATCCGCCACATCATCGGCGGGATGTGCGAGACGGACTATTCCGGCTATCCGGACTGCCGCGACGAGACCATCAAGGCGTTGCAGTCGGCGCTCAATCTCGGCATGGACAAGAATTTCGAGCTGCACACGCCGCTGATGTGGCTCGACAAGGCGTCGACCTGGAAGCTCGCGCATGATCTCGGCGGGGCAGGGCTGGTCGACCTGATCCGCGAGCACTCGCACACCTGTTACCTCGGCGAGCGTGGCGCGCAGCACGATTGGGGCTTTGGCTGCGGCGAGTGCCCCGCCTGCGCGCTGCGGGCGAAAGGCTGGCGGGAGTACGCCGCGCAGCCTTAACGGAAGTCCGCCGGCGTCAGTTCGATCGGCATGCCGTGCGGCGTGCGGTCGGCGGCGTGGTCCCAGGCGTCGCGATAACGGTGCAGGGTCTCGGTGGAAGCGACGCCCTTGGCGGCGACCAGATGCTCCAGCGTCGCCAGCCAATGCCGGTAATAGGTCTCGCCGGTGTCCGGATCGCCGGCGGCCTGGGCGAGCTTGATCTGGTCGGCCAGCGCCGCGGCCCATTCGGGCCAGCTGAACAGGCCGCGCTCGTGCAGGGCCAGCGCCATCGCAAAAGCCTGCGCCTCCCACGGCTCGCGAAATACCGGGCCGGCCTCGTCGCGCGGAATGCTTGGCACCGCGGCGGTTGCGCGCGCGGCGGCAGCGGTATCCATCACACTGCCTCCAGATAGGGTTCGAACGCATCGATCGATACTTTGAGGGTCGGATCGGCGTCCGGCCCCCATAGCTCGGCCCCCTCGAACACGACGGTGTACAGCCACTGCGGATGTTCGCCGGCTTCCATCGCGGCCGTATCCGGAAACACATGGCAGCCGTGGTCGCGCTCCACCACGCCGACATGGCCGCGCACATAGCGCGGCAGCCGCGTGTGGGTCGCGGGGTGAATGTTTTTCGCGCGAACGCGATCGCTGGCCTTGAACTTGGCGGCGGCAGGCGCCGCCCGGCCGAACTTGCCGCGCACCATCACGCGCTCGACGTCCTTGAGCGCAAACGTGCCGTGCTTGAGTGCTTTCGCCGGCTGCGTGGCGTGACCGGCCGCGACTTCCTCGGCGGCGATAAAACCCTTGGCGACCAGCATGTCTTCGAGGCCGAGAAACCATTTCTTGTAATAGGAGCTGGCGAGATAGACGTGGGGCGGCAGCATCTCGCGATAGAAGCGCGAGGTGTCGATGTTGAAGGCGCCGGCGGCGCCCATCGCGCGCACCATGGCCAGCACGCGGGCTTCCCACTCGGTGTGGAACATCGGCTCGTTCGGCTCGGGTTCGACCTTGCCGAAGCCGTCCATGCCGCCCATGTCGTGGACGCCGTTCACGACGGCGCCCCCGGCGTTTTCGGGAATCCTGTTCCGATCATGGAGTCGCGGGTGACGAGTTCGGCGAGCTGCTGCTCGCTCCACCCCTCGGTGCCCTCGGGGCGCATCGGCAGCACGAGAAAGCGCGTCTCGGCGGTCGAATCCCACACCCGGATCTCGGTGTCCTTCGGCAGGCTGACGCCGAAATCGGCCAGCACGCCGCGCGGGTCTTTCACCGCGCGCGAGCGGTAGGGCGCGGCCTTGTACCAGACCGGCGGCAGCCCCAGCATTTCCCAGGGGTAACAGGAGCACAGCGTGCAGACGACCATGTTGTGCCGCTGCGGCGTGTTCTCGACCGCGACGAGATGGTCGCCGACCCGGCTGACATGGCCGAGCGTGCTGACGGCCGCGCTGGCGTCGGCGAGCAGGGCCTGCTTGAAGGCAGGGTCGGTCCAGGCCCTGGCGACGACCTGCGCGCCGTTGTGCGGGCCGATCTTGGTCTCGTAGGCCTGGATGATGGCGTCCAGCGCCGCCGGCTCGACATAGCCTTTCTCCGTCAGGATCGTTTCCAGCGCACGGACGCGCAGTTCGGTCTCCGACAGTTCCGAGTGGTCGTGATCGTGGTGATGGTGGTCGTCATGCTCGCTCATGGGGGGAGGATAGGCGAAAAATCCCCGATATGTCGAGGCGCTCGGCACCCATTCCCGGAGCCCGACAGCAAGCCCGAGCGCCACCATACAGGGCATCTGTTGAGCAGCCTCGCAAGTTGAGAGCGATAGCAGCCGCCCCAATTCGAGCCATGCAAGGCGCGTGCTACTGTCCTCCGTTCGCCGGGGAAGGGGAACGATCGTCACCCAGCAGCCGTGTACCGGACTTCGCCCAAAATGTCGAAAAGTAGAAGCTGCGACTTCCGTCGTGATCGACCATCATTTCCTCACCGATGTGGGGGTCATCGTTTCGACTTGGACTTTGATTTCGTGGATCTGGACTTGCCGCTTGCTTTTGGCTTCTTGGCCTTCGTTTTCCTGGCCTTGGATTTTTTTTTCATCGAGGTCTTGAATTTCGAGGTCTTGGCTTTCGAGGTCTTGGCTTTCGAGGTCTTGGCTTTCGCAGCCTTCTTTGCGGTACTGGCTTTGGATTTCTTGGCCTTCGACGCCTTGGCCTTCGAGACCTTGGCCTTTGAAACCTGGTCCTTCTTGGTGGCAGCGCCTGTCGGCTTTTTCTTCTTCTTCGGTCGCACCGGCTCTTCGTTCGAGCGCTCGCCCGCGCTTTTCACCCAGCACGGCGATGCGATGTTGAAGAACATTTCCCGGCGCCGCGACTTGAACCCGCCCTTGAAGAAATATACGTCGGTCCATTTATGGTCCTCGTCGAGGAAGACCTTTTTGGGCCGCTCGCCTTCCTTGAGCTTCATGGCGGTTTCGTTGGCGACGTCGCGGAAATAGAAGTGCCTGAACAAGCGATCGAACTCGGTCAGGTAGATGTCGGCGACTCGTGTCGAGCCACGGATCAGAACCATGTTCTCATCGTTTGAAGTCAGCGAGTTCTCCGAGAAATTAGCCGATCCGGTGCAGATCAGCGGGTCATCGCTGAGGGGATCGATCAGCAGGTACTTGGTATGGACGAAGAAGATGTTTCCCTGTTCCCGCGTAAGTTCTTCCTTCAAGAACCATTCGTCGAGCGGAAACACATCAACCTTGCGCTTCTGGACGATCTTGCCATCCTTCACCGTCAACTGCGCGCCGAGCACGGCGCCGTAGGAAATCTGAAGGTCGCGGTCGCCGCTCAGCGCCTTTCGTTCGGCAGGCGTCGGCGGCTTCTCCTTCAGGACGAAGCGCAGGAAGTCACGGTTGCGAGCCAGCGGTTCGATAAAGTCGTCGGCAACGGTGAATGCCGCCGTGAACATGATCGACGAGGTGGCGTCGCTCATGCGGTCGGCGTACCAGTTCAGCATCGACGCCGTCTGGCGCGGCGAAAACACACAGGTCATTGATTTTTCGCCAACCAGCGCCGGCGGGTAGGGCGATATCTCGGCAATCGCTTCCTTGGCCGGCGCGTTGGTGGGATTGCCGGACAGGATGGTCCAGTGCTTCAGATATTCCGCGGCGACACCGGCGTCGCTGATCAGGTGTCCGACATTCGACTGCCCGAGAAACCCCGAGGGCGTGATGTTGGTCGAACCGGTCCAGACCTGTTGCGGTCCGTCGCCGTCGAGCTTGATGATGTACTTGTTGTGCGGGATGGGCGGGCGCGTCCGCCTGACAAAGACGCGTTCGCCGTGGTCGCGCTCGAGATCGGGATCGAGACCGGCATCTTCGATCGCCCCGAAATTCTTTCCTTTCTTGTCGTCGTGCACGATCAGCCTGACGTCGAAGCCTTCGTCGATCTTTCGCTTGAACGCCTCGATGATCGGCGCGTAAGTGAACTCATAGACGCAGGCGCGCAGCGCCTCGCCGGGCCTGGTCGAATCGATATAGTCCAGACAGGCTTCGAGCAGGCCGCGCGACAGCCATTTCGTGTGCCTGTCATTGCGATCGTTCATCTCCGTCTCGGTCGGCTTGTGGTTGCCGAACTCGCGGGCGTAGGCCTGGCTGGCGATGGCGCCGCGGTTGAACCAGATCCCGTGTTTGCCGTCGTTTTCGTGCTCCGTAACAACGTCGAGCGTCAGCTTTTCGCGGAGTTCGATGTCGCCGGGCGTGCCGTAGGCCGCGAAGATGTTAAACTGATAATCGGTACCGGGTTCGGCAGTGAAGTCGCTCCACAGGAAGCTTTGGATCGGAAATTTGTTGGTGCGGTAATCGCCGCCTTCGGGGTCCGGATGAGGTTCGACGCTTTCGAAGACCTTGAGGGATCGAAGCCATTTCGGCTCGGCATCCTTGCCAATGCGCTGACGTTGGAAGGCGAACCCCAGCAGCCCGATGCGAGCATCCTCGTCGCAGTCGAGCGCGATCATGATCGCCCGCGTGCCGGCGATCGCGGATGCTCTGAACTTCCCGGTGGATGTGGCAACCCTCATTGCTTTCCCCCTTTTTCATCGCTGCAGACCAGCGACTCGTCCTCGCATCCAGATTATTTTGCGAGCGCTACAATACGTTTCCGTGACAGATGGATTCCCTATGCAGTGACGCCGGGAAGGCTTGGCGAGCAGGGAAGAATAAAGCCAGTCTCCCACCTTGGACTGTTAGGCATTTCACAACCGCTCGGCATTGCGGCATCGGTAGGCCAGCCTCGCGCCGCGGCGCTTCCCAACCCGGTCGTTTTCTGCGCTAAGCTCCGAAAAAACTCAGGGGCAGGGAGGTCGTGCGTTGGCTGATTTCGTGAAGATCGAAAAGGGGCTTGGCCCCGACGGCCGCATCGCGGTGGTGCGCTTCGACCGCGGCGATGGCATCAACGCGATGTCGCCGGAGGCGCTGCGCCAGCTTACCGATGCGGCGCGCCATTTTGAGGATGATGCCGCGACCTCCGTCGTGGTGCTGACCGGCGGCGCCAAATCTTTCAGCGCAGGCTTCGATCTGAAGGACGCGGAAGGCCGCTCGCGAAAATCCATGGATCTCGGCACGTTACGGCGGCATTTGAAGCTGGGACCGCGGCTGACACGGGCCTGGCAGGAGATGGAGCAGATCACGATCGGCGCCATCGAGGGCTTTTGCGTCGGGGGCGGCGTGGCGCTGGCGGTCGCGCTGGATTTTCGGGTGATGGCGAAAGACGCCCACATGCGCGTGCCCGAGATCGGGCTCGGCATGAACATGAGCTGGCAGAGCGTGCCGCGCATGCTCCATCTGATGGGGCCAGCCCGCACCAAGCAGGCCGTGATCCTGGCCGACCAGCGCATTTCGGCTGCTGAAGCCTATGAGTGGCATCTGGTCGAGGAGGTGGCTGAGCCCGGAAAGGCGTTCGACGCTGCGATGGCGCTCGCCGCCAAGGTCGCCGCCCAGCCGCCGCTGTCGGTCGCCATGACCAAGCTCACGGTCAATCGCCTGGCGTATGCACTGGACGATCTGGCCAGCCACATGGACGTCGACCAGTTTGCGCTGGCGAGCATGAGCGAGGACCACAAGGAGGGGGTCGAAGCGTTTCTTGGCCGCCGAAAGCCACATTTCCGGGGCAGATAAGTCGGCGCGAGGTGCCGTTTCCCGCGTCACGAAAAAATCGTAGAGTTTCAAGGACTTTTACGATCAAGCTCAAGCCAGATCGCTATGGGTCGGCACTTTCAAGGAGAAGCAATATGAAAACAGTTCAAGCGATGTTGGCCGAAGCGGACGCCGAAGTGCCGCGCATCACCCCGGACGAAGCCAAGGGATTACTCGGCAGGGCCGACGTCCTGTTCCTCGACGTTCGCGAGCCTGCGGAAGTGGCGACCTCGGGCAAGGTGCCTGGCGCGCTTGCCGTGCCGCGCGGCCTTGTCGAGTTTCGCGCCGATCCCGCCTCGGCGCTGCATGATGCAGCGTTCGACCGCGCCAAGACGGTGATCGCCTATTGCGCCTCAGGTGGACGCTCAGCGCTCGTCGGCAAGACCCTCAAGGACATGGGCTATTCCAACGTCCGCAACCTCGGCGGCTTCAAGGGCTGGCTCGATGCCGGCGGAGAGGTGGAAAAGGCCTGATCGGCTCCAACCTGATCAGCCCAGTCATTGTTCACCTCGCCGTGTTCACCTTGACGTGGCGCAAAGTGGCGGACTGAGATCGGTCCAGAAATGCGGCCTGTGGGGGCAGGCCGCAGGTCCGGAATCATGACGCCTATGGCAACCGAAAATGCGGAGCATTTGATCGAAATCCGCGTCGATCGGCTGGCGCAGCTTTTTCATACCCTCGATCCGTATCCGTTCTGGGAGAAGGATCTCGACCAGGAGGCTGAAGACTTCATCGTCGGCTGGGCGCGTGAACTGCCGGACAAGCGTCCGATCCGGATCGCCGTCCACGTCCGGGAAGGCGATGCGCGCGCTGCGAATTCCGGCCAACTGAACGAGGCATTTCATCACTATTTCGAGGGCCGCGCCGCTGCCGTCCAGAATGACCTCAATGAACTGTTCCGGATTGGCCGCCGCTCCCTCGCGATTGGAGTTCCGATCCTGGTGGCCTGCTTCATGGCAGCCCGATTTGCGGCTGGCTACCTGCTTGAAAACCCGGTGCAGAGGCTTGTCGAAGAGAGCCTGCTGATCCTCGGCTGGGTGGCGAATTGGCGTCCTCTCGAGATATTCCTGTATGACTGGTGGCCGCTGGCGCGCCGGCGCGATCTGTTTCGACGCCTCGCCGCCGCCGCCGTGGAACTCAGGCCGTATGATGCTGGCGGGCCCCTCCGGGAAAGCTCGGGTTCGGAGGAACCACCCAGGCTACTGGCATCGGGGCCTCGGGCAAACTAGATGCCACCAGACATGGAAGATTCCATACTCCAACCGTTTGTCGAAATGCACCGGCGGCTGTTCGTCCTGACCGGGGCAGGCTGCAGCACGAATTCCGGCATTCCCGACTACCGCGATGGCAATGGCGACTGGAAGAGAACGCCACCGGTTCGGTTTCAGGCCTTCGTTGCCGATGAGAAGACACGCCAGCGGTACTGGGCGCGAAGCATGGTCGGCTGGCCGCGGTTCGGCCAAGCCAGGCCTAACGACGCCCATCATGCGCTGGCGAGGCTCGAAGCCGCCGGCCGATGCCAACTGCTTCTCACCCAGAATGTCGATCGCCTGCATCAGGCCGCCGGGAGCAGGGAGGTCATCGACCTGCACGGGCGCCTCGACATCGTCCGCTGCATGGCCTGCTCGGCCACGATCCGCCGCGCCGAGTTTCAGGACCAACTGATCGGCCTCAACGCGTCATGGCGCCTGCTGGACGCCGCAGCGCTGCCGGATGGCGACGCCGATCTCGATGGCGTGGATTATTCGGCCTTTGCCGTGCCGGCTTGCGCCTCCTGCGGCGGCGTGCTCAAGCCCGATGTCGTGTTCTTTGGCGAAAACGTTCCGCGCGATCAGGTCGCCGAGGCCCAACGAAAGCTTGAGGCCGCCGACGCCATGCTGATCGTCGGCTCATCTCTGATGGTCTATTCCGGCTATCGCTTCGCGCTGGCCGCCGCGCAGCGAGGCATTCCGATCGCAGCGGTCAACATCGGCCGCACCCGTGCCGACGATCTCTTGACGCTCAAGGTCGAAGCGCGCTGCGAGGCGGCGCTTTCGTTTCTGCTTTGAGGCTATACGCGTATCCGGCTGCCATCCTGGCCGTTTGGCAGGCCTACGGGGCGCAATGCCCATGTGTGCTCAGTCCAAAAAGCTACGATTCGCATAAGGTATATTATGGAATATATTTATCTGCAATTGGACCAGGTACTTGGGCAGAGATTCTTGCAAACCAAGCCAGCTTGCCATCGCGGCGCCTGCCCATTGAACGCCCTCGAGGCATCTGGCCGAGTTGCGGCGGACTGATTATCGTGGCGACCTTCCCGTGGATCTCCATCGGGTACTGAAAAGAGAAACGACACAGGTGGGGAAAGCCGATGAGCGCAGCCCAGAACCAGTACGCAACCGGATTGGACAAGACGCCGGCGAACTATGTGCCGCTGACGCCGCTGAGTTTCCTCGCGCGCAGCGCCGCCGTCTATCCCGACCACTTCAGCGCGGTCTACGAAGGCCGCAGCTGGACCTGGGCGCAGACGTATGAACGCTGCAAGCGCTTTTCGTCCTGGCTCGTCGGCCGCGGCATCGGCACCGGCGATACGGTCGCGGCGATGCTGCCGAACATCCCGGCCATGAACGAGGTACATTTTGCGGTGCCGATGGCCGGCGCGGTGCTCAACGCGCTCAACATCCGGCTCGACGCGCCCTCGATCGCCTTCCAGCTCGACCATGGCGGCGCCAAGATCATCCTGGTCGACCCCGAGTTTTCCGGCGTCATCGCGGAAGCGCTGACGCTGATGAAAGGACCCAAACCGTTGGTCGTCGATGTCGACGATGCAGCGTTTGCCGGCGGCCAACGGATCGGCGAAATCGAATATGAGGCGGCAGTCGCGGCGGGCGATCCAGCGTTTGTCGCAAGGCGGCCCGGCGACGAATGGGACGCGATTGCGCTGAGCTACACCTCCGGTACCACGGGCAATCCCAAGGGCGTCGTGACCCACCACCGCGGCGCCTATCTCAATGCCGTCAGCAACATTTTGGCGGGCAATCTCGGCCAGCATCCGGTGTACCTCTGGACGCTGCCGATGTTCCACTGCAACGGCTGGTGCTTCCCGTGGACCATTGCCGCCTCCGCCGGCATCAATGTCTGCCTGCGCAAGGTCGATCCGGCAAAAATCTTCGAACTGATCCCCAAGCATGGCGTCACCCATATGTGCGGTGCGCCGATCGTCTACAACACGCTGATCAACGCGCCCGGCGCGCCGAAGGGCAAGGCCGCCCGCCCCGTGGTCGGGCTGATCGCGGGCGCCGCGCCGCCCGTTGCCGTGCTCGAAGGCGCCGAAAGCATCGGCATCAAGCTCACGCATGTCTACGGCCTGACCGAGGTCTACGGCCCCGCCTCCGTCTGCGCCGAGCAGCCGGGCTGGGACAATCTGCCCGCCGACCAGCGCGCACAGCTGAAGCGCCGGCAGGGCGTGCCCTACCCGCTGGAGGAAGCCGTCACCGTGCTGAACCCCGAGACCATGCAGGAGGTGCCGCGTGACGGCGAGACCATCGGCGAGGTGATGTTCCGCGGTAATATCGTGATGAAGGGCTATTTGAAGAACGAGAAGGCGACGCAGGAAGCCTTTGCCGGCGGCTGGTTTCACACCGGCGATCTCGGCGTGCTCGACGAGCACGGCTACGTCATCATCAAGGACCGCTCCAAGGACATCATCATTTCAGGCGGCGAGAACATCTCTTCCGTCGAGGTCGAGGACATCCTCTACAAGCACCCGGCCGTGCTGTTCGCGGCCGTCGTCGCAAAGCCCGATTCCAAATGGGGCGAAGTGCCCTGCGCCTTCGTCGAGCTCAAGGAAGGCGCCAAGGCGACGGAAGCCGAGATCATTGCCTTCTGCCGCAGCCACATGTCCGGCTTCAAGACGCCGAAGGCGGTCGTGTTCGGCGCCATCCCGAAGACGTCCACCGGAAAAATCCAGAAGTTCATGCTGCGCGAGCAGGTGGATTCGGCGAAGGCGATTTCGGCCTGACCTGCCAACCCGTCATTGCGAGCGCAGCGAAGCAATCCGTCGCGCCGCTGGCGCAAGCGGAAAGGTGGATTGCTTCGTCGCTACGCTCCTCGCAATGACGGCGGCGGGCTACAGCGCTCGCTCGCCACCGGCGGATAGTATTGCGGCGCTTCGGTCCGCTCGAACATGCCGTAGTCGCGCATCACTTCGAACACGCGAAAATACTCCACCGTCGGGTCGGCAAACAGGCTCGGGCCGAACTCGATACCGGACCGCTCGTCCGGCAGATCGACCAGATGCGCAAAATGCCCGTCGCGATAGACGCTGGAGAAGCTATCGTGTCGCCACCCGATTTCCCCTGCCAGCGTAGCTTGCTTGGATTCCGCGGCGAGCATGTAGGTCGGCTTGCGCCGCGCGGGATCGTTGTAGGGCGTGCGCCGCTGGGGCTGCCAGGCCGGTTGTCCGGGCCTCTCCTCGTGGATCACCTGCGCGACGCGGATGCGATAATCCGAAAACACCCGCTCGCGCCCAAGCGTCTGAACATCGTGATGATGGGCATGGGCGCGCCATGCCGTCAGCGCGCCCTCGTCCTGCCAGATCTGGTAGGACAGCAGCAGATTCTCGCGCGTCAAACTCCTGAAGCGTTCGATGAAACGACAGCCGCCGATCGCCTCCAGGTCGGGTTTCAGGGCGGCGGCGAGATCGAGATATTGCTCGCTGTGTCCGGGCTTGGTCTCGACTTCGAAGAACAGGCCGATCATGGAAGATGCCTCTATCACCGTTCATAGGCCCGTAGGATATCAGGCGAAAGGCATCGCGACGTCACATCCTGATCGAGACCCTCAACCGCGGGCAGGCGCAGCGGCTGCGGGGTCGCCACGATATTCCAGGATATCGCCGGGCTGGCAATCCAGTGCTTCACAGATCAGCGCCAGCGTGTCGAAGCGCACGCCCTTCACTTTGCCTGATTTCAACAGCGAAACGTTCTGTTCGGTAATGCCGATGCGCTCGGCCAGTTCCTTGGAACGCATCTTGCGCCGCGCCAGCATGACGTCGAGATTGACAATGATCGGCATCGCCATCCCTCCTCAGACGAACGACGCATTTTCTTCGGCGAGACGGGTGGCTTCCACCATCACCCAGGAAACCGCGAGCAGGACGCTGCCGACGATCAGCGCCAGGCAATCCTGGGTCGACAGGGTGATCACGAGTTGGCGATTGCCCGGCGGATTGCTGAGCGTGAATGCGAACATCAATGCCGTGGATGAGAGCGGCCCCAGGATGGCCTGCGCCAGCACGGAGCCCGCGAAATGGCGCAACAGGCGGGCACTCGCCGGCGTAAACACCTGACCATCGGCGAATTTCAGGAACAGGGCGCGCACCTGCCAGAGGCCGAACAGCAGAACGCCGACCGGCACGGCGGTGATGGCCGCGGCCGCGATCACGTGGTCCGGCGATAATTTCAGGCCCTGCCCCGCCTGCCCCAGCCGCGCCAGCAGGAGATTGCGCGTCCAGTCGGGAATGAAAAATACCGCGATCATGGCAGCGGCGATCAGCAGCGTGCCGAGCGTGGTCAACATCGCCATGGCTTTGGAAAAGCGTCGCAGACGCGCTGCGTGGTCGAATCCAGTCATCGGTCCAATCCTATTGACGCGATATTTAATTATCGTATTACAGTAAGTAATCATCGTCAATTGGATTGGTTCCGATGCGTTCCGCCTTGCTGCCCTACTCCATCCTGGTCGTCTCTTCAGTAGCGCTGACCGGATGTGGCCATATGCCCGTCGGTTCGATGGCGAAGCTTGCCCGGGTCGACTTCGAGACCTCGGATCCCGCGCAATTGCGCGCCGCCATCAAACTGCCGCGCACCTTGCGGGCCCGGCCCAACGGAGTCGCGCTGCGGATATCGGTGCAGGTCGGCCGCTCGCCGCAAGATGCGCGTGATTTCATGCTGCGCGAGTTGCCCGAACCTACGGAGCTGGCGCGCGAGAACACCGCGGGCAACCATATCTTCGCCTACCGGATCGATGAAGCCGACCTGGCACGACTGTCGGCGTTTCGCGCTGATTTGATCGCCTAAAAGAGCGCGGGTCAGAAAGGTTCGATCTCGATCTCGGTGCGGCCGCAGGCCTGCAAGGTCGGCGAGCTGCCGGACGGGCCGATCTATTTCAGCACCTTTCTGCGCACCGCGGAAACCGGGGGTTATGTGACGCTCGCCCGCGACATCGACCTGCGTTCGATCGCGCCGAATGCAGATGTCGTCGCCGAGATTTCGCGCTGCGGATCTTAACCCAGCTCCAGCCGCATGCCGTCATAGGCCGGAATCACGCCTTCCGGAAGGCTCTGGCGCAGCACCTCGTAGTCGAGGTCGGAATGCATGTTGGTGAGGACGGCGCGCTTCGGCTTGAAGCGCTCGATCCAGGACAGCGCGTCGTTGACGCTGAAGTGGCTGGGATGGCCGGCATAGCGCAAGCCGTCGACGATCCAGAGGTCGAGGTTTTGCAGCGCCGGCCAGCTTTCCTCGGGGATGTCGTGGAGGTCGGGCGTATAGGCGGCGTTGCCGACACGGAAACCGAGCGCCGGGATATTGCCGTGATGCACCAGGAAGGCGGTCAGCGTCACCGGCCCGCCCTTCCCTTCGGTCTCGTGGCTCTCGCCGGCTTCGATCGAATGCCGCGTCAGGATCGGCGGATAGTCGCTGCCTTCCGGCGAGATGAAGCAATAGGAGAACCGCGCCATGATGTCCTTGGCGGTCGACTGGTTGAAATAGACCGGGATGCGGCGGCGCTGGTGCAGGACGACCGAGCGCAGATCGTCGATGCCGTGGGTCTGGTCGGCGTGCTCGTGGGTCAGAAACACCGCGTCGATGTGATCAACCTCGGCGTCGATCAGCTGCTCGCGCAGGTCGGGCGAGGTGTCGATCACGATCCGTGTGATGCCGTGCGCGCCCTTGCGTTCGACCATGATCGAGCAGCGGCGACGGCGGTTCTTCGGATTTTTTGGATCGCAGGCGCCCCAGCCGAGTGCGGGCCGCGGGACGCCGGCCGAAGAGCCGCAGCCGAGGATCGTCAGCGTCACCGTCATGCCGCCACCTGCGGCGCCGGCACTTTTGAAAACAGCCGGAAGAAGTTTTCGGTGGTCTGCCGCGACATCTCCTCCAGCGAGACACCGCGCGTCTCCGCCATCACCCTGGCAACCTCGACCACGTAGGACGGCTCATTGCGCTTGCCGCGGAATTTTCCCGGCGCCAGATACGGCGCGTCGGTTTCGACCATGATGCGGTCGGCCGGCAGCTCGGCCACGAGTTCACGCAACGCGTCCGATTTCTTGAAGGTCAGGATGCCCGTGAACGAGATCGACAGGCCGAGGTCGACCGCCTTCAGCGCCAGTTCGCGCCCGCCGGTGTAGCAATGCAGCACCGCGCGAAACGGCCCCTTCGCCACTTCCTCGTCGAGGATGCGGCCGCAATCGACGTCCGCCTCGCGGGTGTGGATCACCAGCGGCAGACCGGTGGCACGGGCGGCGGCGATATGCGCGCGAAACCCACGCTCCTGCGCCTCGCGCGAACCGTGCTGGTAAAAATAGTCCAGCCCCGCCTCGCCCAATGCCACGACTTTCGGATGCTTCGTCAGTTCGATCAGTTCCTCCGCCGAAATGCCGTCTTCCTCATCGGCGTGATGCGGATGGGTCCCGACGGAGCAGTAGACGTTCGGAAACCGCTCGGCGATGGCGAGCAGGCCTGCCAGCCGCCGCACCCGGGTCGAGATCGTAACGATCCGGCCGACGCCGGCCGTCTCGGCGCGCGCGACCAGCGCGTCGAGATCCTCGGCGAAGTCAGGAAAGTCGAGATGGCAATGGCTGTCAACGAGCATGGTCTGCAAACGGCTCAATCCACCTTTGGTTCGACATAGCGCGGGAACACGCCGACCGGCGGCGGCAGGCTGACGCCGGCCGCGATCCGCGTCCCGAGCGCGGCGAAGTCCCGCGCGTCGTCGGGGATACCGAGACTGTCGAGCAGCTTGCTCGAGGCCTCCGGCATCACCGGCTGGGTCAGGATCGCGATCTGCCGCACCACTTCCGTGGTCACATACAGCACCGTCTTCTGCCGCGCCGGATCGGTCTTGGCCAGCGCCCAGGGCGCCTCGCCCGCGAAATAGCGATCCGCCTCCGCGATCACGGACCACACCACGTTGAGCCATTGGTGGATCTGCTGCGTGGCCATCGCCGTGCGTGACGCCGCCAGCATGGCGTCCGCTTCCGCGAGCATCTCCCTGTCGTTGGCGGTGAACTCGCCCGGCTCCGGCAACACGCCGCCGAGCTGCTTGGCGATCATCGACAGCGAACGCTGCGCCAGATTGCCGAGGCCATTGGCCAGGTCGGCATTGATGCGCGCGACGATGGCTTCATGGTTGTAATTGCCGTCCTGCCCGAACGCCACCTCGCGCAGGAAGAAGTAGCGCAGCTGGTCGACGCCATATTGATCGGCGAGACTGAAGGGGTCGACGACGTTGCCGAGCGATTTCGACATCTTCTCGCCCCTGCTGAACAGGAAGCCGTGCGCATAGACCCGCTTCTGCAAGGGGATGCCGGCCGACATCAGGAAGGCTGGCCAGTACACCGCGTGGAATCGGATGATGTCCTTGCCGATGATGTGGACGTCCGCCGGCCAGTAGCGCCAGTTGTCGCAGCTCTCGTCGGGAAAGCCCACGCCGGTAATGTAGTTGGTCAGCGCGTCGACCCAGACATACATCACGTGCTCGGGGTCGTTCGGTACCTTGACGCCCCAGTCGAACGTCGTGCGCGAGATCGAGAGGTCCTTCAGGCCGCCTCTGACAAAGCTGATGACTTCGTTGCGGCGCGAATCCGGGCCGATGAAGTCCGGCTGGCTCTCGTACAGCGCCAGCAATCGATTCTGATAGGCGGAGAGCCTGAAGAAGTAGCTCTTCTCCTCGACCCATTCGACCGGCGTGCCCTGCGGGCCGCGGCGCACCTCGTCGTCGCCGACAACGGTTTCTTCCTCGGCGTAGTAGGCCTCGTCGCGCACCGAATACCAGCCGGCATAGGTGTCGATGTAGATGTCGCCATTCTGCTGCATCCGGTTCCAGACTGCCTGGACCGAACGATGATGGTCGGGCTCCGTGGTACGGATGAAGCGGTCGAACGACACGTTCAGCCGCTCGTCCATCTCCCTGAACCGGCCGGCATTGCGCGCGGCGAGATCCGCGACGGCCAGCCCTTCGGCTTCAGCAGTCTGCACCATCTTCAGCCCGTGTTCGTCAGTGCCGGTCAGGAAGAACACATCCTTGCCGTTGAGCCGCTGAAACCGCGCCAATGCGTCGGTCGCGATCGCCTCGTAGGCGTGGCCGATATGGGGGCTGCCGTTGGGATAGGCGATCGCGGTGGTGATGTAATAGGTGTTGCGCTCGGCAGCGGCGACGACCGGCTGGGCCGCGGGCGCTGGCTTCATGGTCGGCGTGGCCGGCCTGACGCGATCGACGGCGGCCGCGATGGCCGAAATGGCTGGGCTCGCTTCTTGCGGTGGGACGGCTTGGGATTTCGCGGACTTGCGCGCCGATTGCTTCGCCGGCTTTTTCGCAGGCTTCGGGGCGGCATTGGCCGCAGCCTTCTTGGCGGATTTCTTGAAAGACTTCTTGGCCGTCTTTCCGGCCGCTTGCTTTGACGTCTTTTTGGACGTCTTCTTGGCCTTCTTGACAACGCGCTTGGCCGCGCCCTTCTTGGCGGCGCGCTTCTTCGCGGCTTTCTTGCTCGCGCGGGCGGGAGACGGCTTGCGGGCCTTCTTTGCCTTCTTTTTCGAAGCTTTCTTTGCAGCCTTCGCCACCACGAATTCCTTTTCAGCTCGGCAATATCAGGGATTATTGTCGGATTGAGCGTTACCGCGTCGCTTCCGCGAGCATGCCAAACACCGAGAAAACCAGCGGTTTTCGATCCAGATTATAGGATTCGGTGTCGCGCGCGGCGCGGACGATCTTTTCCCATACCTCGGCCAGCCGTGCAAGGCGCGGCAGGTTGGCGTTGGCGTCGCCGGCCCGCAGCCTTTCAGCCATCCAGCGATCGATGCCGTCCACGAACGCCGCCAGTGCCACGCGGTCGCTGGTGCCGAGCGCGTCACCCAGCGCGTGCAGCTCGCGTGGATCGACCTGCGGCAACGTCGCCAGCAGCGCCGCGGTGCGCTGCTGGAGTTTCAGCGCATCGCCGCCGAGCAGCGTTAGCGCGCGCGAGACGCTGCCCTCCGAGGCTTCGACCGCTTCCGCCAGCGCCGGATCGTCGGGCGCGATGCCCGCAGCGTTCGAGGCCGCGCGCAACACGTCGTCGGTCGCAAGCGGACGCAGCGGCAATTTGCGGCAACGCGACAGGATGGTCGGCAAGGCGCGCGCCGGCGAATGGCTGACCAGCAAAAACAGCGATTTCTGCGGCGGCTCCTCGAGGATTTTGAGCAGCGCATTGGCGGCATTCGGGTTGAGTTCGTCGACGGTGTCGACGATGCAGACGCGCCAGCCGTCCACCGCCGCGGTCGAGCCGAAGAACGAAATCGTCTCCCGCGTCTCGTCGACGGTGATCACGGTCCGCATCACGCCGCGGTCGTTCAAACCCCGCTCCAGCACCAGCAGCCCGCCATGCGCGCCGGCGGTGATCTGGCGCGCGACGGGATCGTCCGGATCGAGCGCCAGCGTCTCGGCTTGCTGCACCGAAGATGTGTCCGGACGGGGATGCGCCAGCACGAAGCGGGCCATGCGATAGGCCAACGTCGCCTTGCCGATGCCCTGCGGGCCGCCGATCAGCCAGGCATGCGGGATGCGCCCGCTGCGATAGGCTGACAGCAAGGCCGTCTCGGCCTCGCGGTGGCCGAACAGCTCGATCGTTTCGCGCGGATGCCTGACCGCGATGTCCGGCTCGGACTTGCGCGCGCTCATGCCGTCTCCGCCGGGCTTTTCGCCGCAAACAGTCGCTCGCGTACCGTCGTCCAGACCCGCTCCGCGACCATGTCGGCATCGGCATTGGCGTCGATCAGCACGCAGCGCTGAGGATCGTCCTCGGCGATCTGCCGGTAGGCGTCGCGCAGGCCCTGGTGGAACTGCAAATCTTCCGACTCGAACCGGTCGGGCGCGCCGCTGCCGCGCCGTGCCGCAGCGCGCTGCAGCCCGACCTCGACGGGGATGTCGAGGATGACGGTCAGGTCCGGCTTGAGATCGCCGATGGTGACGCGCTGCATGGCGTTGAGCACGCCCGGCTCCACCTGCCCCAGCCGACCCTGATAGGCGCGGGTCGAATCCGAAAAGCGGTCGCACAGCACCCATGTCCCCTGGTTGAGCGCAGGCTGGATGACGTTACGAACATGATCGTCGCGGGCGGCCGCGAACAGCAACGTCTCCGCCTCGGGCCCCAGCAGCTTGCCCATTCCCGACAGCACGAGATGCCGCATGATTTCCGCACCCGGGGAGCCGCCGGGCTCGCGGGTGACGATCGCACGCTGCCTCGCCCTGGTGAGACGCTCGGCGAGCTTCCTGATCTGGGTGGACTTTCCTGAGCCCTCACCGCCTTCGAATGTGATGAACTTTCCGCGTCCGGAGGGCCGCCGCGGCGCTTGCTGGTTCATGCTCAGAGCTTCTCCGCGCCCGCGCGGAACATACCGATCACGAGTTCGCTGGCCCCGTCGATCGCGCGGCGCATGGTCGAGCCGGTGCCGATCGCCTCGGCGGCATAGACCGGCGCCTCCACGGCGATTTTGGCGCCGCGCCACACCTTGACGTGCCCGACCGGCTGGCCTGCCTGCACCGGAGCCCGCACAGGGCCGTTATAGACGATGCGTGCGATCAGTCTCTCGCTGCCGTTCTTCGGCACCATCACCTTGATCGGCTCGGGGCTGGAGAGTTTCACCGAGCGGCTTTCGCCGCCGAACACTTTTGCGTAGCCGACGTGCTGATTGGCCGCGAACAAGATGCGCGTCTCGAAATTGCGAAAGCCCCATTCCAGCATCTTCTTGGCTTCGGAGGCGCGGTCGTCGGCATCCTCGAGCCCATTGATGGCGACGATCAGCCGCGTGTCGTTCTGCACGGCGGAACCAACCATGCCGTAGCCGCCTTCCTTCGTGAAGCCGGTCTTCAGCCCGTCGGCGCCATTGAGCGAGTTCAGCAGCGGATTGCGGTTCTGCTGGCGGATCTTGTTCCAGGTGAACTCCCGTTCACTGAACAGCTTGTACATGTCCGGATAGGTCAGGATCAGGTGGCGGGCGAGTTTTCCCAGTTCACGCACCGTCATCCGGTTGTTGGGGTCCGGCAGGCCGTTGGAGTTGCCGAAGGTCGATTTCGCCAGGCCTAGTTCGCGCGCGCGTTTGGTCAGGAAGTCGGCGGCAAAGGTTCGCTCGTTGCCGGCCATGCCCTCGGCCAGCGCGATGCAGGAATCATTGCCGCTCTGGATGATCGCGCCCTTCAGCAGGTCGTCCACCGACACCTTGCTGTTGAGGATGGCGAACATGGTCGAACCGCCCGACGGCGCGCCACCCTTGCGCCAGGCGTTCTCGCTGATCCGGTATTCATCGGTCAGCTTGACCTTGCCTTCCTTGATGGCGTTGAAGACCACCTCGACCGTCATCAGCTTCATCATGCTGGACGGCGCGCGAAGCTCGTCGGCGTTCTTCTCGAACAGCACGCTGCCGCTCGATGCCTCGATCAGGATCGCGGTCGGCGCGTCGCCGTCAAAGCCGCCGTCTTCCTTCTTCGGCGCGCCCTGCACGCTGTTGTTGGCGGCATAGACGATGCCGCCCCAGCCAATCGCGAGCGCCATGGCGGCGGCCATCACGCCTCGCCACGGGATGACGGCCGCGGCGGCGGATATGCGGGAAACGGAAGTCTCGGCTGCCATCGGCGATGTCCTGAATCCCTGCGTTCTAACAGTTGAGGAAGGCCTGAACAACACAGGCTTTGGACTGTCCCGCCCGGTCGATCGGATTGCGGCACCGACCGAAGGAACGTATCGTGGCGGCGCGGCAAATCTCGTCGACAAAACATAAAAAAAGGGGCGGAAACGCGATGTCATCCTCACGCACCATTTCTGCCAACGGGCTCGACTTCTTTGTCGTCGAGGAGGGACAGGGACCGCTGGTGCTGCTCTGCCACGGCTGGCCCGAACTGTCCTATTCCTGGCGGCACCAGATCCCGGCCATCGCGGCCGCCGGCTTTCGCGTCGTGGCGCCCGACATGCGCGGCTTCGGCCGGACCGGCGCGCCAGCGGAGGTCGCCTCCTACACCCTCTTCCACAATGTCGGCGACATGGTCGCGCTGGTCGGGGCGCTCGGGGAGAAGCAGGCGGTGATCGTAGGCCACGACTGGGGCGCGCCGGTCGCCTGGCATGCGGCGATGTTCCGCCCCGATATCTTCACGAAGGTGGCCGGCCTCAGCGTTCCGCCCCCTTCCCGCGGTCGCGGCCTGCCGCTCGAAACCCTCAAGAACAACGGCATCACCAATTTCTACTGGCAGTATTTCCAGACGCCGGGGGTGGCCGAAGCCGAATTCGAACGCGATGTGGCCGCTACCATGCGAATCGTGCTCGGCGGGCGCGGCTTTTCCGATCCCACGGCCCACCAGTTCGTGCACGAGAGCGGCTTCCTCGCCGGCGCCGATCCGAACCGGCCGCTGCCAGCCTGGCTGACCGAGGCAGAGTTGGCCTATTTCACGGCTGTCTACCAGCAGTCCGGCTTCCGCGGCGGGCTGAACTGGTATCGCAACATCGACCGCAACTGGGAACTCACCGCGCCATGGCAGGGCGCGCAGATCCACCAGCCTTCCCTGTTCATCGCGGGATCGAAGGACGGCGTCATCACCGGGTTGATTGGCGTCAAACTGGTCAACGAAATGGAACGCGTGCTGCCCAATCTGCGGCAGAAGCTTATTCTCGACGGGGCTGGCCACTGGATCCAGCAGGAGCGGCCCGACGAGGTCAACGCCGCCCTGATCGCGTTCCTGAAGGAGTAATTCTCCGTTATGCCCGGGCTTGTCCTGGACAAGCCCGGCCATGACGCTTGAGGATGCTGACGGTCCCTCGAAGCAGGGCTGAAGAGCTAATACAATCCGCGGCCGCTGAGGACTTCGCTCGGTCCGCGCGAATCGCGCGGCACGTAAGCCTGGCTCGGGGCGTAACCGGCTTCGTTCTCGTAGGACACCGCACGGGCGTTTTGCGCGGCGCGTCCCCGCGAACGGCTGGAGGCCGACATCTCCGAGGTCGCATTGATCGAGGCGAAGTCGGCCGAGCTGTTGCCCAGATTATAGGGCCGCCCCTCCGGCATCGGAACCTCGCCCCGGATCCGGCCCACGGATGACGGCATTTCGGGCACGAATGGATTAGCCGAGGCGACCCGGACCGTGGATGGCGACGGCGCCGGCTCGCCGGTGCGGAGGGTGGCCAGCAACTGGCGGTCGTCGGAACCTTCCAAGGGGGCCCGCCCGACATATTCGACGCGCACCTTGGCGACGCCATTGGCTTTGAATTCAAGCAGTTCCGCCGCCCTGTTGGAGACGTCGATCAGGCGGTTGCCGTGATAGGGGCCGCGGTCATTGACCCGCACAATCAGCGACTTGCCGTTCTTGACGTTGGTAACGCGGGCATAGCTCGGGATCGGCAGCGTAGGGTGGGCCGCGGTCAGCGCGGTCATGTCGAAAATCTCACCGTTGGCGGTGAGCCGGCCATGGAAGTCATCGCCGTACCATGAGGCCATGCCCTCGGCGCGATAATTCGGGTCTTCCTCCGGAACATAGACCCGACCGGCCACGGTGTAAGGCTTGCCGATCCGGTAGGTCCCGCCCCCCTTCGGCACTGTATCGCCGAGCGCCACCACGCGGGGGCTCGAAGAGACGCCGTATTTGGGATCGACGCGGCTGGCGAACTTCTCCGACGAGGCGCAGTTGGCGAGCAGCAGGCAGGCGGCCACGGTCACGGCCGTACGCGCCGACAGGACGATCGTTTCGGTTTGTCGATTCCCCATCGTCCCCAATTACCACGTTCAGAAGCCGGCCGCTTCGATCGAAGCGTTGCTCGTCATACCCCAACGATGCGGCCCCACCCGCATCGCGTCGCGACGATATCGCAACGGGAAGACGGCGGAAATGGGGAGCGCTGTTGCGTCGTGAACGATCTGCCCCGCGTGGTAAATGAATGGTGGCCTCGCGTCCCCGTTGAACTACGGGAATCTTGCGCTTCGATACACGGCGTATGAGCGAATCTGTTGCCGCAAATCATCACTCACGGGCGATTGCATTTTCGCGCCGTGAATCTTTTTGACTGTGCAAGGCCGCCATCGTTCTGTGGGTTGCGCGGGGGCGCAAAGGATTTGTGCGATGATCGAGACGGTTACAGCGGTGATGGGCCTGGTGAGCGCAGGCATTTTTTTGGCCCATGCATTTGAAGGCTATCGTTCCAGGGCGTGAGTTCCAGAAGGCGGGCGACCGGGAATTGGCTCGGGCGCCGGACCAGAGAAACAGTTTGGCCATTCCGGCCAGAGATTCCGAAAGCTTTAATAAATTCGGACGAGCATCCCGGTCGTAGGTGTAACATGCGCAACCACGACATCGTCTCCAACGGATTTCTAGCCCTTACGACGGCCAGCCTTGTGCTGCTGTGTTCAAGTCTGCTGGCCGCGGCGTTCGGCTAGTTTTCCTTCCGCGTGCCTCCATTTGGCCGGCTCACGTAGGCTGGCTGACATAGGCCGGCTGACATTGGCTGGCTCAAACAGGCTGGCTTCTGGCTCCGTCGAGGAACACCCGGCTGGCCAGCACGTCCGACGCTTCCAGCGACATGATGTCATCTGCGGTCAACACCCGGTCGAGATCGGCCACCAGTCGGTTGGCCTGGCGCAGCCGCATGCGGTCGAGCGCGTTGCGAATCGAGCGGGCATTGGAGAACAGCGGCTGGGTCTTGCGCAGTTCGATGTAGCGAATGAAGGCCTGGCGCGCTTCCGCACTGAATCTGTAGTTCATGTCCCGCAGCATCAGTTCGGCGATCGCGAGCAGTTCGTCATCGGCATAATCAGGGAATTCGATGTGGTGAGCGATGCGGGAGCGAAAGCCCGGATTGCTGCCGAAGAACTTGTCCATGCGGTCGCCATAGCCGGCGAGGATCACCACCAGATCTTCGCGCTGCGATTCCATGACCTGCAACAGGATCTCGATGGCTTCCTGTCCGTAGTCGCGCTCGTTGTCCGGCCGGTACAGATAATAAGCCTCGTCGATGAACAGCACGCCGCCCATCGCCTTCTTCAGCACCTCTTTCGTCTTCGGCGCGGTGTGGCCGATATACTGGCCGACCAGTTCGTCGCGGGTGACCGACACCACATGGCCACGGCGTACGAAGCCGAGCTTGTGGAGAATATCGGCCATCCGCAGCGCCACCGTGGTCTTTCCCGTGCCGGGATTGCCGGTAAAGGACATGTGCAGCGTCGGCACCTCGGAGGTGAGGTTCATGCGCTTTCGGATGCGCTCGATCAGCAGCAGCGAGGCGATCTCGCGGATCCGGGTCTTGACCGGCTTCAGCCCGATCAGTTCACGATCGAGCTGATCGAGGACGTCGCCGATCCCCACCTCGTTGAATTCGCGGCGCAGGTCCACCTGTTCCGGTGGCGGATCCGCGGCCGCGGCAGGCGAAACCGCTGTGACGCTCATTTGGCACCGTAACGTTCGCCCTCGGGGCGATCGGCGGCGTAGGGTTTCGTCGTGTAACGGATGTTGCGACCCCCGGCCTCATGCCGTTCGAGCCTGAATCCAGGCTCTTCCTTTGGACGGTTGACGATGAAGGACAGCCGCACCGACTCCCAGCCGTGGCTGGAATCGAACGCCGATATCCTGATGTAACGGTCGCCATACACCTTGCGGCACTCGTTCAGTTCCATCAGCACGCCCGCGGCATCGCGCAGATCGAACATTGGCAGGCCCCACATTTCCCAGTAGGTGTTGCGGGGGTGCGGGTCGTCGGTGAACTCGATATTCACCGCCCATCCATTGGCGAGGCAGTATTGCACCTGCGCCGAGATCTGTTCGTCGGTCAGGTCGGGCAGAAACGAAAAGCATCCCTGGGTCACGCGCATGTCGTTTCTCCTTTACATCGCCGGCGTGGCGGTCGGAACGAAATCGGGCGAGTCCGTGGACTCGTAGTTGAAGGTGATGTCCTTCCAGACCTCCAGCGCGTCGCGTAGCGGCGTGCAGGTCTGGGCGGCCTTGGCCAGAATTTCCGGACCCTCGTGGACGTAGTCGCGGCCCTCGTTGCGCGCGAGGATCATCGCTTCCAGCGCGACGCGGTTGGCGGTCGCGCCGGCCTGGATGCCCTTGGGATGACCGATGGTCCCGCCGCCGAACTGCAGCACGACGTCCTCACCGAGATGGTCGAGCAGTTGATGCATCTGGCCGGCGTGAATCCCGCCCGACGCCACCGGCATCATCTGGTTGAGACTCGCCCAGTGCTGGTCGAAGAACACGCCGTGCTCGAGTTTCACCGGATTGAAGTCCTGGCGGCAGATATCGTAGTAGCCGCGGGTCGTCGCGGGGTCGCCTTCGAGCTTGCCGACGACGGTACCGGCATGGATGTGGTCGACGCCGGCAAGCCGCATCCATTTGGCGATGACACGGAACGAAACGCCGTGCAGCCGCTGCCGCGTATAGGTCGAATGCCCTGCCCGGTGCAGATGCAGGATCATGTCGTTGCGGCGCGCCCACTTCGCCATCGACTGGATCGCGGTATATCCGATCACCAGATCGATCATGATGATGACCGAGCCGAGTTCTCTGGCGAAATCGGCGCGCTCGTACATGTCCTCCATCGTCGCGGCCGTGACGTTGAGATAGGTGCCCTTCACCTCGCCGGTGGCCGCCTGCGCGCGGTTGACGGCCTCCATGCAATAGAGAAAGCGATCACGCCAGTGCATGAAGGGCTGCGAGTTGATGTTCTCGTCGTCCTTGCAGAAGTCGAGGCCGCCCTTCAGCGCCTCATAGACCACGCGGCCATAGTTGCGGCCGGATAGGCCGAGTTTTGGCTTCACGGTGGCGCCGAGCAGCGGCCGGCCGAACTTGTCGAGCCGCTCGCGTTCGACCACTATGCCGGTCGCGGGTCCCTGGAACGTCTTCACATAAGCGACGGGAAGCCGCATGTCTTCCAGCCGCAGCGCCTTCAGCGGCTTGAAGCCGAACACGTTGCCGATGATCGAGGCCGTGAGGTTGGCGATCGAGCCCGGTTCGAACAGGTCGAGATCGTAGGCGATATAGGCGAAATAGCTGCCCGGCGAGTTCGGCACCGGATCGACGCGGAAGCATTTAGCGCGATATTTCTCCGCCGCCGTCAGACGATCGGTCCACACCACGGTCCAGGTCGCGGTCGAGGATTCGCCGGCGACCGCCGCCGACGCCTCGATCGGATCGACGCCGTCCTGCGGCGTGACGCGGAACAGCGCGATGACGTCGGTGTCCTTGGGTTGGTAATCGGGCTCCCAGTAGCCCATCTTCTTGTAGGCCAGGACGCCGGACTTGTATCGCTCCTTGCCGCGGACCGTCATCGAATGCTCGTTCATGCTGATCTCCTCATGCTGTGTGCGGTGATGGCCCGTGGGGGGGAAAGTCATGCGGCTCGGGTCATCGCCCCGATGCGCGGATCTAGGGCGCCGGAGCGATAACGTTTCGCCATCTCGGCCATCGGAATGACCTTGATCCGCGCGGCGTGGCCTGCGGTGCCGAACTGCTCAAAACGCTCGCGGCAGAGGTCGCGCAGCGCGTCCATCGCAGGTTTCAGGAATTTGCGCGGATCGAACTCGCTTCTGTTCTGCGTCGCCACCTTACGAAACGCCGCGGTCATCGCCAGCCGGCAATCGGTATCGATGTTGATCTTGCGCACGCCGTGCCGGATGCCGCGCACGATCTCTTCGACCGGTACGCCCCAGGTCTGCGGCATCTCGCCGCCGAACTGGTTGAACAGATCCTGCAGCGGCTGCGGCACCGACGACGAACCGTGCATCACCAGATGCGTGCCGGGCAAACGGCGGTGAATTTCCTCGACCACGTGCATGGCCAGGATCTCGCCGTCGGGCATGCGCGAAAACTTGTAGGCGCCATGCGAGGTGCCCATGGCAATCGCTAGGGCATCGACGCGGGTGGCACGCACGAAATCCACCGCCTGGTCCGGATCGGTCAGCAACTGGTCGTGACCGACCTGGCCCTCGACGCCGTGGCCATCCTCCTGCTCGCCGCCACCGTGCTCGAGCGAGCCGAGCACCCCCAGTTCGCCTTCGACCGAGGCGCCGATCCAGTGCGCCATCTCGACCACGCGGCGGGTGATGTCGACGTTGTAATCGTAATCCGCGGGGGTCTTGGCGTCCGCCTTGAGCGAACCGTCCATCATCACGGAGGTGAAACCGCATTGCAGCGCGGTCGCGCACGTCGCTTCCTCATTGCCATGGTCCTGATGCAGGCAGAGCGGGATCTGCGGGTGCATCTCTTCCAGTGCGTCGATCATCTTCGACAGCATGATGTCGTTGGCGTAGGCGCGCGCACCGCGCGAGGCCTGGATGATGACCGGCGCATCGACGGCGGCCGCCGCCTCCATGATCGCCAGCCCCTGCTCCATGTTGTTGATGTTGAAGGCCGGTACGCCGTAGCCATGCTCGGCGGCGTGATCCAGCAACTGCCTCAGCGTGATCCGTGCCATCGAAATTCCTTTCAAACCTGCGGGGTCATGGATGGATGGTCGCGACCTTCGATCGCGCCAAACGACGTTTCGCCGCCGCCGCCACCGCCTCCGCGGTGATGCCGAATTCGCGGTACAGCACGTCGGCCGGAGCGGACGCGCCGAAGCCGGTCATCCCGACGAATTCGCCGCTGTCGCCGAGCCAGCGCGCCCAGTCGCCTTCGACCGCGGCCTCGACGCCGATCCGCGGCGCGCTGCCGAGCACTTCGGCCCGATAGTCGCGCGATTGCCCGCGAAACAGATCGAAGCAAGGCGCCGAGACCACCGCGGCGCGAATGCCGTCATCGGCCAGCAGCTTGGCCGCCGTCAGCGCCACCGAAACTTCCGACCCTGTGGCGATCAGCGTGACGTCGCGGCCCCCCTCCGGCTCGACGATCACATAGGCGCCGAGCGCGACAAGGTTGACGACCCCGCCGAGTTCACGAAACGTCGGCATCGCCTGCCGCGACAGGCACAGCACCGATGGGCTGGTCTGCGAACGCAACGCGCAATCCCAGGCTTCGGCGGTCTCGACGGCGTCGCCGGGCCGGAACACCAGCAGATTTGGAATGGCGCGCAGCGACGCCAGATGCTCCACCGGCTGATGCGTCGGGCCATCTTCGCCGAGCCCAATGGAATCATGCGTCATCACATGGATGACGCGGATGCCCATCAACGCCGCCAGCCGGATCGCCGGGCGGCTGTAATCGGCGAAGGTGAGAAACGTGCCGCCGTATGGGATGAAGCCGCCATGCAGCGCGATGCCGTTCATCGCGGCGGCCATGGCGTGCTCACGGACGCCGTAGTGAATGTAGCTGCCGCCAAAGGCGGTGGCGCTCACCGGCTCGTGGCCCTTGGCGCGCGTCAGGTTGGAATGTGTGAGATCGGCCGAGCCGCCGAGCAGGTTCGGAAGGGCTTCGGCAATCGTGTCGATCACCATCTGCGACGCCTGCCGCGTCGCGATATTGGGCTTCTCGACCGCAAGACGATCACGGATCTCGGTCATCGCCTCGGCATAACCGTAAGGCATGTTCCGGTTCAGCGCGTCATGGAACGGCGAGCGGACGGCCACATTCGTCTGCCTGGTTCGCTCGACCCAGCTTCGGCGCACGGCGCGCCCATGCTCGCCGATCTGGCGCCATTGTTTGAGAACGGACTCGGGTATCCGGAAGGGCTCGTGGGGCCAATCCAGCGCGGCACGGGTCTTCATCACCTCATCGGCGCCGAGCGGCGCGCCGTGGGCTTTTTCGCTGCCCTGACGGTTCGGAGCGCCGAAGCCGATCGTGGTGCGGCAGGCGATCAAGGACGGCCGGTCGCTGCGCCGCGCCTGCTCGATCGCAGCCGCGATCGCCTCGGGATCGTGGCCATTGATCCGGCTCGCCGACCATCCCGAAGCCCTGAAGCGCGAGAGCTGGTCATCCGAGCACGACAGAGATGTCGCGCCGTCGATCGAAATCTCGTTGTCGTCGAACAGTACGATCAGGCGGCCCAGACCGAGATGCCCGGCGAGCGAGATCGCCTCATGGCTGATGCCCTCCATCAGGCAGCCGTCGCCCGCGATCACATAGGTGTAGTGATCGACGAAATCGTCGCCGAACCGCGCGTTCATCAGACGCTCCGCCAGCGCCATGCCGACGGCGGTCGCGATCCCCTGCCCCAGCGGTCCGGTGGTCGTCTCGACCCCCGGCGTGTGGCCATATTCGGGATGTCCCGGGGTTTTCGAGCCCCATTGCCGGAACGACTTGAGTTCCTCCAGCGTCACGCCCTCGTAGCCCGTCAGATAGAGCAATGCGTAGAGCAGCATCGAACCATGACCGGCCGACAGCACGAAGCGATCGCGATCGGGCCACGCCGGGTCGGAGGGGTCGAATTTGAGAAAGCGCGAGAACAGCACGGTCGCCACGTCGGCCATGCCCATCGGCATTCCCGGATGGCCGGATCTGGCCTTCTCCACGGCATCGATGGCCAGGAAGCGGATCGAATTGGCCATTTCCGCGTGCGAGACTTCCGTGCGGCCGGCGATGCTGGCGAGAGCTGGAGCGGTCATACCGTGCGCCTCTTGCGTTCCATCAGTTGCAGGATCAGCGGGGTGAGGATGAGCTGCATCGCCAGATCGAGTTTCGATCCGTGGATCACGATCGAATTGGCGCGCGACATGAAGCTGTTCGGGATCATCGAAAGCAGATAGGGAAAGTCGATCCCGCGCGGGTTCTTCAGGCGGATCACCACCATCGATTCGTCCGGCGTCGGGATCCAGCGCGCGATGAACGGATTTGAGGTATCGACGGTCGGCACACGCTGAAAGTTGATGTCTGTCTCGGTGAATTGCGGGCAGATGTAGTTCACGTAGTCCGGCATACGCCGCAGGATCGTGTCGGTCACGGCCTCCGCGGAGTAGCCGCGGGCGCTGCGGTCGCGGTGCAGCTTCTGGATCCATTCCAGATTGATGACGGGAACGACACCGATCTTGAGATCGGCGTGCTGCGCGATGTTGACTTTCCCGGTCACCACGGCGCCATGCAGCCCTTCGTAGAACAGCAGATCCGAGTTTTCCGGCAGCGGCCCCCACGGGGTGAAGGTGCCGGGCTCGGCGCCGTACAGCCGGGCCTCCTCGTCGTCATGAACGTAATGACGGGTGGTTCCCGTTCCGGACTCGCCGTAGTCACGGAATACTTTCTCCAGCTCTTCGAACAGGTTGGTTTCCGGGCTGAAGTGACTGAAGTGCTTGTTGCCGCGCTCGGCCTCTTCGGCCATCTTCGTGCGCATCTCAAAGCGATTGTAGCGATGGAAGGCGTCGCCCTCGATATAGGCCGCCGCGACCTGTTCCCGGCGAAAGATGTTCTCGAACGTTTTCTTCACCGACGTCGTTCCGGCGCCGGATGAACCCGTGATCGATATGATGGGATAGCGGCGCGACATCCGACTTGCCCCCCTCAACGAAACAGGCCGCGTCGCGCGAACAGCGGCGCGTCGCTATTGTCGAACATCGGTTCGATGCCCTCGTGGATGGCGGACACCTCGCGGACGCCGCGCGCAGACCCCATGATCAGCGGGACCCGCTGGTGCGGCGTCCTGGCTGAGACCTCGAGAATGCGCCGCCGCCCGGTGGTCGCAGCGCCTCCCGCCCATTCCATGACCAGCGCCATCGGGTGGGCTTCGTACAACAGGCGCAGACGTCCCTCGCGATATCCCGGACGGGCGTCGGCGGGGTAAAGGAAAACACCGCCGCGGACGAGGATGCGAAGCGCTTCGGCGACCAGCGAGCCGATCCAGCGCATGTTGAAATCGGCGCCGCCACTGCCGCTGGTGCCGGCAAGACACTCGTCGATATAGGTGCGCACCGGACCGTGCCAGTGCCGACGGTTCGAGGCGTTGATCGCAAATTCAGGCGTGGCCGGCGCGATCTTCACATCCCGTGCGGTCAGCACGAACTCGCGGGCGCGCCGGTCGAGCGTGAAGATATCGACGCGCCCTTCGAAGGCCAGAACCAGCGTGGTCTGCGGGCCGTAGACCACGAAGCCCGCGGCGCGCTGCGCCGTGCCGGGCTCGAAGAAGGTGGACAGGATGTCGTTGCCGCGCGGACGAACCGAAAAGATGGTTCCGACCGAAATGTTGTTTTCGAGATTGGCCGACCCGTCGAGCGGGTCGATCGCGACACAGAGCGGCGCCCCGGCGTCGAGCGTTACCGGCAGTTCCGCCTCCTCGGACAGAACGGCGGCGACCGGCGCCGTGCGCAACGCGCGCAGCATCATTTCGTCGGCGGCGACATCGATATCCTTCTGCGGGTCGCCGTCGGAATTGATGCCGCTTTGCCGCCCGGTGATGCCGGCCAACGGTCCGTCGGCGATGAGGTCGACAAGATCGATCGACGCGGTCGCGAGCGCTTCGATCGTTGCGGCGATCGCGGCGCCATCGGGTGCGTTCGGCGCCGCACGATCGAGATGCGAACGCAAGGTCACTCGCTCGTCCATGGCCGCTCCCCTGTCAGCGCCCTCTGTCGGGGCTATCCGAACCTGCGGCGCCGCCCGGCGCCCTCGCTTAACAACATCTCAATTTGCAAAATTAGGGAAATTTTCTTATCTTTGGATCAGCCAAAGTTTTTCTTATGAAGGGTGACGCGATGGCAAGCCGGTTTCTGCGGGAATTGACCATTCGCCAGCTTCGCGCGCTGGCTGCCGTCCATCGTGATCGATCGGTGACAGCGGCTGCGAAGCGGCTGCATCTGACCCAACCGGCCGTGACACTGCAGATCCGGAATTTGCAGGCGCTGGCAGGCCTGCCGCTGATTCAACGCAGCAACGACGGGATGCTATTGACCGATGCGGGCCGTGAGGTGCTGGCACTCACGGACCGCATCGAGGCGGCAATCGCGGATTGCGAGACCTCGCTCGAAATGATTGCGGGCAAGACCGCGGGCCGGGTCGCGATCGGCGCCGTCAGCACTGCGAAATATTTCGTGCCGTTCATGATATCGGGATTTTCAAGGCTCTATCCGAACGTGGACGTCACGTTGTCGATCGGCAACCGGCAGGAGATCGGCAAGGCGCTTCTGGGATACGATCTCGATTTCGCGATCATGGGCCGTCCGCCTGCGGACGTCGACATGAACGTGCACCTGATCGGCGATCACCCCCACGTCATCATCGCGCCGACCGGCCATCGGCTGGCGCGAAAATCCAACATCGCGCCGGCCGACCTCGCCGGGGAGACCTTTCTGACGCGCGAGCCGGGATCGGGCACCCGCGGGCTGATGGAGCGGTTTTTCGAGACTGCGTCGGTGCGTCCCCGGATCGGCATGGCGATGAGCAGCAACGAGACCATCAAGCAGGCGGTCATCGCCGGCCTCGGCATTGCGTTCATTTCCGCGCATACCGTGGCCACCGAGCTCGACGAGCGGCGGCTGGCGACGCTCGATGTGGTCGGGCTTCCCGTGGTCCGGCAATGGTTCGTCCTCTCCCGCAAGGACAAGATCCTGCTGCCGCCGGCGCGCGCGATGCTGGAATTCCTCAGCGCTCGCGGCGCACACTTCTTGCCGCGCACCCGCGGCAGGGTCCGCCTCACGCGAGGGGCGGCACGGGGCAAGCGCTGAAGGTCATGCCGCCGCCCCGGCTCTCACGCCGCCTCGCCGCGCAGATTGTTGCGCGTGAAGATCCGGGCTGAGGCTTTGCCGGATGCGCTCGATCACCGGCATCGAGGCATGGTTGAACTCGTCGGGGTCGTAAGCCGGGCATCCTCGTTGCCAGCTTGCTTACCGAGGCATGCTGGAGAGGTAGCAGGAGGCCAACAGCAGCGCTGCTTCCCTGCCGTGCAGTCTGGCCAGCTGCTGCTCGAGCAGCACGTGATGGTTGGTTCCGGTGATGTTGCAGGTACCGCCGGCGCCGGCGGGATGATGGTGCCTGGCGCGGACCGTCCTGCCTCATTGCACCACGTTCTCATTGCATCACGCAAGCGCGTACGCTAAGCGACTGAAATTCCTGAGCTGGAAGGGTGGCCGAGTGGTTTAAGGCACCGGTCTTGAAAACCGGCGTGCCTGCAAGGGTACCGTGGGTTCGAATCCCACCCCTTCCGCCAGTATATTGTTCTCCATTGTTCGCTATCGTTCGAAATTCCTAGCAAAATCAGCGATCTACGCCTGCAGCCCTGGACTTGGCTGTTCTCCAGTGTTCTCTGTAATCCGGGGCGAGACCGTAGCTTTTACCGTAGGTTCGGAGGACGATTTCACTGGAGAAACGTATGGCCGGAAAGCTGAAGCCGCTCGATATTCAGCGCGAAGGAAAACCGGGAAAATATGCCGACGGTGGCGGGCTCTATTTCATCGTTACGAGCCCGACATCGAAGAATTGGAGCTATCGGTACTGGTTCAACGGCAAGGAGCGCTGGTTCGGCCTTGGCTCGTTCAAGGACGTTTCGTTGAAGGAGGCTCGGCTTGCTCGTGATGCAGCGCGCCTTCGGGTGCGCGCCGGCGTCGATCTTGTCCAGGAAAAGCGCCGGGCCCGTGAGGAGCAGAAAGCCGCGGTTAGGACGGAAAAGGCAAGGACCTTTGAAGAATGTGCGCAGGCCTACATTGATGAATGTTGGAACAACTGGAGTGAAAAGCATCGAAATCAGTGGCCGTCCTCGCTCAAGCGGTACGCTTATCCGACGATTGGCCAGCTCAAAATGTCAGAGATAAGACCCAGCCACATCTACGAACTTCTCAAACCGATTTGGCTTGAGAAACGCGAAACTGCCAATCGTGTTCGCGGTCGGATAGAAACGATCATCGCCAAGAATGTGGACGTCAATGACAAGGATTTTCGTAATCCCGCGGAACTAACCAAACAGCTCCGCGAGAAGCTTCCCAGAAGGTTGAAGCGCGTTGTCCGACACCATCCTGCCCTCCCCTACATCGATGCACAGCGGTTTATGTCCAGCCTGCGTGGCGCGGCTGGCACTGCCGCCGAGATGCTTGGATTCCTGGTCTTCACGGGCTGTCGCACTAATGAGGTGATAGGAGCGCGATGGACTGAAATCGATAGAGCTTCATCGACGTGGCGAATTCCCGCAGCGCGGATGAAGATGAGTCAGGATCACGTGGTCCCCTTATCGGACCCGGCGCTCGCTATTCTGGATCGGATGGATAGGGGCAGCCAGCACGAATTGATCTTCTCTCGTCCCGACGGGGCAATGTTCTCAGAGAACGCAATGTTGGCTGTCCTAGATCGGTTGGGCTACGGTCACGTGACGGTGCACGGCTTTCGATCGACGTTTGCGACCTGGGCCGAAGAGTGCACGGACCATCCCGACGGCGTGCGTGAAGCCGCGCTCGCGCATAAATACAAGAGCGAGACGACGGCCGCGTACCAGCGTGGTCAGAAACTTGAGAAGCGCCGCGCTCTGATGAAGGATTGGGCCAACTTCATCATGCCCGCCGGCTCGAAGGTCGTCTCACTTCGTGGCACGCGGCCTTGAATCGTCAATGTGTCAGGGCTGTGTCGCGCAGAGCGTAATCCTGTCGCCAGGATGAACCGGCACGGAGGGCACCGTCGCAGCGTTTTTTCCTGAGCTAGGTGTGACCAATCCGCGTCCGAGTCGTCTTCATCAGCGTGAGTAGTGATGCTACAATCACTAGGCGTCGGCGGCCAACGCTCGTCGCGACGAGCCGTCCATCTCCAATCAACTCGTAGATCTTAGTTCTCCCCAAGCCAGTTGCTTCGCAAGCGTCAGCTATCGTGCAAGTCACGCGCTGAGCGAAGGGAATCCGACCTAAATCCAATGCATTGGAGTTGCCCGTCGGACCAAGGTTATCTTGGCTACCATTTGTTGATTGCCGAGTACGTCGCATCGGTGATGAACTCCAACTGGGATATCCGCTTCAACCTCGGCCGTGTTGCACATCACGTCAATGGAAGCCCCTGAGCAGAAAATCGCGTATTAGCAATTAGTGGGAAAGTTTAGATCATCACGGAGGGACAAAAGGCGCACCAGGAATTTTTAAAGCGGTTTACGTCAGGCGTCACCTCGATGCGGCTTGCGCTCTGTCGGTACGATGTCAAAGAACCGAGAAATAGTTGCAGGGAAGGACTCCAACCTACGATCTCTTCGTCCCGAACGAAAATTATTTACTTGGCCGGCACCGCGAAGGCCCAAAGCCGCACCACTCGCTAACAGGAAAAGAAAAGAACCGCCCCAAACCACGCTGACATCCGCGGTGGGTCAGGTCCAGAAAACAGGTTTGGCAACCCTGGGTGCCGGCAGCAGACGACCATCTGACGCAATGCCTCGGGCCGGCGGGCCGGCGCGCGGATCCTTCAGCGGTTTGGTTGCTTTGCGCACCGGGTTGAATGCCTGCAATGCCATATAATCCAGCTTCTCGTCGTCTGCCGCGGCGGAAGTCGGATTGCTGGCGCCGAGAAATTCCAAGACCGCATCGACGTTTGGAAACGCCTGCAAACCAGGTTGCCGGCGCATGTGGGCGGTAAATGCCGTCAGAAACGGCCTGATGCTCGCGGTTGAGGCCGACGAACAGAATCCGATCCCGGTTGCCTCGTTCAACCGCTCATCGGGATCGGGCGCGATCACCGGCATGTTCGAATTGGGCTCCACTGCAAGATCGAGCGAACGCAGTCGCGTCTGGCCGGCACCAAACGGCTTGGCCCGCCCGATCATGTGTCGATAAGGTTTCGACGGATCGCCGCCATGGCTCAATGCAAACAGCACGGCGCCAAGTTCGGCGGCTGTGACGTTATGCAATCTGATCTTGCCCTCGAAAAGCAGCGGGCTGTCGCCGTTTCGCGGCAACAGAAAACGTAGCCGGCTTTGCACATCCGCGCTCGGTGCCCTCCCGCCGGAGCTTTTGCGGATCGCGTCGAGTTGCCGTTCGCCCATCGCCTTGATGGCACGGAGGCGCCCGTTGAAATTGGGCTGCGGGTCGCGCGGCATATATCGTTTGCGACCGGCGATCCGGGGCGGCTTCAGTGCGCTGTAGTCGGCCTCCGCGCCTTTCTGCCCAGGGACCTGCGGCTTCAAATAAAAGGGCGAGTATGACGCCCGCGGTGCGGACTGCACCAACGTCACGGGATCGGAGAGCTTCGCTGACGCCGGTCCGTCGACAAGCTCCGCAAACGAGAAGGCAATCCGCCCCTTGCGCGCCACCCCGCGCGGCGCCGCGCTTCCGGGAGAATCGAGAAGATCTTTCGGCTCGACCACAAATCCGAACAGGCTCTCGACGAAGTCGGCACTGTAGCGAACGATTTCCTGCATGCCGCCGGCGGTCTCACGCCATTGCGCCGCCGCGAGATGGTTGGGTTGTTGCCCGAGCACCTCGCCCACCGAGCGCTCGTGAGGCAATTTTAGCATGCGCGTCAGTCCAAAGAAGAAATCATGTCCTTGCGCGATCAGATCGCCGACATAAAATACTGGAATGCGCGCGCCGGCATCGAAGGTCGCCTTGAGTTCCTTCCAGGAGCCGTCAGGTACCGGGCGATTTTTGGACGGCTTCGAGTTGAGCCGAACAAAGTCGTCGATCAGCTCCGGCCGGATAGGAACCGGCTCCGCGCCGGGCCGATCAAAAAATGCATACTCGAATTTCTTATTGCCGCCGCTGCCGGGAAGCTTGCCTGACACCACCGGCACGCCCGCGACACCGCCTTTCGCTGGTTTCCGCACCTGACGTCCGTTGTCCTCCACCGCGGGACCGTAGCCGAAGGTCTTGGTGAAATTGAACTCGGTTCGCTGACCTGAGACACGGGCGACCATCCCGAGCGCCGTGTATTTCTGATTCTGGCTGTTCTGGATCCAGGTCGTGCGCGCCGAGACCTTGCCTTTGAATTCGGTACTTGCCGCTAGATCGTCGATCAAGACATGCGACCAGTCGCAAGGGGTGATCCGCATTGTGACGGCATTGCCACTGCCGTCGATCTCGCCGCTGAGCCAGCCGGCTTTGACCAGCGCGACCTTCGCAACCTGCTCGTAATAGGGGTGCTCGAAATCTCGTATCCCAAACCGATGGTGCAGATTGGCGCTGCCGAGTTTGCCGTGCGCGACGATTTCAACGGCAGCCCGCACAAGCCCGCGGATAGTCGCGCCGGGAATGACATAATTTCCGTCGGCGCCGCGGATCGGGAGCACCACGCCCTCGTCGGGACCGTTACGCTCCGCTTCGGCCCCAATCAAAATCGGCGTTTCAGCCTGAAGGCAATAGTCGATAGTGGCGCAATAGCCATCCCTGATGGGGATATCGACCGGGACATCGACAGCGGCCGAAGCAACCTGGTCCGGTAGCGCTACAAATACGAAGGGCGAGTTGAACTCAGGAAGCGCGCGCGGTTTTCCGCCATCGCCTCTGGAGCCGCCCGTCTCTGGGTGGCGCCGCGCATTTCCGAGTTGCGCGAGTGCCGCCCTGACATGGGCTTCCAGCTCGGCGGCATCCATATCCTCGAACTGCCGATAGCCTTCAAGCAGATGGACACCACCTACGATGTCGTCCGATCGGCTAACCTTCTTGTTGCGAAAGATCTCGACCGCTTTGGCAACAAGTTCGGGATCGATGCTCATGAGCGCTTTTCCTCGAAGCTGAACCAACCGAAACCCTTGTTGCCGCCGTGGCCGAGGATCAACCCGTTGGCGCGAATGTCTGCCAAGATGTCATCATACAGCGCCTTATCGTCCGCGCGCTGCTGCGCTCCGAGATTTTCCGGACGCAGTTCAAGGGCAAGTACCAGGTCGAATTTCACGCCAAGGAAGCCGCGGGTTTTGAACAGCGCATTGTCGACCGGACCGGCGGTGAAGCGGTCCAGTTTCACCGACGTGACGTCCCATGGCGTCGCCTCATGGACCCTCAGCCGCGTTATGCCAAGCCGACCGCGGAAGCCAGTGATGCCGAACAGCCGCTGTACGCTGCTGAGTTGGTCGACGCTCGCGTCCTTTCGATAGAGAAAGTCCTCGGGGTCAATCGCGCGGATTTCCTCGTCGCTCTTACCCGCCCGCAGCAGTTTCCGCATGGCCAACCAGCGCGCCCGCGTCCGCAGCACTCCGGACACGCTCGAACCGAGCAGCATGGGCAGGCGCTCGCGCAGGCTCTGCGGCGAAATGTGCGGCCGCTCACCGTCGGGATTCTCGCCCGGCTTCACGCGCTTGGAGGCGTCGACCACCAGGAAAGGTCCTTTGCATACGAATCGAAGCGGCGCGGCTGCCTCCTTTGCCGCGAGCGGACGTGTATAGGTCGGGGTGAATGGCGCGAACGATCCATCGGACAGCAGCGCTCGACCGGTGACGGCGATCGATTCCGGGGCAAGCGAAAACCGCCCGAATCCGTCCGCCTGACCTTTTCCGATCGCCTGTCCATCCTCGGTGCAGAGTTCGTCGAGTACGACGAGCAGGTCTTGCAGAACCTCGCCGGCATCCTTGCCGGCGTCTCGATCCGTGCAGACTGCCCGCCCCGTCTGCAGCCTGTGATCTTCGCGGTCGGCACCAGCAAGATCGTGGTCGTCAATCCGGGCGCGCGCATCGATCCGCAGCCGCAGTTCGAATGTGGTTCCGTTCGCAACCATTTCCTGATGGAAAAGTCTATGATCGCCCGCAGTTCCCGACTCGGGATCGATCCGGGTCCGCGCGGCGACGAACACACCGCGTCCGAGTTGCTGTTCCGCGCCGGCAACGAACGGAGCTTCCGTTATCGCAGGCGCCGACGTGCAGCGGGCGCCGAACACGGTGACGCTGCCGGGAACGCCGCCGCCATCCGATTTGATGCGACCAAACAGCCTGTCGGCATCGACCTCCTTCCTGGCTTCTGCGAGTCTGCGCAGCAACCCCTTGACCGTCGTGCCCGGCAGGTAGGGCAATTCCTTCGTGTCGCGAACGATCCCGGCGACCTCCGGCACAAGGTTACTGCCCGCCTTGCCGACGACGGTATCGATCGTGACCGAGCGACCGCTGCCAACGTGCAAGGGCGATAGCAACTTGATGGTCGCCTTGATGTCATAGATCACGCGCGGACTGCGACCGTTACGCATAGCGCACCGCTCCCGGCCATGCCGTTCCGCCAGCGGCGCTCAGGTGATCCGCCTTGATGCGCCCATAGCCGTTTTCCGGGACATAGGGACAATTGGTCCAGTCGGCGGACTTGCCATCGATCGTCGACGGAGGAAGCCCCGACCGGCACAGCTTCTGCAATTGAGTGAGTGCCTCGCCGCTCACCTGCGAGAGGCGAAAGATCGAGCCGGCTTCGGTGATCAGGAATGGATGGTAGTGCCCCGCACCGAAGGCCCTGTGGCGCCGCGACAGATAGCCGCCGGTGTACGCCTGACTCGCGAAAAAGCTCTCCAGTTTTGCACCCGGAACGGCGTTGCGCCAGTACGCTTCATAAGCTTGCTGCGCGGTCACTCGCCACGTCGGAACGCCGTCCGTTTCGGCAACAAGCAGGCGCGTATCCAGCAGATGCGCGGGCGTCACCAGCATCACCGCGTATTCGCCGGGACGCCCGACGATTTCCCGGGGCGGCTCATCGGGCGAATCGCCGCATGCGTTGAATTGGACATGCGCACCCGTCTTGCCGATGCCATCAAGACCGCGCTCGAGCAACGCCAGCAAGCTCATTGCGCGCGCACTGCCATCGCAGGCGACGTCCAGAATCCATCCACGGTCGTGCCAAACGCCATCCTTGTCGCGTACGCGCGCGCCGCGCGACAGCGTGGTGAAAAGCGCTCGATCGGTTGCGACACCGTCGTGGCCGATGGCGGTGTGGGTCCGGGAAAGTAGCGGCGGATCGCAGTCTCGATAGCCCATCAAAGCCGCCGCTCGGTCAAACCATGCCGGCTTCCAGTCTGAAGTGAACAACGCAGGTTTCAGGACGCCGGGCTGGCCGGGCATCATGGCACCTTGTCCGGCGGGGCAAAGCAAGGCATCGTCGAAATCCTCGCCATTGGCACTGACCAGCGACAGCGGAAGCGGCAATGATCCGGGCTTGCCGCTATTGCCGATCTCGGGAAAGGCATGGCCAATCGAAATGGCCGACAGAGCTGCGCTGTAGTCGCCGCGCTCGGGATCCTCGCCGGCATAAATCAGTGCCTGCGCCAACGCGCCCTTGAAGACCGCACCGGGGAGCACCGCGCGGCCTGCCATGGCGTTGTCTGCAATCCACTCCGCATCGACCAGGATGGGACGATCGAACGTTGCTCGATAGCGGCGGCGTACCGCTCCGCTGGCTGCAGCGGCGGGAACCGTGATTGCGAGCGCTTCATTGCACTTCACCGACGTCGCGACGACCTCACCATAGCCGGAGGTCTTGATGGCGCCGATGGCGGTGATCAGATTGATGGCGCGTTCGAGGCGACTTTGCCAAATTGTCTCGGTGCCGACCGGCACGAACAGCGTTGCCGTACCCTCGAATACCACGTTGGCATCGAACGGTGCGACCAGTTCGAGCACCTGCATCATGGCTTCCTCGGCGGCGCCGGTATCGTCGTCGATGCTGACACGGGTAGTTTCAAAACGTCTTGAACCGTCGAGCGCCCTGGCGGTCAGATCGGAGACGATCAGGCGGCCGCGCTCGGGCTTGTTGGCGCCCTGCTCCGGATCAGCGTCGGCAGACGGCCGGCCGAACAGGTCCAGAATATCGGTGACGTTTAGGTCGACACCGGCCGCCGCCAGATCTTCAAAGGCATCGCGCAGGCAGCCTCGGATCTGGTCCGCCGGAATGATCGGGCGGCCCTGCTCGTCTCTGAGCGCCGAAGCATCCAGCCCGAACAGCTTTCCCGGCAACCCGCGAAACAGAAACGGACTTGCGACCGTCAGCGACAATTCCAGTGCGATCCGGGTGAATCGCTGCGCCGAACTCATCGCGGCTCTCCCAGCTTGGCGAAGCCCGGAAAATCGGCAGCGAACGGATTGGCGTAGTCCCAAAGCGTCGCAACCAGCGCCAGATCCATCGCCTCGCCGCGCACCAGATCGCCGACGGTCGGCAGCCGCAACCGGTCGATATCCAGCCAGAGGTCGGCGCCGGCGCGGGAGGTGTAGGTATCGATCTCGGTCTTGGCCTGCTCATCCGCCGTGGCCTCGGCGACGCCGCGTCCCTCTTCACGCAACTTGCGCAGCACGGCATAAAGCTGCGAGCGCGGAAACCGCGGCTGGCTTGCTCCGTCGCGCTGCTCTCCCCACACGATCGCGCCGAGCCGTCTCAAGACGTCGGCGAAAGCATCACCGGGGAGCGCCCATTGCCGCGAGATATAATGCTGATCCGCAGCAGTTCCGAAAACGGATTCGCGCCAGCGGAACAGTCCGGTGTCGGGCGGATGCAGGCTTTCGAAGATCTCGAAAGTCGCGCTGTTGTGTTGCCTCAGACCTGCCTCCTTGGCGCCGTCCGCCGCCGCCTTGGCGATTTGGCGCAACTGACGGATCGGCACCTTGGCGTTGCCAATCGCCACGCCAACAGCATGGGTAAGTTTATGGACTTCGCCCGTCCTGGTCCGAACCGCCCAATCTGCGGTGTGGCGAAAAAAGCCCTCGACGAACGCGGCTGCAAGCCAGGCCGGCAACACAAACGCCATTTCATCGCCGCCCCAAAGAATGGTCTCGAAGCGCAAGGCGGCGCGTTCCTGCTCAGCATTTTCCGCCACGAAAACATCCGCCCATGTCTTGTCCATGGCCCCCGCCACCAGCCAATCGCAGATGGCCGCCAGCAGGCGCTCGCGAAGCGGCTTCAATTGGCGGCCGAATTCGATCATGCCGACCGCATCCCGCGCAGCGCCAAACCCGTTGCCATCGGCGTAAATCACGGCGATCTTGCCGCGCACGGACGGCCCCGCTTCGCCGGGAGGGTCGGCGACGATGTCCTGAAAGCTAGGCGCGAAGCGTAGTTCGGGCGGCTCACTGGCGAGCGCCCGTTGAAGGCGATCGCCCAGCACGCTGGCGTAGAATTTCTGTCGGGCGGTGCGGCCATATTCGCGTCGCGCCTTCACCGCCGGAGACACCAGAACGGCGGCGGATCGGCCCGGCAGGAATATCGATTCCGTCGCCGGCCGCACCCGATCGAGCGGGTCTGCAACCTTCGCATCTGGATTGAAAGCAATCGGCTGCGCCGTCCATTGCCGAAACTGGCGGGTGTGGCCGCGCGCTTCGGCGAGTTTCAGCGCGGCCTCGATGCCTTGCTCGGTGACCGGCTCGGCGATCGGAGCAACGGCGACCACATGCATCATGTGTGCGTGTGGAGGCTGGCCACGCGTTGCATCGGCGGCGCGCATCGCAGCCTCGATTGCGTCGCGAACCCGCTTTTCAATTGCGGCTTCAGCATCGGTCGCGGTGATGCGGAACGCACATTGTGACGCGCCGGCATGGATGCATGTCGAGGTATCGGCGACCTTGGCCAAGGCGTGTTGCACGGCTTCCGGCAAGAACAGGGCGGCCAGCCCTCCGCCCCTCACGGTCGCCAGATCATTGGTGTCGAGAATGGTCGAGGCGAAATTGACAGCCTCCACCCAGACTACCCACTCGGCCATTCAAATGCCCCCACCCCAGGTTGAAAAGTGTGCGGGAAAAACAAAAACAATTCAACCATAGAGATGCGACCTAAACCGCGTATGATGGCAACAGGCTGGCATCTCGGCATGCGCCCGGTCGAGCTTTCGACTTGGGCTCGGGTGCGTTGAAGTGGCCTCGCCAAGGGTGCAGCCTTGCAATTCAAGCTACATCGAATGGAGCAAGATCGGGCTGCCATGAGTGCGCGACCGCAATTGGATGACCAGGCAGAGCATTACGGTTCGATTGGCGGATGGCTGCGCTCGCCGTCGGAGTCCGTGGATCTCGCAACTTTTCGCGAGCGATTTCAGGCCCGCCGTATCCGGGTAAGGCTCGCTGGATTGGCCGCTGCGGCGCGCGAGCCGGCGCTGATGGGCCGGCTGCGGGGCGCGCTCGGCGAAGTGCTGCTGAGAACCGCGTCGCCGGAGGCGGCTGCCGGGCGGCCGTGCCCTTGGAATCCGCCGTCAGCCTTCGAAGCGCTGTTTCGCAAGCAGGGCCGGATGACGGCGGGTACAGATTTCCCCAGCCCGTGGGTGCTCGCGGTGGAGCCCAGGCGCGGCGGCGCGCTTGATGTGACGATGACCTTGTTCGGGGCCGCCTGCGAATGGGCGCCGGCAGCGGCCGAGGCGCTGGTCGAAAGCTGCGGCCGCGTCGACTGGCGTGATGCGGCAGGCGTATTCGTCCCTGCAATGACCATCATCGGCCGAAAACTGGAACAGGTCGCGATTGACGACCAACGGAGCACCTGCCCTGCGCTGGAGCTCGAATTCCTCTCCCCCCTGGTGGTTTCGTCGCAGGACCCGATCGAAGCTCCCGGCGCAGCATTCAAGAGCTTCGGGCTTCGGCTGGAAGGACTGGCCCGATGGCATGGCCTCACCCTCGCAGCAGCCGATTGGAGCGCGATCAAGGCCGCGCTAACCGCCGCGGACTGGACCTGGACAGAAACCGAACTCGCGCAATGGCGTCGTGGATCGCAACGCCAGGATCGGTGGATCGCCATGCGCGGCGTCCTTGGCCGGCTTCACGTTGCGGCCCCCCTAGACGCAATGACGAAAATATCCCCAGTGCTGCGAATTGGCGCCAGCACGCATGTCGGCGCAGACATTGCATTCGGTTGCGGACGATATCGCATCCTGAATCCGGAGCCTTAACAGGTTATTTCCGGTTAGAGAAAGTGCGGCGGCACGTTTCGTTCCTGCGTCCAGCTTGGACCTTCACCGTCTCAATTCCCTGAAGGTCGTGAAAGGTCTTGAGGCATTTAAGAAGTCGGTGTCGACACCGGCGTAAACATGTCTCAATCCGCTGCCGTCGAAAGGCCGTGAGACATTCCGTCATAACAGCGACGAACGATCCAGTCGCTTCACGTCAGCGCCTTCAGACCCATGCTAACAGCGCGAGGTGAGGGAACCTTTTCGAACCCATGAACTACATCGTCGTCGATATAGACGGGTCTCAATCCGCTGCATGTCGTGGAGCATCGTCAAACCGGGCGGCGGCACAGAGGCAACCGCGAGACTGCCCGTCTCAATCCGCTGCGTGTCGCGGAACGTTGTCAGACGTCCATGCGATACATTTGCACTACGGCCGCTGGTCTCAATCCGCTGCATGTCGCGGAGCGTCGTTAGACGAAATCATCGGGCGAGCAATCATGAAAGCCCGGACATGACGAAAGACCGAAAGTCTCAATCCGCTACATGTCACGGAGCATCATCAGACACCATGATCGAGACGCTGGACGCCCAGATCAAGGTCTCATTCCACTGCATGTCGCGGAGCATCGTCAGACCTGGACTTGCTACGAGCTTACCGGCGGCAAAAGTCTCAATCCGCTGCACGTCGCGGAGCATCGTCAGACCTCGCCATCCAGCGTCGCGACAGGACCACGAGTCTCAATCCGCTGCACGTCGCGGAGCATCGTCAGACCCGGACGGCCTCCAGCTACTGAAACAAAAGTCTCAATCCGCTGCACGTCGCGGAGCATCGTCAGACACAAGCCCGGCAGCAAACAGCCGGATCAAGGTAAGTCTCAATCCGCTGCACGTCGCGGAGCATCGTCAGACGTGATCGCCGCGACGCTCGTTGCCTGCACCTTCTCTGTCGGTCTCAATCCGCTGCACGTCGCGGAGCATCGTCAGACGCGGAGAATCAAGAACGCTGGTACGCGGTTCGTTTGTCTCAATCCGCTGCACGTCGCGGAGCATCGTCTGGCAGGTCGAGAAGTTGGGTCTCATCCGCTGCATTTCGCGGAAAGTCGTCAGACGAGGAGGTAACGGTTGGCGCTGCGGGAGATTCCGGTCTCTGGACAGCGGGGACGTTCGCGATGCGAAAGTTGATGGTCGTTTCTCGGCAGACGTCGATGTCCTGGTAAACGCCAGCACTCATCTGCGTTGCTCTCCGATGCGCTGCACATCACGGGCGTAGCCCCTGGATGGGGAGCCCGAAAGTTGGCGCATCTCAATCCGCGCTGGATGTGACAGAAAGGCTTCAGACCTGCCGGACAACCTGAGCGTCAGCGGCGATCTCGTCTTAATCCGCTGCATGTCGCGGAACGTCGTCAGGCCCTTGCCGTGGGCCAAGGTCTTCTGGCTGGGAAGTCTCAATCCGCTGCATGTCGCGGAGCGTCGTCAGACTCTTCACGCTGGCGAACTACCCGTTCACCTGCGTCTCAATCCGCTGCATGTCGCGGAGCGTCGTCAGACTATTGCCTGCGATTGGTCCGCCATCATGGTAAAGCGGGTCTCAATCCGCTGCATGTCGCGGAGCGTCGTCAGACCATCAGGACTGCAACATAGCTCGCTTCATTCCCGGGTCTCAATCCGCTGCACGTCGCGGAGCATCGTCAGACCCATGGACTGGGGTTCCCCCTGGCCCTTGCTGTCTCAATCCGCTGCACGTCGCGGAGCATCGTCAGACGTGTACTATCCGCTGACAAGTACGGCTTCAGAAAGTCTCAATCCGCTGCACGTCGCGGAGCATCGTCAGACGCTTTTGTCCTGGGCCTCACCTCGCTGGTGGCCGGGTCTCAATCCGCTGCACGTCGCGGAGCATCGTCAGACTTACTTAGCTGAACACCTCGCCGATGAGCGCGTTGTCTCAATCCGCTGCACGTCGCGGAGCATCGTCAGACCCTCCTACCACCAGCCGGTCACTACCAAAGAGTCTCAATCCGCTGCACGTCGCGGAGCATCGTCAGACCGGAGGCTCGAGGCAATGCATGACGCTATGGCAGTCTCAATCCGCTGCACGTCGCGGAGCATCGTCAGACCGACGTCAACGTCAAAGACCTTCCGAGAACGTCTCAATCCGCTGCACGTCGCGGAGCATCGTCAGACTGTCGGGTTAAAACCGCTTCGTCAACAAGGTCTTGCAAGGATACTTTCCAGCATCCTCGACCATATTGCGGTTCCGTAAAAGAACATTTCACGAATAGATCTTCCTGCTCTGATGTTTTCATTATATCCTTCAATCGATTATTCGATTTCCAGCACCCTTTCTGTACCGTTTCGCTGCGCTTCTTCCATTGCTGTCAGAGACTTGCATGGCGGGCCCGAAAAATCGTTCCGGTGTCCCGATCGACGGACGTGCCGTTTTTGAGCAGGCCGTGTCGCTTGCCGGCCTTGGCAAGGGCTGGGAGCGGGTGCGCGACAACGCCGGCTCGGCGGGCGGCGATGGTATCACCATCGAAGTTTTTGCAAGAAACGCCGCCGAACGCATCGCGGCGCTTTCGGGAGCCCTGCGCGACGGCAGCTACCGGCCGGGACCGCTCCGGCTGGCCTTGATCGACAAGACCAGCGGCGGCAAGCGCAAGCTCTCGATTCCCTGCGTGCGCGACCGCATCGCCCAATCGGCCGTCGCGCAGATCCTGACGCCGCTGCTCGACGCCGAAATGGAAGAAGGCAGTTTTGGATACCGGCCGGGACGCTCGGTGGCTGAAGCCGTCAGGCGCGTTGAAGCGCTCCGCCGCCAGGGCTTTATCTGGACCGTCGACGCCGACATTGACGACTTCTTCGATACGATTCCGATCGACGCGCTGATTGCCCGATTTTCAAACTCCGTCCTGCAAGGCCCGCTGACCGACCTGCTCGCCATCTGGCTGGAGCAAGCCGCGGAGCGCGGCCGAGGAATAGCGCAAGGCTCGCCATTGTCGCCATTGTTGGCCAACCTCTATCTCGACGCACTGGACGAAGCTCTTTCGCGCGACGGGTTGCGCATCGTGCGCTACGCCGACGATTTTCTCGTTCTGGCAAAGGACCGGCCCGCCGCGGAAGCAGGCTTCCAGCGCGTCGAGAAGCTGCTCGTCGCACACGGACTGCGGCTCGACCCGCAAAAATCCCGCCTCGCCTCCTACGACGACAGTTTGCGGTTTCTCGGGCATGTGTTCGTGCGAGGCTGGGCCATCGCCGACCCCGAGGGCGGCGCCGGCGACAGCACCGCGAACGCGCTGGCGCGGCTTGCCCAAGCCGATCGAAGTGCCGCCGAATCCGAGCGCCAGGCAGCCGCCGACGAAGCCGGCCTCGCCGGGGCCGGCTACGATCGCGGACTGCGGGTGTTGCACGTCAAAGTCCCCGGCCGCAGGCTGACGCTGCGCAACCAGTCGTTTGCCGTGCATGAAACAGCCGACATGGAGGGCGAGGCGGCCGGCCGCGAACTCGTCGCCATTCACCACTCGCGCATCGATCGCATCGAGATCGGCCCTCAGGTCGACAGCGACATCGAGACGCTTCGCCATGCACTGGCCTGCGCGATCCCGGTTGCCTTCGTCGACGAACACGGCCGGTCGACGGGGCATCTGGCGCCCACGCTCTCGCAGCATGCCGGCCGCCATCTCGCGCAGGCGCGGCACGCTACCGATCCCGCGCTGCGCCTGAAGCTGGCACGCCTGATCGTGGCCGGGCGGCTGGCCAATCAGCGGGCCCTGCTACGGCGGATCAATTACCGCCGCAAGGTCGCTTCCGTGGCCAACGCCGCCGCACTGATCGGCCGTGCCTTCGATAAGACAAACGACGCGCAGGCCATTGACGTGATGATGGGACTAGAGGGGGCCGGCACGCGGATCTACTGGAAGGCCTGGGGCCGCCTGCTGCTGGGGGGAATCACGTTCGGAAAGCGGACCCGGCGCACGGGTGTCGATCCCGTCAATGCCGCGCTCGATCTGGCAAGCTGGCTGCTGGCGCGCGACGTCGGCGCTGCCGCCCTCGCCGCCGGGCTTCATCCCGGATTCGGCGTGCTGCACGCGACATCCGATTTTCGCGACGCTTGCGTATTCGACCTGATGGAGGAATTCCGCGCCGGCCTGGCCGAGAGCCTGGTGCTGTCCATGATCAACGGCGGCGGGTTGCGCGGCGAGATGTTCGTCGCGCAGGCGGGCGGCGGCGGACGGCTGTCGCGCGAGGCAGCGGATGCGATCGTACGCCGGTACGAGGATCGCTGCGAACAGACCGTGACGAGCCCGCGTTCCGGCAAGCGCCTCACCTGGCGCCGCCTGATGCGCGAGCAGGCCGACGCCTATGCCGCCCATGTCGAGCAGCGGGCGACCTACCGGCCCTTCGTGATCGACTACTGAGCACTCCGATGGCGCGCGAGCACATTTTCGTCTTTTGCTACGACGTCGCCTCCAACAAGGCGAGGCGACGCATGGCCGGAATTCTTGAGGACAAGGGGACGCGTGTCCAGAAATCGGTATTCGAGGTGCGCTGCACCCTCGAAAGAGCCGAACGGATTCTCGCGCAGCTTTCCGCAGAGCGGCTCATCGGGGACAGCGTTCGCATGTACTGCCTGACGGAAGAGGCCCGCGCGCGATCGCGCAACGCTGGAGGTGCGCCGATCCCGGAACGAAGCGAATTCTGGCTACTGTGAGCGCGGACAATGGCCGATCAAAGTTTCGAAAACAGCATCGCGATCGCCGTCAGCACCAGGCTGATACAGGCCATGATGGTCAAATCCGCATTCAACCGCGTCGTGATCCCGCCCTTGCCCTGCTCCGGCTCATGCGGCGGAGCCGAGGTATTGAATAACGCGCCAACAGGAAGCGGCCGAGCGTGCACGAGAGAGTCACGACGCCGAAGAAAACCGCGGCGTGTGCGCCGGCGAGGCGTCGAAGGCCTGAGATGCCAGAAGCCGTTGCGTTCGGGACCGACGACACATCCTTCGGGACGCCAAAGGCAGCGAGAAAATCCGGTGAAGCCAGAACGTTCATTCCCAGGAACGCCAGCGACACGCCAACGATGGCACCGAACGTCGCGACGATCGAGAGCCGCGTCGACGCGCTGGTCTGCTTCTCCTGCTCGCGCGCGTCGAGATAGGCATTGGCGGCGCGGACCTGAGCGCGCACCTCGTCATAGATGTTGACGACGCCGGTATTGCCCAGCCAAAGATCATAAACCTCACGGGCCTGAAGCTGGTTCGACACTTGTGTGAACCAGTAGCGCTGCTCGAAAGCGAGCACCTCATCCTCGATTGCGAGCATGCGGCGGCGGAATTCCGCCCGGCCACGGGCTCGCTTGTCCTTCACCGCCTCCGAGACGCGCTGCGACAACGACAGCAGCGCGGCAAACTGCAACTGGATTAGCAGTCCCATCTGGAAATAGTGCCGCCGGAAATGTTCGGCCAGGACATGGTGGAAGATGTCGTGCTGGTCTGCCGGGTCACCAGTTCCGAACATGACCATCGAATAGCCGGAGAACATGTAGCGCGTACCGTAACGTCCATACCAGTGCCGGTCGTAACAATGCTTCCGCTCAAATCCCCTGAGAAACGATCTTGCATAGGGATCGCCCCGGCCCGGATCGTCGAGAAAGCACAGGCGCACGAAATCGTCGCGGTCGATGCATGAGCCGTCGCGCGCGCCGATATAGATCATCGAAGGAATGCGTTCGTCGATGATCTGGCGCCAGCGCGGCCCGGTATCACTCGAACTTTTTTCGATCGGAAGCGGATCGAGAACACTTCGCCAAACGGCGTCCATGGGGTTGCGTCGATGATCAGCGACTTGCGCGATCCATTCAGAAGGCTTCAGGCGCGCGACGTTAGCTCCGCCAGACCAGGACAGCGAGGCCGGATACTCCGGGATGTTCTCGGCAGCATCCATGTCGATGTGCTGCTGCTTGAAATAAGGCGGATAGATGCGGCGCAGTGCATTTTGCAGCGCCTGGGCATGCGCCAGCGACATAGGATGCTCGCGACCGGAGATCCTGACCTTGGGATCCCGCTCCAATGCGACCTCCACGACCAGCGTGGCGACGCCAAGCTCGAACAGATAAAGGTGCATGCGGGCAATCGGCAGAGCGACATCGATCCGCACAGGGCCGCTCTCCCCCAATGCGTCCCCAGCGATGTTGACACTTACTTTGAGTTGCCCGGGATCAGCTCGCCGAAACAGCCGCAGGGCATCATGCTCGCCATCATTTGCCGCATCAAGGTCCCGCCTGTCGTAGAGGAAGTCCTGAATATAACCGTGAAAGTAGACGAATTCCGCAAATGCCGACTTGTCGTTTGCCGGGCCAAGGTGGGCCAGATGGTCCATTTCTTCCGTCCAGCCGTGCTGATCCTGCATGGTCTTAGCAAAATCATGGACGGTATCGGAAATTCGATCATCGCTGCCGGCGAGGGTCAGCGGCAGCAGCAGTATCTGGCGGAAGCTTGTAATCTCGATATCCGAGGAATGCATTCATGCTCCAAAGGGGTAACTGCGATTGAGGCGGGCGGAAATCTGAGTTGGCGACCCGCGGGAAGATCAGACTTGGCGTCGTGCTGGACGATGGTCCTAAGAATGGCAATGACAACCACATCATTCTAACGCGCCACTTTTGGTTGTCCATCGACACTCACAACGCCAATGCCCGTTTCCGGCCAAAACTCCATTCGATGCCGCCAACATCCCGTACCTTGCCGGTGATATGCTGGCCGATACGCTTGTCGAGCACGGGTTGCCATGGCACCAGTTGGAAACCGATGCCGTCATCGATCATGGCGAAGCGGCCGCTCGCCAGCTGGGTAGAGCCGACGAGCGTGCCGCTGATATATTCGCCGGTCGTAGCGGCTGTGAACGTCAGGCCGCGTTCGGCAGCCATGGCCGCTCCGACACGATTGACCTCAGTTCGCGCCAAACTAGCGACGAAATCCTTCGACACACGGATACGTCCGCCCTCGAGCCGAACGGCATGGCCCATGTCCACGAGGCGCTGCCTGCGGCGTTTCATTGCTTCCGTGACCTCCCGGCCGAACCCTGTACTGGCAAGCGTGGCGAGGCTGGGTGAGGCCAGTTCCCGGTCGAGCCGTCATGGCCAATCTGGCTGTCAAGGCCGGTGGGAGACAGGATGCTGATGCGGATGTTGGCACGGTCCCGCGCAAGGTCGTAGGCTTGACCGCGCGCGGGGAGATCGGCGGGGACACGCCAGTGATCCGTGTCGATCCGCTCGGCATGCCCGGCCCGGCGCAGCGCCTCCAGCCGGCGGACGTGAGAGCGAACGAAGGCCTCGGGATCGCCGCCCAATCGGTCGATAGCGGCTCGCGCCCGCTCCAGATGCTCGGACGGGCGATAGACGCCTCCTTGGCCTGCGATATCTAGGATGTTGCGGTCCGCGGCGCGCGGCCCGCGAGGGGCGGAGCCGGCCGCAACGATCATGCCTCGGCCGACATCCTCAGCGCGGACGGCATCCATCTGGATGTGATGCACGCGCCCGTCCACCCCGTCGATCACGAGTTGGACCCGCTCGCCCATCTCGTCGCCGCCAAGCCCTTTGTCGAGCACCCGGCCCACGATGCGCTCGGTCGCGCTCTCCCGATGCACGACGTAGCGGGCGGGATCACGGTCCTCCGCCAGTCCTTCGCGCTGCAAAGCCCGATGCATCGCCTTGATGATGTCGCCGCGCTCGCCAAGCTCCCGCAGCGCCGGCTCGGCCTTGGCCGATACAAACCATTTGCCGGTCTCGATCTCGGTCGCCAACCCCATGCGCTCCAGCTTCCGCGCTCGCTCGATCAAGTGAGCTCGATTCTGGCGGAAGGTGTCGCGCATGTCCTGGTCGGGACGCAGGTCGGCAAACTCCCTCCCCTGCTGCTCGGCGATCAGCATCCGGTCGAGCCCGGTGAAGCGGTCGGCACCCACTTCCCGCTCAAGCTGCTGCGTGACCTCCAACTCGGTCTGCCGGCCCAGTTCACGGGTCACAATCTCGCTGGCGCGTTCGCGAATGCCGTAGGCGATATAGTCACCTGCGATGTTGAGGGTCTTGCCGTCCTCGGTGACGCCACGCAGGAGGATATGGGTGTGCGGGTGGCCGGTGTTGTGGTGATCGAGCGCGATCCAGTCTAGCTTGGTCCCGAGATCAGCTTCCATCTGCCGCATGAGGTCACGCGTGGTGGTGCTCAGATCGGATAGCTCCGCGCCGTCCTCGGCCGAGACGATGAAACGAAACTGATGGCGGTCCTCGCGGCCCCGGTCCAGGAAAGCGCGGCCATCCTCCACGTCGCGTTCCCTCGAATAGACCTGGCCCTTCTCGCCATCCTTCGTCACGCCGTCACGTTGGAGATAACGCACGTGGGCGTCCACTGCCTTGGCGCTGACAAACTGCCGCCCGCGAGCGGCTCCGCGCTGCGGGTTGAGCTTTACTACGCGGGCCTTCACCGCCACCCGTCGCGCCCGTGTTCGCGCCCCGCTCCGGTCTAGGCTCCAGGCGCTCCGATCCTTGAGGCTGAGCGCCGTTGCCGCACCCCGGCCCCGCGCGTTGAACCTGCCACCTCCCTTCCCGGCTCCGGGGCCCCGGTTCGGATTGCCGCCGGCACGCTGGATCGCCCGATGGACGTCACCGACGAAGCTGGTCGGGCGTCCACGCGCCGCGCCGATCCGGCGCGCGGTTTCTCGCCCGCCGCGGTCGCGGACCTTGCCGGGACGGATATGTAAGTCGTCTTCGTTGCGCGCCATCAGACGACGATTGGAAGTCGAACGTCATCACGCAAGACCAAAAATGCAGTCCGCGTGATGCTGCGTGGATATACTTGCGCCAGCGAAGATTCGACGATCTTCGATTTGAAGCATGTCACGGGCGACGGCTCGCGGAGCATTGAAAAAGCAGGATAATCGGAAAATGCGCCGCTCGCTGGTCTCGCCGGAACGTTGGAGACCGATCTAAAACAATGTGCAGACAAACACTTAGGAACGGAGTTCCGGAAGCGGGGAAACCCGCTTTATCTTGCCGTCTGTCCTCAGCTGATCCCACCAACAACTTTTGACGAAAGCAAACATCAGTTTCGGCGAAATGCGATTGCGGTCATTGGGATCCAACTCATGAGACCAATGCACAAACGGCACAATCGCCGTCATCGCCAATGCAGAAGCATCCGCATTGATTTCGTACTTCCCAAATACGCAATGTTTTGCAGTCTAAGCGCCGATCCAGCGGCAGTCACTCCGAAAGAGCGAAGTGTCCGCAATGCAAGGTCGTTTCGTTCGCAGTTTAGCGGAAAGCTCACTGCAGCGGGCACCCCTCTAACCGCTCGCGAATGGTGGCAACGGCGCCTCGATACAGATCATGACCTCCCACCGCCTACGACTCGGTAAGAATCCGGCAGCGTGGCTGGCTGCCAAATCAATCGGTCGTTCGGAGGTAATTCCTGCGCCAATGGTCAGCGTAAGCCGGTGCGAGCAGTGTGCGCGCCGGCGGCGAGCAGGAGCGCGATCGCCATGGGATCGAGTACTGCTACGAGCGCCAGGGTGAGCAAGCGGACCGGCCGCTCAAGGTCGGTGGCCGGCATACCGATCAGTTCTGCGAGATATCGCACGGGGCCAACATCGGCCTCGGCGCGCCTGCGCTGGGCGTCAATCCTGGCTTTGTCGATCTGCAGGCTGGCGAGCGTCTGGGCCTCGCGCTGGCGCGCCGCAACAATATCAGCGCGATCGCGGCGTTTCTGCTCAGAATCGTCATCGCACCAACGGGGCGGCCAAGCCGGGTCGATTCCTCGATCGCAGCATCGATTTGGGCAACGCGCCGATCGAGGTCGGCGACGGTCTGGCGTTGAATTGTGACGCGAGCCTCGATATCGGCAGTTTTATCCGCAAGCATTAGATCGGCGGTCACCATATGATCGAGGTGGGCCCGCGTGAGGAAGCCGAACACGCCGACTGCGTTCAGGCTCATCAATGCCCCGACCATTGCCACCAAAATGAGGCGCAAGAGCCCTGGAGCCGAATGCCAATTCTCGGTCAACCAAGCCGCGGCGACGAGCTTCCCGGCTTCCAGCGTGGCGCCCATGATGATCACAGGCCAGAACGCACCAGCAAAGATTGCGGTGAGGCCATCAATTGAAAAGGCCGCCGATACACAGGCCAGCGCCAGCGCAACGATGAGCGCGGCGCGCTTGACGGGTGTCATGGAACGCCGCGTGACCGTAGTCCGGTCCCCCATTGCCGCTGTAACAGCCGGCGTGACGGCAGTGGTTACGACGATCTCCTCGGCGTTACGGTGGATCTGGCCGTCGTCTTGCCACGCTTTCAAGCGGCGTCCGGCCCGCATCCGGTTCCAACCCCATTTGCGTGCGAGCTCCGCCGCGCTGGCGGTCACACGTCCATCAGGCTGCGATCTTAGCCAAGCCAGCGCCTCCAAGTCATCGAACGGGCGGATCGGTAGGATTTCGGTCATGAGGAGGCCTTGCCCCTTGAGTATTGTCGATTTCGAGTGACGGCGGCTCGGTGTCGTCAGCCCGCATGGATCGGATCACGGCCGCCCCGCCACTGTAACGAAGTCGCTATGACCTCGAGCCGCTAACACCGCTCAAGAAGGTTGGCACGCGGTAGACCGCCGCTAAATGGCCGAATTGCAGCCTACAGCCCGCTGCAGTTCTCCAACGCACCGGTGCGACACCGCGCAAATGATTGGTTCTGTCAGATAGATGGGAAAGCCGTGCAGGTGGCAAAGTGGCCGAAGGCCTTCACCGACTTCTTTCTGCACTGTTGTGGCCATCAGCACGCGAAAGCCCCACCTCCGAAGAGGCCGGGCGCGTCGATCCTCTCGGATCAGTCGCCGGCGCGGCGAGACCAGATCAGGGCAAAACTGTCTTCGCCCTCTCCCTTCACCAGCGAAGTGTAGATCGGGGCCGGGAACCACGGATCGTCGAGCTTGGCCGAGAGCGAGCGCCGCCGGTCCTCGGGGCCGATCCGTCCATTTGAGGTTGCGTCGGACGCGCCCACCAACGGACTGATGGAGACCACCATCACCACCGACACACATCGACGTTCGAGGACCTAGTATCGCCGAGTGCAGCAAGACTAGCGCCCCGCGCATCAACGCACGCAAAGGCGCGACCAGACAAATGACGGCGCATGAGTACGCTTCGCCGCGCTCCGCAGGACGGGGCCAAGACCATAACAGGCGACACGACGCGGCCGTTAGACGAAAAGGAAATTGTCCTGATGACTGATTAGCTGGGCTGCCGTTATTCCGCTGAAAGTAATGGTTTCGCCTGCCGTGGTCGCGATGACAGCTCCGCTAGAAGTATCAGACAAGGACGCCTCGACCGTAGACCAGTCAGCGAACAGGTTGGTCGATATTTCAACGATGTCTTGACGATCGCCTGTCAGTTGGAAGCCGGCGACAACATCCTTACCGAGCCCAGGCTCGAATGCGAACGTATCGGCTTCGGGAGTGCCGACAAAGACATCATTCCCTGCGGGGACCGTTGGCGGAACGGCACTTGGGTCGATCGAAATTCGCGTCTCATTCCCAAGGTCGGTGAAGACAAAACTGTCTGCAGAGAAAGAGCCTACAATGTTCAGGTCCACTTCGAGGGCGGCATTCGCACTAACCGGGAATACAAGCGTCAACGTCCCACCGGTGCCATCGCTATTCGGAACGTAGTGATTGCCGAACGGGAAGAGCTCGGGAACAACGAGGGACATGCCAGGGGTCATCCCAACCAATGTATTGTTGCTTAGTGGGATGAAATCGAAATCAAGCTCGCCGGCGTATCCTGTTCCGAAGATTAGAGTAGAATCTGCGATACGGTTGGGATGAACGAGAGAGCCGGCATCCATTTGAATAATGCCGCCACTAACAAAGCCGTTCAACAGTATGTTGCCGCCGTTCACCCATAGAGTTCCGGTGTTGCTGAGTTCTCCCAAGGCCAGCGTCCCATTCTGGACTTCGACCAAGCCACTGTTGTTGAACGTGGTGCTGATCGTCGAGGTCGCCGCCGATCCGCTCTTGATGAATGTACCCAGATTGTTCACCACGGCCGCGCTGCCGTTGTCCGCGGCGCTGTAGTTGTTGGTAATAATGCTCAGACCGCTGATGGTGGTCTGGTCGTCGAAGGTCGCTCCGCTCGCGATCGTCAGCGTGCCGGAGCCGGTCTCGCTCTGGCCCGTGGTCGGGTTGACACCGTTCAGATTGACCTGGGCAAATGTTCCGGTCGCCGTGCTGTTGCCGCCGAGCTGCAGCGCCCGGCCACCATCCAGCGCGAAGAAGCTGAATGCCGCCCCGCCCTGCACCAGCGTCGTGCCGGTGCCGGACTGGGTCCCCCCCGAGAACGTAGAATTACCGCTCGCCGTCAGCGTGCCGCTGCCGGTCAGAAAGCCACCGGTCTGCACCAGCGAACCTGTCGTGGCGGACCCGGCAAACATCACTGTGCCGCCGCTCACCGTCGTCGTGCCGGATCCGGTATAGGTCCCGTTGACGGTCGTGGTACCGCCGCTGAAGGTCGCGTTCCCTGTAATGCTGGAAGCCGCATCCAGGCTATGGACCCCACCCGAGAACTCCACCGTGCCGGCGCCACGGTAGATCGCGCCTACGTCGGTGCCGCCACCGCTCAGACGCAGCGTCCCGTTTTGGACTTCGACGACGCCGCGGTTGTTGAATGCGGCGCTGATCGTCGAGATCGCCGCCGATCCGCTCTTGATGAACGTGCCCAGATTGTTCATCAAAGCCGTGCTACCGTTATCGGCGGCGCTGTAGTTGTTGGTAATGATGCTCAGCCCGCTGCCGGTGGTCTGGTCGTTGAACGTCGCCCCGCCCGCAATCGTCAGCGTGCCGGCGCCGGTCTCGCTCACTCCGGTGGTCGGGTTGGCACCGTTGAGATTGACCTGGACAAACGTCCCCGTCACCGTGCTGCTGCCGCCGAGCTGCAGCACCCGGCCGCCGTCCAGCCCGAAGAAGCTGTTGAATGCCGCCCCGCCCTGCGCCAGCGTCGTGCCGGTGCCACCCTGGGTCCCGCCCGAGAACACTGAAGCGCCTGTCGCCGTCAACGTGCCGCTGCCGGTCAAAAGGCCGCCGGTCTGCACCAGTGAGCCCGTCGTCGCGGCCCCGGCAAACGTCACCGTGCCGCCGCTCACCGTCGTGGTGCCGGATCCGGTATAGGTCCCATTGACTGTCGTGGCGCCGCCGCTGAAGGTCGCGTTCCCTGTAATGCTCGAGGTCGCATCCAGCGTCCGCGTCCCGCCCGAGAACTCCACTGTGCCGGCGCCACGGTAGATCGCGCCTACGTCGGTGCCGCCACCGCTCAGACGCAGCGTCCCGTTCTGGACTTCGACCACGCCGCGGTTGTTGAACGCGGTGCTGATCGTCGAGGTCGCCGCCAAGCCGCTCTTGATGAAGGCACCGAGGTTGTTCACTGCTGCCGTGCTGCCATTGTCGGCGGCACTGTAGTTGTTGGTAACAATGCCCAGCCCGCTGCTGGTGGTCTGGTCGTTGAATGTCGCCCCCGCCGCAATCGTCAGCGTGCCGGAGCCGGTCTCGCTCTGGCCCGTGGTCGGGTTGGCACCGTTGAGATTGACTTGGACAAAAGTCCCCGTCGCCGCACTGCTGCCGCCAAGCTGCAGCGCCCGCCCGCCGTCCAGCGCGAAGAGGCTGGTGAACGCCGCTCCGCCCTGCGCCAGCGTCGTGCCAACGCCGCCCTGGGTCCCGCCCGAGAACACTGAAGCGCCTGTCGCCGTCAACGTCCCGATGCCGGTCAACAGGCCACCGGTCTGCAACAGCGATGCGGTCGTGGCGGACCCGGCAAACGTCACTGTGCCGCCGCTCACCGTCGTCGTGCCGGATCCGGTATAGGTCCCGTTGACGGTCGTGGTACCGCCGCTAAAGGTCGCGTTCCCGGTGATGCTAGAAGCCGCATCCAGGCTATGGATCCCACCCGAGAACTCCACCGTGCCGGCGCCGCGGTAGATCGCGCCCACATCGGTGCCGCCACCGCTCAGACGCAGTGTCCCGTTCTGGACCTCGACCACCCCCCGGTTGTTGAACGTGGTGCTTATGGTCGAGGTCGCCGCCGAGCCGCTCTTGATGAACGTGCCCAGATTGTTCATCAAAGCCGTGCTACCGTTATCGG
>CAZSRR010000011.1:0-162817 GCA_964609175.1 uncultured Bradyrhizobium sp.
CGTTCCGCGGGAGCATCGCAGCGACAGCCTGTCGGCAGCATTCCGCAATCTGGCGGCCGACGCGCGGGAGGATCTGACACAGCGCTACGCCGCGCTGATGGGCCACTACGGCATGGCGCCAACGCGCAACAATGCGGGGCATCGCACACGAGAACGACTCGATCGAGAGCGCGCACGGTCATCTCAAGCGAGCGCTGGAGGATGCGCTGTTGCTGCGGGGCACGCGCGACTTCATCAGTCTCGATGCCTACCGGGCTTTTGTCGACGAGATTGTCGGCCGGCGCAACGCCAACCTCGCCAAGCGGATTGCGCTCGAGAAGGAGGCGCTGGCGCCACTACCGAAAGGCCGCACGACCGACTTCGAGGAGAAGGTGATCCCGGTGACGTCGTCAGGCGGCTTCATCCTGCGGCGCGTGTTCTACACCGTGCCTTCAAGATTGATCGGCCATCGCCTGCGCGTGCGTATCTTCGACGACCGGCTCGAATGCTTCCTCGGCGTTACGCCGGTCGGGACGCTGCGGCGCGGTCGGCCTGTGTCGGAGAACCACGGCGGGCATGTCGTTGATTATCGGCACGTCATCCATGCCCTGCGGCGCAAGCCGATGGCGCTCGTCAATCTCGTCTATCGCGACCAGTTCTTCCCGCGCGCGGCTTACAAGCGCCTCTTCGAGACCTTGCGGGGGCATGGCGACGACCGGCGCGCCTGCAAGGTGACGGTCGAGCTTCTGGCCCTGGCCCATGAGCGAGCCTGCGAGGCCGAGCTCGCCGAGGCGATCGCGACCGCATCTCGATGCCGGACGATTACCCGATCTTGCGGCATTGCGCGATCGCTTCCGACCCGAGGCGGCCTCGATCCCGAGTGTCGCCGTCAAGCTGGCACCGCTCGACGTCTACGATGAGCTGGCCTCTGTCAGCATCGTGTCGGCCCACTCGAACCTGGGAGGCGCAGCATGACCAGCGGAGCTACCTCAATCGATGCCGCCCGCGTCGAGCTGCTGCTCAATGAGTTGCGCCTGCCCGGCGTCAAGGCGATCTGGCCGAAGCTCGCCGCACCGTCGGACAAGGAAGGTTGGCCCGCTGCCCGCTTCCTTGCGGCCCTTGCCGAGCACGAGGCAGCCGATCACACCCGCCGCCGCATCGAACGGCATATGGTGGAAGCGCGGTTGCCCGCCGGCAAGACGCTCGCCACGTTCGAGTTCGAGAGCGTACCGATGCTGTCAAAGGCACAGGCGATGGCGCTCGCCGCCGGTGACGTCTGGTTGAAGACCGGCGCCAATCTGCTGCTGTTCGGTCCACCTGGCGGCGGCAAGACCCATCTCGGCGCAGCGATCGGTCTGGCTCTCGTCGAGGACGGTTGGCGCGTTCTCTTTGCACGCACCACTGATCTGGTGCCGCGACTGCAGGTGGCCCGGCGCGAGCTGGCGCTGGAGTCCGCCATCGCCAAACTCCACCGCTACGACCTCCTGATCCTCGATGACATCACATATGTGAGCAAGGATCAGGCGGAGACCAGCGTACTGTTTGAGCTGATCGCCACTCGCTACGAGCGACGCTCGCTGCTGATCACGGCCAATCAGCCATTCGGCGAGTGGGGCCGCATCTTCCCCGATCAAGTGATGACGCTGGCGGCCATCGATCGCCTGGTGCACCACGCCACGATCCTCGAGATGAACGTCGAGAGCTACCGTCGAAAAGTTGCCATCGATCGCAGGCGCGGTCCAGGCCGGCCGCCGGTTCACGCCACTCCAAACGAACTCGAGAAGGCGGTGATTGACGCTGGCAATGCCGCTTGATTGTCGCGCGGCGTCAATCAAGCCTTGCCAAGCCCGAAGCCAGCGTCAATTATCTTCCGACTCGGCCGCCTCGTCTTGTTTGACGCGCCGCTCTCATCCTAATTATCGCGCCATAATGGCGCCAATTCTAGCCAAATCAAGCGTGAAACATCCCAAACTGCCTCAAAAGTCACAACCAATTTTGGACGCCGGTTGACAGCCTAGTCGGGGTGGGGAATGCCAACCGTTCGTGAGCGCCAAACGCCACGCAGCTTTCAGTGTTTCTATCTGTAACCGAGCGAGGCAGAGAGCCTTCGCGCTGCGTCAGCAACAACTTTGCCCAACACACCATCCGGGCTTGCGTCAACGCGGTTGGCCCGACCAAAGACAGTCAGCGCCATGCAGAGATGAGTGGTTACGTCGAACACCGGAGCGCTCACCGCGCCAAAACCATCGCCTCCGCCATCTGAAATGCAGGCAAACCCTCGCGCCCGTGTTTCCTGAATTGCCCGGGCCAGGACCGCGCGATCATGTGGCACATTGAGCCGGCCTGATCGCCGGTTCTGTTCGAGCTCACGCTCGATGGCCCCGTCGGTCCGGGCGGCGTCTTCGAACGCGCAGAACAGCAGGCCGGTCGCGGAATAAGTCATTGGACAATGATGGGAGAGGGCGATCGAAGTCGCGAATTCATGCCGTGCCTCGATGATCCGGATCATGGTCGGACCTTTCTCGCCCCAGACGGCCAGAGCAGCCGTCTCGCCAACCTGATCAACCAATTCACGCAAGGTTGCTTCCGCGAAGCGAAGCGGCTCGAACCTTGAAAAACCTTTCAACCCCAACTGGAGGGCGATGGGGCCGAGATCGTAGCGCGACGAAGCGGTATCGCGTGTGGCCAGCCCGATGCGAATGAGGCTCACGAGATAGCGGTGGGCCTTGGCGGAGGGCATTCCGGCTCGTTGGGCGAGTTCAGCCAACTTCAGCGGGCCATCGGCCTGGATCAGCGCGTTCAGAACGTCGCCCGCGACCTCCACCGACTGAATTCCAAGCTGCGGTGAATTTTCGGTAGCACCTTCGTTCGCAAGATGTGCGCGATTCTCTTTCAGCATTGGATCGGCCTGCCCAAACGGGGAGGGATTGTCAAACATCATATTCTCGCTTGACTCGATCCCCCGACGATATAAAGATTATGATATGAAAATTAGATTACAAATTGTATAATTTTCTTCTTAGAAAATAGGAATACCTAACAACAGTCAGGACGCAATGACGTTTTGACAAGGAGGGCGCATCATGGATGGGATAGTTCCCGGATTTCTCCACGGGGACGTGGCCGTTGTGACAGGTGCGGCCCAAGGGAACGGGTCTGCAATTGCCCACGGCTTGGCCGCGAGCGGCGCAAGCGTCATCGTTTCCGACCTGAATGCCGCGGGCGCCGCGACGATGGCAGATGCCATCGTGAGAGCAGGGGGGAGGGCCGCCAGCATTGGCCTCGATGTCGCCGACCGTGAGGCGTGCTTCGCTGCGGCTGCACATGCCGCCACGATCTTCGGGGACGTCTCGATCCTCGTGAATAATGCCGGCATCACCCGGCGGACTCCGCCCGATGATCCGGCTTTTCTCGACCATCTTGACGCGCAAATAGCGATCAATGTTCGTGGTTCCGCGAACATGGCGATTGCGCTGCTGCCCCAGCTCTCACGAACGAAAGGGCGGATCATCAACATCGGTTCAATCGCCTCCTTTGTCGCCTATCGAAATTCGGCCGCCTACGCCGCTTCGAAAGGCGCCGTAAAGCAACTCACGACGGCGTTGGCGGCCGATCTCGCCGAACACGGCATCAGGGTCAACGGGATTGCACCTGGGGTGATCGCCACGCCGATGACCGAAACGACTCGCGCCAATCCGGAAGCGATCGATCGTTTCCTCCGGCACACGCCAATGGGGCGTGTCGGCGAGTCCGGTGAACTCGTGGGCCCTGCGGTTTTCCTGGCTTCCCGGCTCTCCTCCTATGTCACTGGCGTGATGCTACCGGTCGACGGCGGATACCTCACAAGCTAAGTGGCATGACAAGCGCGAAATCCATCAAGACGAGAACTTAGAAATTCGATGTCGGACACCGTCGACCCCGTAAAGTTGGAATGCGATCTTTTCGTTGCCGGATCAGGCGCCAGCGGGCTGACCGCGGCTATCGTCGCCGCGAAACATGGATTGAAAGTCATCGTCGCCGAGAAGGAAGCAGTCTTCGGCGGTACGACGGCTCTCTCGGGTGGCTATTTGTGGGTGCCGAACAATCATCTCGACGCTGCCGAAGGCATCAAGGATTCCAAGGATGCCGCTCGAGCCTACATGCGTCATGAAGCGGGTAATCAATACGATGCGGATCGGGTCGAAGCTTTCCTCGAGGCCGGGCCCAAGATGGTCGCCTTCATGCATGAGCAAACTGCCGTTCGTTTCGAGGCGTCGCCCCTTTTCTCCGATTATCACCCAGAAGCTCCCGGCGGAATGCCCGGTGGCCGCTCGATCCTGACCAAGCCAGTGCAGGCGGAAATTCTCGGCGAGGACATCGTACGGTTGCGGCCGCCCCGTCCCGAACTCACTCTCTTCGGCCTCGCGATCGGATCCGGAAAGGAGCTTTGGCACTTCTATCGCGCGACGCAGCGTTTCGAATCCTTCGCTTATGTCGCACGGCGCCTGATGAAATACGGACTCGATCGTCTGCTCACGGGGCGCAGTCAGTTGTTGACGAACGGTAATGCTCTTGCCGCCAGGTTATTTCGTTCAGCCCGGGATCAGGGAGTGGAAATATGGCTGGACAGCCCGGTCAAGTCGCTGCTTCGAGACAGCGACGGTGTCGTCACGGGCGCCGAGGTCCTGACACCCAAGGGGCTGCGTATCGTTACCGCGCGCCGGGGAGTCGTGTTGGCCTGTGGCGGATTTCCTCTCGACATCGCTCGTCGTCAGACACTCTATAGCCACCGCGCGGACCCGAGTGAGCATTGGTCTGCCGCGAGCCCCAGCAATACAGGCGACGGCGTTCGCCTCGGCGAGACCGCCGGGGGACGAGCTACCAGCGGCTATCCGAATGCAGCGGCGTGGGCTCCGACCAGTCTTGTACCACGCAAAGATGGCACGAAGGGGCCGTTTCCCCACTTCATCGATCGGGGCAAGCCTGGCGTGATCGCCGTCACACGCGCGGGACGACGTTTTGTCAACGAGTCGAACAGCTATCATGACTTTGTACAGGGTATGCAGCGGGCCTGCCCATCCGACAAGCCGGCCGAGGCATTCCTGATCGCCGATCACAGAACCATTCGTAAATACGGTCTCGGTCATGTGAAGCCGGCTCCCTTGCCGCTCACCCCATCAATTCGTTCGGGGTACCTGATCGTCGGCGACACGCTGGCTGAACTCGCGAGAAACGCAGGGGTTGATCCTGTCGAACTCGAAAAGACCACCGCCAAATGGAACGCCGACGTTCCCACCGGAACCGATTCCGTCTTTGGAAAGGGGTCGACGGCCTACAATCGCTTCCATGGCGATCCGGAGGTCAAGCCAAATCCGTGCATGGCGCCGATCGCGACTGGACCGTTCTACGCGATCCGCGTCGTTCCCGGAGACATCGGCACGTTCGCCGGCCTGCGCACGGATGCTCAGGCGCGCGTCATCGATTCCGAAGATCGACCGATCCCTGGTCTCTACGCGGTTGGCAACGACATGGCGAGCGTACTCGGGGGCAATTATTCCGGTGGCGGCATCACACTCGGTCCGGGAATGACTTTCGGCTACATCGCGGGTCTGCACGCTGCAGGGGCACAAAATTGAAATCGATCAGTGACCAAGGGGGAAACACGATGCTGACTCGCAGAACACTTCTCACGGCTGGTCTCCTCGCAACGCTGATCGTACCTGCGCACGCGCAGGAAAAGGAGATCCGTATTGGAGCCTTGATGGCGGCAAGCGGTCCGGCCGCATTCCTCGGGGCATCGCAAAAGAATGCTTTCGAAATGCTCGTGGAACAGATCAACGCCCGCGGCGGAATGGCGGGCTACAAGATCAAGCCGTTTTTCTACGATACGGAGGGCAACGGGACCATGGCCGCGCAGCAGTTCAGGCGGCTCATCGATTCCGACAACGTCTCAGTCGTGATTGGCCCTTCGACTACCGGTGAAAGCCTCGCAATTCGTTCGATCGCAAACGAAATGAAGGTCCCTCTGATTTCAATGGCGGGCGCCGAGGCTGTAGTTGTTCCGCCGACACCCTTCGTTTTCAAGACGCCACCGACTGACCGCATTGTCGCAGAGCACTTGCTGGATTTTATGAAGGCAAAAGGCATCAATTCGATTGGTCTATTGTCTTCTGCCGATGGCTATGGTCAGGCTGGTGCCAGCGTCGTGAAGGAGGTTGCGGAAAAAGCCGGAATGAAAATTGTCGCAGCCGAGGAGTTTGGCCCGCGCGACACCGACATGACGCCGCAAGTTCTCAAAATTCGATCTAGCGGCGCCGACGCGCTTCTGATCTGGAGCGTCAATCCCGGACCGACCATCATTCTCAAGAATGCCGCCGCCATAGGATTCAACAAGCCAATCTACAATTCCTATGGCGCCGCGAGTCCACAGTTGATCGAACAGGCTGGCGCAGCGGCGGAGAACTCTTTTGTCTCGTCAATGCGCCTGCTCGCCCCCGAGAGCTTGCGCGCTGACGATCCCATGCGCGCCGTAGTCAGCAAGCTTGCCGCAGACTACAAGGCCAAATACAAGGCCGACGCGACGACGTTCATCGGGCATCCGGCAGATGCGCTGGCTCTCGTCGAGGAGGCGGTAAAAAAGACCGGCAGCGCCGATCGTGAGAAGCTTGCCGCAGCAATGGCTACCGGTATCAGTTTCCCCGGCGCCAACGGCATATTCAAGTTCACGGCTGACAATCACAACGGTCTCGACTCGTCATCCGAGTCGATGGTGATGCTGAAGGTCCAGAACGGAAAGTTCGTCGTAGTGAAGTAATTGTCGCGGGCACGCTACGCCGCCGTTAGCGACTTCGAAGCTGAAGGGTTCAATGGAAACGCTGCTCCAGGTCCTGATTTCCGGCGTAGTCGTCGGCTGCGTCTACGGGATGGCGGCTCTTGGCTTCACAATCGTTTACAATGCGACGCGCATCATCAATTTCGCCAACGGCGAATTTATGATGCTGGGAGGAGTGTTCCTCGCCGGCCTGGTTGTTACCGCGAAGTTGCCGATGCCGTTGGGAATCGCAGCCACAATTGCCGGATGTGCACTGGTCGGTTGGGTCCTGCAGCGAGGCGTACTCGACATCTCTCGGAATTCGGACCCGCTTACACTGGTCATGTTGACGATTGGCTCCGCTTTGGCACTGCGCGGTGCGGCGGCTCTCGTCTTCGGCAGAGGCATCACCTTCGTGCCGGAGTTTGGGCTTCTTCCCCTCATCTTGCTGGGCAATGTCTACATTCCCAGTCAGGGGCTCTGGATTATCATGGCCCTCGTGGCTGTCAGCACCGCGCTCTGGTACCTGTTTTCCAAAACGATGCTCGGCAAAGCCATGCGGGCCGCGAGCCAGGAACCGCGCGCGGCCGCATTGTGCGGGATCGAGCCCAGGCGTGCGGCCAGCATAGCGATGCTCTTGGCCGGCTGCATCGGCGGGCTCGCTGGAGCCATGCTCGCCCCGATGTCTGCGGTCTTCTATGAGAACGGAATCTTCCTTGGCTTGAAGGGCTTTGCGGCGGCTGTTGCCGGCGGGTTGGGCAATCCGATGGGGGCCATCGTGGGTGGCTTGCTGATCGGCATCGTCGAAAGCCTGACGTCAGGGTTTATTGCCTCGGGTTTCAAGGACGCAATGAGCTTCGTTCTGCTCATTCTTGTGCTGATCCTGCGGCCGCAGGGGCTTGTCGGGCGCGCCGTGGTGAACAGGGTCTGACGCCATGTCCTTGCACAAAATGACCGCCGGCCTGACTCGCGACTTGCGAATTCTCGCGGTGCTTGCCGCTTTGCTCGTGCTCGCTGAACTCGCTGTTTCGAGCCAGTTTCATCGTTCTGTCCTCATCCTGTCGATGATTCATGCCGTTGCCGCAGTCGGGCTTACGCTGCTTGTTGGCTACGCGGGTCAGGTCTCGCTGGGACACGGCGCTTTCATGGGGCTCGGCGCCTACACAATGGCATTCTGCCTGCAGAAGCTGGGCATACCCGTCGTCTTTGCTCTCATCGCAGCAATCGTGCTGCCTGGTATTCTGGGCTTTCTGATTGCGCGTCCCATCCTGCGGTTGTCGGGCCACAATCTCGCTCTCGGGACCTTGGCCCTCGGAGCGGTCTTTTACGTGATTGCCACGCAATGGCGCAGCATCACTGGTGGGCTTGATCCCGGAATTGTCGATCTGCCGAGCATCGCGTTTGCCGGCCTCAGTCATGAACGCGTCGTCTTCTGGCTGTCGATCATTGCTCTTTGCGTTGCGGCAGCGGTAGGCGCCGTCATCGTCGACGGCCGGTTTGGACGGGGGCTGATGGTCCTGCGCTCGTCGGAATTGGTCGCGCAATGCATGGGGGTTGATACGGTACGGGCGAAATCCACGATCTTTGCGATTTCCGCCTCGCTTGCCGGATTGTCCGGCGGACTTCTTGCCCTTTATCTACGCTCATTCAACGCCTCGGCGTTTGGCGTCGGTCTGTCCATCGAACTCCTAATGATGGTGATAGTAGGTTCGCTGTCTACCGTCTGGGGGGCCGTCTTCGGTGCCTTCGCCATCATCGTCCTACCAAATCTGCTTGAGGGCTTCGATCACGCCAAACAGCTCATTTACGGACTGGCCATGGTTGCGATCATGATGTTCGCCCCGAATGGGTTGGGAGAGACGCTGTTCCGCGGCCTTGCCAGGCGAAAGTCCGCATGAGCCGCCATTTCGTTCTTGAAATCTCGCGCCTCTCGAAGAGCTTTGGCGGAGTTCACGCCGTTGCCGATGTTTCGTTTTCGCTGGCTCGCGGCGAGGTGACCGCCCTGATCGGCCCCAACGGGGCCGGCAAGACGACGCTGATCAATCTCGTGACCGGAGCACTGATGACGGATCGCGGAAGCATCCGGCTCGATGGGCTCGATCTGACCGGAATGCCTGCGCACGTACGCGGCAAGGCGGGAATCGCTCGAACCTACCAGACGCCGCAAATGGCAAAGGGTATGAGCGTTCTAACGAATGTGATGGCCGGGGCCTATCGTTTCGGGAACTACGGCCTGTTGAGTTCCCTGCTGCGCCCCTGGCTCAGCATGGCCGACAACGCCGAACTTGCGGAGCGTGCGAGCAGCTGCCTAATGCGTGTGGGGGTTCCGGAGGAGTGGTGGGACCGGCCGGCGAGCGATCTGTCATACGGCCACCAGCGCCGAGTGGAAATCGCGCGGGCGCTCGCCCAGGATCCGAAACTGCTTTTGCTTGACGAGCCCGCCGCCGGGCTCAATCCCAGCGAGGCTGCCGAACTCACTCGCCTTCTGGTCAGCATTGCCGCCGATGGTCGGGCCGTTCTGCTGGTCGAACATGACATGGGAATCGTCATGTCGATTTCCTCGCACATTGTGGTGCTCAATTTCGGGCGCAAACTCGCTGAAGGACCCCCGGGGGATGTTTCAGCCAACAAGGATGTGATCGCGGCCTATCTCGGGACGGATGAGGAAGCGATATGACGGCGCTAATCGATGCTAAAGGTCTCACGGCAGGATACGGGACGGTGGAGGTGTTGCACGGCGTTTCGCTTTCCGTAAACGGAGGCGAGATCCTGTCGATCGTGGGGGCAAACGGCGCCGGCAAGTCGACCCTTCTCAATACGATTTCGGGATTCATCCGGCCGAAGGTCGGGAACATCCGCTACGGCGGCCAATCCATTCTCGGCAAAGCGCCCGCTGCCATCGCACGGGCTGGTATTCGGCATGTACCGGAGGGACGCCGGGTGTTTTCCGACATGACCGTTGAAGAAAACCTGATGCTCGGTGGGTATGGCATTCGACGCGAACTCGTCCTGGAACGGATGGAGCGGATCTATGAGCTATTCCCGCGATTGGTCGAACGACGATGGCAGGTCGCGGGTACCATGTCGGGCGGCGAACAACAAATGCTTGCGATTGGACGGGCACTGGTAGGCGAACCGAGGGTCCTGATGCTTGACGAACCCTCGATGGGACTCGCGCCGCTCGTCGTCGCCGAGATTTTCCGGCTCATCGTCAGGCTGCGCGACGTTTATGGCTTGGGCATTCTCCTGGTCGAACAGAACGCCCACGCAGCATTGCGTATCGCTGATCAAGCGTGTGTGCTTTCGCTTGGACGGGTGACCAAGCATGGCACCGGCGCGGCGCTGCTTCATGACCAGAGTGTAGTCGAGGCGTTTCTTGGCGGGCGTTCGACCGTAGCCTCAGCTTGAGAGGCGGTCTCGGGACGCGCAGCGCCCTTGCGAAAATCGCACGATGGTGTCGGCGTGGATACGCACAACGGCACATTCTAATATGGCTTCCGATATCCAAGACGCGCGTGCGCACGATGTCCCGGGAATCCAGAACCATCCTCCGGAGCGGACGGTGGTGCCGCCGAGCACCGGTTCCTTTTCGACGATCAGGGCGTCGAGGCCGTACTAGCGCGCGGTGATGGCTGCCGACATTCCCGACGCGCCGGATTCCACCACCAGTGCGTCACGCTCGTGCTTTTACCGTCCTGACGATCTCGAGGTAATCCCAGGGCTCCTTCGATTCGGACGGCTTCTTCACCCGGGCGAGATACATGTCGCGGATGACCCCGCCGTCCTCGCGCAGCTTGCCGCCATGCACGAAAGTATCCTCGATCGGCAGTTCGCGCATCTTGGCCATGACCTTCTGCGGGTCGCCGGTGCCCGCGGCCTGGATCGCTTTCAGATAGTGCAGTACCGAACCGTCCACGCCGGTGTGAATCATCGTCGGCGTCACCTTGGTCCTGGCGAAGAACTTCTTCGACCAAGCCCGGGTCTTTTCGTCCATATTCCAATACGAGGCCGTCGTCATGTAGGTGCCCTGGGCCGCCTGCAGGCCGATGGCATTGATGTCGGTTTCGAACATCAGCAGTCCCACGAGTTTCTGGCTACCCTGGACGAGGTGTATGCGGCGGCGCAATAATCGGCCACTGATCGGCGCATTGTGCGGCCGCGTGGCGGCGTAAAACCTGGCCACTTTTAGGCTGAGCTTTTCCGAGGATTGATTCGGGAGGGCGGCCGGGGATGTTTGCGGTGGAGACCTACGCGGGGGTTCGACGCTTTGTTTTCATAGAGGGAAAGAGCCGGCGTGAAGCGGCGCGCGTTTTCGGGCTGAGCCGGGACACGATCGCCAAGATGTGCCGCTATTCAGCTCCACCGGGATACGTGCGCACGAATGCGCCGGAGCGGCCCAAGCTTGGGCCATTGGTCAGGTGATCGACGCCATCCTGAAATCCGACAAGACGGCGCCGCCGGAACAGCGGCACACCTCGAAGCGGATTTTCGAACGGCTGCGAGACGAGCACGCTTTTGGCGGCGGCTATACGGTTGTGAAGGACTATGTGCGGCTGGCGCGGACTAGGTCGCGGGAGGTCGTCGTGCCGCCCGCTCACCCGCCGGGCCACACGCAGGTCGATTTTGGCGAATGCATCGGCGTCATCGGCGGCGCTCGGATGAAGCTGCATGTGTTCTGCTTCGACCTGCCGCATTCGGACGCCTGCTTCATCAAGGCCTATGCGGCGGAGACGACGGGGGCTTTTCTCGACAGCCATGTCACGGCCTTCGCCTTTTTCGGGGGCGTGCCGATCTCGATTCTTCATGACAACACCAAGATTTCGGTGGCGAAGATTCTCGGCGACGGCGCACGCCGTCGCACGCAAGCTTTCATCGAATTCGTCAGCACTTTTTATTCGACGATCGCTTTGATCGCCCGAGCAAAGGCAACGACAAGGGCAAGGTCGAAGGGCTGGGAAGTATTCTCGGGCCAATTTTTTGACGCCCCGGCCGCACGCCGCGTCAATCGACGCACTGAACACCAAACTCGCGGAGCGTTGTCTCGCCCGTCAGAAAGAACGCGCGAGCCGACATGAACAGACGATCGGCGAGCGGCTCATCGCCGACAAAACCGTCCTACGTCAACTTCCGGCGACGCCGTCCGAGCCCTGCCACAAATGCGCGACGAACGTTTCATCGCTGTCGCTCGTTCGCTATCGCACGAACGACTATTCGGTTCCGACAAAGTATGGCTTTCGCGATGTGCTGGCGAAGGCTTCGTCGACGAGGTGATCATTTTCTGCGACGGTGTCGAGATCGCTCGTCATGCGCGCAGCTATGCCCGCGACGACTTTGTTTTCGAGCCACGTCATTATCTGGCGCTGCTCGAGCAAAAGCCTGGCGCGCTCGATCAGGCCGCGCCTTGCAGGGCTAGCTAGACGTTGCCGGAGACGCTCGCCCATCTGCGCCGGCTCATAGAAGCGCGCATGGGCAAGCGCGGCAAACGCGAGTTCATCCAGGTCTTGCGGCTGACAGAGGTCTTTCCCGAGGCCGTCGTCATCAATGCGGCGCTCGAGGCGATCCGGCTCACGCCATCGGCTTTGACGCCATCAAGCAGCTCGTCATCGCCAAGGTGGAGAACAAGCCCGCTCGTCTCGGTCTATCCGCTTACCCCTATCTGCCGTCGCCAAACGTCTCCACGACCTCACCCGCCGATTATCTCAGTGCGCCCCAAAGGCGCGGATCACCAGTGGAGGAAGGTACCACCCAGACAGTAGTCGGTTTGATCTGGTAGCTGGCAAGCGGTCTGTCTGAGCAATTGGGCGGGTCGGAGCCTTGCGACAAAGGCCGCCGAGGGCGGTTGAGCAATCCAGTGGGCCGTAACGTGAGTAAAGCCCGAGCAGGCCTCGAAAGTGAAATTGCGGATGCCGACCCGCCGGAGATTCGGGGAAGGCCGCGCGGGACAGGGAAGTAACCGATACGAGCACCTGTCTCGATCCGCCGGGGTAGTGAGCACGGCACGCGGGAATGGTGATTCGGGTAATTGGGGGATACCCGCAGCGGGCGGAGGTCGCGTCTTCAACGTCGCAAATTGGCGGCGGTCCGCAGCGGGAGTCGGACAGGGTCGCGGTACCGTTGAAACCGGGTAATGCCGGCGGAGGGAAGGACCCTGACTTCTGGCGTGCTTCTGACGGAGAGGAGGATCGGTGATTGGCGAGGAGCCTGACAACACCAGATAGTATCCGGAGTCTTCAGCGGAAGCTGTATTGCAAGGCGAAGGCTGAGCCGGCGTTTCGCTTCTATCTGCTCTACGACAAGATCTACCGCAAAGACATTCTGGCCCACGCCTATGCGCTGGCCCGTGCGAACGGGGGCGCGCCGGGCGTGGATGGAATGACATTTGCGATGATTGAAGTGGCGGGGCTGGAGGAGTGGCTCGCCGAAATCAGGAAGGACCTCATAGCGAAGACGTACAGGCCTGCACCGGTGCGACGGGTGATGATCCCGAAGCCGGGCGGCGGCGCACCGAACGAGGTGAAGCCTATCGAGCTCATGTCGTCTCCTATGCCGACGACTTCGTTATCCTCAGCCACGGATATGCGGATGAGGCACTGGCGTGGACGCGGATGGTGATGACCAAGCTTGGGCTTGCCCTCAACGAGACGAAGACCGTGGTCCGGAATGCCCGGCACGAGCGCTTCGACTTCCTTGGTTATAGCTTCGGCCCGCACTATTACCGGAAGGATGGTCATTGGTATCTGGGCGCAAGTCCGTCGAAGAAGAGCGTGCAGCGGCTCAGGTGAGCGACATCCTGGTTCCTGGCAACATGGGTGCATGGCCTGAAGTGCGAGACCAGCTCAACCGCATGTTGCGAGGCTGGAGCGCGTACTTCTGCTACGGCACGCGATTGCCGGCGTACCGGGCCGTTGATAACCACGTCTACGAACGGGTCCGCCGATTCCTGGTTCGACGTCACAAGGTGTCGTCGCACGGCACCAGCCTCTTTCCACGAGAGGCTGTGTTCGGCGGGCTGGGGGTGTTCCACCTCCGGCGCGTCCACTTGGGACCATTGCCGCGTGCCTTGCAATGAAGCTGGTCGGAAAGCCGGATGCGGGAAATCCGCACGTCCGGTTTGATGAGCGTTGCGCCTTGCAAGCGCGTTGAAATCTGCCGTCTGAGATGACGGCCACGGCAAAGCCTAGCGAGCGGCCGTGTACCAAGTCTTGCGTGGCGTCCGGTAACGGCCGCTACGAAGCGTAGACAGGGAGGTTGCAGGCCGGAATTAAGTGAACGGGAAGATAGCCCCGAAATCGAACGTGATCGGAGTAGCCGACCCTGTCTCTCAAAGGGGAAGGCGGAATCGCAACCTGCGTCATCGCGAGCGGGCTGAGATGCTCCCGGGGTTCGTACCGCCAGCATGCAACCAAGGGGATCGACGTGAACAAGGGAGATCCATCCGGTTCAAGCGCAAGCTTGTAGGACCTGCCAAGCCGATGAGGTGAGAAGGGTCTGATGACCGGGTGGAAGTCAGACTGACTGGTAGTACTCGGAGGTCGGGAGAGCCGGCCACATGGGGAAGCGGTCAGCGGTAGTTGAATTGTTCTTGGGCGACATGGGCTCCATGCAACGGGAGTTACGGCCTTCTATTCTAAGAGAAGATCAGCTGACCATGGAAACGAAACTTGAACAAATAGCAGTGAAAGCTCGGCGCGAGCCAAATCTTCGCTTCACCTCGTTGGCCCATCACATCACGCGCGACCGAGTGCAAAAGAATCTATTACAGATTCCGAAGCGCTCCGCCGCCGGGGTGGACGGACAGACGATGGAGGCGGCGAGGGAGAGCTTCGACGGATGGATCGAGCCGATGCTCCAATCCATCCACCGCCGGGATATCGGGCGCCGAACATTCGGCGTGTCTATATCCCCAAGCCCGGTAAGACGGAGAAGCGCCCCCTCGGGGCTCCAACTGTCGCCGACCGGGCCCTCCAGCGCAGCACGGCTGAGGTGTTGTCCGCCATCTACGAGCAGGACTTCTTGCCCAGCTCGTTCGGCGGCAGGCCGAAGCTCAGCGCCCATCACGCCTTGGCGACCCTCAATGAGGTCATCGCCGGCGGCATGATCAGCTGGGTGTTGGAGGCGGACTTGAAGAACTTCTTCGGGAGTCTCGATCATGATTGGGTCCTCCGGTTTGTCGAACATCGAGTCGGTGATCCGCGCCTGATCAGCTTGATCCGGCGCTGGTTGAAAGCGGGTGTCTTGGAAGACGGAGCGGTGCATCCGAGCGAACAAGGAACGCCACAAGGCGGATCGATCAGTGTGCTTTTGAGCAACCTCTACCTTCATTACGTTCTCGACCTCTGGTTCGAACGCGTGGTGAAGGGCCGGTTGCGGGGCGAAGCCCGACTAGTGCGCTATATCGACGACTTTGTGATCTGCTTCCAATATCGATCGGACGCCATCCGCGTACAGGAGGCCTTGCGTCTTCGGTTGGGGAAGTTCGGCCTCACTTTAGAGCCGACCAAGACCAAGTTGGTCGAGTTTGGTCGGTTCGCGCAAAGACACGCGGGCAAACGCGGCAGAAACCGCCCGGAAACAATCTACTTTCTGGGGCTGACGCTCTATTGCACGCGAAACCAAAGAGGCAACTTCAAGGTTGGGATGCGTACCGAGAAATCTCGGCTAAAGCGCAGCCTAATGTCTCTGCAGGAGCTGATGCGGCGAATACGGCATTACAAGATCAGTGACCAGGCCGATGAAATCAACGTCGTCCTGCGCGGCCACTATGGCTATTACGGCGTCGCCGGAAATCTCCGGAGCCTCGTAAAAGTTTATCGGGCCGTGGAGCGTTACTGGCGCGGAATGCTGCGCAGCCGCAGTTGGGCAGGCCGACGCCTCACCTGGGACGCCTTCAACCAAATCAAAGAACGGACACCGTTGCTGAAGCCTAAGCTGCGTCTCCCTTATCGAGAGCTGCAGGCGCTTGCAGTGCTGTGAACCAACTGTCGAAGAGCGTCGGTGCGGGAAATCCGCACGCCACGTTCTGTGGGAACCGGGGGCGGGCGACCGCCTCCGGTGACCCGGTGGGAGAGGAAACGGAGCGATGCCCACACGGCTCAAGCCGCCGCGCCTCTCCTCGACTCTACCAGTGTTGAGGCGCATCGAGGCGCGAATCAGCGAAAGTTCTTTTGCGAGAAGGACTTTGCAATGATTCGAGGAACGCCCCGATGCCGACGGAGTGTAGCGCGGAGCAGTTTGATTTTGGACGGGTGGAAGGCCGGGCTGTGGAGGCGGCCTTTGATGGCGGCCTGATGACGTCGGATGCCGGGGCGCTGTTTCTGGGCGCCACCGATCGGGTGATCGATCTGGTGGGTCGTTTTGCGGATTGCTTTCGCGATCATCGCCGTCAGGACTTGATCGAGCATGCGGTCGGCACGTTGATCGGGCAACGGATCTTTGGCATCGCGCTCGGCTATGAAGATCTCAACGACCATGATGAGCTGCGGCACGATCCGCTGATGGCGGTGCTGGCGGGCAAGCTTGCGGCCCGGCGCGGGGACTGCGCGCCGGTGGCCGGCAAGTCGACGCTGAACCGGCTGGAGCTGAGCCAAAGCGAACCTTCGCGCTATCACAAGATCGCCTATGACGCGGCGGCGATCGAGGCGCTGCTGGTGACGCTGTTCCTGGAGGCGCATCGAGCGGCCGCCGGAGCAGATCATCCTCGATCTCGACGCCACCGACGACCCGCTGCACGGGCATCCGGAGGGGCGCTTCTTCCACGGCTATTACGACTGCTACTGCTATCTGCCGCTGTACGTGTTCTGCGGCCGGCATCTGTTGGCGGCCAAGCTGCGTCCTTCCGACATCGACGCCAGCGCGGGCAGCGCGGCGGAGGTCGAGCGGATTGTCCGGCAAATCCGCGCCCGCTGGCCGTTCGCGCGCATCCTGCTGCCGGTCGCCAGTGGCTTTGCGCGCGAGGCGCTAATGGCGTGGTGCGAGCAGAACCACGTGGATTACCTGTTCGGGCTCGCTCGCAATACGCGCCTGGTCGCCATGATTGAAGAGGAGCTTGCCGTGGCGAGGGCTGCGGCCGAGAAGACCGGCCACCCGGCGCGCCGGTTAAGGATTTCCAGTGGAGCACGCTCGACACCTGGAGCCGAAGGCGTCGCGTCGTCGCCAAGGCGGAGTGGACGCAGGGCGAGGCCAATCCGCGCTTCGTCGTGACCTCGCTCAAGCGGGCCGAGGCCGGCGCCCGCACCCTTTACGAGGACATCTACTGAGCCCGCGGCGAGATGGAGAACCGCATCAAGGAATGCCAGCTCGACCTCTACGCCGACCGCACGTCGGCTCAGACCATGCGGGCCAACCAACTGCGGCTGTGGTTCGCCGCGATGGCCTATGTGCTGGTCTGCGCGTTGCGCCGCATCGCTCTCGCCGACACCGCCTTTGCCAACGCCACCTGCGGCACCATCCGCCTCAAGTTCCTCAAGATCGGTGCGCTGGTGCGCGTCAGCGTCCGCCGCATCAAGATCGCCATGGCCTCGGCCTGCCCAGCCGCCGAACAGTAGGGCCACGCCGCGCGCCGCCTGGTTGATGCCGCTCGAGCCCGCGACGCGCCGGTCTGACACGCGAAGCCGCGACGCGTCCGGGCGGTTCAGGGTGATCCACATCGCACCACCTCGAATTTCAGAAATCAAAGATTCCACCGTGCGTCCCTTAATAATTGACTGTAAGGTTAGTTGATTGTTCTATCGGTTATGTTACAGACTGTCGGGACTATTGCAAGTCAAGTCGCTGCCGGAAAGAGCATCGAGATGAGTCTTCCCCTCGCTGGAATTCGGGTGATCAGTCTGGCTGAACAGTACCCAAGGCCCTACGCAACCTTGTTGCTGAGTGACCTGGGCGCCGAGGTGATCCTGGTGGAGCGGCCGGGAGCGGGCGACCCTGCACGGCAGTTTCCGGCCTTTCATGGTGCGCTCAATCGCGGCAAGCAGTCCGTGGCGCTGGATCTCAAGAGCGCCGAAGGCAAGCTGAACCTGCGCAGGCTGGTCGCTTCCGCCGACGTGCTGATGGAAGGATTTCGTCCGGGCACTATGGCGCGCCTTGGTCTTGGTTGGCGCCGAGAACCTTGCCGTTCCTCTTGATGGGTATGCGGGAAACCACCCTGCTCCGCCGCGTATGCGCTGGATTTTGCCGACTTCGGATTTGCCCGTCGCCACGATCTCGTGCAGCCGTGTATTGTCGATGACGGTCTCGACTGCCCGACCGTTGCCTTCTCCGGCCTTCAATCCAAAGAAAGCTTCGTGAATCGGAGAGATGTAGACGATCTTTGCCTTGTCGTCGACGATCGTCATCGCGTCGAATGGGTCCGTCAGCAGATGCTGCAGGATGTCCCACGAGAAATCGACGCTGCCGATGAAGTTGAGGAGTGCGTCGCCCGGCGTTTCGCTCAACACCAGCATCTCTCCGCACCCTGCCGCAGTGATCAGGACAACGTAGACTTTGCGATCGAGGTTCAGCGTCGTGATGCGCCGCTCGCGCGCCTCGCCCATCCAAACCTGGTCGGCAGCCAGCAAACTTAGACGTGGATCGGAGCCGATGCCGACTGATGCGATAGGGCGGCTCGCGACGTCAATGAGAAGCACACCGGCAATCGTTGCGGATTTTGTCCTGGGCATTTCCCCTGTGTTCTTGTTGAGGACATGTGAGCACACTGAGGACGTTGCATCAAGAAACTCTGCCGTGAATGAGGACACAAATTGGAAGAACCCTAAAAACAGTTCTGAAAAACAAGGCCTTTCCCGAGCGGAGGTCCTGGCATGGAGATGGCACGGGTGTTGCTGATGTCCAGGCAGCAGCGAAATCTGGCGAGCTGATCATCGAATGCTGCGTTGCGAGATAGGGATGAAACCGTATTTAACCCTCCATCAACCTGCAAATGCGCGGCGCTACTACAGCGAACTGGTATGGCGTGAAGATACCTTCTACAGCCTGTTGACGCGCCACGCGACCGAGCGACCCGACGCCGTTGCACTGCAGGACGCGCGACGAACGCTGACATGGAGCGAGCTCAAGCGCTGGGCTGACGGCGTCGCGGCCGATCTGCGTGAATACGGTTTGACCGGTGGCGACCGCGTTATGATATGGCTCTCGAATCGCGTCGAAGCCGTCGTCATGTTCCTGGCCTGTGCGCGCGAGGGGATCGCCTGCAATCCGTCGGTCCATAAGACCTACACATGTGCCGAGGTTGGGGATCTCCTCAACACGCTGTCGGCACGAGCTCTTCTCACCGAGGACGGCTGGGGAACCGACCGTGCGACCGTCGATTTCGACGCAGCTCTGGTCCGGATCAAGAGCCTCAAGGTCGTCTACACGCCGAAGGCCTTTCCGGCGCCGGCGACCAATCACACGCCGCCGTGCACGGATCCCGACAAAGTATCTTACCTCGCGTTCACCTCGGGCACGACGGGGATGCCGAAATGCGTCATGCATTCCGACAATACACTGCTGGCGAACGCCCGCGACCTGGTGGCCGACTGGAGACGCGGTCCGGAGACGGTGCTGCTGTCTCTCTCGCCGTTGTCCCACCACATCGCGTGGGTGGGTGTGGCGCAGTGGCTGCTCACGGGCGGTCGGTTCGTGACGGCCGACCCGCCGGACGGCATGAGCCGAATCGACTGGATCGAGACGACGGGCGCCAACTACGTTCTTGGCGTGCCGACGCACGCGATGGACATCCTCGGTGAGCAGCAGAAGGCCGGTGTCGAACGGCTTGGTTTCGTCGAGACCTTCTACATGGCCGGCGCGCCCATTCCGCCGAGCGTGGCTGCAGCCTTCGTGCGCCAGGGCATCAAGCCGCAGAACGTCTACGGCATGACGGAAAACTCCTCGCACCAGTACACCCATCCGACCGACGACGAGGAGACGATCGTCAATACGTGCGGCCGGGGTGGCAGATCCTACGAGGTGAAGCTTTTCGACCCGGCCGATCCGGACAAGGAAGTCGGTCCCGGCGAGGTCGGGCATATCGGCGGCCGCGGCGCTGCCCTGATGCTCGGCTACCTCGGCAACCAGGCGGCGACGGAAGGTAGCTTCAACAGCGACGGTTGGTTCCTGTCCGGCGACCTCGGCATCATGGACACAAACGGCAATCTCCGGATCGAAGGGCGTCTCAAGGACTTGATCATCCGCGGCGGACACAACATCTACCCATCGCACATCGAGGCGATGGCTGTCCGCCACCCGGCCGCGGGACGCGTCGCCGCGTTTCCGGTGCCCGACGACCGCTTGGGCGAACGCGTCTGCATCGCGGTCTCGGGTGCCGTCGAGGCGGCCGACCTGATGGATCATCTCCGCCGCGAAGGGCTCTCCAAATATGACATGCCGGAATACTTCCTGCGCGTCGACGAATTCCCGCTGACGGCGAGCGGCAAGATCCTCAAGCGCGAATTGGTGCTGCAGGTGCAGCGCAATCAACTGCGTCCACAGCCGATCCGGACCACGTCCGCGGCGCGTAGCGCGTGAACGGCCAACAAGAAAAGCCCGACCACATGCGCCCACTCGAAGACATCCGCGTTCTCGACTTCAGCACGCTTCTGCCGGGACCATTCGCGAGCCTGATGCTGGCGGAAGCCGGCGCCCAGGTTGTGAAGATCGAGCGGCCCGGCCGCGGCGACGAGATGCGGAGCTACGTGCCGAAATTCGGCGAAGACAGCGTCAACTTCGCGCTTCTCAACGCCGGCAAGCGAAGCATAGCGATCAATCTCAAGGCAAGCGATGCCGCGGACAGGCTGCGCCCCCTGATCGCCGAGGCCGACGTCGTGATCGAGCAATTCCGTCCAGGTGTGATGGATCGGCTGGGCCTCGGATACGATGCGCTCAGGGCCATCAACCCACGGCTGATTTATTGCGCGATCAGCGGATGGGGGCAGAGCGGCCCGAAGGCCATGGTCGCCGCTCACGATCTCAACTATCTCGCGGAGTCGGGCATCCTCGGTTTGAGCGTGGGCGCCGACGGCGCGCCGGTGATCCCGCCGGTGCTGATCGCCGACCTGGCTGGCGGAGCCTATCCCGCCGTGACGAACATCCTGTTGGCACTGCGCCGGCGCGACATGAGCGGCGAGGGCGCCTATCTCGACGTTTCGATGGGAGAAAACCTGCTGACGCTGGCGTATTGGGGCCTCGGCAGCGGCTTCGCAGCGGGCGAATGGCCCGGCGGCAGCGATGCGCTGGTGACCGGCGGAAGCCCGCGCTACCAGATCTACCGCACGGCGGACGGTGGCTTTCTCGCCGCCGCGCCGATCGAAGACAAGTTCTGGGACAATTTCTGTTCGATCATCGGCCTGTCTCTGGAGATGCGCGCGCCGAACGCGGACGAAGACAAGACCATCGACGCGGTCGGCAGGATCATTGCGACACGGACCGCCGGGGAGTGGATGGCCATCTTCGAAGGCAAGGACGTCTGCTGCTCGATCGTCGCCAGCCTCGAGGACGCGGTCGCCGACCCACACGTTGTAGCGCGCGGACTGCTATCGCGGAAGGTTTTCGTGGACGGTCGCTCGATCCCGGCCTTGCCCCTCCCTTTGAGCGAGCAGTTCCGCGGGCCGAAGGAGGCGTCGCCGCCACGACTCGGTGCGGACACCGACGACATCCTGGCGAAGTAGGACGATCCAGATGCGAGCTTTCCAGGTCGTTGAGCACGGCCCGCCATCCAGCCTTCGATGCCACGAAATCCCGGATCTTGCACCGGGGGCCGGCCAGATCCGCGTCAACATCCAGGCGGCGGGCATCAACTTTCCGGACGTGCTGGTGGTCTCGGGCAAGTACCAGGTCCTGCCACCCCGTCCGTTCTCGCCCGGAAAGGATTTCGCCGGGGTCGTGGCCGACGTGGGCGAGGGCGTGACTCGCTATGCGCCGGGCGACCGCGTGCTCTGCCATGTCGAATATGGCGGCTTCGCCGAACAGGCGTTGGTTACCGAGCAGCAGACGTTCAGCCTTCCGGACGGTATGCCGTTTGTCGACGCCGCGGCGATGGGTCTGGTCTATCAGACGGCCTATCTGGCGCTCGTCGATCGCGGCCAGCTCAGGACGGGCGAGCGCGTCCTCGTCGGGGGCGCCGCGGGCGGCATCGGGCTAGCGGCGGTGCAACTCGCCAAGGGGCTCGGCGCAACGGTGGTGGCGGCCGTCCGCGGCGACGAGGAGGCCGTTCTGGTGCGGCGGAACGGTGCCGATCACGTCGTCGATCTGTCGCTTCCGGACATGCGGGAAAGCCTGCGCCGGCAGGTCCGCGACGCGACCGACGGCAAGGGCGTCGACGTGGTGATCGACCCCCTCGGCGGTGATTTCCTGGGTGCCGCACTGCGGGCGACGGCCTGGTGCGGCCGGCTGGTGGTGATCGGCTTCGCCGCCGGCGACATCCCGAGCGTCAAGGTCAACTACCTTCTGGTGAAGAACGTCTCGATCATCGGCCTGCAGTGGAGCGACTATCGCGACCGGAGGCCGGACCGCATCAAGGAGGTGCAGGATGAGATCTTCCGGCTTTGGAAGTCCGGGGCGGTAAAACCGCACGTCATGAAGGAGTTTCCGTTCCTGGAATTGCCGGCCGCGCTCGAACTCATCGAACAGAGCAGAATCCGCGGCAAGGCTGTCATCGTGATGGACAGGGCGAAGCTGTGAGCGCGACGTTGAACACCGAGAGTGGACAGACCGCAGCCCCGGCCGATGCGCTGCCATTGATGGCGGCAGGGCGCGGCTACGCGCTGCTCGACGGCGTGCGTGTCATCGACCTGACCACCTCCATCGCCGGTCCCTACGCGACGATGTTGCTGGCCGACATGGGCGTCGAGGTCGTCAAGGTCGAGCGTCCCGAGGTCGGCGACGACGCGCGTGCCTGGGGCCCGCCGTTCCTCGATGGCGAGTCACTCTGGTTCGCCAGTTTCAATCGCAGCAAGAAGAGCGTCGCGTTGGACTTCTCCAACAACGAAGGTATCGACGTTCTGCACAGGCTGGTGCGTACGGCGGACGTCGTGATCGTCAACTTCGCGCCGCGCGTGGCGAAGAAGCTGAAGGTCGACGTCGACACGCTGCGCGCGCTACGGCCCGACCTGATCTATGTCTCGATCACGGGCTTCGGGCTGACGGGTGAGCGCTCCGACTGGACCTGTTACGACCTGATCGCCGAAGGTTACTCGGGCATCATGGACATCACGGGGAAGCCGGCGGCGAGCCGCAGAAGGTCGGCGCGCCGGCGGCCGACATGCTTGCGGGTCAGGACGCGGCCTTCGCCGCTGTCGCGACTCTATTCGATCGCCAGCGTACGGGAAAAGGATACGTCGTCGACGTCGCTCTGGTGGACTCCATGACCCGTTTCCTGTCCTGTCGCACCATGCCCTATCTGGGATCCGGAGACGTTCCAAAACGCTCGGGAGGAAGAGACAGCGTCATCGCGATCTATCAGGCCTTCGAGACCGCGGACTACCCTATCACGCTCGGCCTCGGCAACCTGTGGCAGCGCTTCTGGGAAGCCGTCGGCGAACCGCAGGCGGCCCATGACGAGGGGCTGCGGAACAACGCGGACCGGCGCCTCCGACGCGACGAGATCGTCCCGCGGATCGCGGGGATCCTGCGCACGAAGCCGCGCGAACACTGGCTCGCGCTTTTCCGTGCATCCCGCGTGCCATCCGGCCCTATCAATAGCGTCGATCAGGTGATTGCTGACGAGGCCATGCTCGCGCGCGGCATGTTCTATCGTATCGCCGCTGAGGACGGCCGGCTCGTCCCTCAGGTCGGCACTGCCATCGTCATCGACGGCGAGCCGAACACGCCCCGTAGCGCGCCGCCCCGTCTCGGCGAACACAACGAAGCCGTGCTCCGCGATCTGCGCGGCGGCTCTTGAACCAAGAAACTCTATTGAAAGGAAACATCCTATGGCGTTCAGCACCATCCTGTATGAAGAAGACGGTCCGATCGGTACCATCACGTTGAACCGTCCCGACGACGGCAACATGTTCACTGTCGAGATGTGTCATGAGATCCGGGACTGCATCAACGAGATCCGGCGCGAGACGCGCACCCGCGTGATCGTCCTCACCGGCGCCGGCGACAGGTTCTTCTGCATCGGCGGCCGCAAGGAAGGCATGGAGAAGACCATGCTGTACGCCGGCGTGCTCCCGACCCTCGAAATGTACGAATCCATCGACCGCCTGCAGAAGCCGGTGATCGCCAGCGTCAATGGCTTCGCCGTCGGCGGCGGCAACGTGCTGCAGGTCGTCTGCGATCTCACTATTGCGAAACAAAGCGCGGTGTTCCGCCAGGTCGGTCCGATGATGGGATCGTTCGATGCGGGCTACGGCACCTGGTATCTCGAAGACCTGGTCGGAAAGAAGAAGGCCAAGGAGATGTGGTTCCGCAACCCCAAGATTTCCGCGGCCGAAGCGCTCGAGATCGGGTTGATCAACAAGGTCGTTCCCGACGACAAGCTGAAGGAAGAAACCCGCAAATTCGCGATGGAGATCGCCGAGCGCGGTCCGTTCGCGCTGGCGTCGATCAAGGGCGCCTTCAATGCGCGGCACGGAGGCGTGTCGGGGCTCGCCCGCATCTCGCACGATCTCCTGCTGCGGCCCTATCTCGAAACCGATGAGAGCCACGAATTGTCGGCGTCATTCGCCGAGAAGCGCAAGCCGGATACCAGCAAGTTCGGGAAGTAGCCGATGCCCGTCGAACTCACGACCCTCGAAGACTGCGCGCTGCTGCGTCTCAACCGCCCGGAAGCGCTGAACGCGCTTTCGTTCCACGTGTTGAAGGAGCTATCGGACGCGCTGGCGGAGGTGGCCACCTGGAAGGTGCGCGCGTTGATCGTGACCGGCGCCGGAGAGAAGGCCTTCTGCGCCGGTGCCGACATCAAGGAGCTCGGCGGTCGGCCGCTGATCGAGTGCAAGCGGGGCGCCGAGCTTGGGCAGGCGACCTTCGCGAAGCTCGATAAGCTTCCGTTCGCCTCCGTCGCGGCCATCAATGGCTTCGCCTTCGGGGGCGGTCTGGAGCTTGCGCTGGCCTGCACGTTCCGGGTGGGAACGCCGAGCGTCAAACTCGGACTTCCGGAGATCAAACTCGGTCTCGTTCCGGGATACGGAGGCACCCAGCGTCTGCCGCGCCTGATCGGTGAGGCACGCGCGATGGAGATGATCATGCTGGGCCGCACGGTCGGAGCGGAGGAGGCGGCGCGCATCGGTCTCCTGCACAGGATCGTCGAGGGCAACGTCGTCGATGCCGCTCTTTCGTACACGCACGAATTCTCCTCCTTCAGCCTGCTGGCGCAGGGGTTCGCCCGCGAGGCGGTCTCCCGCGCGCTGGACGTGCCGATCCACGAAGGCCTGAAGATCGAGGCGGATCTGTCGACGCTCGCCTATGCCACCGCGGACGCGGTGGAGGGAATGGCGGCGTTCACCGAGAAGCGGAAACCGGAGTTCAAGGATGCGTAGCGGCCAGATCATCGTCACCGGCGCGAGCCGTGGCATCGGCGAGGCCATCGCGGTCGAGCTCGACCGCCGCGGCTTCGCCGTCGCCGGCCTCTCCCGCAGCGGCACCACCGCCGCCGGCACCGGCTATGCCTGCGACATGACGGACGAGCGCGCCATCACGGAAGCGATCACCAAGGTCGCGGCAAAGGGGCCGATCATTGGTCTCGTCAACAATGCGGGCGCCCACGAAGGCAAGCGGAGCGCCGAGCTTTCCCTCGTCAACTTCGAGAGCACCATGCGGCTGAACGCCTCCGCGGTGATGGTCGCCTGCCGCGAGAGCTATCCGCACCTCAAGGCGGCGGGTGACGCGCTCATCGTCAATATCGGCTCGTTTTTCGACAAGCTCGCGGTGATCGACAACTTGGCCTACTGCGCATCCAAGGCGGCGGTCGGCGCCATCACTAGATGCCTCGCCGCCGAATGGGCGCGCGACGGTATCCGGGTGCTCGACGTCGCTCCGGGCTACATCGAGACCGATCTCAACCGCGACTTCCTCGCCAGTGAGAAGATCCAGGCCTGGCTGAAACGCCGCGTCCCCGCCGGACGCGCCGGTTCGCCGCAGGAAGTGGCGCGTCTCGTCGGCGCGCTCTACGCCGAGAACATCGCGTTCCTCACGGGCGAGACCATCTACATCGACGGCGGCCAGGGAGCCAATCACTAGATGTCAATCTTCGACCAGCTCGAACGCAGCCGGAACTGGAATGAGGACGACAAGCTCATCCTCTCGCAGGTCGACCGGCTTTGCGCGAACGTGATCGCGCCGAACGCCGAACATGCCGATGCCAGTGGCGAGTTTCCTTGGGCCAACGTCAAAGCAATCAACGAACTGGGACTCAACGGCATCTTTATTCCGGAGGATTTCGGCGGCCTGCCGATGTCGTTCCGCCTGTATCTGGCGATCGTGAAGCGCATTTCCGAGGCCTGCGCCGCGACCGGCATCATCTACGCGACCAACTTTCACGCGATGAAGCCGCTGATCGAGTTCGGGACGACGGAGCAGAAGGCGCGCCTCCTGCCGTGCATCGCCGAAGGCGGTCTGGCGTCGCTGGCGATCACCGAGGAGTCGGCCGGCTCCGACGCGACCGGCATGAAGACCAAGTTCACGGCGGACGGCGACGACATCGTGATCGATGGCTCCAAGATCTTCATCACCAACGGCGACGTCGCCGACCGCATCCTGCTGTTCGGAAAGTTCGCTGGCATGGAGGACGCGAAGAAAGCCATTTCCGTTCTGGTGCTCGAGAAGGGCGCGCCCGGCTTCGAGGTCCTGCGCCTCGAAGACAAGATGGGGCACCGCGGCTCGTCGACCGCCGCCTTGCGTTTCGACGGAGTCCGCGTGCCACGCGCCAACCTTATCGGAGAGCCCGGCGACGGTCTCCGGATCCTGCTGGCGTCGCTCAATCGTTCCCGACCGAGCGTCGCGGCCCACGCGTTAGGCATCGCCATGGCGGCGTTCAATGACATGACGGCCTATATGAACGAGCGCAAGCAGTCGGGCCGCCGCATCGTCGACTTCCAGGCCAATCAGTTCATGCTGGCCGACCTCGCGACCGACCTGGCCATGGCGGACGGCTGGCTGGACTATCTGGCCGGCCTGATCGATTCAGGCGCGAAGGACTTCGGCATCGAGGCGTCGATGGCGAAGATGCGCGCGTCGGACCTCGCCATGCGTGTGACGACGGAGGCGGTGCAGATGTTCGGCGGCTACGGCTATTGCCGCGACTACCGCGTCGAGCGGCTGATGCGCGACGCCAAGATCACCCAGATATGGGAGGGCACCAACCAGGTGCACCGCCAACTTATCGGCAGGAGCTTCGCGGCAAAATGACGAAATCAATCAAGACGGTCGGCATCTGCGGCGCCGCAGGCACGATGGGAACGGGCATCGCGCTGGTCGCGGCGCGTGCCGGTTACCAAACGATCTCCTACGACATGAAGGGCGATGCGCTCGAGCGCGCCGCCAAGCAATCTGCAGCGTTCCTCGACAAATCGGTCGAGCGCGGCAAGCTGGAGGCCGCCAAGCGCGACGCGATCGTCAGCGCCATGTCCCACACCACGGACATCTCGCATCTCGGCGGCTGCGATCTGGTGATCGAGGCGGTGTTCGAGGATCTCGCCACCAAGCGAGAATTGCTCAAGCGTCTTGACGAGGTGTGCGCCGAGGACGCGATCTTCGCGTCGAACACCTCGACGCTCTCGATCACGGAGATCGCGTCGGGATCCAAGCTGCCGGCACGCGTGGTCGGCATGCATTTCTGTCTGCCCGCGCAGCTGATGAAGCTGATCGAGATGTCGCCGGGCATCCTCACCTCCGAGCGCACGTTCAACACCGCGTGGGATTGGACGAAGGCCTGCGGCCAGATACCGGTCAAGACGCAGGACAAGCCAGGCTTCATCCTGAACGCGCTCCTGGTGCCCTTCAACAACGACGCGATCCGTGTCGTGGAAGCTGGCGTCGTCAGCGCCGCCGACCTCGACAAGGCCATCAAGACCGGCCTCGGCTACAAGATGGGGCCGCTCGAACTCATCGACCTGATCGGCCTCGATACGCAGATCCGGCTCTGTGATGCCTTCTATCCGATCACGCTGGATCCCCGGGCGGCGCCGCCGCCCCTGCTGAGACGGATGGTCGCCGCGGGCCTGCTCGGACGGAAATCCGGGCGCGGCTTCTTCAACTACGAAGGTAATGCGATGTTTGGAGCTTGAGCCGATGACCTACACTATCATTCAGAACGGTCCGAGCCGGTCCTTCCCGGAGGGCGATGCCTTCCTGGCGGGAGCATCCAAGGACAATGGCGCCAACGTCCTCGTGCTGTGTGGGACGCCGTTCGAGGCTGATTCCGGCAAGACGGCGATCCTCGTCGAACTTGGCAACGAGAGTCTCGCGGAGCACATCGGAGACGACGGTAATCATGCGAACGTTCTTGGCTTCGCGCGCTACCGCAACGGCGATGACGCGCCGTCAAGGCTGATCGAGCTGGTCCGTCCCGTATCCGCCTCCGATGGCGCGGTTGCGGCCGCCAGCGAGATCTTCACGAAAGCGGGTCTCGAAGTCGTGGTCTCGGCGGACCAGATCGGGCGGATCATCAACCGGCTGGTGATTCCGAAATACAATGCCGCCCTGCGTTTCCTCGACGAGGGATTGGCCACGCAGGCGGACATGGATCTGACGTGCAAGCTCGGCTTAGGATATCCGGACGGTCCGCTTGAGCGTATCTTCCGTGGCGGCATGGCGCGGCACTACGACGTCACTCATGCATTGTTCGAAACTTACGGTACGCCGGCCTACGCTCCGCCGCGACGCGCGATCGTCGCCAAGAATGCTTCCGAAAAGGTCCGCGGAAATTGAACGGCGCTGGAGCACTCACAACCCCGGAGGTTGGGCATGGCGTCTCGTGAGCTCGAAGACGTGCTCGGTGCTTGCCTCCCCGAAGGATTTCATTTCGGGGACGTCATGGGGCTGCGGAGGACCGCATCGATCGCGGGTGAAGCCAGTTTCGAGATCGAGATCGGTCCGCAGCATCTCAATCGCCACGGCACCGTGCATGGCGGCGTCCTCATGGCGATGCTCGACACCGCCGGATTATGGGCAATCTCCGATCCGAACGAGAATGCGGCGCCAAAGGCGGTGACTGTATCGCTGAATTGCAGTTTTGTGGGAACATCGGGGGCCGAGGACTCGAAAATTCGAGCGACGGGTCGGATTTCGAAGGCGGGCCGGAGAACATACTTCGCTTCGATCATCGCGGAGAGCCAGCCGAGCGGCCAACTCGTTGCGACGGCACAGGGGATCTACAACAAGACCGGTTGACGAAATCTCGAGTGACTGTTCGATGCAATCATCTCGGCGACGAGGCAACGTATGATGAAGTCATCCGCCGTTTTCCGGTCCGCCGAGTGGCCAAGCCTACGATTCGTTCATCTCGGATAGTTTCCGGTACAGGTAGGATCGCGAAATCCCGAGGCTTTCGGCGGCCTTCTTCTTATTGCCCTTGTGTCGCACGAGCGCATCGCGGATGCCTTTCGTTTCGACCTTGTCGAGTATCGAGCGCAGTCCGTCTACAGGCAGCGGAACAATGGTATCGGCCGCTGGGGTCCGCGGTTCGATATGAGGGTCGGCCTTCGCCTCCGTCAGATCATGGACCTTAATGGCGACGCCGTCGCAGAAGGCGAACGCACGCTCAATCTCATGTTGGAGTTGACGGATATTCCCAGGCCAGGCCCTCTCCATCAACGTCGTCAGTGCATCATCGTCTATGGACGGCGTCGATCGGGCGTGACGATAGGCGATATCCTCGAGAAATTTTGAGGCCAGGACCGGGATGTCCTCGATGCGCTCCCGCAGCGGAGGCAGCGTGATCACGATTGGTGATATCCTGTAGAACAGGTCCAAGCGGAAGGTCCCGGCTTCCACCAGGGACTGCAGGTCCCGATTCGTCGCGGAGATCAGCCTGAAATCGAGCTGGCGCGGTTTGTCACCGCCAACGCGCTCGACAATGCGGTCCTGCAGCACGCGCAGCAACTTCGCCTGGACCTCGAGCGGCATGTCGCCGATCTCGTCGAGGAACATGATGCCCTCGGTCGCCTGCTCGAACTTTCCTTTCCGCCCCTTTTTGTCGGCGCCAGTGAACGCGCCCGGCTCGTATCCGAACAGTTCGGACTCGACGAGTGTCTGAGGCATCGCGGCAGCATTCACGGCAACTATGGGGCCGTCCCTTCGCGGACTCAATCTATGGAGCGCGTGAGCGACCAATTCCTTGCCAGTGCCGCTCTCGCCGCGGATGAGCACGGGAATCTCAAGAGGGGCAACCTTGACGATCTCGGCGCGAAGCCGCTGCACGGCGGGACTGTTGCCCACGATGCTGTCGAGCCCATACTTCTGTGATTTCAGGGTTTCGGTTTCTCGCTTGTAAAACTCGACCTGACCCTCCAGAGCGCGTATCCGCGCATTCAGTATCGCGAGTTGTTCGGGTCCCTTGAACATCACGCGGCCATAGGCTCCGAGAATCTGGTCCTTCCGCCGGATGGGGATCCTGGAAACGATTCTGTTGGATCCCCGCATGTGCTGCATGGTGCCGACTTCCGCCTTGCCGCTTTTGACGACCTTATGCAGTCGCGTCCCTTCCACGACATCTTCGATCGGTCGTGCTCGCACCTCTCCTGGCTTGAGCCCGAAGAAGCGTTCGTGCACCGGAGACATGTAGGATATGCGTGCCTTATCGTCGACGATAATCATGCCCTCGAAGGGGTCCGTCAGGAGCTGCTCCATCATCTCCCAGGCAAAATCAACACTCGACAGAAAGTTGATGACAGCGTCACCCGGGGGCTCGCCGAAGATCAGCACGTCGCTCTCCGCAACGGACATCACTATGACAATGTAGGAGAGACGATCGAGCGTGAGCGGATTGACACGGCGGACCCGCGCCTCGGCGATCCAGTCCGGATCGAGCGCGAGACTTTTCAGCCGAGGCTCGTCAGCAATTCCAGTCGAACGAATGATTCTCGTGCCATCCGATAGGATAAGGCCGCGATAGTCTGAAATTCCCTCAGGAGGTATCATAATCCGGCATCAGCCTCCCTATATGTATTTGTTGGAGACAACAAACCACATCTGCGGGAGACAGCACAAGGCAGCCAAACGCGGGAGTGTATGCGCCGGAGACAATGCAGATAGGCACCTCGGCGTCGCGAGGGCGCCTAGTCGCGCCAGGTCTCGCTGGTTCTGAAGGCCCGGACCGTATCGGGATCTAGCCAGTCGGCCAACGCTTCTTCGGGCGTATTCCGCGCGCTCGGCGCCCGCGGAGTTTCCGGAATACTCCGGCTGAAACGCGGAGCCGGTGCGGGCTGGCTAACGCCGTCGAGTTCGATGAACGACTTCCGCGCGGCCAGGTGCGGATCGGCGAAGGCCTCTTCCACCGAGCTAACAATCGTCACACAGCAGTCGGTGCCGTCGAACCTGGCCCGCCATTCCTCGGCGTTCTTCTGCAAAAACGCCTCCGCAAGATCGCGTCGCAGCGAAGGCCAGTCCTCGCGCTTTTGCCGTAGCGCGTCGTTCGCGTCGAGGCCCACCTTCGAGACCAATTGCGAAAAAAACTTGTCTTCGATGGCACCGACGGCGAGCCAACGGCCATCAGCGCAGGCGTAAACGTCGTAGAAAGGGCTGCCGCTGTCGAGCATGTTGGATCCTCGTTTACCCTTTGCGAGACCTGCCGCCACCATGCCGATGTGCCCACCAAGCAACGAGAGGGTTCCGTCGACGATGGCGGCATCCACGACCTGACCGTGTCCGGACTGATGCCGTTCCCAAATCGCGCTGAGTATGCCGAGCGCCAAATAGAGGGAGCCGCCTCCGAAGTCTCCGACCAGGTTCAACGGAGGCGTTGGAGGCTGACCCTGCCGGCCGATCGCGTCCAGAGCACCTGTCAGCGCAATGTAGTTGATGTCGTGACCGGCGCATGGCGCAAGCGGACCAGTTTGACCCCAACCGGTCATGCGGCCATAGACCAATCCGGGATTTAGCGCGAGACAGACCTCGGGACCGAGTCCCAACCGCTCCATCACGCCCGGCCGGAAACCCTCGATCAGAACGTCGCTGTGGCCGATCAAGGCCTGCACCAATTTCAGCGCCTGCGGTCTCTTGAGATCCAGCTTCAGTGACTTCCGGCCACGATGCGATATCTGAAAGCGGCGGGGCCGCTCGATGCCCAGTCCGGCATCCTCCTCTCTTTCGATGCGTAGGACCGTCGCTCCAAGGTCAGCGAGCAACATCGCGCAGAACGGAACCGGCCCGATTGCGGGAAACTCCAAAACCGTCAAACCATTCAACGGACCCATACGACCCTCGCAGATGTAATTCTTCGCAAACGACTCAAGCCAGAACGCGCGCAGAATAGAGCGACGCGATTTCGGCATCGCTCCTCCCGAGCGAAGAAAGTATCTCGGTCGTATGCTCGCCCAGCCCAGGTACCAAGCCGTTCGCTGCGAATTCAGGCCCGGGGCAGCCGGGTATAGCCGCAACAGGAAGCGACCCCAAGCCGTCGAACGGAAGGGTCTGGTAGGCTTCGACGGCCTTCACATGGGCGTCGGAAAGCCAATCGGAATAACTGTTAATTGGGCTCGCCATGACGCCGCGCTCGAGAAGAAGCGTGACCCAGTCGTTCGTGGCGCGGGTACGAAGCCGTTCCTGAAGCACTCTGTTCATATCCTGACGGTTCGCATTCCTGTCCTCGACCGAACCGAAGCGCGGATCCGCGGCAAGCTGTGGGCACCCAACCACATCGCAAAGGACTTCGAAATTACGCGACCTCATAGCGCTTAACAGGATGTGGCCGTCCTCTGTTTCGTAGACGCCGGAAGGAGAGTAAAGCGGGCCGGGGGAGGGACCTTCCGCTGTCGCCTCCATCAACTTCGCAGCTTGGAAGGCCGCAGCGCTCTGCATGAGGCTCATGTCGATAAAGGAGCCCGTGCCGAATCGCACTTTGCGCATCAAGGCCGCGCTGATGGCCTGAAAGCCATACAATCCCGTGACCGTGTCGATGATGACCATGCTCTGCCGGTGCGGTTTCTCGACAGATCCGTTCATCACCATCATGCCGGAAAAGGCCTGAATGACGCCATCAACAGTGGGCCGCTCGCGGTTGGGACCCTTCTGGCCGAATCCTGAAACCGACATATAGATGACGTTTGGATTGGTCTTCACGGCTTCGGAATAGCCGAGACCCAGTCGAGAAGCGACGCCGGGCCGGAAGCTCTCTATTACCACGTCAGCCGATGCGACCAAATCACCGGCGACACGACGCCCTTCTTCCTTGGCCAGGTCAATGGCGATCGATCGCTTCCCGCGGTTGAAAGCGGCGAAATGGATGGTGTTGTTAGCCTTCGTCTTGCCGAGGATGCGGCCCCAGTCGCCTTCCGGCGGCTCGATCTTGATGACGTCGGCTCCATGCAAGGCCAACAGCATCGCCGCGTGAGGCCCGGCCACTCCTTGACTTGCATCAATGACTCGGAATCCTTCGAAAGCCCTTCGCATCCGCAACAATCCTCCTCGAATTTCTTGTCGAATGCGAGTGTGCATTTCCCGTGCCGTGACGAAAGCCCCGTATCCGCGACCGGGTGTGCCGTATGTGTTCGCGACAAAAACAGTCGGTCGGACAACTGTCGCAAACGGCGACACGAAACCGCGTCGGAGCCCGAAATCGCGAGCAACGGCGGACGTTTGCGCTTGGCATGTTGCTTGCGATGCGCCGGCAAAAGGGGAGGATGTCGCATGCGTACATACGTTCTATGCTGGTTGGGTCTCTTGCTTTCGGTCTTCGGTGCGCACGCACAAGAGCTTCATGGCGTAACGGACAAGGAAATCAAGATTGGCCAGACCATGCCATACAGCGGGCCCGGCTCCCATTACGCGACCATTGCGAAGGCAAACGAAGCTTACTTTCAGATGGTGAACGACAATGGTGGTGTGAACGGCCGAAAGATCACGCTCATCAGCCTCGACGACAGCTACAGCCCCCCCAAGACCGTCGAACAAACACGCAAACTGGTCGAACAGGAGGACGTGCTGCTGATTTTCGATACTCTCGGCACGGCCACGAACGCGGCGATCCAGAAGTATCTCAACGCCAAGAAGGTGCCTCAACTCTTTCCGACGTCCGGCGCAACGCGATTCGCCGATCCGCAGAATTTTCCGTGGACCATGGGATGGCAGCCTAACTATCAGCTCGAAGGGCGGGCTATGGCAGCTTATGTGCTGGATAACCATCCGGACGCCAGGATCGCCATCCTGTATCAGAAGGACGATCTCGGGCGCGATTACATAAAGGGCTTGCGCGAACGGCTTGGCGCGAAGGCCGATACCATGATCGTGAAGGAGATGAGCTACGACATCACCGAGCCGACCATCGACTCTCAGGTAATCACGCTCAAGGCGAGCGGCGCCGACATCCTGATGAACTTTTCGACGACAAAATTCGCGGCTCAGGCGATCCGCAAGGCCTACGAACTAGGATGGAAGCCGACACAGCTGCTTGCGACCGTGTCGGCCTCCTCGTCCGTTCTGAAGCAGGTCGGTGCGGAGGCAAGCGCAGGTGTGCTCGCATTACACTATCTCAAAGATCCAGCCGATCCGAGACTCGCGGACGATTCCGGCTACAAAGAGTGGCTGGCATGGATGAAAAAATATTACCCATCGGGTGATCTCACGGATGAATTCAACGTTCTCGGCTATTCGAACGCCCAGACATTGGTGCAGGTCCTCAAGCAGTGCGGCAACGATCTGTCGCGCGAGAACGTGATGAAGCAAGCCCAAAATCTCGACATGCAACTCCCGATGGTCTTGCCCGGAATTCGTCTGAGGACGAGCGCGACGAACTTCGCACCGATGAAAGACCTGCACATGGCGCGCTTCAACGGCGAGGGATGGGATCTCGTCGGTCCACTGATTTCCGGTGAGTGAGACGTTGGAAGGACCGGTTCAAGTCGGCCCTTCCGACAGTTCCTTGAAGCTCGACGGCTATTTCTGGCCGGACGGTGCAGCAAAGTTCGCGGGACGTTTTTCTACGGCGGCACGCAATCCTTCCTTGAACTCGCTACTGGACATCGCAAGCGCCTGGCCCAGACCCTCGAAGGCGAACATGTCGTGCAATCCCGTCTCGAAGGTGCGTGCCATGAGTTGCTTCGCCAATCCCATCACCTCGGACGGTCCATCCGCGAGTCGACGGGCCTCTGCAAGCGCCTCCTCTTTGAGCTTGCCGTCGGGGCATACCCGCGACACCAGCCCCTGTGTGAACGCCTCCTTGGCGGTCCAGGTCTGATTACCGAAGAGGAACGCCTTCGCTCGCGCCATGCCGATCAACCTGGGCAGGTGGTACATCATGCCGATGTCGGGCACTGCGCCGAGACGGAAGAAGGCCGCCATGAACTTCGCATCCTCGGCCGCGAAAATGACGTCGCCGCAGAGCGAGAGACCCATCCCGCCGCCGGCCGCATGCCCGTTGACCGCAACGACCATTGGTTTGTTGAGCGAGATCAGCGGAATAAGCCAATCCTTCAAACCCGCGAAACGGCGGTGTACGGACCACGGGTCGGAAGCGACTTCGAGCATTTTGAAATCGCCGCCTGCGCAGAAGGACGGTCCGGCCGCCGCAAGCAGGACGGAGCGCACGGAGCGGTCGACCGATGCCTCCCTGACCGCTTGCCCGAGCTCCTCCCGGAGTTCCGACGTCAGCGAATTTCGCGAGCTTGGGTTGTTGAGAGTGATGATCATGACCGCGCCATCGCGTTCTACTAGAATCTGCTTCGAATCCATTGGCGTTTCCCTTTGTTGAAGAACGTGCGCGGTGCAAACGATGTGCCGCGCCAAAGCCTCCGTCCCAAGGTGCGCGTCGGGAGAGTGTGTACGCAGCGCGGACAGGCAAGGCGCGCCATGTGTCACCGGTGAACACCATCCGTGGCCATCGTAGGAAAAACATGCCTACCGCTCTAAAATGCGGGAATGGCATGGCTCTTGCTGACCAGCGAGACAAAGCGGCTCGCTTCAGTTCGTCACTCAAGCCGCAGGTCAGGAAACGCCATTGTCCTCATCAGACATCATCAAACTACAACGTCGCAATCGCATTGCGGTGATCACGTTGAACCGGCCACAGCAGCGAAATGCGCTATCGGTCGAGATGAGAGCGCTGTTGGCGAGGCGCCTCGACGAAATCGACGACGAGGTTGGCGTCGTGGTGCTGCGGGGAGAGGGCGCGGCATTCTGCGCAGGCGCAGATCTCGGCGACGTGCCCGATACGCCCATGGCCTGGCGGGATCGCATCGTCACCGCGCAGACGCAGCATCTGCGCATCATCAACATGAAGCAGACTGTTATCGCGGTGGTCCAGGGAGCGGCCTTCGGCGGCGGTGCTTCTCTCGCGCTGGCCGCCGATATTCTCGTCATGGACGAGAACGCGAGCCTGGGTTTCCCGTTCGTGAAGCTCGGCGTCATTCCGGATGGTGGGGCGAGCTTCCTGCTGCAGGCGAAGGCAAGTCCGGCGATCGCGCTGGATGTGCTTCTCACGGGCGGCGTCATACGGGCGGAAGAGGCGCGCGCCCTGGGGCTCACCCGTCGCGTAGCGCCGGCTGGAGAACTTGAGGCGCACGCGATGAAGCTCGCCGATGAACTCGCGGCGCTTCCGACCGAAGCCCTCCAGTTGACCAAATCTGTTTGCGCCCAAGGGTGGGCCGCTCATCTGGCCGGCGCGCTGCGGCACGAAGCGGACGCGTTCGGACTCGCTACGGCATCGGACGGCCACCGGACGGCCATGGTGGCCGCGAAGGCCAAAGTTGCGAAGGTGAAATGACATGTATTCGTCGGACCTCTTGAAAGGTCGCGTGGCGCTCGTCACTGGCGGCGGCAGCGGAATCGGCCTGACCATAGCGGAGCAATACCTCACGCTTGGCGCGAAGGTGGCGATTGTCAGCCGCAGCGCGGAGCGGCTCGAAGGCGCGGTTTCTTCGCTGCATGCGCAGGGCATGAAGGACGTCGCGTCCTTCCAGGCCGACGTCAGGAACTACGAACAGGTATTGGCCGCAATCGACAGCGTCGTGAAGCGGTTCGGAGCGCTCGATATCCTCGTCAACAACGCGGCCGGCAACTTCTTTTGTCCCACGGCCGAGATGTCTCCGAACGCATGGCGGACCGTGATCGACATCGATCTGAACGGGACGTTTCATGGATGCCGTGCTGCTTATACGCACCTCCGGGAGTCCAAGAGCCACGGCTGCATCATCAACATTATCACGATGCAGGCGCTATCTGGCTGGCCGGGCGCGGCCCACGCCGCCGCGGCGAAAGCGGGCATCCTCTCGCTCACCCGCACGCTCGCCGTCGAATGGGGAGGCGAGGGCGTCAGGGTCAACGCGATCTCGCCTGGTCCGATCGGAGATACGGAAGGCGCGAAGCGCATCTACGAAGATCGCGGCCGCGCTGATCTGGAGCGGAACCGCGTGGCCCTCGGGCGCTTCGGAAAAAAGCTGGAGGTCGCCAACGCGGCCGCCTTCCTCGCGTCGGATCTGGCGAGCTTCGTCACCGGCGAGAACCTCATCGTCGATGGTGGACGCTGGCTGAAATACGTCTCGGAAAAATAGAAGAGGACAGAACAAGTGGAAAAGCAACTCCCGCTTCCGGTCGCCAATGCAGACTCCGCCGTCTACTGGCAGTCCGCGAGAGAAGGAAAGCTGGTTCTCCGGCGCTGCAAGTCCTGCGGCGAAACGCATTTCATGCCGCGTTACCTGTGTCCGGTCTGCTGGTCGACGGATCTCGAGTGGATCGAGGCCGCAGGCAAAGGCACCGTCCACAGCTTCACGATCATCCGACGCGCGTCTTCGCCCGCCTTCACGGCACTGACGCCCTACGTCGTCGCGCTGATCGACCTGGAGGAGGGACCGCGGATGATGAGCAACATCGTCGGCGACGGCGCGCTGGACGTCCAGATCGGCGACGGCGTCGCGCTCCAGTTCGAGGATCGCGAGGGGGCCAAGCTTCCGCAGTTTTCGCTCGAGAAGGACCGGCCGTGAATTTCGAAGACAACGACGAACAGAAACTGGTGCGCGAGACCACGGCGTCGTTCGTGAAGCGGCACTGTAAGCCGACCGACGTCCGCCACTGGGATCGCACTGGGCAATTGCCGGAGGAGGTGTATGCCGCCATGGCGGACGCCGGTCTGCTGGCTATGATGGTCCCAGCAGAGTATGGCGGCGTGGGCTCACCGATCGCCGACTGCGCCATCGCGCTGGAAGAGATTGCGAGACCCAGCGTGGACTTCGCCACGCGGCTGGCCCTGATCGGGTGGGGCGCGATGATCCTCGCGGACTTCGCAAGCGATGAGATCAAATCCGAGATCCTCCCCAAGGTCGTGAAGGGAGAAACCAAGCTGTCCTTCAGCCTGACCGAGCCGGGGTCTGGGTCGGACGCGGCTTCGCTCCAGACCAGAGCCCGCAGCGACGGCGACGACTACGTCATCTCCGGACAAAAACTGTATTCGTCCGGAGCGCACGCGCCGAACAACATGATCGTGCTTGCCGCCCGGACCAACCCGGACGTCAAGAAGCACGCCGGCATTTCGCTGTTTCTGGTTCCGAACGACCTTCCGGGAATCACGATCAACCGTTTGGACGTTGTGGGGCGACGCATCCTAGGTCTCTGCGAGGTCTTTTTCGACGATGTGCGACTTCCCAAGCGAATGTTGATCGGCGAGGAAAACAGCGGGTGGTCCTACATCAACAAGCATCTGGAGCGCGAACGGATTCTGCTTGCCGCCAACTATCTCGGCAACGCCCGGGCCGCCGTGGATGACGCGATCCGCTATGCAGGCGACAGAAAGCAGTTCGGCAAGCCGATCGCCGAATTCCAGGCCATCGCCCACATGCTGGCCGACATGTCCACGGATTTGGAAGCCGCCAGATGGATCACCGCCTCGACGGCCTGGCGGTACGACCAGGGCCTGCCGTGCGTGAAGCAAGCCTGCATGGCAAAGCTGTTCGTCTCGGAGATGTTCGTTCGGGTCACCACGCAAGGCATGCAGATCCTCGGAGGAGCCGGTTACACGCACGACCACGATATGCAGCGCTACTGGCGAGATGCGCGCAACTCGACCATCGGTGGAGGTACCTCGCAAATACAGCGCAGCTTGATCGCACGGGAGCTTGGACTGTGACGCAGGTCAAAGGCTACATCGAGAACCGTACCGAACTCTTCGGCCGGAAGGAACTTGGGAGACTGATCAACCCCGCGAGCATCGCGGTGATCGGTGCATCGGAATCTGCGGGCTCCTTCGGAGCGCGGACCATGGAAAATCTCGCGACCTTCAGCGGCAAGCTGCTCCCGATCAATCCGAAACGGGACTCGATCTTCGGTCACAAGGCCTATCCGACGATCGAGGACCTCCCGATAGTGCCGGATGCTGTCGTGATCTCGGTCCCTCAGGAGCAGGTCGCCGATCTGGTGAGGCGTTGCGCCGCGAAGAGGATCGGCGGCGCAGTCGTCTATTCGTCGGGCTTCGCGGAATTGGGAAATGAGGAAAGGACTGCCGCGCAACGCGAACTGGCGGAGATAGCCAAGTCGACCGGCATGCGTGTCATCGGTCCGAATTGCGTCGGTATTATCAACTTCGCTTCGAAGGTCGGCATGCACTTCATGCCGAAGTTCAACGAAATGCCGATCATTGCTGGCGGGATCGGCTTGGTCAGCCAAAGCGGCGGACTCGGGTACACCGTGATTCAGGCTCTCCAGCGCGGGATCGGCTTTTCGCATTTCCTCTCGGCCGGTAACTCGAGTGACGTCGATATCTGCGACCTGATCAACTATCTCGTCGACGACGAGCACACGTCGGTGATCGCATGCCTATTCGAAGGTATACGGGACGGCGACCGCCTGATCGAGGCCGGCCGGAGGGCCTTTGCCGCCCGAAAACCGCTGGTCATCTACAAAATGGGGCGGAGCGCAATCAGCAAGAAGGCCGCTCTTTCCCATACCGGTACTCTGGCTGGCTCAAATGCGGCCTACGAAGCTGCCTTCCGCGAGATGGGCGCCATCGTCGTGGATAACTGGGAGGAAGTGCTGGAGACGGCGTGCTTTTTCGAACGCGCGGGCGTTCCGCAGGGACCCGGGGCCGGCGTCATGGCGAGTTCTGGCGGCGCGGCCGTGATCTCCGGGGACAAGGCGGAAGAATTCGGCGTCGCGATGCCGGCTCCTCAGCCCGAGACCGTCGCGCGGCTGTCGAAACTGGTTCCGGACTTCGGGTCCGTGTCCAATCCGACGGACATGACCGCGGAAACCTTGAAGAGTTTCGATCTGTACAGCGCGTGCATCAAGGCGTTCGCCGACGATCCGAGCTACGGGGTCGTCGTTGTCCCGATGCTGTCGGCTCAGAAGCCCATCACCACCGAAAGGGCGGTCCATCTTGATCGTCTCGCTGAAGAGCTTTCGAAGCCGATTTGCCTGGTCTGGTTCAACGAATGGTTGGAGGGCCCCGGAAGCGAAATCTACGACAGGAGCCGGAAGATTTCGATGTTCCGGTCGATGGGACGCTGCATGAAGGCGATCCGCTCCTGGCTCGATTACTATGACAGGCCCAGCCGGCAGGCGTCTGGCGGGGTGAGGCTCAGCGATGCTGGGGCGAAAGCGGCGGCGGTCGCCGAGCTCGCGATCGTCGGCAAGACCCACGTTCTCAGCGAAGCCCAATCGAAGAAACTTCTTTCGTTGTACGGCGTACCCGTCAACCGGGAAGCGCTCGCCGAGACGGCGGACGAGGCGGTCGCTCATGCAGGAACGCTGGGCTATCCCGTCGTCCTCAAGGCCGACTCTCCGGATATCCTGCATAAGACCGAAGTCGGCGTGGTGAGGCTTAACCTTCGCGACGAGCATGCCGTGCGAAACGGCTATCGGGAGATCGAGAAAGCCATTTCCTTGGTGAGTGGAGCGGTAACGGTAAACGGAGTCGTCGTCCAGGAAATGGTCGGCGGCGGTGTCGAGATGATGATCGGCGCCTCGGTTGATAAGCAGTTCGGACCGCTCGTTACCTGCGGTTTCGGAGGAACATCCGTCGAGATACTCGGAGACGTAACTACCAGGAGGGCGCCGGTCACCGTCGCTCAGGCGCTCGAAATGCTCAAGTCGCTTCGCGGCAGTCCCATCCTGTTCGGGTATCGGAATCAGGCACCGGTGGACGTGCAGTCCCTGGCCGAAACGATATGTCGCGTGTCCGAAATGGTCAGCGATCTGCGGGAGAAAATCGCCGAACTCGACGTCAATCCGATCAAAGTCTCGGCGAACCGCGTCGTCGCCGTCGATGCGTTGGTCGCCTTGAACAACAAGAGGAATTGAAATGAACAAGTCTGCTTCCGGAAAAGTCGCGATCGTAGGCGTCGGGGAGTCCGACATCGGCAAGGTGCCGGGCATGACCGGACTAGGACTGAACGCCCAGGCGGCGAAGCGCGCGCTCGACGACGCCGGTCTCAAGGTGTCGGACATCGACGGAGTTCTGACGGCATACTCGTTCACCGAGCCCTACTTCATGCTCGGTTCGGTGCTTTGCGAATACCTGGGACTAAAGCCTCGATACAATGCGTCCCTCATCGTGGGCGGTGGATCGCCGGCCGTAATGCTTAAGCACGCGGCGGAGGCGATTCTGGCAGGCAGCGCCGATACGATTCTGGTCTGCGCGGGCGAAAACCGTGCGACGGGACAGTCGCGAGACTCCGCCGTTTCTGCCCTGCTGGCCGTCGGTCATCCTTACTTCGAACAACCCTACGGCGGGTCGATCCCGGGGTTCTATGCGATGATCGCGCGTCGGCACATGCACGTCTATGGAACGACGCGCGAGCAGCTCGCGCATATCGCGGTCAACACCCGCCGCCACGCGCTGTTGCATCCGAACGCTCACATGAAGAGCGCCATCACGCTGGACGATGTCCTCTCCGCGAAGCCGATCGCGGATCCATTCGGGATGCTCGACTGTTGCCTGATTTCCGATGCTGGCGGCGCCTTCATCGTGACTTCCGCAGAGCGCGCAAAGGATCTCAAGTCGAAGCCCAGCTATTTGCTCGGCATCGGAGAGCACCACACCCATGAGCACTTGATGTGCGCTCCCAGCCTCACCGAATTCGGAGCGAAGCAGTCGGGCGAGCGCGCCTACGCGATGGCCGGTGTCAAGCCCGCAGATATCGACGTCGCCCAATTGTACGACTGTTTCACGATTGTGCCCCTCATCGAACTGGAGGAACTCGGCTTCTGCGAGCCGGGCGAAGGCGGGGCGTTCTTTGCGGACGGCAGGGCCTCCATCGGCGGCAAGCTGCCGATCAATACGCACGGCGGCATGTTGTCTCACGCGCATGCTGGGGCGGCGGGCGGATTGTTTGGCATTGTCGAAGGCGTCCGCCAGCTTCGCGGCGGCCTTGGGCCGCGCCAGGTGAAGAATGCCGAGCTTGCGCTGGTCCACAACGAAGGCGGCATCCTGTCCTCGCACTGCACACTGATCCTTGGAACCAAGCCGAATTGAAAGGAATGACTGATGAGCAACGCCCAACCGCGTGGACGCTATTTCGACGACTTCGAGATCGGACAGGAATTTGAGAGCCCAGCGCGCACCGTGACACAGACGGACATCATCAATTTCGCTTGTCTTTCGGGCGATTTCAACGAGGTCCATACGAACTTTGAATACTGCAAGACGACGCAGTTCAAGGAGCCGATCGCTCACGGCCCGCTGGTCTACGCGATCATGGGAGGACTGCAATATGCGAGCGGCATCAATGACGGCACATTGCTCGCGCTCTTGCAGATCGACAAGTGGCGGTTGCTCGACGCTGTCAAGCACGGCGATACGATTCGACTGAGATCAAAGGTTGTCAACAAGAAGGAAAGCAGCAAGCCCGACCGGGGGGTCATTACCTTCAAGAGGGAGTGCGTGCGCCACGACGGACATGTTGTGCAGGAGATGGAGGCCACGCTGCTCTATCGACGTCGTCCAAAATAGCCGGAGTCGGATGCCTATCTCTCGGCGTTCAAGATCATTCCAGGGACCGCAGATGCATCTTTTCGGGAACAACGAAGAGTTCGAATTGACCGACGATCAGGTTCGGATGCGCGAAAGCGTCCTCCGGCTTCTTCGGGAGAAACTGCCCGCGTCGAAGATCGCGGAGCTCGACGACAACAGCGAGTTTCCGTTCGAGGCCTACGCGGCTCTCGCGGAGGCCGGGTGGCTCGGTCTGCCACACGATGAGCGCTACGGCGGCGCGGGCGGGAGCTACATGGATCTCGCGGTCCTGATTGAGGCGATCGCCTATCACAACGCGCAGATGGCGTCGGCCTATCTGACCACGGTCGTCTACGGCGGCATGCATTTGAAGTTTGGCGCTAGCGAGGAGCTACGGGCGTCTCTTCTTCCGCGATTGATTGCCGGGAAGCTACGGCTCGCCTTCTGCCTGACGGAGCCGGATACCGGCTCCGACGCGAGCGGCATTCGCACCAAGGCGGTCGCCAAGGGTGACGACTATGTGATCGACGGGCAGAAGGTCTACATCACCTGCGCCCACGTCGCTGACTACCTCGTCGTGGCGGCCAAGACGGACCCGGAGGCCCGGCACAAGGGCATCACACTCTTCCTGGTCGACGCCAAGGCTGAAGGCGTGACCATCCGCCATTTGAGGGGCCTCGGAAGACGGATGATCCACACCAACGAAGTGTTCTTCGACGGCGTAAGGGTGCCTGCGACCCATGTCCTCGGTGGAGTCAATGGCGGGTGGAAAAACATCATGCGCGGGCTCAACGTCGAGCGGCTATTGCTCTCTGCGGCGGCGAGCGGGAACTGCTACAGGATCGTCGAATCCGCCATCGAATTCGCCCAGCAAAGGAAACAGTTCGGCAAGCCGATCACCGAGTATCAGGCCATCAGCCACAAGATCGCCGATATGCGCAGCATGGCTGAGATCGCGCGCGTCATGACCTACCGCCTCGCCTCCCTTATGGACAAGGGCGTGGCACCGAACACGGCGGCAGCCGTGACGAAGATCTTCGCCACGGAGAGCAATTCCAAGTGTGCCGATACCGGCATCCAGATCATGGGCGGCGCCGGGCTGATGATGAGTTCGGAGATGCAGATGTATTTCCGGGACTCCAGAGTCGGCACGATCGGCGGAGGCACCAGCGAGATTCTCCGCAATGTGATCGCAAAGTCGATGCTTACATAGGGGGACGGACAATGCGTGGGATCAATCGTCGAACATTTCTGGTCGGTACCGGCGCTCTCGCCGTAGGAGCGCGGGCCGCGCGCGCTCAGACCGAACGCGTCATTCGGGTCGGGATGATCCTTCCGATCAGCGGCAATCTCGCTCAATACGCCGCGAACATGTTTCCTCCATTCCGCTACGTTGTCGACAAGATCAACGAAGACGGCGGCATCAAGAGCATGGGAGGTGCCAAGATCGAGTTGGTCGTCGCTGACAACGCCAGCGGTAGCGCGGGCACCGCGAGCGAGGCCAGACGTCTGATTTCCCAGGAAAAGGTTTCCTTCATCGCCGGGCCTTTGGTCACGAGCGAGATGCTCGCTCTGGTCCCTGTTCTCGATGAATTCAAAGTTCCAGCGCTCTCCTTCACCAGCGGCGATAGCCGTTCGAAATATCTTTTTTCCATAGGGCTAACTTATGAAAAAGGATACGCCGCACCTCCGATCGATTTCTTGACATATCTCATCAAGGAGAAGCAGCGCAACATCCGCTCGGTGGCCTTGGTCTATTCAAATTACGAGGCTGGTCAGCAAATCGCGAACTATCAGGAGAAAATGATCACAGCCGCCGGTCTCACCGTGGCCGCGCGAATTCCCGTCGACCGCACGGCCCAGGACCAGACGTCCACAATTCTCCGGATCAAGTCTGCGAAGCCGGACGCCGTCACTGGTTTGGTTCTTACTCGCGAAGGCGTCCTCATGCAGCAGGCTCGTGCCAACCTTCGCTACAATGACACGACGTTCGTTGGTTGCGGGGCTGGCTACGCGGACGTGACACTCTGGACCGAACTCGGGCCGAAACTGGCTGGGCAGGTTCTCACCCGTAATCTCTTCGCCACGAACGGCTTCGTCGCCGATATCAAGTTGCCGGCGGCAAAAGCAATTGTCGCTGAACTGCAAAAGGAGATTGACGCTAAGAGAATTCAGGGACCTGTCGGTCACTATCAGGTATGGGGGGCGCAAGGGGCGCGACTTATGCAGGCGGCCTTTGAACTGGCCGGTTCGAACGATCGCGAAGCGCTGAAGGGAGCCTTCGAGAAGGTCAAGCTCGAACAAGGCAACCCGTTCCTCTATTTGCCCCGGCGAGAGCTCGCTTTCGGCCAGGACAACTGCCTGACAGATCAGACGGCACTCGCGTTACAATGGCTGCCCGACGGAGGCCAGCAGGCCATCTGGCCGACGAAGTTCGCTCGCGCAGAACCAAGGCCGTTTCAATGACCTTGGAGGCGGCGATGGATGCCCGGGCGCCAGTGGATCGGCCGCTCGATGTGCTGCTGAGGGTGAAAAACCTCAAGAAGCGTTTTGGAGGCGTGACAGCGGTCAACGACGTTTCGTTCGACCTCAACCGTAATGAAATTCTGGCGGTCGTGGGCCCCAATGGCGCGGGAAAGACGACGCTCTTTGGTCTCATCTGCGGGTTCATCGGGCGGGATGCGGGCGAGGTATGGTTCGACGGACGGAATGTGACGGGCCTGCCGCCGCACCAGATCGCAAAACTGGGAATGGTGCGGAGCTTCCAGATCGTCCAGGTCTTTCCCGACCTGACGGTCCACGAAACCGTCGCCACTGCGGCGATGCTTCATCTTCCTTTACCCGCCGCGCGGCTCCTGGCGGACGAAATCCTCGAGGATCTGGATCTCGCCGACAAGCGGAACGATCTCGCCGCGTCGTTGCCCATCCAGAGCAGAAAACGCCTCGAGCTGGCGAAGTGCGCGGCCACGCGCCCGAAGCTGATCATCCTCGACGAGGTGATGGCAGGCCTGACCCTATCCGAGGCGGATGTGCCGATCGCAGCGATCCGCAAGCTTCGAGCCCGGGGTATCACCTTCCTTATGGTCGAACATGTGATGCCGGTCGTGATGAAGCTTGCCGACCGCATGCTGGTACTGAACTTCGGCGAGTTGATCATGCAGGGCACGCCGGCACAGGTCATGGCTCATCCGGAAGTTCAGGATGCCTATCTCGGAGCCGCCCTGGATGCTTGAGCTGAAGGGAATTTGCGCGGGGTACGGCGATCTCGAGATCCTGCGCGGCGTCTCGTTAACGATCGAACGGGGCGACATCGTCGGTCTTCTCGGTGCTAACAATGCCGGCAAGTCCACCCTGGTGAACTGCATTAGCCGGATCATCCCGTGGAAGATCGGAAGCTGCACCTTCGAGGGCGCGGACATCTCGTGTCTGGAGCCACACGAGATCACAGAGCGCGGGATCAGCCAGGTTCCGGAAGGACGGCAACTCTTCCCAGCGATGACCGTATGGGAGAACCTGATCCTCGGCTCTTTCCCTGGAAAGGCGCGGGCGCACCGTGCGAAGCGCATGGACTACGTCTTCGACCTATTTCCGCGGCTATCCGAGCGAAAGACACAGGCCGCCGGGACGCTGTCGGGAGGCGAGCAGCAGATGCTGGCGATCGGCAGGGCGCTGATGTCCGGACCAAAGTTGCTTATTCTCGACGAGCCGTCGCTCGGGTTGTCTCCGAAATTTGTCCAGACGATCTTCGAGGCGCTCGCCGCGCTCCACCGTGAGGGGCTGACGATTCTTCTGGTGGAGCAGAACTTGAACGTCACGTTGCGGAACGTGCAGCGTTGCTATGTCCTTGAGCGGGGAGAAATTGTCATTTCGGGACGGAGCGAGGACATGCGCGATGACCCAGCGGTCAAACGAGCGTATCTGGGGACCTGAACGTGGACATACTGCTTCAAGCCGTGATTCAGGGCGTGCTGATCGGCAGCACGTATGGGCTCATCGCATTAAGCATGGGATTGATGTATAGCGTGAGCGGAATTACGAATTTCGCGCAGGGCGATCTGATGGTTCTCTGCATGTTCGTGACGCTCACTGCGGCCTCCCTCTTGGGGTTGGATCCGTACGTCTCGGTTCTGATCACGATTCCGCTCGTGATAGCGGTCACGGCGTTGATCTACCGGTATCTGATCCAACCCATCAACTCCCAGCAGTTGATGGTTATCCAACTCACTCTTGGGCTGATGTTTGTCATCCAGAATTCCCTAATGATGGCCTACGGTGGAAACTTCCACCGCGTATCATCGATGCTCGACGGCGAGATCATCGTGATCGGCGACTTCGCGGTGATTCAGACTTCTTTGCTCGTTTCCTTCGTGACGACATGGCTTTTGGCGGCCCTCCTGTTCTGGACGCTGGGTTACACTGACTTCGGTCGGAGCGTTCGGGCGGTCCATCAGAACGCGCGGGCGGCAGCGCTAGTAGGCATCAGTGTGCGCCGGACCCAACTCGTCGTTGTTTCTCTGAGTGGCGCCATTCTGGCGATTGCCGCTTCGCTCCTGGTTTCCGGAAGACCGATCCATCCAACCGAAGGTCTTCATTATACGATCGTGGCGTTAATGCCTTTCGTGCTCGGTGGAATGGGCAACCTATTGAGCATCCTCGTCAGTGGAATCATCATCGGTGTCGCCGAAACCGTGGGCAACGTTTACCTGAATGGTCCGCTCGGCTTTGCCGTACCATACGTCGTGTTCATAGCAATCCTTGTGTTCCGGCCCCAGGGCCTTTTCGGATCACGATCATGAAAAACGAGAACGTCACGGCCCTGGCCTTCGGCGCGGCTGCGGCCATCGCGATCGGGCTGTCGGTGATGCCGCTTCCGGACTACTATGCCGGCATTGCGACGAAGATGCTAATTTATATCGGCTTGGCTGCGGCATGGAATATCGTCGGAGGAATAGCCGGACAGCTGTCATTGGGTCATAGCGTGTTCATCGGCCTTGGCGCGCTCCTGCCGGCGGCAATGTTCCTGAAATTGACAGTTCCGATTTGGATCGGCGTTGCGTGCGCAGCCGCGCTTTCTTCGGCGATCGGAGCGGCAATTTCCTGGATCACGTTTCGGTTCAGGTTGGGCCATCTCTACTTCGCCCTGGTCACGCTTGCCATCGGCGAATTGGGCCGCATTATCGTCATCGGAACGGAATTCCTGGGCGGCGCTTCCGGATTGCTCGTCGAGTATCAACCTTGGACGGTAGGTAGCATCCGAGTGTCGGTCGCGGCACAGAATCTGGCATTCGGGCTGGGCTTCTCCGCTGTCACGATCCTCACGACCTACGCCATCCTCCGATCCAAGCTCGGCTTTCGACTAAGGGCGTTGAGGGGCAATGAAAGCGCGGCTCAGGCGATCGGCATCAACCTGCTGCGATCGAAGACGATAGCGATGGTCATGAGCGCTGCGCTGAGTTCGATCGGAGGATCCGTCCTGGCCCATTACGACGGGTTCGTCGATCCCGAGGTCGTTGCTTCGCCAATTCTCATCATTTCAATCATCCTGTTTACTGTCGTAGGCGGCGTAGGGACATTGTGGGGACCTGTCATCGGCGTGGCACTTTTGTTTCCGTTCGGTGAGATCCTTCGTGGGTCTCTCGCCAACAGTCTGCCAGGGTTGCACCTCGTCATATTCGGCGCGACTCTTGTCGCCGTCATTCGCGGTATGCCGAATGGAATCTTTGGTTGGTTGGTGACAAAGCTTCGATCAAAGAGCGTCCAGCGTGCATAACAGACCTTTACCGAGCCAGAATGCACGAACTGCGAACGGGCGCACTTGAGCAGCCGATAGGTCTGCCGGAGCGTGCAGGCGGATTACATCTTTGTTGCAGCAATCTCGCAGTCGTGCCGGTCGTCGCATTGGCGCTGGGATCTGTCACGGGGGTTACCATATGCGCAAGATCGCCGACAGCGTTTGCGATGGAAATTCGTTCTTCGAGCTGGCGTCGCAGTTCGGACGTTCCATCATCACGGGACTGGCGAGACTCGACGGTTGGCCGATCGCGATCATGGCAGGCGACTGCCTGCATCACGGTGGTGCGTGCACAGCGGCTACCGCGCAGAAGATCATCCGCTTCGTCGACCGGACCGAACTGTTTAATCTGCCGATCGTCCATCTCGTCGATAGTCCGGGGTTCAGCTTGGCCTCGAAGCCGCCTATCGGAATGAGCTCGATGTAGCCAGCGGTCCCGCGGCCAAGTATCAGGAAATTGCCGGGCGGCTGGAAGCGCTTCGATCGCCATTTCGCACGGTGGAGGCTTTTGGCGTCGAAGACATCATAGACCCGCGCGACACCCGCAGGCTGCTCTGCGAGTTCGCGAATATGGCAGCGCCGCTGCGTCGGCCCGGCCCGGTCGGCTTTCCCGTGCGACCTTAAGCCGAGCCGGCACGCGAGTGAAAACACGTATGTGTTCATTACCCCGATCCCTCCGGCCTCGGCTTGGATTGCCAGCGGAGTTGGCGGAGAAGAGGCGCCGCGGCCGTTCGCAAAAGCGGAGCGATTTCGGGGGAAAACCATGAGGATGCGACTTGTCCTGGCGTTCGTCGCCGTCTTGTCGGTGTTCGGGGCTGACGAACTCAGGGCGCAGGACCAGCCGGCGTCCGGGACGATTTCCGTCCCGGTGCTGACGCCATTGACCGGGCCGTTGGCGATTCTCGGTCAGGACGGCAAGAAGGGGCTCGACATCGCAGTCCAACAGATCAACGAATCCGGAGGCATAGCAGGCCGCAAGCTTAGCGTGGACGTTACCGATTCACAGGGAAAGCCCGACGTCGCGCGTCGTGAGATGGAGCGCCTCGTCCGGTTGCAAAACGCGCCCCTGGTTATGGGATGCGACATCAGCGCATCGACCTCGACTGCCGCCCAGTTTGCCGAAGCGTCCCAAACACCGCTGTTCAATGTCAGCGCGGTGTCCTCAGAAATCATCAACCGGCACTACCACTGGTATTTCACCCAACAGATCACGAGCAATGACGAGGCCGATACGGCCGTCGCATTTCTCAAGTCGATCACCGAAGCAGACGGCGGCCTCAAGACCCAAAAGATCGCCTTGCTCTATGAAGATAGCCCGCGCGGCACTGATACTGCCGAGCTGGTGCGCAAGCAGCTCGAAAAGGAGGGAACGAAGCCTGTTGCGGACGTCTCGTACAATCGTGCCGAGCGAAACCTCCTGCCCATCATGAAGAAGGTGCAGGAGACAGATCCGAATCTTCTAGTCTGGGCCGGCTACACCGAGGACGTCGTGGCCGGCATCAAGGCGATGCAGCAACTTGAATTCACGCCTTACGTGGTCGGCATTGGAGGAGGACCTGGTGATCCGAGATTGCCGAAGCTTGTCGACGCCAAGTTCATCGATCGCCTGAAGCTTTCCAACATTGACTATTTCAGTCCGGACCTGAAGCGGGTTGCGTACCTGACGGAGCAATATCGTATGAAGTATAACGCGCTTCCTTCGAGCTACACAGGCATGTGCTACACCGGGGCTTTGACGCTCAAGACGATCCTTGAGAGAGCTTACACCAAATCGTCAAGCCCCACGCGCAGTGACCTGCGAGCCGTCCTACGCGAGCTGGATTTGAGCGCCGATCAGACCGCCATACCGGGTGCTATCAAATTCGATGCTGACGGCCGTAACGTCGGGGCTCGCGCACTCGTCGCACAGTGGAAGGATGGCGCGAGTCGCAAGGCAACGGTTTTCCCGGCCGCGATTGCCGCCGCTTCGCCTGCACCTCTGAAGTGAGTGATCGGCATGCCGAGCTCTGAGCTGTTGCTGCAGGCCGCCGTCTCCGGGCTGTTGACGGGCGGCATCTATGCGCTGGTCGCTGTATCTCTTGCACTCGTTTTCGGGGTGATGCGCGTGCTGAACTTTGCGCATGGTGATCTCCTGATGATCGCCATGTATGGGGTCGTGACTCTCAACCATCAATTCGGCCTCTCGCCCTATCTTGCAGCCGTTGCGCTCGTGCCGGTGATGGGATTGCTTGGAGCACTGCTGTTTCAGACCGTCATCAGGCCGGTGCTGGGTTCGAGCCCGCTGATGCAGGCACAGCTGACGATCGGTGTGTCCTTCGTCATCCAGAGCGCGGTGCTGATGATGTTTGGTGCAGATCTGCTCAATGCAAATTCGTCGTTCGCCGACATGGCCTATCGTGTCGGCGGCATTGTCATTGGTTTGCCGCAGCTTGCGGGATTCATCGCCTCGCTCCTGGTGTGCGGGCTTCTATCGGCGTTCCTGACCATGACCGAAGCCGGGCATCGCATCCGGGCAACCGCCCAGGATCCGGCCATGGCCTGGTTGTGCGGTGTCGACGTCAAACGCACGCAGCTGATGGTGTTCGCAGGCTGCATCGCTATCCTGGCCATCCCGGCCGGATGTCTCATGGCCTTTACCTACGTGACACCATCCGCAGGCATCCGGCTGAGCCTGTTATCGCTGCTCGTGGTCGTGCTCGGCGGCCTCGGAGATCTGCGCGGTGCGTTCGCGGGCGGCCTGATCATCGGATTGATCGAATCGTTGGCCGGTGCGCTGCTCAATAATCCGGCTGCGCCGTCGCTGACTTATCTCGTGTTTGGTGCCGCGCTGCTCTTTCGACCGCGAGGCCTGTTCGGCCGCGGAAGCAACGCATGAACTGGCTTCTGTCACGCATCGATCGGCAGATTGCGGTCAGCATTTTCATTGTCGTGGCCGCAACCGCCGTGGTGTTCGAATTTTCCGGTCCCTATGCGGTATCGATTGCGGTTGCCTTGCTGACCTGGATATATCTGTGTGTCGCTTGGAACATCATTGGTGGTATGGTCGGGCAGGTCTCGTTCGGGCACGCCGCGTTTTTCGGCATAGGCGGCTACGTCTCGACTTATCTTGCCACGACCTACGGTGTCACGCCGTGGATCGGCATGATCGTGGGCGCGACGCTTGCCGCTGTCGCGGCGACAGCCGTCGGATACCTACCGTTTCGCCGGAATCTCAGCCCGTTGGTTTTCGCGCTGCTGACGCTGGCATTCTCCTATGTGCTGGAATTCGGGGTGGGGGGCATAAGGGCGCTGGGTGGTACAAACGGGCTCTATGCCAAGGCTGTCGGATCGACGGTCTGGGACATGCGTTTCGCAGACCCAGGCGCCTTTTTGTTCGTTATCGCCGCAATGCTTTGCGCGCTCCTGGTGGTCACCTCGCTACTCTACACTGGCCGGCTTGGTTTCTTCTGGCGTGCTGTGCACGATAACGAAGCGGCAGCCGCTGCGATGGGGGTCAATCCCTTTCTGATCAAACAGCAGGCGCTCGCGATTAGCGCATTCGCCACCGCGCTCGCCGGCAGCTTTCAGGCGCAGTTCATCGGGTTCATCGATCCGCCATCGATGTTCGGGATCGAGACAACGATCTTCATTCTCTTGTTTACCGTGGTCGGAGGCGCGGGCACGTTGATTGGCCCTCTGATCGGCCCGTTACTGCTATTCCCGGCCGGCGAGTTGATGCGCGTCTATTTGCAGGACCATGGCGGCGGTGCGTTGCATCACATGTTATACGGTCTGGCGTTGATCGCCGTGATATTGCTCTGGCCAGGCGGAGTAGTGGCCGGCCTGTCACGGCTAGGTCTTTCACGGGGCCGGCTCAGAATTCCACGTGCCGCGACTAGCCTATCTGCTACGCCGGCGCCGGAACTCGAAGCGACCGCGCCCGGCATGCTCGAAGTCAAGGGTCTCAGGAAGGTCTTCGGTGGACTGGTCGCGGTCGACAATGTTTCCTTCGACGTGAAGCGCGGTGAGATTTTTGGTGTGATTGGGCCAAATGGGGCGGGAAAGACGACCCTCTTTTCGATGCTCGGCGGGTTCGCCAAGCCGACCTCCGGAAGCATTCGGTTCGACGGACGTGAAATCCAGGCCCTTCCACCATTCGAGGTGTGCCGCCTAGGGCTGGCTCGCACGTTTCAAATCACGCAGGCGTTCCCGAGCCTGAGCGTTCGCGAGATCGTGGTTGCTGCCGCCTTGGTTCGGAACAGCGAGGAAGAGGCCGTCGTGTTGGCGGACGATATCATTGCCCGGATGAGGCTGACGGAACGCCGCAACGTCAAATCTGCGGACCTGACGCTTGCCGAGCAGCGCCGGCTTGAGATCGCGCGCGCCTTGGCGACGCGGCCACGTCTCGTTCTCCTCGACGAGATCCTGGGCGGGCTCACGCCGCGAGAGGCCGATGAGGCCATCGAAAATATCCGCATCATCCGCGACAGCGGCATCACCGTGCTCGTGATCGAGCACATGGTGCGCGCGGTCATGACGCTTTGCGACCGCATCATCGTGCTCGATGCGGGCGAGGCGATCAGCCTCGGGACGCCCTGGAAGATCAGCCGTGATCCACGGGTGATCGAGGCGTACCTCGGAGACGCCGCATGAGCAGTGTGCTTCGCGTGTCGAACATGACGGCCGGGTATGGCGCACTGCGCGTCTTGCATGGCGTCGACCTCGAGGTTGCTGCGGGCGAAGCCGTCGCCGTGCTCGGTGCAAATGGCGCCGGAAAATCGACCTTGCTGCGCTGCCTTTCGGGCTTGCTCGCATTCTCCGGTGAGGCCGTTTTCCTCGAGCAAGCGATCGGCGGAGTTGCCCCACATCTGATTGCGCGAGGCGGCCTGATTCAGGTGCCGGAAGCCCGCCACATTTTTCCCGACCTGACCGTGCTTGAGAATTTGTTGGTGGGCGGAACGGCGGTGCCGCAACGAAGCGATCGGATGCGAGCGCTTGACGAGGTGCTCGCGCTGTTCCCGATCTTGGCCGAGCGGCGCCGGCAGCAGGCTGGGACTATGTCCGGTGGGCAACAGCAGATGCTCGCGATTGGGAGGGCGCTGATGGGTAAGCCGAAGCTTTTGGTCCTTGACGAACCATCGCTCGGTCTGGCGCCGCTGGTCGTAAGGGAGCTCTACCAAGCCGTCCGCCGCCTCATCGAGGGCGGTTTGACGGTGTTGCTGGTCGAACAAGACGTGACGCTCGCGCTGCAGGTCGTCGCCCGCGCCTATGTGCTCGAAGGCGGGCGCATCGCCTTGACAGGTTCGGCTGCCGAACTGCGCGAGAGCACTCACGTCCGCGAGCACTATCTCGGATGTTAAGCAGGCGGCGCGCCGCAAAGATCTACGCGGCGGTCGGCTGCAGGATGATCTTGCCGACGACCTCCCGGTTGGCGATCCGGCTGGCGGCCTCGACAAAGCGGTCCAGAGGATAGCGGCCGTCGATCGCTGCGCGAAGGCGACCGTCCGCGAGCATCGCATAGGCCTCATCACACAGGCGCGAGAACCCTTCATGGCGGCTGCTGAACAGGCGCGTGATCGACGAGCCGATCACCGCGATATCCTTGAGCAGCAGATAATTCGCTGCGACGTTCGGGATTCGCCCGGAGGCAAAGCCGACGACGACGAGCCGCCCCTCCGGCTTGATACAACGGATCATCGCGTCGAAGGCGTCGCCCCCGACCCATGTCGATGGCGAGATCTACGCCGTCGATGCCCTTCGCCTCGAGCGCGGCGCGAAGTCCGGCCTTGAGGTCCGCGATGTCATCGCTGCGCAGGACGAGATCGGCACCGAGCTTCAGGACGAGATTCTCCTTCTCGGCGGAGGAGACGAGGGCGGCAACGTGGCCGCCGAGGGCCTTGGCATACTGCACCGCCAGCGAGCCCATTCTGCCGGCTGCACCCGAAATCAACAGCCATTCGCCTGGCTTGAGCCGCGCGCGCAGGCTTATCGCAGCGACGATCGTCGGAATCCCGGTGCCGCAGGCTGCCGCATCCTCGAACGACACACCCGCCGGCATTTTGTGGCATACGCCGGTGGAAGCGATGGTCTGCTCCGCAAAGGCGCCGTGATTCGGTGTCGCCACCACCTGATCTCCGGGCGTAAAGCCTCTCACCTGATCTCCGACAGCGAGGACAGTCCCAGCCGCATCACGGCCGGGGACAGAGGGAAGGGGTGCCTTGTTCGGGTATTTGCCTTCCATCATCAGCAGATCGGCGAAATTGAGCGAAGCGGCTTTCGTTGCAATGAGGACTTCGTCCAGCCCGGGCCGTAAGGGGGCGATGGCTTCGACCTTGGCGTCACGCCAGTCGTCAAGGCGATGCTGAACAAGGGCTCGTATCTGATTGTTGGTGCCTGAAGCCAATCGGAAACTCCGGATGATCTGGTGAATTTCGGCCAGTGTCAGAGGTCCTGAAACCACGGCGGGCGTTTTTCCCGGAAGCTTGCGGTGCCTTCCTTGAAGTCCGCCGACACATTGCTGACGAGCATGTCCTGGTTCGCCATCATGACGGCTTCATGCAGGTTCTGGAACGGAACCTCGTAGATGACCCGCTTCATCATCCGCATCGAACTCGGTGCGCACCAGGTGTCCTTCGCGTAGGCATAGGTGGCTGACGCAAGCTCGGCCGGAGGATGGACCTGGTTGACGAGGCCAAGCCTCAACGCTTCCGGTCCCTTGATCTTGCGACCGGAGATCAGGAGATCGAGCGCATTGGCCTGACCGACGAGCTCGGTCAATATCCAGGCCATGCCATATTCGGCGCCAAGACCGCGCCTGGCAAAGGCCGTGGTAAGTACTGCATCTTCCGAGGCAAAGCGGATATCGCAGAACAGCGCGTAAAGCAGGCCAAGTCCAGCCGCCGCGCCATCGATCATGCCGATGATCGGCTTTGGAATCGCCGGAAAATAGGTGTAGCGGGTCTGAAAATCCGGCCGCCGGTTCATATCGAACTGCCTTGGCAGCTTGGTGATCAGTTCCTGCGGTGTCTGGTTGCCAAATCCGGAAATGTCGCCGCCGGCACAGAATGCGCGTCCCGCTCCGGTCGGGAGGATGGCGCGCACCTTTCGGTCGGACGCCGCGGTTTGCATGACGTCATAGAGCTCCGAGGCGAGCTGATCGATGATGGCGTTCAGGGCCTCCGGCCTGTTCAGTGTGACGGTCGCGATCTGATCGGAGACTTCATAGAGCACTGTATTGCGGTCCTCTTCGCTCATCGTTGCTCTCTGTCGCGGCTGGCGCGGGATTGCATGGGCCTCGCTATCCAATTGCACCGGAGGCGGCAGTCGAGATCAGCGGGATGATCGCACGTATATGTGGAATTCGAGCCATCGCGAACGGCGGCAAGGGAAGCGTTTGACCCTATCCCGGGCGGCTGTGAAGCTTGCGTCATCGTGACACGCAGGAGAAGGCTCAATGGATCAGTTGGTTCTCTTCGATCTCAACGAGCAGGTCGCGACCGTCACGATCAACAATCCCAAGGCCCGCAACGCCCTGTCGCGGAAGCTGCTCGTCGAGCTTGCGGGCAGAATCGAAGGGCTAATGTCCGACAAAGATTGTCGCGCCATCATCCTGACCGGCGCAGAAGGCACGTTCAGCTCGGGCGGCCGACCGCCCGATCCTCGACAGCCGGATCTGGATGAAGACGGCGCATCGGCTGGTGCGGGCGATCGTCAATTCTGAGAAACCCGTCGTCTCCGCGGTGGAAGATTATGCATTCGGCGCGGGTCTTTCGTTCGCGACCGCGTCCGATTTCGTCGTTGCCGCCGACAACGCAAAATTCTGCGCCGCTTTTGCCAGGGTCGGCTTGATGCCGGACATGGGCCTGTTCTACACGCTGGCGCAGCGGGTCGGCGTGCCGAGAGCAAAGCGCATGATCACGCTCGCGGAGATCGTCGAGTCTGCTGAGGCCGAGCGCATCGGGATTGTCGATCGTCTCGTCCCGGCTGGGCAGGCGCTAGCGGCGGCGATGGAGATCGCGAGGCAATATGTCGATGTCGCGCCACTGCCGATGGCGCTCACCAAGGCAGTCTACGCCAAGAGCTGCACGACACTGGATGAGGCCTTGCTAGCCGAAGTCGACTACCAGCCCATGCTATTCCTTAGCGAGGATCATCTGGGCGCGGCGCAAGCCTTTCGCGAAAAACGTAAGCCCGCATTCCGCGGCCGATGACGCGATCGTGCTCAGGACTGAATCGTCAGCCCTGCCGCGCGAAGGTTGTCGATCTCCTGGTTGGTCATCCAGCCATCGAGCGCTTCTGCAAGAGGAGTGTTCTCGGCCTTTCTCGGCGGAGAGGGATGAGCCGCGACGCTGCGGCTGAACCGTGGCGCCGGCGCCGGCTGGACGACGCCGTCAATGTCGATAAAGACGCCACGGGCCTTCATGTGCGGATGACGGGGCGCTTCTTCCATGGCGAGGACTGGTGCAAAGCAGACGTCGGTTCCTTCGAGAATGGCACACCATTCCTCGCGTGACTTGGATTTGAACGCTTTGGCGAGCACCGATCTGCCAGCCTCCCACTGGGATCGCTCGAACTGCGGCGGCATGTCGGCAGGGTCGATCCCAAGCTTTTCGAGAAGCTCCTTGTAGAACTTGCCTTCGATCGGCGCGATCGAGATCAATTGGTCATCGGCGCAGGCGTAGACGTCATAGAAGAAGGCGCCGGAATCCGTGAAATTGGTGCCGCGCTCGGGACCGATCAGTCCGGCGCTATAGGTGCCGAAAATGCTCGTCATCAAATGAGCCGTTCCGTCGACAATGGCGGCGTCGACAACTTGCCCCTTCCCCGAACGTTGTGCTTCCAGGAGCGCGCAGACTATGCCGAACGCCAAATAGGCTGCGCCGCCTGCGAAATCGCCGAGCAGATTGAGCGGCGGCGTAGGCAACTGCCCCTTTCGGCCGATGGCATTCAGCGCCCCGGTGAGTGCAATGTAGTTCAGGTCATGGCCAGCGGCTTGCGAAAGCGGTCCTTCCTGTCCCCAACCCGTCATGCGCCCGAATACCAGTTTCGGGTTGCGCTTCAGGCAGACGTCGGGACCGAGCCCCAGACGCTCCATCACGCCGGGCCGAAAACCCTCGATCAATCCGTCGGATTTCTCGATCAGGTCGAGCACGACCTCGATCGAAGCCTTGTTCTTGAGGTCCAGTGCGAGCGCCTTCCGGCCACGCAGCAACAGGTCGTATTTTTCCGGTCGGCGAATACCAAGGCCTGAGTCGGCCTGACGCTCGATGCGCAGCACCAGCGCACCCATATCCGATAGCATCATCGCTGCCATTGGACCGGGACCAATGCCGGCCATTTCAATGAGTCTCAGTCCGGACAATGGTCCCATGAAGTCCTCGCTCAGGCGACGCGCTGGGCTTGGGCGTCTGACGAAAGGCCGAGAGAGCCGATGGATGGGAGCCGAATTGCTCTTGGGGATTTGCTCGCGTCCGTGGGCGCCGGACTCACCAGTTTCAGGTGAGACTTCATCTCCTGCCGGATGATCTCGACGATCTCGGTTTCGCGTTGCTCCAGTGTCTCGCAAAGCCCGCCAACCCCGAGCGCCAGAGGCCGGCTCGTGCAGGATTTGGGAATTGCAAGTGCGATCACGCCATATCCCTGGACAACCCGATTGCGGGAGAACGTATAGCCCCGCGTCTTCACAGCGGAGAGCTGCGCGAGCAATTCAGGTATGTCCACCTTGTCCTCGGACGACGGCGCGTAAGCATTCATGCGGTGATAGAGGCGTCGCACCTCCTTCTCATCCATCGAACTGAGCAGCACCTGACCAACGCCTGACGTCGCCAAGGGACGCTTCTGTCCGATCCGGATGTGATGGGCAACCGCCGTGGGCTCGTTCAAGACGTGGATATATTGGGCCATGTCCCCGTTGCGCGCGGCAAGCACCACCAATTGACCGGAGTGCTTTCCGATCGCGCGCATGAGTCTCGGCAAGGCGCCTTCCTCGAATAATGCGGGATTGATCCAGCTTCCGAGGAACGGCACCCGGTCGGTTGGTATATAGGTGCGCTTCTTGCTGTTGTAGTGCAGATAACCCATTGCGGTCAGGCTGCGCAGCAGGGCGGCGGTGCTCGACTGCGGATACCCGAGTGCCGCAGCGACACCGACCACGTTGAGCGGATGCTGCACCTCATCGAAATATTCGAGAATCTCAAGGGTCCGCGCGGCCGATTTCACGACGTGGGCATCATCCGAAGATGCGCTGCAGCCTTGCGCTTTCATGGACATCTCCCTAGGCTGTTCTTTCTGTTGTGATCTTTTGAACGACGTTCGGTATTTTGAACGGGCCGGCAGGGAATTGTCAAGGTCGTAAAAACGAACGCCCCGACAATGAGTTGCGCGCGGGGCTCAGTTTCGGGACACGCGCAATATTTGCAAAACGCTGTGCTCGTGCGCGTACTCGAGACGACACGGATGTGTTGAACGCGGAGTTGGCGACTGGCCGCGTTGACGACGGATGTTGTAGCGTTCACCAATGCAAAAAGCCGATCGCGGCGACCCTGATCGCAACGCAGTTTGCCGATCGGCAGTGAAAAGAAACGGAGCCCGCCAAACGTGAGTCAATGGCTGAACGAAGATCAGCTCCAGGTCCAGGAATTGGTGCGCCGTGTTGCGAGGGAGCGTGTCGCGCCGCGCGCCCAGGAGATCGACCGCAAGGCCGAGTATCCGCAGGACATGTTCGACATGCTGAGGGAGCTTGGACTTTTCACGCTGCCGTTCCCAACGGAGTATGGCGGCGCCAATAGCCTGCTCTCGGCGTGCGTTGCCGTGGAGGAGCTCGGTCGCGTCTGCTACAACACGGCCTATCTCCTGGTTCTGCAGTGGGTGCCGATCGGCGCGATCCTCGCCGGTGGCTCGAAGGAGCAGAAGGACAAATACCTTCCAGGCCTTTCCAATGGAACGCTGCGGGGCGCGTTCTCGCTGACCGAACCGCAAAGCGGATCGGACGTGGCCGGAATCAGGACGCGGGCGAAGCGCGACGGCAAGGGCTACCGGCTGACCGGATCGAAGATCTGGTGCACCAATTCCGGCAATGCCGATTTCGTCCTCGTTGCGGTCAGAACCGGCGAGGACGGATCGCGCGGCAAGATCAACATGTTCATCGTCGAGAAGGGCACGCCCGGGTTCGAGGTTGGTCCCAAGGAAGACAAGATGGGAGCTCGTGGCGTGGGAGCGCATGCGCTGTTCTTCGACGGCGCCTATGTGCCGGAGGAGAACCGGCTCGGCGACGAGGAGACCGGCTTCAAGGTGACGATGGCGGCCTTGAACGATTCCCGCCCCATCATGGCGGCGCGTGGAGTCGGTTTGGCGCAGGGCGCGATGGATCATGCCGTCGAGTTCATTACTGGCCGCCGCGCCTTTGGCCAGGCGATCTCCGATTTCCAGGGCATTCGCTGGATGATCGCCGACATGGCCATTCAGATCGCCGCGGCGCGCAACCTTACCTATGAGGCGGCAACTGCCGTGGATCGTGGCGTTCGGGGGGCCGCGCTCGGCCCGCTGGCCGCAACCGCCAAGTGTTTTGCGACCGACACGGCGATGAAGGTTGCCACCGATGCGGTGCAGCTCTTCGGAGCGGCCGGCATCTCCAACGAATATCCGATCAACCGCTACTTCCGCGACGCCAAGGTGCTGCAGATTATTGAAGGCACCAACCAGATTCAGCGCAACATCGTCGCGAGGTCCGTATTACCGCACTGAGTCACCCATCGCGCAGAAATCGGAAGCCAACATGGAAACACTCGGGATCGGACTACATTTTGAAGACGCAACGCTCGGACGAAAGTTCAGAACGATAGGCCGAACCGTCACCGAGCCTGACATCGTCAATTTCATCAACTGCACCGGGATGACCGAGGTCCTATTCACGAACCTCGAATTTCTCAAACAGGAATCCGATATCAAGGGCCGGCTTGCGCCCGGAGCGCTCGTGTTCTGCTTCGCCGAGGGCCTTCTGGTCCAGGCAACCATGCAACATACGGGGTACGCGTTTTTACACATGGAGTTCGATATCAAGGGGCCTGTCGTCGCCGGCGACACCATTCACGTCGAATGCGAGGTCATTGAAGCGAGGCGCAGTAAGAATAGACCCAACCGGGGATTGGTCCGCACCAGGAACGTCGTTCGCAAGCAGGATGGCTCCGTTGTACTGGAATATACCCCGCTGCGGATGATGAAAGCCCGGACAAACGGTTGAGCCACACTCAATGAAAGCTGACATCGCTTCGGGACCGGACCGGCCGACGGGACCACTGGCCGGCATTCGGGTCGTCGATCTCACCATCAACGTCCTTGGACCCGTCTCCACCCAGATTCTGGGCGACATGGGTGCCGACGTGATCAAGGTCGAAGCGCCACATGGCGACGACATGAGGAGGATCGGTCCGGCGCGAAGCGAAGGTATGGGTGCATTCTTCCTCAACATGAACCGCAACAAGAGATCGATCGTCCTTGACCTGAAGCAGCCGGCCGCACGCGCGACATTGCTCAGCCTTGTCGAGACGGCCGATGTGTTCGTCCATTCCATGCGCCCGAGCGCCGTCGAGCGGCTCGGCATCAGCTACGGGGAGTTATCGCAGCGCAACCAGCGGCTCGTCTATGCGTCGGCCGGGGGTTACCGCAACGACAGCTCTCGGCGGGATTGGCCGGCCTTCGACGACGTGATCCAGGCGACATCTGGGATCGCGGCAATGAACCGTCTCGACGGGGAGCCACGATACTTTCCGACCGTCGTCTGCGACAAGCTTTGCGGTTACATCCTCGCCTCCTCTGTCGGCATGGCGCTGTATGCCCGGGAGCGAACGGGTGTTGGGCAGGAAGTTCATGTTGCCATGATGGATGCGATGGTCGGCTTCAATCTGATCGAGCACCTCTGGGGCGGCGTGCTCGACGAGCCCGATCTGGGCATCGGTTATAGCCGCATGCTGACGCCGCACCGTCGCCCCTACAAGACGAGCGATGGCTACATTTCAGTATTGGCGGTGACGAACGAACAGTGGCGACGGCTGTTCGTCGCAATCGACCGACCCGAGCTTGGCGAGGACCCACGCTTTGCACGCATGGAGGCGCGAGTAGGCAACATCGACGAACTCTACGGCTTCGTCGTGAAGGCCATGGAAACCCGCAGCACGGACGAATGGCTGAAACGCCTGACCGCAGCGGATATTCCAAACGGTCCGGTCAAAGATTTTCAGGCTGTGTTCCGCGACGAATACCTCAAGGAGAGCCGGTTCTTTCGGCGCCTGGAGCATCCGTCCGAGGGCAGAATCGTGTCGATGGCACCGCTGGCAAGTTTCTCCGAGACGGCTGCCTCGGTCCATCGTTTCCCGCCGCGCCTTGGCGAACATACCGACGAAATTCTCAGTGAACTTGCAACGTCGGCTAAGACGCGGTCTGCATCTTCGCGGAGCGGCTGAACCTTGGGACGGCCGAGCAATCTGGTCTCGCCTAGCGAAATTCGGCTTGCGTCGAGAGTGAGATTCCGTCATTGCCCTCGATGGGTGCGGGGCGAAAAAGCGTTCTTGCGCGCGAGCTTGAGGTGCGGCCGAGATGACCATGTTGCAGCCGAGAGGCGGGGGCGAGGCAGTCTCCCGTACCTCGCGCAAGGGAAGACAGAATGGCGAACCCGCGGGAACGGCGTCCGGCGCCGCGCCTCGATCGCTGCAACGAATGTTAGGCATCTTCGACGTTATCGCCCGGTCTCCGGATGGATTGTCGCTTGCCGAGCTCTCCAGCCGATTGAAATCGCCCAAGAGCAGCCTGCTCACGCTGTTGCGCCCTATGGTCGCGGGCAGGTACCTGAATCATTCCAACAGCCGATACACCCTAGGCAACGAGAGCTTTGTTCTTGCGACCAACATCCTGTCGGCGCGGAAGTTCGGTTCGCTCGCGCGTGGGCTGATGACTGAGCTGCAACAGCAATGTCCTGAGACCATCATCCTCGCCGTCATCGATCGGGTTGCGCAATCGGTGATGTACTCGGACGTCCTGGAGAGCCCGCAGCTCATCCGTTATTCCGTACCGAGCGGCACGGCACGCCCGCTCTACACCTCCGCCGCAGGTCAGCTCCTCCTGGCTTATCAGGATGAGAAATGGCGCGATCAATATCTCAAGCGCGTCAAGCTCAAGCCCTTGACCGCGCGGACAGTCACCAACGTTGAGCAATTGCGAAAGAAGCTGAATTCCATCAAGCAGACCGGTCTTTGCGTCAGCGTGTCGGAAGCGGTGGAAGGGGCAACCGGTGTCGCTGCGCCGATATTCGGTCCCGACGGCGCCATTCTTGCCGCTTTGCTCATTGCCGGCCCGACCGATCGCTACAGTCGGGAGGGGCAGAGCTGGGGGGACTTCGCCCGGGATTTTGCCTCCCGCGCCTCACGTGCGATCGGTTTCTCGGGCGCCGGCCGGCAGGACGACTGAGCCCTTCCGCAGCGGACAACTGGCGGACAACTCATATGTTCATATGTGTTTTTGCCGCCGTCCGCCTTCAATATTCGCGCGAGTTGGCTAAACCCGATCTGCTCACTGTCGTTGCAGGAAATTGCAGCGGGTGAGCGGAGTCTCGCGGATGAACCTGGATTTTGACGACAGCGACAAGGCCTTTCGCGAAGAGGTGCGGGAGTTTCTCAGGACATGCTTACCGGAGGATATCCGCGACAAGATGATGCGCTCGGCACATCCGGAAAAATCCGACATCATCCGCTGGCAGCGGATCCTAAATGCCAAGGGATGGGCCGTTCCGCATTGGCCGGTTGAGTGGGGCGGCACGAACTGGACTCCGGTGCAGCGTTATATCTTCATGGAAGAGGTCACGCAGTGGCCGGCGCCGGAGACGCTCTCCTTCAATACGACAATGGTTGGCCCGGTTCTCTACACATTTGGAAGCGTGGAGCAGAAGCGGCGCTTCTTCTGGCGATCGCAAATCTGGATATCTGGTTCTGTCTGGGTTTCTCCGAGCCAGGAGCCGGTTCCGACCTTATCGACGCGCGCGACGCGTGAGGGAGACGAGTACGTCATCAACGGGCAGAAGATCGGGACCTCGACAGCGCATCATGCGGATTGGATCTTCGTTCTGGCCCGGACCTCGCCGACGGCCAAGAAGCAGGAGGACATCAGCTTCATTCTCGTCGATCTCAAGACGCCCGGGGTAGAGGTGCGCCCGATCCTCACCATCGACGGCCATCACTACACCAACGAAGTGTTCCTCACTAATGTGCGCGTTCCCGTCGCCAATCTCGTCGGCGAGGAGAATCGCGGCCGGAATTATGCTAAATTCCTGCTCGGCAATGAGCGCGTCGGCATTGCCCGCGTCGGCCTGTCGAAGGCCCGTTTTCGCGAGGCCCGCATACTCGCCAAGCGGCAGCTCACACGCTCAGGCTCGCTGTGGACGGATCGCGATTTCAGATAGCAATTTGCGCGGGTGGAAATCGAGCTGAAGGCCATCGAGATGACCGCAATGCGCTTGCTCTATTCGGACAAGCATCGCGAGAAGGGTAAGCCGAACCCGATGTCATCGGTGTTGAAGATCAAGGGCGCCGAGACACAGCGACGCTCGGCCGAATTGATGCTCAAGGCCGCCGGCCCGCACGCGATCGTCGCGAAATGGGAGGGCAATGGCGCAGATGATGCGGTCGAAACCTTGAATGGCTGGGCCGAAGGAAAGGCCTCGACCTTCTTCTTCAGCCGGGCTGCGTCGATCTTCGGCGGCTCGAACGAGATGCAAAGAAAGCAGTTTGAACCTGTGAGGCGCGCAGATAGACTTGGACTTGAAAAACAAATCGGTGATTGTCACCGGAGGAGGCTCCAATATCGGGCGGGCTATCGTGCTGGGCTTTGCGGCCGAGGGAGCGAACATCACGATCGGCAATGTTGATGCGGAACAGGCCGAAGCGGCCGCAACTCTTGCGCGGAAGAGCGGTGCGAGCGCCTGCCGGGTGATCAAGACCGACATCACTGACCTCGCTCAGGTCCAAGCCATGTTCAAGGCCGCAACCGACAATTTCGGCGGCGTCGACGTGCTGGTCAACGATGTCGGCTGGACAAGCTGATGTTCTTCACCCAGACTGATACGGATTTCTGGCGCAAGATCATCAACATCAACTTCGTGGGCAATCTGAATTGCACGAAGACGGCCCTCGACATCATGATCCCGAAGAACGCGGGCTCGATTGTATCTATCAGTTCGGATGCGGGCCGCCAGGGTGAGCCACGCGAGGCTGTCTATGGCGGCATGAAGGCGGCGGTCAACAGCTTCATGAAGTCCGTGGCGCGGGAAAACGGGCGGTACGGTATTCGATGCAACGTGGTCTGCCCCGGGGTGACTATTCCGAAGCATCCTGAGGATGTCGGCGGCACCAGCATGTGGTCGAAAATCGATGACGTATTCACCGTGGACCAACTCGAGAAGGTCGCAAAATCACTGCTTTTGCGGAAGATCGGACGTCCCGAGGACATCGCGGGAGCCGTGGTCTTCTTGTCATCCACAAAGGCAGCCGGCTATATCACGGGCCAGGTGCTGTCCGTCTCCGGCGGCTATAGCATGATCGGCTGATGCGCCGCCGCGGTGATGGATTTTCGTTCTTCGAATCTGGAGTATGGATGTGGCCGTACGTTTTGATAACCGTGTTGCTCTAGTGACCGGCGCCGGCGCCGGGCTTGGCAGGTGCCACGCGCTACTGCTTGCTTCCCGCGGTGCCAAGGTCGTGGTCAACGATCCCGGCGCATCGACTGACGGCAAGGGCGGCTCCAATGCCGTTGCCGACAAGGTGGTGGTAGAAATACGATCGGCCGGCGGCGAGGCCATCGCAAACTACGACAGCGTGGCCGATCGAGCCGGCGCGGCGCGAATGGTCAAGACCGCCATTGACACGTTCGGCAAGCTCGACATCGTCGTGAACAATGCCGGCATCCTGCGCGACAAGACATTTTCCAAGATGGAGCTCGATGACTTCGATGACGTCATCAAAGTGCACCTTTTGGGCTCGGTCTACGTCACGAAGGCTGCCTGGCAGCACATGATCGATCAGAAATACGGGCGGATCGTGTTCACGACCTCCGGATCGGGACTGGCCGGCAATTACGGGCAGTCCAACTACGGTGCGGCCAAGACTGGGATGGTCGGGCTGATGCACAATCTGATGATGGAAGGCGCTAAGTACAACATCAAGGTCAACTGTATATCTCCAGTCGCGGCTACGCGTATGACCGAGGGGATCCTGCCCGAGCAGATGCTGCAGAAGCTCGATCCGCGGCAGGTCTCGCCGGCAGTGGCCTGGATGTGCAGCGAGGACTGCGACGTCACCGGCGAGATCATCGCGGCGGGCGCCGGATATTTCGCCCGCATCAAGCTGGTGAAAGGGAAGGGCGCGGTGCTGGGGGTCGACAAGGTCGCAACCATCGAGGACTTCGTCGCCGCCAAGGACCGGATATTTGACCTCACTGGCGCTGCCCCCTATTCCAAGACCATTGACGACGAGACACGCAAAGTACTCGGGATGGTTTAGGCGCCGGATGAGGAGCCGGAGGCGGCCTATTCGGCCACCTCCACGGAAACGTCTCACTCCGACAGGGCATCTCCAAAAGTCTGCCAGCGCTCACCGTCGAACTTCATCAGCTTGAACTGCTTGATGGGGGAATAATCGGTCGGGCCGGTGTTGACCTTGATTCCGGGCAGCACCAGCCGAAGCTCGAGATCGTGGAGATTGGCGGCTTCCTTCATCACGTTTTCGCGCGTGAGGTTGTCTCCGCATTGCATGAGGACCTGATGAACGATTTGAATTCCTTCATTCCGGCATCGTCGGTCCAGGCCGGATCCTCGGGGTCTTTGCGGTAGGCCGCGGAAATTGCGCCTTTTGCGTTCTCCGGTCCGGCTGGCTTCAGCACCGTATGTCGCCCAATGCCCTGAGTGTCTGGCTCGTGAATTTCCCCAGTGCCGCGACAACAAGGACATCCGCCCCGGTCGTCTTGAGGTTCACGATCTCGGAGGTGATCGTCGGCGATGTCGTTTCGTAGCCCGCCTCGCCGACGATCTGTGAGGCTTTTTCACCGAGGCCACGCTTCAAGCCCTCAAGGTAATCGCGGCCGAAATCGTCCCGCTGGTAAAGGATCGCGATCTTTGCGTCGCGATTTTGGGACAGAATGTGCCTGGCATAAATTGCCGCCTCGGTGCGATAGCTCGGAATCCAGCCCATGGTCCACGGGAATTCCTTCGGGTTGGAGAATTTGGAGGCGCCCGAGGCGACGAACAGCTGCGGGACTTTCTGCCGATTCAGATACGGCATGACCGCGCCGCTGGACTGGGTTGCGGTCGGGCTGAAGATCAGGAGAACTTCGTCGCTCTCGACCAGCTTCCGCGTCTGTTCGACGGTCTTCGGAGGCCTGAACGCGTCATCGTAGGAAATGAAATTGGTCTTGCGGCCGTTTATGCCGCCTTCATCGTTGATCTTCTTGAAGTAAGCGGCCTCGGTGCGTCCAATGATGCCGTAGACGGACAGCGGACCGCTGTACGGCATGGTGTTGCCGATCTTGATCTCGGTGTCGCTCGCGCCGGGGCCGTATTGTTTCTCCGAGGCCTGTACGCTCATCGTGACCGAAAGCCCAAGCAGCCCCGCTGCAAGTCCTCGGATCATCGTCTCGTAGAAAGTCGAACGGGACGAACTTGCGATCTTGCTGCGCGAATTCAGCATGCGTCCTCCAAAGCTGTTGTATTCGGGGCGCTGCTTCGGTATCGCTGGCGGGTCTCGCGCTTCAATTTTGAGATCGTTTCTACCGCGCGCCGCTTCCATGCAGCCAGATCGAAGGGCAATGCCCATGGGGACGGCATCATTCGTCGCCGTCCTCACGTGATCAATTGCACGCGCCCATTCGCCATATACGTGTCGATTTCAGTGACCGGGTCAGACTCTGGAGCGATCCATGCCGGGCGCCGAACCGGTGCAAAAAAATGGCCGCCGTGTCGCCGGCGGCCCAAGTCTGGGGAGCCCTTGGTGAACTCTCGCTCCCCCGATAAATCAGTCAAATTGCGGAGCCGTTCAAGCCGTCACGCCAGTTTGACATGGTTGTACGATTGATGGCTTACCCTCCGCGCGCCACGCGAACGCACGGATATGTCATTCGTTCCACGCGTCTTGCATTGGACCCGGACCGCCCCTAATCTACCAAGGGAGGCCCCCCGGCTCTGCCCTACGACATTCACGCTTCTCGTAAGGCTTGATGCAGGGCTCGGAAGCTGACTCCCTTTAGGTTTAGCGCTCGTTCGTGAAAATGATGGTGCCCGATGCGGCGAACATGCCGCCGACGCCGTGACATACCGAAATCTTGGCGTCCTTGACTTGCGCCGGCGCAATGCCGCGCATCTGCCGCACACTCTCCTGCAGCGCGTACATGCCGTACATGCCGGAGTGCATGTAGGAGAGGCCACCGCCATTGGTGTTGAGCGGCAGTTTGCCGCCGGGCCGCGTGTTGCCGTCGGCGATGAACTTGCCGGTCTCCTCATACGGCATGAAGCCGAGATCGCCGAGGCCGTAGAGCGGCAGGTGCGCGAAGGCGTCGTAGATCATGAGGTGATCGACGTCCTTGTGCTTGATGCCGGCCTCCTGGAAGGCGAGGGGGCCGGCGACCTTGAAGGCGCGCGAGGAGTTGAAGGTCTCCATCTGGCTCACCATCGGCGTCTCGACGCTCTCGCCGGTGCCGAGGATATAGACCGGCTTGCGCGGAAAATCCTTGGCACGGTCGGCCGAGGTCAGGATCAGCGCGCCGCCGCCGTCGGTGACGAGGCAGCACTGCAGGAGACGGAAGGGGTAGGCGATCATCCGCGAATTCAGGACGTCTGCGACCGTGATGGGATCCTTCATCATCGAACGCGGATTCTTTGCGGCCCATTCGCGCTGCACGACGGCGACCATGGCGAGTTGCTCATGGGTGATGCCATGTGTCTTCATGAAGCGCAGCACGGGGATCGGGAACATGCTCGGCGGACCGTAGACGCCGAACGGCGCCTCGAACTGGCCCTGCAGGCTGTCGGCGGGAATCGAGCGCGGCAGTTTGCCGATCATCGACTTGCCGCTCTCGGCATGCGTGATCAGCACGGTCTTGCAGAGACCGGCCTCGATCGCGGCCGCCGCGTGGCGGACATGCAGCATGAACGAGCAACCGCCCACGGAAGTCCCGTCCACCCAGGTCGGCTTGATGCCGAGATAGTGGCAGACCTGCTGCGGTGTTTCGACCGCGGTGGCGAAGCCGTCGATGTCGGAAAGCTTGAGCCCGGCATCGGCAATCGCATTGAGCGCCGCATCCGCATGCAGTTGCAGCTGCGACATGTTGGGAATAACGCCGAGTTCGGTGGTCTCGGCTGCGCCGACGACGGCAACCTGGTTTCTGCGCATGATCGCTTACCCCTTCGCCGGACGGAACATGGGAAGCGTGATCTTGTCGTCGAGCTTCTCGAAGGCGACTTCGAGCCGCATGTCGAGTTCGAGCGCCTCCGGCGTCTGCGGGCAATCGACGATATTGCTCATCATGCGCGGACCTTCGTCGAGTTCGACGACCGCGATGGCATAGGGCGGGGTGAAGCCGGGCGCGGCAGGCCGATGGTTGATGACGTAGCTGTAGAGCTTGCCGTTGCCGCTCGCCTTGAACGAGGTGACCTTGCGGCAGGCGCAGGACGGGCAGAACGGCCGAGGCGGAAAATACACGTGCGCGCAGGCATCGCAGCGCTGCAGGCGCAACTCGCCGGACTTGGTGCCGTCCCAGAAATCCTGGGTCTCCGGCGTCGGTTTCGGTCTGGCGCGGCTTGCTTCGGCCATTCGGCAAATCCTCCCTTGATTGAGGCCCGCATTTCCTCCGCGCGAACGTGCCTTGACCGGCGCGACGGGGAGGCGAGCTCCTATTCTAGCGTCTGCATTCGATCGACCGACCGGCACTGCAATGTCGGGCGGCATTCAGATGCGGCTGACAGGGTCGATCTGTCACCGCATGTCCAAAAAGTCAAACTTCGCAAAAACAAATTTCGCGATCCGGAATTGAGGCGATGCGCGCAAGCTTCATTGCGCGGCGACCTCGGCGCGGCCGTTGTTGATGACGACGAGATTGCGCTCGCTGACCTTGGCGCGGAACGAGACGACACCCGCAGCCTCTTTCCAAATCTCGGTAACGATGGTCTCGCCGGGATAGACGGGCGAACTGAAGCGGACCTGCATCTTGCGCAAGTTCGCCGGCTCGCCGCCAGCGACCATTCGCACCAGCGCGCGACAGACCACGCCGAAGGTGCAAAGGCCGTGCAGGATCGGCTTGTCGAAGCCGCCGGCGCGGGCCACCGCCGGATCGGCATGCAGGGGGTTGTAGTCGCCCGACAGACGATAGATCAGGGCAGCCTGCGGCAGCGTTGCGATGGACAGAACCTGATCCGGCGCACGGTCGGGCAGCGCGTGAGGTGTCGGCAACGGGCCTGCGGGTCCGCCGAAGCCGCCGTCGCCGCGCAGCATTGTCGTGGAGGTCAGGCGAGCGATCAGCTTGCCGGTCGATTTCTCGACCACGTCGCGTTCCGACACCATGACGGCGCCCTTATCCTTGCCCTTGTCGAACAGGCCGGTGACACGCGAGCGGCCGACGACCGTCGCCGCCACAGGCAGGGGGCCGAACACCTCGACCGCCTGTTCGCCATGCAGGACCTTCTTCCAGTCGACGCCGGTATCGGGATTGCCGAGCTAAAAGCCGGGATAGCCGAGCACGACGGCCATCGACGGCAACGCCTGCAGCTTTTCTTCGCAGACGTAACGCAATTCATTTTCGTCGAGAGGATCGCTGCCGCATCCGAGGCCGAGTGCATAAAGCATCGTGTCCCGTTCGGAGTAGGTTTGCTCGATCTCGGGGATAGGCCAGTTTTGCAGGGTCGATTGCCATGTTCTCGGTGCTTCTGTGTGGAGTGGATTTCGATTACGGTCGTCGCGCGGGCGCGCATTGCCACGCACGGGTACCCGTGGCAATGTGCGAAAATGAATTTCGCAGTATGCCGGAGAGGCGATTCCGGCAGCTGTTAAGACCGACCAATTCTTGGCTCAAGCAACGGGTGGGAAATGGAAGTCGAAAAGCGCCGCCGGCCCGGCCGCACGAAAGCTCGCGTCGGCAAGGCACAGCAGCGTTCGGCCGGCTCGGCGCAGAATCTGTCGGAGAAGAAGCTTGCCCACCTGCAACTGCAGCGCGCGACGCGGCGGCCGCGGGCCGGCGGTAAGACGGCGCAGGAAGATCCGGGCGGCCGGCTGTTCGTGACGGCGCTGGCGCGCGGATTGGAGGTGCTCGGAGCGTTTCGGGCTGGCGAAGGTCCGCTCGGCAATCAGGAACTGGCGCGACGCACCGATATCCCGTAGCTGACGATCTCGCGCATCACCCACACGCTGACACAGCTCGGCTATCTGAGTTACGACAGTCGTCTCGGCACCTACGAACTGGGCGGGCGGATGCTCACGCTCAGCGATGCAGCCCTGTCCAACGTCAGCATTCACAAGATCGCGCGTCCTCTCATGCAGGATCTGGCAACGGCCCACAATCTTCACATTGCGCTCGCCGTGCGCGACAAGCTGATGATGCTCAACATCGACACCTGCGAGGGATATGGCCTCGCAGGGCTGCGGCTGGCGCCCGGTTCGCGCATACCGATGGCGATCACAGCCATCGGCAAGGCCTATCTGGCGGCGATCGGCCAGGACGAGCGCGATCGGATCCAGGAAGAGATCCGCCGCCAGCATGGCGACGAGTGGCCGCTGATCCGCCGATCGATCGACGTCGCCGTGCGGGACGTCGCGGCACGCGGCTTCTGCGTTTCGATGGGCGAGTGGCGCAAGGACATCAACGCGGGCGGCGCGCCGATCTTCGCGGCGGGCGGCGAGGTTGCCTATGCGCTGTCCTTCGGCGGCCCTGCCTATCTGATGTCGAGGAATCAGCTCTATAATGAACTGGGGCCGGCGCTGGCGAGCGCCGCAAAGACCATCAGTCGAGCGCTCGGCGGTCCCGGCGGCAGGTCGCCTTGGTGTGTGGCCCCGGAATGAGGTGGTGCGGATTGATCCTGAAGATTGATCGGTCTTTGGTCCAGGCCTCGCAGATGACCTGGTAGGGCGTTCGCCACCGCAGGGCCTTCAGGTGCTTGGCGAGGTTGTAGGCGGTGACGAAGGCCAGGACATGGGCCTTCAGGCTTTGCAGGTCGTCGTAGTGGTAGACCTTGACCGTGGCGTCCTTGATCGTGCAGTTCATGCGCTCGGCTTGGCCGTTGGTCCAAGGGTGATAGAGCTTGGTCAGCCGGTGCTCGATGCCATTGGCGATGCAGACGCGGTCGAAGACGAGCGGCCCCAGGCGGCGGCGGCTGGGGCCGTCGTGGTTCTTGGGCAGGTCTGCGAAGGCATGCTGTTGTTGGTGAGCACGGTGTGGATCTTGTAGGGGAACACCTCGACCACATTCTTTAGGACGGCTGAGCCCTCCATCTTCCCGGCGCTGTTGTGGAACTCGACGTAGGTGAACTTCGAGACCCGGTCGATACCCAGGAACATCACCAGCTTGCCGTCGGCGTGGCGCAGCTCGCAGCTGTCGATGTGGACGTAGCCGATCTCATAGGTCTTGAACCGCTTGCGCTGTGCCTTGGTCTCCTCGACTGGCAGCCGGGAAATGCCGTGCCGCTGAAGGCAGCGGTGCAGGGCGCTGCGGCTGAGATTTGGGATGGTGTCCCTCAGCCAACCCAGCATGTCGTCCAGCGGCAGCAGCGTCTTCTGCCGGAACGCCACGACGATGGCTTCCTCGGCCGGAGCCAGCACCGTGCTCGTCGGCGTCTTCGGCCCCATCGGCGCATCGGCCGTCGTGGTCTGGTTGCGCCACTTCCTCACCGTCTTCGGGTTCAGGCCGTAGCGGGCGGCAAGGGCCCGGGTGCTCTCCTTGCATGCCTGGAACCCGGCTCGAAGACACGGCGTCGCGCGGGCGCAGCCGCGAAGAACACTTCCCACGGGCATCCTCCTCCTGACGACTCAGGATCGATACCATTAGAATCCGGGACTGCACACCTAGGAGCGTGAGGGGTTCCAGCCCTGCGGCAATCTCGTTCGGCCGGTCGACGATTTCACCCACGCCGACGATGACGGGGATGCGGTCTTCGTTGGTTTCGGAGCCACTAGCGGCCATCGATCGCCTCGCCTGGAGTAAGGTTTGCCCGCGCGCTCATGCCGCGGTCAACAGCAGGTCGGCCAGCCTGCGCCGGTGGTGCGTTGCATCGCCGAAAGCATTTTGCAGCCAGAGCGCTCTGCGCAAGTAAAGCTGGGCATCGCAATCCCAGGTGAAACCGAAGCCGCCATGAAACTGGACCGCCCTGTCGCCGGCGAACACCATGCTGTCTCCCGCTTCTACCTTTGCCATCCGCAGTGCAATCTCCGCATCCTCGCCGGCTGCGATCAGCGTTGCGGCGTGATAGACGTGCGAGCGGGTTCGCTCGAGGCCGATCAGGATCTCCGAGCAGGCGTGCTTCAGCGACTGGTAGCTGCCGATCTTGCGTCCGAACGCCATGCGGGTGTTGAGATACTCGACCGTAAGATCGAGCACGCCGGCAATTCCGCCAGCCGCCTCTGCGGCGGCAAGCAGGAGCGCTGCATCGCGTATCGCCTTCAGCGCGGCCTGCGCGTGCTCTCCGGTCATCAGCGACGCCAGCGGAACGCTGATGCCATCAAGCCGCAGGCTGAAGCAACGGCGGGTTTCGTCGATCACGAGCTCGCGCTCGCGCCGTTCCTTCGGGAGGTCCGCCGCCTTGACGACGGCAAGCGCGGGTGCACCGGAAAGATTGACGGAGACGAGGACGAAATCGGCGATCGCCGCATCGCAGACCAGCGTCTTCCTGCCGCTCAGCCGCACTGTGTCGCCTTCTTGAACGGCCGAGGCTTCGATGTGACCGAGGTTCCAATCGCCCTCGCTTTCGAACAGCGCGACGGTGCCGATGGCGCCGCTGCAAAGCTGCGGCAGGAACGCGCGCTTGATCGGCTCGCTGCCGCCGGCCAAGAGGGCCCGGGCGAACAACTGGGTCGATACAAGCGGCGTGGCGGCGAGGTGCCGGCCCATCGGCTCGACGAGGGCCACGACCTCCGCAAGCGACAGGCCGCTGCCGCCAAAGTCTTCCGGTATCATGACGCCGGTCCAGCCAAGCCCGGCGATCTCGTTCCAGAGCTCGCGGTCGAATCCGGATTCCGAAGCAATCTGCCGGCGGACGGTGGCGATGGAGAACTTCTCGCGGCAGAAGGTCGTGGCGACATCGAGCAGCGATGCCTGCTCGTCGCTGAAAGTCATCCTGTTGCTCAATGCGGTCATGGCGTCAGTCCTTCGGCAAGCCCAGCACGCGCTCGCCGACGATATTGGCCTGGATCTGGCTGGTTCCGCCGCCGATCGTGGACGAGAATGAATTGAAATAGGCGCGCTGCCACTTGCCGCCCTCGACCGCGTCGGTATCGCCGACAAAGCGCACAGCGTTGGCTCCTTGCAGCGAGATCGCGAATTGCATCAGCCGCCGGCGATGTTCGGTGACCCGCAGCTTCGTGGACAGCCCGATCGCGTTCGGCCGCTCGCTGCACAATGCGGCGATTTCACCCCGCTTCGCGGTAAGCCGGTCGCCCTGGTCTTCGATGATGAAGCGGACGAGCTGGTCGCGTATCAGCGGGTCGTCCAGCGCCGGGCGGCCGTCGCGACGCGACCGGTGCGCGAGCGCAATCACGTCGTCGACGCCGGGCGAGACGCGGCTGAGGCCGCCGGCCTGGCCGCCGGTGACGCCACGCTCGAACGTCAGCGTCAGCATGGCCATTTTCCAGCCGTCGCCTTCCTTCCCCATCAGGCACTCCGCCGGGATGCGCGCGTCCGTGAAGAATGTCTGGGTGAAGCCATACTCCCCGGTCAGCTTCTTGATCGGCCGCGGCTCGATGCCCGGGGTTTTCATCGGGACCAGGAAGAACGAAAGGCCTTCATAGCGCGGCTTTTGCGGGTTGGTTCGCGCCAGCAGGATCATGTAGCTGGCGTAACTGCCGAGGCTGGTCCAGATCTTCGAGCCGTTCAGCACATACTCGTTGCCGTCGCGCCGCGCCGACAACTGGCAATTGGCGAGGTCCGATCCCTGGTCCGGCTCGGAAAATCCCTGGCACCAGATGTCGTCGGCGTTGAGAATTCCCTTGATGTAGCGCTGCTTTGCCTCCTCGCTGCCGACCGCGAGGATGAGCGGACCCGCCCAGTTGAGGCCGATGGTGTTCGGGACGAACGGCACCTTCTGCCGCGCCATCTCCGCATTGACGATGTTCTGATAGGCCTGCGGCTTGCCGCCGCCGCCATATTCGCGCGGCCAGGCCATGCCGAGATAGCCGGCTTCGTAGACCTTGCGCTGCCAGTTGCGCAGATATTCGAACTGCTCATCCGAGCCGACTTCCATGAAGGATTCCGGCAGCAGGAAGTCCGGCTCCGGCGGACGGTTCTGCTTCAGCCAAGCTTCCACCTCGCGGCGGAATTCGTCAAGCTCACCCATGTTTCCCCCGCCGTTGTTCAATTTTTCACCCAGTGCGGCTTTCGCTTTTCCCGGAAGGCCGCCATGCCTTCCTGGCCGTCGGCGGCCGTGAACATCTGACGGCTCCATTCCGCCATTTCCCGGAATGCCTCGTCGAGTGGCCTCGGCTCGGCTGCGCGTCGCACCAGTTTCTTGCATTCGGCCACCGCCTTCGGCGCGCCCAGGCGGATCATGTCGATCTCTTCCTGGACGGCTCCGCGCAATTGCTCCTTCGCAACCGCGCGGTGAACGAGGCCAAGGCCGACGGCCTGCGCACCCGTGAACTGCTCGCCCGAGACGAACAGCTTCATCGCGTTGTGGGCCCCGAGCTTTGGCACGCAAACCACGGCGATGATGGCCGGAATGACGCCGATGCGCACTTCCGAGAAGCTGAATTTGGCGTCGGCCACCGCAATGGCGATGTCGCAAGCGCCGACGATCCCCAGCCCGCCGGCAAATGCCGCGCCGTTGATGGCCGCAATTACCGGCTTGGGGCTTTCGACGATGAGCTTGAGCACATCGGGAAAGGTCGGTCCGGAATTCTCGCCCGGGTTCCTGTTCTTCAGATCGGCCCCCGCACAGAAGGCGGGGCCGTTGCCGGTGATGACGACGCAGCGGACATTCGGATCCGCGATGGCGGCGCCGAGGTGACCGTGCAGTTCCGTCACGAGAATCTGCGACAGCGCGTTGCGATTCTCCGGGCGATTGAGCGTGATCCACGCGCTCTCGCTCTCGACTGCATAAAGTGTCGCTTCTGTCGTCGGCATGTTCCGGCTACTCCGCCTGTTCCATGATCACCAGGATGGCGCCATTGGCGACCTGATCGCCGGCGGTGACGTTGAGCGTCTTGACCGTGCCGTTCCATGGCGCGTCGATGCGATGCTCCATCTTCATCGCTTCCAGCACCAGCAAGGCTTGCCCGCGCTCGACCAGGTCGCCTTCCGCGACCATGACCGACATGACCTTTCCGGGCATCGGCGCCTTCAGGCCGCCGCGCTGCTCGGCCCGCTCGGACGCCGGAAAGCGCGGCAGTTCCACCAACTCGATGTCGCCGGCGGGGCCATGGACGAAGCGCTTGTCGTCCACCACGAGCACGCAGTGCCGACAGCGCCGGCCATCGATCGTCAGATCGATGCCACGCTCGTTGACGTTGAATTCAACGACACGATAGGCATGCTCGTCTACGGTCACTGCGAAGCTGCCGTCGCGCGCGGGCCGATAGGTAAGGTTCAGCCTTGTGTCCCTGAGCGTGTAGCTCACCTGTTCCGGCGGCATCACCGAGTTGCGGAAGCCGCCCGGAATGGTCTTCAGGATCCGCATGTTGCGCTGGCGGCACCCGCGATCGTGCAGGGCGGCCGCGATCGCAGCCGCATGCAGTTCGTTTTCGCCGACGGCGCGTGTCGGGCTCGGCTTCACCCTGGCAATGAAGTCGGTATCGGTCTCGCCGCGAAGAAATTCTGCGCTGCGCAGGCACGAGACCAGAAAGTCCCGATTGTGAACGATGCCCTGCACACGAGTCGCTTCCAGCGCGCGCGCAAGTTTCGCTGCGGCCTCGCGCCGCGTCGGCGCCCAGGCGATGATCTTGGCCATCATCGGATCGAAAGCGATGCCGATCTCGCTGCCGCTTTCGATGCCGGAGTCGGTGCGGATGCCGTCGCCGGTCGGCGGCTCCCATACCTGCACCGTGCCCGGCGTCGGCAGGAAGTTCTTCTCCGGGTCCTCCGCGCAGAGCCGGACCTCGATGGCGTGGCCCTGAATTCGCAAGTCCTGTTGACTGAACCCGAGCGCTTCGCCTTCTGCCACGCGCAGTTGTTCCCGCACCAGATCGAGGCCGGTCACGGCCTCAGTGACGGGATGCTCGACCTGCAGCCGGGTATTGACCTCCAGGAAGAAGAACTCGCGGCCGCTGACCAGGAACTCCACCGTGCCGGTGGAGTCGTAGCCGATGGCGCGGCCGGCAGCGAGGGCGGCTTTTCCCATCTGCTCGCGCAGTGTCGCATCGACCGCAGGCGAGGGGGCTTCCTCGACGATCTTCTGGTGCCGGCGCTGGATCGAACATTCGCGTTCGAACAGGTGGACGAGATTGCCGTGCTTGTCGCCGAGAATCTGGATCTCGACATGTCTGGCGTTGCTGAGCCAGCGCTCGAGAAATACCGTGCCGTCCCCGAAGGAGGCTGCGGCTTCGCGCCTTGCGCTTTCGATCGCCTGAGCGAGATCGGATGCCTTCTCGACGATGCGCATGCCGCGGCCGCCGCCGCCGGCAGCCGCCTTGATCAGAACCGGGTAGCCGATCTTTTTCGCGGCAGTGGAGGCGTCGGCGTTCTCCGGCAGTTCGAAGGCCTCGAGCAAGGGAACGCCAAGCGGCTTCAGCAGGTGCTTGGCCGCCAGCTTGTCGCCGATCGCGCGGATCGCCTTGGGCGAGGGGCCGACCCAGATCAGGCCGGCAGCCGTCACGGCCTCGGCGAAACCGGCGCTTTCCGAGAGAAAGCCGTAGCCGGGATGCACCGCATCGGCGCCGCTCCGCTTGCACGCGTCGATCAGCTTGCCCACGTCGAGATAGCTCTCGGCGGCGGTAAGGCCTCCGATCGCGATGGCCGTATCGGCTTCCCGGACGAACGGCGCGGTCGCGTCATTCTCGGAATAGACCGCGACCGTGCCGATGCCCATGGCGTGCGCGGTGCGGATGATCCGCCGGGCGATCTCGCCCCGGTTGGCGATCAGGAGGCGCCGGATCGGGGTTACATTCGCCATGTGCCGAATTCCTTGGTGCCCGCGACGTGGTTGCTGTGGCAGGCTGATAACGCGATGCCGAGCACCGTGCGGGTGTCCCGCGGATCGATCATCCCGTCATCGGAGACGCGAGAGGTCGCAAACAGCCCCTTCGAGCGTTCCTCCGCCCAATGTTCCACCGACGCGACGCGCTTGGCGTTGGCTTCCTCGTCGAATTTCTCTCCGCGCCGTTGTGCCGCGGCACGCTGGACGATGGTCATCACGCCGGCCATCTGCTTGGGGCCCATGACGGCGATCTTGGCGGTAGGCCACAGGAACGTGAAGCGGGTGCCGTAGGCGCGGCCGCTCATGCCGTAATTGCCGGCGCCGTAGGACGCGCCGACGATCACGGTGAGATGGGGCACGGTCGAATTGGCGACCGCGTTGATCATCTTCGAGCCGTCCTTGGTGATGCCGCCCTGCTCGAAATCGGTGCCGACGATGTAGCCGGTGATGTTGTGAAGAAAGAGCAGGGGAACGTCGATCTGGTTGCAGAGCTGGATGAACTGCGCGGCTTTCTCCGATGATTCCGACAGCAGCGCGCCGTTGTTGCCGAGGATCCCGACCGGAAATCCGTGTATCGACGCCCATCCGGTGACGAGCGTAGGACCGTAGAGCGGCTTGAACTCCTCGAAGCGCGATCCGTCGACGATGCGGGCGATCACCTCGCGGATGTCGAATGGCTGGCGCAGGTCCCGCCCGACGATGCCGAGCAGATCTTCGGCGTCGTACAGGGGCGGGTCGGGGGGCAGGGTCGGTCCCGGGCCAAGCTTGCGCCAGTTCAGATGCGCGATCACCTCGCGCGCGATGCGGATACCGTCGGTCTCGTCTTCGGCGAGGTAGTCGCCGAGCCCGGAGATGGTCGTGTGCATTTCGGCGCCGCCGAGGCTTTCCTCGTTGGCGTCTTCACCGGTCGCCATCTTCACCAGCGGCGGCCCGCCCAGAAACACCTTGGACTGGCCGCGGATGAAGATGTTGTAGTCGCTCATGCCCGGCTGGTAGGCGCCGCCGGCGGTGGAGGCCCCGAACACGATGGAAACGGTCGGGATGCGCAGCTTAGACAGTTCCGTGATCTCGTAGAAAAGGCGACCGGATTCAGCGAAGTGTCCGACCTCGCGCCGGATGGTCGCCTCCGGGTCTTCCTTTCCCGATTCGCCGCGCAGGTCGGCACCCGCCGATTCCACGAACTGAACATAGGGCATCCGGTTGGTGCGTGCGATTTCCAGCCCGCGCATCAATTTCTTGGAGTTGAACGGGTTGAATGCACCGGCGCGCACGGACGGATCGTGGCCGAGAATGACGCATTCGACACCGGAGATGACGCCGATGCCGACGACGAAGCCGGAGCCGACGTTGAAGTTGGAGCGCCAGGCCGCGAGCGGGCTGATTTCCAGGAATGGCGAATCCCGGTCGAGCGCCAGGGAGATGCGCTCTCGCAGTGGCATCTTTCCGCGGTTGCGCAGCCGCGCCGTCTCCTGCTCGCCGCCGCCGCGGGCCGCCTCGGCAAGCAGATCCTCGACCGTCTGCAGCGATTCGAGCATGTCGGTGCGATTGCGCGAAAACGTTTCGGACCTGCGGTCGAGCTTGGTTTCGATAGTTCCCATCATTTCCCCCGGGCTGTCTCCTGAACAGCCGTTACGCCCGCAACAGGGCGTCGTCCTTCTTCCAGGGCGCGATCTGGCCGGCATAGACGCCCGGGCCCTTGCGGAAATGCGCCGCTTCCTCCAGCGTTTCCACGAAGGGCATGTCCCGCGGATAAAGTTCGCTGCCGCGCGGGCGCGGCCCGGACTTGGAGACGTGACCCCAGAGCGGATGCCCGACCACTTCTTCGGCGATGGCCACGGCTTCGATCAGCTTCCCGAGGTCGTAACCGGTCTCGATTCCCATCTCGTGACAGAGATCGACGAAATCTTCGGTCGGCACGTGACCGGCTGCGCGGCCGTTGCCGCAATAGGGACAGCCGCCCATTCCGCCGAGGCTGGTGTCGAACTCGCGAACCCCGAGCATCAGTCCTTCATAGTAGCTGGCAATCGTCGCACCGCGCTGGTTGTGCAGATGCAGATGCAGGTCGGTGACCGCAGGCCAGCGCTCCCTGATGGCGAGGATGGTCTGCCGCACCAGATGCGGCAGGTTCCAGCCCATCGCTTCGACCAGCGAGATGCGCGTGACGGGAATGCCGGCGGCCTCCCATTTGCCGATCATCAGCTCGAGCAGGGCCATGCGCTGCTCGTGCGAAAACGGCCCTTCGAAATTCGAGCCGAACGGGTTGCCGATCGAAATCGATGCCTTCTCGGCGCCTGCCGCGCGAGCGGCGGCGACGGTCTCGTCCAGCGCGGCGATCTGCTGCGCCTGTCCGCGATTGTAGTTGCGGCGGGCAAAGGTGTCGCAAAGCTCGACATGGCTGGAGTGCCGGCCGCGGTTTCGCCGCACGTCGAGCTTCGGAAAATAACGATCGGCCCGATCGAAGCCGTGCTTATTGAAAACCGCGGCGGTGTAGATCACGCCGGGCTTCGGCACGAAACGTTCGGCGATCTCGTCGATGCAGGCCATCTGCGGCGTCCACTTGGGATGGGCGAACGAGCCGATCGAGATCACCTTTGCCCCGGTTTCGCCGAGCGCGTCGAGCAGGCGAAGCTTTGCCTCGACGGAAATGGCCGCACTCTCGATCTGCAGGCCTTCGCGCATCGTATCGTCGGCGATGATGATAGATTTGGGCAGGGTGTTCATGGCCTTCGATCTCCCCGGGAGGTCCCTTGTTGTTGGTATGATTGGCTTGACCCGCTCGGACGCTAGCCCATCCCGTGTCGGCAAGCCAACCGGCCCGGAGAGGCCCCGGACCGCCTGCCACGGCAATTCCGTAGCCCGGACCGCCGGATTTGTGTCTTGCGCTTTGACGCTGCGCGAAGAATGTTGCCGGTCAAATCGAGAAAATTTCGGGGAGAAGCACGTCATGTCCATGTCCGCCGCCAGGTCGGCCAGGGAGCAAGAGCCGGTCCGGGCCTACGATGTCGTCGTGGTCGGCGCCGGCTTGGCCGGCATGTACATGCTGCACCGGCTGCGCGGGCTCGGCATGACGGCGCGGGTATACGAGCAGGGCAGCGGGGTCGGCGGCACCTGGTACTGGAACCGCTATCCCGGCGCGCGCTGCGACGTCGAAAGCATGCAGTACTCCTATTCCTTCTCGGAAGAGCTGCAGCAGGAATGGGACTGGAGCGAGCGCTATGCGCCGCAGCCGGAGATTTTGGCCTATGCCAACCATGTCGCCGACCGTTTCGACCTGCGGTCCGACATCCAGTTCGATACCCGCGTCGAGCGCGCCGAGTTCGACGAGCGCGCCAGCACATGGACGGTCGCGACATCGGACGGCAAGACGGTCACCGCAAAATTCGTCGTGCTCGCGACCGGCGGATTGCTCGCCTTCGCCACGGAAACGCATCCGGGCTAGCGAGGGCTCTCAGGCTCTCTTGACTATTTTGTATTGCTCGACGGACTGCCTCCGTCGTGGTGGCTCAGCCGTGTAAAACTTGTCCCATAGCGCTTCCTTCGAATCGTCCGACAAGGATGCGCCATCAAAGTCTGGGAGCAAACACCTTAGACGGCTTACCTCTTGGCGCGTGCCCTCGCCCGATCTCTCTTCCCGGTCTCCTCCAGCGCCCTCGGTGACGGCTACGCTGCTGCCGGACCGCTTCCAAAAATGGTTCGCCGCGCGAGCATCAGCTGGCGCTGCTTGGCAAAACGCGCGACAACCGCTCGGCGCTATTGATCGCGCCGACCGACGCAGGCAAGACGCTCGCGGGATTCTTGCCGACATTGGTGGAGCTTTCTTCGCCCTTGGCAGCAGATGGCAAGGGCTTCATTTCTACCGGCCGCGGCGTGAAGCGCACTGGTGGCCTGCACACCCTCTACATCTCGCCGCTGAAAGCGCTCGCGGTCGATATCGCGCGCAACCCGGAAACCCCGATCGCCGAGATGGGCCTGCCCATCAAGGTCGAGACCCGCACCGGCGATACGCCGGTGTCACGGCGGCAGCGTCGTTATCCGCCGGATATTCTGCTGACCACGCCCGAACAGCTGGCGCTGCTGCTTGCCTCCGACGACGGGCCCCATCTGTTCTCCTCGCTCAAGCGCATCGTGCTCAATGAGTTGCATGCGCTGGTCGCCTCCAAGCGCGGCGATTTGCTCTCGCTCGGGCTGGCGCGCCTCTGGCGGATCGCGCCGGAGCTGCGCGTCATCGGTTTGTCCGCCACCGTCGCCGAGCCCGAACAGCTCGCCCGTTTCCTGATGCCGCAGGTCAATGGCCAGCCGACATCCGCCGACATCGTCGTCGCCAGCGGCGCCGCAGCGCCGATCGTGGAGATGCTCGACACCAGGGAGCGGTTGCCCTGGGCCGGCCACACTGCGCGGCCCGCCTTGGGTGAAATGTACGAGTTGATAAAACGCAACAAGACCATGCTCGTCTTCGTCAACACCCGCAGTCGGGCCGAAATACTGTTCCGGGACTTTTGGCGCATGAATGACGATGGCCTCGCCATCGCGCTTCATCACGGCTCGCTCGACGTCGCGCAGCGCCGCAAGGTCGAGGACGCCATGGCCGCCGGCAAACTGCGGGGCGTGGTCTGCACCTCCTCGCTCGATCTCGGCATCGACTGGGGCGACATCGATCTCGTCATCAATGTCGGCGCGCCCAAGGGCGCCTCGCGGCTGGTGCAGCGCATCGGCCGCGCCAATCACCGGCTCGACGGCTGGACATCCACAACAGAAGGGCAGCCGACGTGGACCGGCCTACGCCGATACGTCAAGTCGCTGCGCGACCAAGAGATGTTGGTCGCCACCCAGGCCGAGCGAAGCTACGAGTGCTTCACAGCGTAGTGGAAACCTCGACGCTCAAAGTTGGATGCTCCAAGTGCGGCGACAAAGACATGGGCCAGCCGCTGCACGCCGGTCGCGGCGTCGAACACCGGCACCGTGTCGCCCGCGAAGTCGACGAACAGCTTCTCTCCCAGCCCGTGCGCCTGCCGCATGGTCGGCGAGATCGTCTCACACCATTCCCGATAGAGATCGTAGAACCGGCTGTAGCCATAGCCGTCGGCATGTTCGGCGCGATATTCCTTCCACAGCAGGAGCAGCGTCACGCCACGCCGCTTCAGCTCCCGGTGCACAGCCGTCCAATCGGGCAACGGCCGCGCCGGCTTCTCCTCGAACGCCCGCGGCGTGAACAGCCGGCGCTCGAGGTCGCCGTCGTCCATCCCTTCCGGCACCGGCCAGGTGATGCCGATCACGGCAGCCCGCCGCAGATACTCGCCAACCGTCGATCGGCTGACGCCGACGGTGACCGCGATCTGCCGTTCGCTCACGCCAAGGGCGTGCCGCAGTCTCAAAACTTCTCGAACCTTCCGCATCGGCGCTCTCTCGGCGGGCATCAGACCCCCCCCTTGCTTAGCCGCAAAGGGAACCGACAATTGCTTATGCGCCTTCAGTCGTCGGAAGCTGGCCTCGATCATGCCGGCCGCGATCCATCGCAAGGCCATACCGGCATCCCGCCAGCGTTTGACGTTGCGCGTGACGCGGCGAATGGTGCCCATCATGTTCTCGGCGATGTTGGTACAGGCGAGCGATCGACGAAGCTCCTTCGGCAACTTCAACCGGACGACAGTCAGGATTTCGTCGAGGCCTTCGAGGATGCTGGCCGCTACGCCGGGCCATTGCTGGTCTACTCGACGCGCGAGATTGCGGATCAATTTTTCAGCCTTGTCGGCGTCATCGAGCTCCCAGGCCTGGCGCAGCACCCGACGGGTGGCCGCATGATGCTCTCTCGGCAGGCGTTCCATGATGTTGCGCGCCTTGTGGATCTGGCAGCGCTGGATCGCAGCGGCCGAACGAAGGTACGGCAGATCACCTTCGACAACGCCTTCGCGCCGTCGGCGATGAACAGTCTTGGCACCATCGGGTCGAGCCCGCGCGAGACCAGGTTGTCCAGCAGGGCCTGAACCGTTGCGGCATTCTCGGTCGCCCCTTCCAACAGCGCCAGCGGATGCTTGTTACCTTCGCCGTCAACCCCGATCGCGGCAACCAGCACGAGATCATCGCCGAGATGCAGCCCATCGATTTGGACCACCAGAAGGTCGAGCGCGGACAGATCGGCAGCCATGAAGTCGGCCAGCCGCGCCGCCGACAGCGCTACGAACCTCCGCGAGGCCGCCGACTTCGAAATCCCCGATCCGGGCGGTGCCGGCACGTCACCATCGGGCAGCCGCACAGCGCGGCCGGACCGGCGCGTCGACACATTGATCAGCATCAGGTTCATCGCCTAGCGGCCGAGCCAGTCCTCCTCCGCCGCCGTTTCCCAGCTCGGGATCGTGACCTCGCGGCCGTCCACGCCCCGGACCCGCGGGCGCTCGACCTCGATCTTGCCACCGTGGAAGCCGATCCGTCCCCGCGTTCGGCCCCAACGGTGCGCCCGCCGCGCCGCGTCGCGACCGTGCCGCGGCCCGCAGGCCGCCGTGACATCCGCCTCCATCATCGTGCCGAGCGCCTCGATCCCCGCCGCAAGGCAGAACCGATCGAAGCTCGCCCGAACTTCCGCAAACGCTTCGTCCACAGCTCCGGTCGCCGGCCAACCAGTTGGTGTGATATCTCTCGTCATGGCGTTGCGCTCCTTCGTGGAATCAGCACCCCGAGCCTACCGGCTCAAGGTGGGCAACGCCGACCTCTTCAGAAATTCAACAGAACCTGGGACATCCCCTGCGATTGATACTACGTCGCGGACAGTGTGCGCTGAGAAACAGACCGCTGCGAGTGGCTCGTCAAAGAGAAGTTGACGAGTTGCGACGCCACTCAAGGATTGCCAGGCTTGATGCGAGACGAGGAATGTGATGCTTCATGCGACGCCGGGCTGTCGTGTGATGGGGCAGTCGGGTTCCGAGGACCATCGAACCGAGCCAAGCGCGCAGATCCTGCTGGCGGCCGACGCGGGACCGGTGAGGAGGAGATCGTCCGCGCGATGGGGTAGGCGCCTCCACAGTGTACTGGACCATGCGGCGCTTCGTGCCGACCAACCGAGTGGCGGCGCAGGGCGAAGGGGCGGGGCCGTGGGCGCGGATGGTCGCGCGATAGCTCAGTCGAGTTCCTGCTTTTCGCGAGCGGCGGCCAGCCTGTCTGTCCCTGTCAGATCTGTTAGCAGTGGCAGAACCTCGGCGGCGACGCGCTCGATCTGCGCCTGGCGAAGCTCATACGGACCCAGCAAGTCAAGTACGATATGCCGTGCGCCAGCGGCGTAGAAGGCGCGCATGCACTCGGCAACGTTGGCCGCCGGGCCGAGGGCGCATTCCCGCTGCGCCGCCTTGTGCGGAAGTCCATGGCATAACGGACGCTTAGTGTCTCGGCCGCCGCGTCACATCTGTTCGCGGTAACAGTGCCGCGCGTTCATAGGGTGATGGAGGGTTAGGTACGGTTTCATCCCTATCTCGCAATACAGTATGGTGGACACGCGGAAATCCTGCTGGCCCGTCAGTCGACTTTGGCGCCAGACATCTCAATGATCGGCTTCCAATTACTGATTTCACTCGTGATGAACTCGCTAAGCTCGCCGGGTGCGGTTGGGGCAGCAATCGCCCCGGCCTGATCGAGAAGCTTTGTCGTCCCTGGAAACTGCATGGCCTTGCGAGAAGCGGAATTCAGCTTTTCAACGATTTGCTGTGGGGTACCGGCAGGCGCGACGAGCGCGTACCAGGCTGTTGCAACATACCCGGGCAGGCCAGTTTCAGCGACCGTCGGAATGTTAGCGAGAGCGGGAATGCGATCCTTCGACGTCACCGCCAGCGCGACGAGGTGACCCGACTGCACGAAGGGGATGCCGGTCGCGAGACTCGAAAAGATGATCGGGACGTGACCCGAAATAGTGTCATTAAGCGCGGGCCCTTCGCCACGATAAGCCACACCGCTCATCTGTAGCTGCGCCATCGACTTGAGTAACTCTCCGCCCAGATGCTGGGTAGTGCCTGCGCCTCCGTGCGCGAAATTATACTTATTGGGCTCTCTTCGAATCAGCCCGATCAGTTCGTTCAGCGTTTTCACACCTAGACCGGGATGCACAGCGATCAGATTCGATACGAACGCGATGCGCGTGATCGGGGCGAATGCCGTGGTCGGATCATAGGGTAGCGACTTGAAGAGAGTGACATTGCCGGCGAGCGGTCCGTTCGTGCCGAGGCCGATCGTGTAGCCGTCCGGAGGGGACTTGGCGACGGCGTCCATTCCAATGTTTCCGCCCGCGCCAGTTCTGTTTTCGACTACGACTGTTTGTCCGAGCACTTCCCCGAGATCCTTAGCGAACGTTCTCCCGAGCGCGTCTGTCGGACCACCTGCAGCAAATGGGATAATCAACTTTATCGGCTTTGATGGGTAGGTATCAGCCAACGCCGCCATAGCTGACGAGCTTAGAATCAAAGCGCCAACGATTACCGACCAACTCTTCATAATACGCCCCCTCCTGAAGTCATTATTTTGCTAGACAGCAAAGCATATGCCACGCACGTTGGCGGTTCGCATGGCCGCGACAAAATGGGAAAGAAACCAGCGCGAGGGATGGATCTCGCGGTCGCCCCGGACTATCAGGCTCTGGAGGCGCCTCTCGACGCGGTTGGACAACCACATCATCACTCGGCCGTAGCCGATCCGTCCGTATTCGCGCAGATCTGCCGCAACAGTGCGCGTCCAATGCTTGAGTTCGCCCCACGTCTGCGCTTCGCAAACATCCTGCAGCGCAACCGCATAGGACTGCTCGATCGCATGACGGTGAGCGGACGGTGGAAATCGCCCACGCCACATCCGTTCGCTGTGGTAGCGCTGCGCGCTGGCAGGGCGGTGGAGAGTAAAGTACGATTTCATCCCAATCTCGCAATGCAACATTCAATGATTGCCCCGGAGGCCCTGCTGCCGCCCAAGCATGAGCAACATCCATGCCATCACGAAGTTGTCGGTTTCATTTCGCGGTTCCCCTGATCATCCAAGGCCATCCGAGTTTGTGTCCTTAAGGACGGCAAAATTTCCAGAAGCAGCGTCCTCGGAGAACTCACGTGTCCTCAAGAAGGACACAACGGAAGCGCCCAGACAAATTCGTCTAGCAACTCCTGATGGCGGCTGTAGCTCGTCCCGACCTCGGCTGGCATCCGTTCGGACTTCACGCGATGGAAGGTGCGTGCCGGATGACAACCGTGCCGTGACGACTGGCGTCAGGGTTCTGAGAATACAGAGCCGGTCAGCAGGCTACGGGGGTCGGAAACCTTGGCGCACGTGAAAGGGTGCACCAGCTTTGCCTACAACTCGCGACGGATACCACGAGAGGCAACAGGCCCGATCCCGTGGAGAAGCGCGCGACTTTCCCTTATGCATCGCTCGCCGCTTGAATTGGCCCAATCATTGGGGTATAGGGCCAATGATGAATTTCACCACCGTCAAATCGATGCGCCTTTTCGAAGAGGTTTCGCGCCAGATCGGCGAGCAAATCCGGTCAGGAAGACTGTTGCCGGGCGAGAAACTGCCCAACGAAAGGGACCTCGCTTCGACCTTTGCTGTCAGTCGGCACGTGGTACGGGAGGCTCTGCGTTCACTTGAGTCCCTCGGCCAGATCGAGTTGCGGAAAGGCGCTGCCGGAGGCGCATTCGTCGCAAACGGTGGCCCCCAACCGCTGACCAAAATCATGCAGGGGATGGTCGCCGTTGGCGGGGTTGATCTGACGCAACTAACGGAAGCGCGCTTGGCGATCGAATCGGCCGTGATCAGGGTTGCCCACGAGGTTGCAGACGATTCCGGATTCGCGGTGCTTGATGCCAATATCGACGAGGCCGAACGTCAAACGCTCGCTGGAAACTCCGCGCTGAAGACGCAGATCAACGTCCAGTTTCATATTTTGCTCGCTGAACTGACCGGCAATCCGATCCTCATCATGATGATGAGGTCGTTGATGAGCATTTTGGGCGACTTCATCGCTAAATTCGGGTCCGTCATGGGCGGCGATGTCATTCAATCCCGCAAGTGCTTCATGAAGCATATGCGCGGCGGAAACGCAGAACGTGCCGTCAGCGAGATGGAGCAGCACCTCAAGATTCTGCATCAGCACTATCTGGATGCCGCGGCGAAGACGCTCAGAAAAAGAGGAAAGCTAGATGGCTGACGCGGAAACTCTCCGATCGATGGTGGGGCAGACGAGGCGCCTGGTGCGCGAGGAATTGATTCCAGCGGAGGAATGGGTCGAGGAGCACGACGAAATCCCCGACCACATCGTCGCCCGTCTCAGGCAATTCGGCTACTTCGGCATGACGATTCCCGAGAATTACGGAGGGCTCGGTCTGTCGATGTTCGAGGAGGTCAGCGTCGTCGCTGAGATCGGCTACGCCTCGCCCGTGTTTCGCTCGTATTTCGGCACCAGCAACGGCGTCGGCACTCTGGGCATTATCATCGATGGAACCGAGGAGCAGCGCAGACAATATCTTCCGCGTATCGCAGCCGGCGATCTCGTCGCCTCCTTCTGTCTCACCGAGCCCGGCGCGGGCTCGGACGCGGCCTCGCTGACGACCCGGGCAACGCGGGATGGCGACGGATACGTCATCAACGGCACGAAGCGGTTCACGACCAATTCGCCGCACGCCGGCATCTTCACCGTGTTTGCGCGGACCGCTTCAAAGGAGCAGAAGACATCTGGGATCTCCGCATTTCTCGTGGAGCGAGATACGCCCGGGATCACGATCGGGCCACGCAACAAGAAGATGGGATTTCGCGGCGCGCACACGGCTGACGTCATCTTCGAGAACTGCCGTGTACCGGCCGCATCACTTCTGGGGGGCCAGGAAGGCGTCGGCTTCAAGACGGCCATGAAGTCGCTCGACCATGCGCGACTCCACATGTCGGCCGTCGCGACGGGTTTGAGTGAACGTATCATCGACGAGGGTGTGCGTTACGCCTCGCAGCGCGTACAGTTCGGGAATCCAATTGCGAATTTCCAGCTCATCCAGGGCATGCTCGCGGACTGCGAAGCGGAGGCGCTTGCGTCCCGCTCCATGGTGGAGCGCGTCGCGCGCATGCGCGACGAGGGGCGAGGCGTCACCAAGGAAACCGCCTGCTGCAAGTATTTCACGACGGAAGCACTCGGCCGGATTGCCGATCGCGTCATGCAAATTCATGGCGGCTATGGCTACATCAAGGAATATCCGATTGAACGGCTGTTCCGGGACGCTCGCCTGTTGCGCATCTACGAAGGCACGAGCCAGATTCAGCAATTGATAATCGCGCGAGAGATGTTGAGAGAGAAGGCCGCCTAATATGGCCGGGCCGCTGCAGGGCATTCGCGTTCTTGACCTGACGACGGTCGTGATGGGGCCTTACGCCTGTCAGTTGATGGGGGACTATGGCGCAGACGTCATCAAGGTTGAGCCACCCGACGGCGACGTGATGCGATTGTCCGGCCCCATGAAGAGACCGGGCATGGGACATTTATTCCTGTCGACCAATCGCAGCAAGCGCTCGATCGTGATCGACCTCAAGACGCCGGAAGGTCGCGAGCCGCTGCTTCGTCTTGCGAAACAGACAGACGTCCTCCTTTACAACATCCGCCCGCAAGCCATGGCGCGGCTTGGGGTCGGATACGAGGATCTTCGCGCCGTAAATCCGAGGCTCGTCTATGTCGGCGCGCTCGGATTCAGCCAGCGTGGGCCCTATAGAGCGCGCCCCGCCTATGACGACCTGATCCAGCGAATGTCAGGGATTCCCTGGCTGTCCCTCAAGGCGGGATCGGCAGAGCCGCGCTATGCGCCCGTCATCCTCGCCGATCGAATTGTCGGTCTACAGGTCGCTTTCGCCGCGATGGCCGCCCTTCGCCATCGCGACGTCAGTGGCGAAGGCCAACGCGTCGACGTGCCGATGTTCGAAAACCTGCTGACCATCGTTCTTGGCGAGCATCTCGCGGGCTCGCTGTTCGAGCCCGCGATCGCCGAAGCCGGCTATCAGCGCAGCCTCGCGCACAACCGGCGCCCTCATCGAACGCTTGATGGGTATATCTGCACGCTCGTGTACACGGATAAACACTGGCGTAGCTTCTTCGCGGCGATCGGACAGTCGGAAACGTTCGAGAGAGACGGACGGTTCCAGTCCAGCCGCCGAGGCGAGCACAGACCCATGTCGCGTAGGCAAGCGATTCCGTGGGGTGCGGGTTCTTTTGCCGATCAGTTTTGCCCTCGAGAGTTCGGCAAATGGCCTCCAGAGCTGGACGGTCCTCGGGATCGAACACGTCTTCGAGCGAACGGCCTGCTGCTCCGTCGCGTTCTCGGACCATCTGCAAGACTTGGATCGCTGCGACGAGCGTTGCTGCAGTCAAGTTCTCGAATGGGCCGCCCTCGACCACGCGCACGGCTTCGATATTGAAGCCCTTGGTCTTCATGAGGCGGAACAGTTGCTCGATTGTCCAGCGCTGGCGGTACAGGTGCGTGATCTGGCGCGCATCTGCGAGCGTTGTCACGCGATGCGTCGTCAGCAGTCGCCAATGCACCGGCGGGACGTTTGCAGGAGGATCGACCTCGCGCGCCTCCACCAGAGTGAGCGTGATCTCCTTCGGCAGTTTGGCCTCTTCGCCTGGGCATTTGCGCCTTGGCCGCAGCAGGCTGATTTGCCGCGTTCGCAACGCCAACACGGCTTTCCGTGCCGGCTGGCCCGGCTTGGCCGGTAAATCAATGACGAGGCCGGCGCATCACGCAGCCAAGACCTCAAGCGGGTCACGGTCGATATCACCGTGCAGCCGAAGGCCGTCACCTTCCCGACCGATGCCAAGCTGCTGCACGCGGCAATCAAGGGGCTCACACCTTGCGGGACGTCATCGACCGCACCGAGACACTCACCGGCTGCGCGATCGAGCGGGCCTATGTCGACAAGGGATACCGCGGCCACGACGCACAAAATCCCCGCCGCGTCTTCATCTCTGGCCAGAAGCGCGGCGTCTTCGGCATCATCAAGCGCGAGCTGCGCCGCCGCTCTGCCATCGAACCCATCATCGGACACCTGAAGGCCGATGGTCACCTCGGCCGCTGCTACCTCAAAGGCCGCGCAGGCGATGCCGCCAACGTCATCCTCTCCGCCGTCGGCCACAACTTCTGCCGCATCCTCGCCTGGCTGGAGGATCTTTGGCGCCTGATCCTGACCACCCTCATCGCCGCCGCCAGCGACCGCTCACCGCTCAAATCGGTTTTTTAACGGACGACTTGCGAAAAGGCGCTCGACGCGGCGCATTGAGGCCGACCGGCGTCGCTGGGATGGCTCTGGGTGATCCTGCCCAGCGGTCATGCCGCGCGGCCCCCAGGCGGTCGCCGTTGAGTGCATTGCACCGGTCGGGACTTCGGCTGGATCGATTGGTAGGGAGCAGACAAGAGCAGCAGGAAGAGCGCTCTGTCGGCACTGTATTTGGCAGCGGATCGGCTTCTTTCCGAACCCTGCATGACGACATCGCCTTTTGCCCTGCACACGCGCCACCTCCAGGTCCGGCCGTGCTTGTTCAAGACGAAGTCGAAAATTGCAAATTCATCAGGCATTCGGGCTGCAAATCTGTTGGTGTTGTCTGGCGCTTTACATCGAAAGAAATACTACGGACGGTACACGCCTTCGGCGCTCCTCCCATGTTCCGGTACGTCAACCAGACGATCCTGCGGCAACCGCGGCCATGTTGCCGTCGGCGCTATCGCCCGCGACGGCGACGCGTTGGGTCGGCGCCGAGTTCGGAGGCTTGGGCCGCCGCCCAGCGGACAGCGCGCAGGCAATCCTCTGATTCCGGCGGGAAATTTGTGCTCGGGGGCCAGCCGGTAATCGACCGACACGACGACACACGCCGTTCCGGCGCACAGATTGCGACACATGCCGTCATGCGTGTCGAGGCTGCACAGCACGAAGCCGCTGCCGTGAAAAAACACGAGCAGCGGAAAGGGGCCGGTCCCGAGTGGCTTATAGATGCGTAGTCGCAACGGCCCGCCCGGTCCGTCGATCGTCCGCTCGCACATGTCGGCGACCGCAGCCAGCGGCGCCATCAAAGCAATCCGGGCCTCGTACTGCGCGCGCCACGTCGACCCGCAGGGTGTGCGCAGCGGGTACAGCGGCGCCTTTGTCGAGCAATGCCTGGTTCTGCGGATCTTCTAAGGGCATATCGTTCCTCGATGTGTCTTCAATAGAAGACGCACGATTTCTATTGCGCCGACAGGAGGGGCGCGTATCATGAACGTTGGCATGCGTCAACACGCTTGGTAGGTCGGAGCTATGGACCGGGAGCTGCAAGCGAAAGACCTCGAAGGCGAGCCGACCGGTGCGATGCGCCGGGGACTGGCGGCCGGCAGGACCACGGGAACGCCCGGCAAGCCTGTCGGCGCGATCGTCGCGGCGGCAAATGTCCTTCGTGCGCTGCATGCCTCGGAACGGCCCTTGAACGCGAGCGAGGTCGCCCGCGCCGCAGGCCTGCATCGCGGCACCGCCTACAACATCCTGCGCACGCTCCAAGCCGAGGGCTTTGTCAGCTATGACGAGGCGACGCGCTGCTACTCGATGAGCCTGCACATTCTCGAATTCGCGTACGGGGTGTTGCAGCGCAGTGGGCTGATAGACTTGGCGCGCCCGCTGATGCATGCGCTTTCCGACGCACACGGCGTGTCGGTGTACCTGTCCAAGGTTCTGGGCCGCTCCTCGCTGCTGCTGTTGGATTGGGTCGGCACCGCGTTTCGCAATGATCTATACGTGATGGTCGGGCGCCAATATCCCGGCCCGGCGGGCGCATCGGGCGTGATCATGGCTGCACTCGGAGACAGCGCCGAACCGGAGCTCGAAGCGCTCCTGGCGCAGGTCAGGTGGTACCGAAAGCCTTCCTTTTCCGAGTTCGTAGCGCGGGTGAAGGACGCGAAGCAATCGGGTTTCGCGGTGGATCGCGGAACCATGTTCCAAGGCATCACGCAGGTCTCGGTGCCTGTTCTGTCCCCCTCATGGGAGCTGCTGCTGATCCTGACGGCCGCGGGGCATTCGTATGACCTCGGCGACGATGCTCTCGGGTCGCTCAGCCGCGCAATGCTATCTGCGGCGGGACGGCTTTCCGAAAGCGTCAGATTGTTGCGGCTTGGATAGAGAACGGTGCCGTGGATGAACCAGAAATCTATCGTACCAGAATTTCGGCAAGAGACGGGCAGTATGCGAGATCGGGATACGGGTCTGATACCGGACAAGGTACGCGGTATGATCGGCGCGTCAGATCCGCCTACGCGGGTCGAGGTAAGCCGCCGCGAGATCATCAAGTATTCGATCGCCACGGAGCAGCGGCTTAAGAAATTCCTCGACGGGGATGAGGCTCCGCCGATGTTTCTGTTCGGCGCGCTTCGTCCGCTTGTACCCATGAACGAACTGGGGCCGGACGGCATCGCCACGACCTCGCTCTTGCCTGACCTGCCGCTGAAGCGTGTCATGGCCGGTGGCGCGAAGACCCGCTATTTCCGCCGGATAAAGCCAGACGACGTCCTCGTGGCTGTTTGCACCCTCTCGGATGTGTATGAAAAGCGTGGCTCGAAGGGCGACCTGATTTTCCTCGTCTATACAATTGACGTGCGAACCGAAACTGGAGAACGGGTGGCCGAGGAAGTGCAAACGCGCATTGTTCGCTGAGGAACCTTACCATGCGAAGTATCAAGGACATCCAGGTCGGCGATTGCCTGCCCGAGCGTCGTCATGCACCGACCAACGTATCCCTGTTTCTCTATAATGCCGCGATCTGGAACGCACATCGCATCCACTATGATGCCGGCTATACCACCGAAGTGGAGAAGCATCCCGCGATCGTGGTGGACGGTCCGCTGCAAGGCGACTGGCTCACGCAAGCCGTTATCAACTGGCTGGGCGACGATGGCGACCTCATCGAGTTCGAGTATTCGAACCGGCGAGCAAGCTACCTCGGCGAAACGCTGATCTCCGGAGGAAGGATAGAAGCGGTCAGACTTGTCGACCTCGAGGCGGAGATTTCGGTGTTCGTCAAATCGGAGGTCGGCGAGATCATGACGCCCGGACGGGCCACGGTCAGGTTCCGCCGCTAGGCCATTCGCACGTCAAACGCAACCTCGCGGACCCCGGAGCGGCATCAATGCAAACCCAGACATCTGAAACGTTGCGTCGCGCAGATCCGGCGCCCGTACCGGAATGGGACGCAATCATCATCGGCGCCGGCATATCCGGCCTTTTTCAGCTGCATTGCCTGCGCGATCGCCTCGGCATGAATGTGCGGCTGTTCGAGATGGGCACCGGCGTCGGCGGGACATGGTACTGGAACCGCTATCCAGGGGCGCGTTTCGACAGCGAAAGCTACTCCTACGCATATTCCTTCAGCCGGGAACTGCTGGACGAATGGGATTGGAGCGAACACTTTGCGGGACAGCCGGAAACCGAGCGATATCTGAATCACGTCGCCGATAAGTTCGATCTCCGCCGCAGCATCAGCTTCGCGAGCAAGGTGACCGCGTGCCACTATCACGATGACTCCCGCTCCTGGACTGTCCGGCTGGAGGACGGTTCGTGGCACACATGCCGCTTCCTCGTAACGGCGGTCGGCCCGCTTTCCGCGCCGACCCTTCCGAAAGTCCCTGGACGGGAAAGCTTCGCGGGCGAGGCTTATCATACCGGTTTGTGGCCGAAACATCCGGTGACTTTCGAGGACAAGCGGGTCGCCGTGATCGGCACCGGAGCGAGTGGGGTTCAGGTCATAACGGAGATCGCCAAGACGGCGAAATCCCTCACGGTGTTCCAGCGCCGCCCGAACTGGTGCAAGCCGTTGCACAACCGCCCAATTTCCAAGAACGAAATGAAGCGGCTGCGCGCGTGGTACCCTGAGATGTTCCAGCTCTGCGAACAGACCTCGGCTGGATTCCTGCACACCCCAGATGGTCGCCGGACCTTCGATCTACCGCCTGATGAACGAGAGGCGTTCTGGGAAAAACAATACCGGGCTCCCGGTTTTTCCATGTGGGTCGGCGGCTTCAAGGACATGATGACGGATCGTGCCGCCAACGACGAGGTATCGAGATTCGTCGCTCGCAAGATTCGCGAACGGGTGCATGACCCGAAGGTTGCCGATCTGCTGATCCCGAAGGATCACGGGTTCGGAACACGGCGGGTTCCCCAGGAATCCGGCTACTACGAGGTGTTCAACCAATCGAATGTCGAACTGGTCAGCATTCTCGAGAATCCGATCCGGCGTATCACGCCGACCGGCCTGGAGCTCGCGGACCGCGACTTGGCCTTCGACATGATCGTTTACGCCACCGGCTTCGATGCCATTACCGGAAGCTTTGATCGCATCGATATTCGCGGCGCGAGCGGAGCAAAGCTCAAAGAGAAATGGCGGGCCGCACTCGAAACATTCCTGGGAATCCAGGTCGCCGACTTCCCGAACATGTTCATGTGCATCGGTCCGCACACGGCTCTCGGCAACATACCGCGATCGGCCGAGTACAACGTCCTCTGGATCACCAACCTGATCCAGTTTATGCGCCAGAATGGCTACTCGTATGTCGTACCGCGGACCGAGGCGGTCGAGGACTGGACCAGCTTTGTGCTCAAGGCGGGGGAACGCCTGCTTTCGAACGACGTCGATAGTTGGATGACCGGGATCAATCAGAACGTCGAAGGCAAGCAGACGCGGGTCATCGCACGCTACAGCGGAAGCGCGCCCGCCTTTCGCGCGAGGGCCAACGCCGTGGCGACGGAAGGATACCGGGAACTGGAGATGTGCTGAGACGGGCGCCGGCCAATTACACGAAATCAGACGGGGTGAGGAAATGATGAACTCGAGACTCTGCAGGAAACTTGGGATCGAATTCCCCCTTTTTGCCTTCTCGCATTGTCGGGATGTCGTCGCCGAGGTGACGAATGCTGGGGGGGTCGGCGTCCTCGGAGCGGTAGGCCTGAATCCGGATAAGCTGGCTGTCGAGCTGAGCTGGATCAACGAGCGTGTCAACGGAAAGCCGTTCGGCATCGACCTGCTGATTCCCCAGAACATGGTAGGCAAGGACTCGGACTCGGACGACGCGGAGCTTCAGGGGAGCGTCCCGGAAGAGCATCGCAGATTCGTTGCGAACCTGCTTGAACGGCACGGCATCGATAGTTCCGACGTCTGGACAGGCAAATACGACGATCGTGACTCGTCCTTCATGCGCGCGAGCGGCGCCGCCAAGATGCTGGAAATCGCGTTCCAGTATCCGATCAAGATGTTCGTCAATGCGCTCGGCGTCCCCCCCGCGTCCATCATTTCGGAGGCGCATTCGCGGGGTATCCTCGTCGGCGCCTTGACCGGATCCAGGCGCCACGCCGTCAAGCATGCACAGGCGGGAGTCGATGTCCTGGTCGCCGCGGGCGGTGAAGCGGGTGGCCATTGCGGCGAGATCTCGACGATGGTGCTGGTCCCTGAAGTGATCCAGGCGGTGCAGGCCTACGACAACATCGACGTGCTGGCGGCGGGCGGCATTGCCACCGGCCGCCAGATGGCCGCATGCATGGCGATGGGTGCAGCCGGCGTTTGGTGTGGGTCGGTGTGGCTCACGACGAAGGAGGCCGAAACGACGCCGACCGTCAAGGAGAAGATGCTGAAAGCGTCCTCCGCCAACACGGTGCGTTCCCGCAGCAGGACCGGCAAGCCGACCCGGCAGTTGCAATCCGCTTGGTCGGACGCATGGGGCGCCAAGGGGGCTCCCGATCCCCTGCCGATGCCTTTGCAAGGGATCCTTACGCGCCCGGCGATGGCCAAGGTGGACAAGCTCGCAGAAGCAGGTCACGAAGGCGCCAAGCAGATCGCTGCCTACTTTGTTGGCCAGTGCGTGGGCCTGATGAATACGGAACAGTCCGTTAGATCGGTGATGTACAACTTCATGAAAGACTATGTCGAGGCGGTTGAAAGATTATCCGCCACCCTCGCCGATCAGGCTCCACTGGAGGTTCACCATGGCTGACCTCATCAAATCGAATTCGTTCAACGCGGAGGTGCGCTCGTGACCGAACCTGTAATGCCGCGCACTGCCGCGACGCTGATGCTTGCTCGTGACGGCGTGGACGGCCTTGAAGTATTCATGGTGGTTCGCAATCACGAGATTGAGTTCGCATCAGGAGCCTTGGTGTTTCCCGGCGGCTCCGCGAGCGCCGGAGATGCCGATCCTCGATGGGGGACGGTGTCGAAAATATTGATGACGAGATGCTGCACGTGATGGCGGCCGCGGCACGAGAAGCTTTTGAGGAATGTGGCGTGCTCTTCGCTCGAACGGCCAATGGTGGGCCGCTGGTGGACGGCGCCCGAGCCGAGGCGTTGGGAGCCACCTATCGGCAGGCAATCGAGGCAGGCCGTCTCAGTTTTCCTGAAATGATCGAGTCGGAAAGCCTGATTGTCGCGTTTGACCGGCTCGTGCATTTTGCACATTGGATAACGCCGCCGCACATGCCCAAGCGGTTCGATACCCACTTCTTTATAGCCGAGGCTCCGCTCGATCACCTATTGCGTCACGATGGTAGGGAGTCGGTCGACTCTGTGTGGGTGACACCAGGTCAGGTGTGCGAAGACGCCGATGCAGGCCGCCGCACGGTTCTGTTTCCAACGCGATTGAACCTGGAAAAGGTCGGACAACACCGAACAGTGGCCGAAGCACTTGACGCCGCTCGGGCATCTCAGGTGGTTACCGTCCGGCCGGAAGTCAGCACGACGGAGAGCGGGCGGCTTCTCCGTATTCCCATCGAAGCGGGATATGGCGCTGGAGAGTTTCTGGTGTCGAGCGGATCCGGCAAGAGCGCGCGGATACGAAAGCCCCATGCCGGCACGTGAAGCTTATATTGCCCAAAAACATCCCAGCGGGCGTGCTTCGAGGGGCAAGGTCAACTACGTAAGCGTAGTCACCATGGCAGCGCGCGGCAGAGTATTCGATTACAGCGGCCCAACAAGAGGCTCGAACAGTGAGGACGTCCATGGATTTGACGCTGACCGAAAAGCATCGGGCACTACGCGATGAAGTGAATGCCTTCATCGCCCGGCACCGCGACCGCGCGCCCCGGCCTGGCGGCGGGCGCAAGCGGCCCGACAGGAAGGTTCTGGAGTGGCAGGCGCAGCTGCTCGAGTCCGGTTATTTCGGCCGAAACATCCCATGTGAATATGGCGGCTTCGGCGCTCCTCGTGATGTCATTGAGCTGGCGATCATCGCAGACGCGTTCAGCCGAAGCGGCGTTTCGCCGGGCATTCACAATCAGGGTATCAGCATGCTCGTGCCAACGCTGCTGGAGGTCGGCACGGAAGAGCAAAAGCGGCGTTGGATTGGTCCGACCATCCGGGGGGAGGTGATCTGGTGCCAGGGCTACTCGGAGCCTGGGTCCGGCTCGGATCTCGCCGCCGCGCGCACGCGTGCCGCGGTGCAGGACGGACAGTTTGTCATCAACGGCCAGAAGATCTGGACAAGCTCGGCCCACTATGCCGACATGATGTTCCTGCTTTGTCGGACGGAGCCTGACAAGTCCAAGCACGGGGGTCTGTCTTACCTTCTGGTTCCGATGAACACGCCGGGGATCGAAGTTCGACCGCTGCGCACCATGACGGGAAGGGCGGAGTTCAACGAGACCTTCCTTACCGACGTTCGCGTGCCAGTGGATCAGATCGTGATGGGACGCGGCGATGGTTGGAAGGTTGCCAACATCACTTTGAAATACGAGCGACTGCTTCTCGGCGACGCGAACAAGCTGCAGCATCGGCTTGAGGCTATTCGCCGGATGATGCAGGAACCGCAATCGGACGGTACCCGCCTCTTAGATAGCGCGGAATGGCGCGACAGGCTGTTGCGGCTGCAAGGCGAGGTGATGGCGGCCCGCCACCACAATCTGCGTCTGTTGAGCGATCAGGCGGAGGGGATCGATTCAGGACTCGGAAATCTGATCGTGAAGTATCACGGCACCATGCTTGCGAACCGCCTCACCTCCCTGGCTATCGACGTGCTCGGTTCCGCCGGGCTCGCCTATGAGCCTCAAGGTGAGGCCGCCGAAGATGATCCGGCCACGACTTGGCACATCGACTACATGTATGACATCGGATTGATTATCGGTGGCGGTTCCTCGAACATCCAGAAGAACATCATCGGAGAGCGAGGGCTTGGCTTGCCGCGCGAACCGAAAGTGGGGGGCTGAACATGCGTTTCGCACTGACCGACGGTCAGAAGCTGTTTGACCATTCTCTCAGGGGCTTCCTGTCAGCGCGGCTGCCCCTCGAAGTTCTGCGCCGGCTGGCCGAGCCTGGCAACGGGTTCGATGCAGAACTGTGGAACGGGCTTGGCGAACTCGGCCTGCATGCAATGCTGGTACCAGAGGAATTTGGCGGTGCCGGGCTCGGCCTTCTCGACGCGGCGCTGGTTGCTGAGGCGTTGGGTTTCCACGCCGCTCCAACGCCCTTCGCGGCCTCCCAGGTGATGGCAGTCCGGGCGTTCCAAGCCGCCGCTGATGATGTGCAGAGACGGATCTGGATCCCCCGGATTGCCGCTGGCGAGATGCGGATTGGCGTTGGCCTCGGCGGGATGTCGGGGCAAACCGGTCGAGCTGCGCTCAGGCTCCGGGGCGGACGGCTTTCCGGCGCGGTGGATGGACTGTTGGATGGCGGCGCCGCGACGCATTTCTTGGTTTACTTGGCAGATGGCCGCGCCGCGCTGCTCGACGCCAACACAGCGGGCGTCACGGCCACACTGCGTCGCAGCGTCGATCGCACGCGGCCGCTGGTGGACCTCGACCTTGCGGAGACGCCAGTCATTGAAGTGCTGGAGGCGTCAAATGCTCCGCTAGCGGTGGCGGCGCGCGTCCGCGATGTGGGGCGGGTGATGTTGGCGGCCGACATGCTAGGCGCGGCGCAGGCCATGCTCGATCGTGCCGTCGCCTACGCTAAGGAGCGCGTTCAGTTTGGCCGGATCATCGGCAGCTTCCAGGGAGTTAAATACATGTGCGCGGACATGGCGACGATGCTCGAGCCGTGCCGCGCTATGGTGTGGTACGCGGCTTATGCGCAGGATGCGATCCTGGAGGAAGCCGCGATGGCGGCGAACCACGCCAAGGCGCACCTGGCAGAGGTCACCCGCGAGGTAGCCCGGCTGGCCACCGAGGTTCATGGCGGCATGGGCTTCACCGACCTGCTCGGCCTGCATTTCCAGTTCAAGCGCATCACCTTCGACCGGCAGGTGCTGGGCACTTCCGAGCGGTGCCGGCACGACGCGGCGGTGGCGCAGGGCTGGATCGGAACCTGAGCGCGACAGAGGAACAGGAGAGGAAGATCACATGTCAATGCGGGAGAAAGCGGCGATCACCGGGATAGGCGAGACCGTCTATTCCCGCGAGTCGGGCCGCAGCGTCCTATCGTTGCAGCTCGAAGCGTCGCTTCGGGCGATCGAGGACGCGGGGCTCCGCCCTTCTGATATCGATGGAGTGATACCTTACGGAAACGCTGTCGTTGCCGAGGAGTTCGTCACCAATTTCGGAATCGATGATCTTCGCTTCTCCGCCACTACGCCGCTAGGCGGCGCAAGCTGTGTGGCCGCGGTCCAATGCGCGACTGCCGCCATCACAGCCGGGATCTGCAATCATGTGCTGATACCGGTAGGTCGGAATGGCGCCTCCCAGGGTCGCATCGGCGCCCGGGTGCAACAGATACCGCAGTTCCGGCTGGTGGGGGAGTTCGAGATGCCGCTCGGAGCCATCGCGCCGGCGCAGCTTTATGCGCCGATGGCACGGCGGCACATGGAGCTCTATGGCACGACTAGCCGTCAGCTCGGCGAGATCGCCGTGTCGACGCGCGCTAACGCTATCCTCAATGGCAAAGCGATCATGACGAAACCAATTTCTATCGAGGACCACCAAGCCTCGCGTATGATCTCCGATCCGCTCCGGCTGCTGGATTGCAGCCTGGAGAGCGACGGTGCCTGCGCCATCGTCGTCAGCGGCATTGAGCGCGCCCGCGGTCTGCGCAGGACGCCGGTCATGGTTATGGGCATCGCCGAAGGGCATCCCGACTCGCCGAGCGTGATCACACAACGACCGGATATAACGCGCCTCGGCCTCGCCAAGGCGGCGGCGCGTGCTTTCGACATGGCTGGCGTGACCCACGCCGACATCGACGTCGCGGAGGTCTACGATTGCTTTACCTACATCGTGCTCTGCCAATTGGAGGATCTCGGATTCTGCAAGAAGGGGGAAGGCGGCCCCTTCGTGGAAAGCGGCGCCATCCGCCTCGGCGGAAAACTCCCGGTGAACACGCATGGTGGTCTGCTCTCACAGGCGCATATGGTCGGGATGAACCACATCACGGAGCTGGTGCGCCAGCTTCGCGGCGAGGCCGGGAAGGCACAGGTGGCCGGAGCCGAGGTCGGTCTCGTCACCGGCTATGGCGACATGGGCGACGGTTCCGTCGCCATCATGCGGAGGGGATGATGAGCGCGACCGAGACATACAGTAAGCTTGTACCCGAGCCCACGCCGCATAGCGTCCCGTACTGGGAAGGGCTGAACGAGCACAAACTGCTGCTGCAGAAGTGCCGCAGCTGCGGCAGGATCCGGCACTACCCGCAGCCGATGTGTCCTGTCTGCCATTCCATGGAGGTGGAGTGGATCGAAGCGTCCGGTCGCGGCGCGGTGCATAGCTGGACGGTCACACACCACCCTTTCCATGCCGGCTTCCGCGATGATTTACCCTACACCCTCGCCACCGTGGACCTGACGGAAGGCGTGCGCATGAACGCGCAGCTGCGTCTGGCTCGGCCCGAGGATCTGCGCATCGGCCTGCCTGTACGTGTCGCGTTCGAGACGGTGACGGAAGGTTTGACCCTGCCCTACCTGGTCCCGGATAAGGCCGTCTGACACACCGTTGCGACGCCATGCGACCGGCGGACAGGTGTGTCAGGAGAACGGAGCCGAGGACTACCGCGTCAGCTTCCAACTTCAGGCTCGCGTAGGGCGCCAGGCGGCGAGAAACCCTGAAGTCCCTTGGCTGCAACGTCCGTACAGATTCTCCGGTACCGTGCCGGTCACGCCGTGCTCGGCCGCGGTCCGGAGGTCAAGGGTGACCCCGAGCGCTGCTCGGCCAGCATCGCGAGGATACGCAGGCGTCCACCCAGTGGTGCTCGACCACCGGTGCGACGGTGTCCACGACCACGGGATGTGGCCGACGATGCAGTCCTGCACCCCCGGGCCGGCACGAGCTGCAGCCCGCTCGCCTGGCGCAGGAAGAGTTTCGTGCCGAAGTGTATGATGGGGCCGGCGCCGGCCGAACCGAACCTCAAGCTGTCGGGGCTGGCGCGCACCAGGGCGACCATCCCGAGCAGGCTGCGCGTGGAGCGAAGACCACCGACGCAATGGTGACGAGGCCGACAGTGCTGAAATTCTTCAACGGATCGTAACCACGCCGCGATCTGCGGAAAGTTCGCAGGCGCCGAAGATGTGGTGAGCGGCAGCGTGTAGCCGTCGGACTGCGCCTGCGCGACCTCGATCGCACCGCCCGAGCCGTTCGCATTGGTGCGGTCTTCCACCCACCGGCGGGCCGAGCGGGCCCCGAGCTTCTCAGCGAAGCGGCGGCCTTCGACGTCGGTCGGACCGCCTGGGGCGAAGCCTACCATCAGCCGCAGGGGGCGCTCCGGGAAGCGCTCCTGGGCGCTTGCGCCAGCCATGGCTCCCGTCAGCGAGAGTCTCATGCTCATCAGGCCGCGTCGATACATATGATTAATCCCGATCAATCCCTTCCGATTCAAATAGGTCAGATTTTGCTCTAGCCGGGCGAAACCCGCCCAGCGCTCCTGAAGACCGCGCATTCTGGCGCGTCGCTGGATTCATCGCGGCGTGATCAGCGGCTCCGCAGAGCTCCCTCCACCAGATCGACGAGCTGGCGGGCGATCTGCTCGCCGGTGCGTGGCCCCTCCGGCGTGAACCACCGCGTCATCCAGTTGATCGACCCCATGAAGAAGAACACCGTCAGCTTGGGATCGACGGCGCGTACCGTCCCGTCAGCGATACCTTCGGAAATCAGTTTCCGGAAGCCGCGGTCGAACTTGTCGCGACGCTTGCTGATGATCGCCTTGTTCTGCGGCTCCAGCGCGTCGTATTCGCCGAGCACGGCGAAAGAGCCCATCTCGCTGGTGATGGTTCTGACATATTTGTCGATAAGCAGGAGGATTTTTTCTAGTCCGGTCTTGCCGCTTTCGCAGTACTTCATCGCCTCGTCGCCGAAGTCGAGCGACATCATGTGGCATTCGAAGAGAATTTCCTGCTTGTTCTTGACGTAGTAGTAGAGCGCGGCCTTGGTGACGTCCAAGGTCTTCGCCACATCCTCGAGCGAGGTGTTGTGATAACCACGAAGGCTGAACGCGCGGCCGGCCTCACGAAGCAGCGCGCCCCGCTTGAGCGAGAACTGCTGTTCCCGGCTCAGGACGACGCTTTTCCAGGCAGAGGCATGGCGGCCGCGCCTTGCTGTCGATGCGTTCTTCATGAGATCATGCCGAATATCCGGTGAATGCGAGAACGATTCGCGATTCTAGGGCTCCATAGTCAAAACTATTTCCTCAAAGTCAATTCTTGGGGACGTCAGGCCGAGAGGCTGCGTGCGATGATTTGTTTCTGGATATCGCTGGTTCCTTCGTAGATTTTGCAGACGCGAACGTCGCGATAGTACCGCTCGACTGGAAAATCCTTGAGGTAGCCATAGCCGCCGTGGATCTGCAGCGCGTCCGAGCAGACCCTCTCTGCCATCTCTGAAGCGACGAGCTTGGCAATGGCCGCTTCCTTGGCGCATGGCGCTCCGGCTTCGAGAAGCCGCGCCGTGTGGATGTAGTACTGCCGCGCGACATCGACCTGGGCCGCCATTTCTGCGAGATGGAAGCTCACTGCCTGCAGTTCGACGATCGGCTTGCCGTAGGCCTCGCGCTCGTTGGCGTAGCGGATCGCAGCGTCGAGCGCGGCCTGGGCGACGCCGACCGCCTGCGCGGCGATCGCGATCCGTCCGTCAGATAGACCGCCCATGACGATCCGGTAGCCACCACCAACCTCGCCGAGTACGTTCTCCGCGGGAACGCGAAGATTGTCGAGCTGGATTTGCGCGACATGGGCCGTCCGCTGGCCGAGCTTGTCCTCGACTCGCGCGACGTTGTAGCCGGGCGTGGTGGGATCGACGACAAACGTCGTGAAACCGCGTTTGCCGTCCTGCGGATCGGTGCGGGCGAGCACGATGGTGGTGCCCGCCTCGCTTCCGTTGGAGATGAACTGCTTGGTGCCGTTGAGAACGTAATGATCGCCGTCGCGGCGCGCGGAGGCACGAAATGCAGCAGTATCCGAACCCGCCTGTGGCTCGGTGAGAAGAAAGGCGCCGATCTTCTCGCCGCGCAGCATCGCTGGCAGATACCTCTGCTTCTGTTCCTCGGTGCCGCGCAAAGCGATGGTGTGGGCCGTGACGTTGTGCACGTGGAAAATGGTGCCGACACCCGCGTCGGCGGCCGCGATCTGCTCCAGCGCAAGGCAATAGGCGACGAATCCTGCGTTCGAACCGCCGTATTGTTCGGACGGCAACATACCCATGAAGCCAAGATTCGCGAGGGCCTTCAATTCGGCGTGCGGCCACGCCGCCGCGCGATCACGTTCCGCAGCGGTGGGGGCGATCGCGTCGGATGCAACTTTGCGCGCGACGTCGCGGACCATCGTCTGCTGGTCGGTAAGGAACGAAAAAGATTTGCTTTCGGGCTGCGCCATCCCGGGTCCTCCTTTGCATATCGTTATCGGAGATTGCGCAGCGTCGTTGGAGCGAGGCCGTTTCGCAACCGTATGGAATGCGATTGCGGAACGTTGCCCGAGGCGGACCGCGATCTACCGTATTCAACCGCATATTAGGAATTTTAACGCCACGGTCAATTCAATAGTCGAAGCTCTGTCTGTTCCAGCGTCATGCGTTGCCGTTACGAGCTAAAAGACCGTGAAAGGTGTTTGGTCGAAAGGTGTGCCTGAATGCGCGCGATCCTGGACTCGTTGTGAGCCGAAGGAGGCTTCCCACAGTATTCGTGGACTGCTGGTGTGTTGTCGCCAGCAGCGCTGACGCGTTCGATTGGTTGAGTTGCGTAGTAACGAGTCGCAAGTGCCTGAATCGGCTTGACGCAAATTGACTATCAAGTTAAAAATAATCCTTGGTAGTCATAAGAAATCCGTGAAGGATTGGCCGGCTTTTGAGGGCGGGGCGCTGCTCGGTCGAAATGCCGCATACCTCGGGGAGGATGAATGTTGCAGGATTGCGTCGGTGAAGGGGGCTCGCGTTGAGCGCCGTTTCACCTGTCTATTCGCCATCGCAGAATCCTGCAGCGCAAAACACTGCGGTTCTCGTCGCTGACGGCATCCGGATGGCTTTCGGCGGCGTCGTCGCGCTGGACAAAGTGTCCATTGCGGTCGGGGCGGACGAACTGCTGGCGGTGATCGGGCCGAACGGCGCGGGCAAGACCTCACTGATGAACTGCCTCAGCGGCTTCTATCGGCCGCAGCAGGGCGAGGTGAGATTCAACGGCGCGGTGCTCTCCGGCATGGGGGTCCACAATATTGTGCGGGCCGGTTTGGCGCGGACCTTCCAGGGGGCGCATATCTTTTCGAACATGACCGTGATCGAAAACATCATGGTCGGTCGTCACATCCATATGAAGAGCTCGATTCCGTCGGCGTTCCTCTACTTCGGATATTGCCGACGCGAGGAGATCCGACACCGCGAGGCCGTCGAGGAAATCATCGAGCTGCTCGAAATCGAATCCATCCGCCATCAGCCGGTCGGCAGCCTCGGCTATGGCCTGCGCAAACGCGTCGATCTCGGTCGCGCGCTGGCGCAGGAGCCAAGCATCCTGCTGATGGATGAACCGATGGCCGGGATGAATACCGAGGAGAAGGAAGACCTCGCGCGCTTCATTCTCGACGTTCGCGAGGCGCGCCGGATCCCGGTGGTGCTGGTCGAGCACGACATGGGCGTCGTCATGGATCTTGCTGACCGCATCGTGGTGCTCGATTTTGGCCGCAAGATTGCAGGGGGGACGCCGCTGGAGATTCAGCAAAATCCTGCGGTGCTCAAGGCGTATCTGGGCGAAGGGAATCGCTGATGCTGCCGATGCGTACCATTCCGCAATTGTTGCTTGAGCGGGCCAGTGCTGCGCCGAGCCAGCTTGTCGAGCGGCACAAATATCGCGGCATCTGGCGCGAATACACCTACGGCGATGTCCTCGAGAAGGTGCGCTCCTTCGCCCTCGGCCTTGACGCGATGGGTATTCGTCGCGGCGAGACCGTGGCCATTATCGGTGAGAACGAGCCGGAGAACTTCTGGAGCGAGTTCGCGGCCTTCTCGATCGGATGCAAGATCGTCTCGCTCTATCCCGATATCACTGCCGATGAAATCGAATACCTCCTCAACGACAGCGATGCGGTTTGTCTGGTAGCGCAGGATCAGGAGCAAGTGGACAAGGGTCTCGCGATTCTTGGTCGCGCTCCGAACCTTCGCCAGATGATCTACTGGGACGATACCGGGATGTGGTCCTATCGTCACGAGCGCCTGACGCCGTTCGAGACGGTACTCGAGACCGGGCGCGCCCGTCACGCCGAAGATTCCGATCGTTTCCGGCGCCTGGTCGAGGCGGGTCAGCCCGACGACGTGGCCGTGCTGTCCTATACGTCCGGCACCACCGGGCGACCGAAGGGCGTGGTGCTGACCCATCGCTATCTCGTCGACAACGCGCATCGCGTGATTGCGGCGACCGGCATCAAGCCTGGCATGGAGTATCTCACCTATATTGCCCCGGCCTGGGCGACGGAGCAGTTCTTCGGAGTCACGATCGGTCTCCTGCTGCCGCTGGTGGTGAACTTCCCGGAATCGCCCGAGGAAGTTCTCAACAACATCCGCGAGCTCGCAGTCGAGGTCATGTTGTTCGCTCCGCGACAGTGGGAGAGTCTCGCCGCCACCATCCAGGGACGCATGCTCGACGCCGGCCGAATGCGGAGGGCGATCTATGCCTGGGGTGTCGATATCGGCCACAAGGTCCACGTCGCGCGTCTTGAAGGCAAGCCGATCCCGTTCGGCGCGCGGCTTGCGCTCCCGTTCGCGGAGATGCTGGTGTTGAAGCCGCTGCGGGACAAGCTCGGCCTCACGCGCATCAAGCTCGCGTTGTGCGGCGGGTCCACGATGGCGCCGGATGTGTTCCGCCTGTTCCATGCCATCGGCGTGCCGTTGCGCAATATCTATGGCACCACAGAGATCGGTCTTCTGACCCTGCACCAGGGCGATCGGTACAATCTCGAGACGGTGGGGCACTGGCTGAACGCGCACCCTGAATCCGGCGCGTCGCTGGAATGGAAGGTCTCGGAGCAGGGTGAATTGCTCATTCGCGGCGGAAGCTTCTTTCAGGGCTACTACAAGAAGCCTGACAGCGTCGCCCAGCGCGTCCAGGAAGGATGGTACCGTACGGGCGACGCCGTGTCGGTCACGGACAGCGGCGAACTCGTATTCCTTGAGCGTCTCGACGATCTCCGGCAGCTTCGTTCCGGCGAACGATTTCCGCCGCAGTTCATCGAGACGCGGCTGCGTTTCAGCCCGTTCATCAAGGACATCATGACGCTTGGCGACGATACGCGCGACTATATCGGCGCGCTGATCAATATCGACATGGGCGTGGTGTCGCGGTGGGCGGAGGACCGCAACATCAGTTTCTCCACCTTTACCGACCTTTCGCAGAAGGTCGAGGTGGCCGAGCTGGTGCGCTGCGAGATTGCGCGCGTCAACACGTTCCTGCCCGAACATGCGCGGGTCCGTCGCTTCGCCAATTTCCCGAAGGAACTTGATCCCGACGAAGGCGAATTGACCCGCACACGCAAGCTGCGACGCGAATTTCTCGCCGAACGCTATGCCGTGCTGATCGAGGCGATGTACGGCGGCCGGGATGATCAGAAGCTCGACATCGCGGTGACGTACCAGGATGGGCGAAAGGCAACGCTGTCTGCTCACGTCACCATCCACGACGTCGTCAAAGGGAGCGGGGCCGGAAACGCCGCTGAACCGTTGCGAGCCATCGCATGATCGATTTCGTCAACTATTTCATCAACGGGGCATTGGTCGGGCTGCTCTATGCCCTCATCGCCATGGGCTTCGTGGTCATCTATCGGGCATCGAAGGTCTTCAATTTCGCCCAGGGCGAACTTGTCGTGTTCGGCGGCTTCATCGTCTGGTGGGTGGTTGCCTCGCTCGGGTTGCCGCTCTCGATCGGTCTTCCGCTCGCATTCGTCGCCGCGGCACTGTTCGGACTCCTGGTCGAGCGCGTCTTCTTTTCCCGCCTCGCCGGCGAGTCGGTCTTCGCCATGGTCATGGTGACGATCGGGCTGCTGATCCTGATCCGCGGTTTGATCCTCGTCCTGTTCGGGCCGCAGGTGCGCCCGTTCCCGATCATCTTCCCGCTTCAGCCGGTGATCATCGGGGACATTCTGATCCCTCGCTCGCTTCTTATCGGCGGCGTAATCACGGTGATCGTCGGCTTCGGCCTGTCGTGGTTTTTCAACCGCACGCGGGCCGGGCTGCGCATGACAGCGGTCGCCGAGGATCACCAGGTGGCATTGTCGATGGGAATTTCAGTGAAGCGCTCTATCGCGTTCGCATGGATTCTCGGCGCCGTGCTGTCGACGCTCGGCGCCGTCATCTTCCTAAGCGGAAAGTCGTTGAACTTCCTTGCCTCCGATATCGGCCTCGCAGCGTTGCCGGTGGCGCTGCTGGCGGGTTTCGAGGCGATCGCCGGGGTCCTGCTGGCCGGTCTTATCGTCGGCATCATTCAGGGCCTCGTGACCGCCTACCTCGATCCGATCGTGGGCGGTGCAATCGGCACCGTGTTTCCGTTCATCATCATGCTGCTCATCCTCTTTATTCGGCCGACCGGGATGTTCGGCTGGAAGACCATCGAAAGGGTCTGACCGATGGATCCGGCAGGCGTATTCGCCACCAGTTTCGAACGCGATCAGGCTTTGATCCGCACCCGCGGGCAATGGGTCGCGCTCATTCTGTTTCTCGTCGCGCTCGTCGTTCTGCCCCATGTTCTGGGGCCGCGCCTCGTCGCCATCTCCACCAACATGCTGATCATGGCCGTGGTCGTGATCGGCCTGCAGATCAACATGGGATATGCGGGCCAGATCAATCTCGGCCAGGCTGCGTTCATGGGGGTCGGCGCCTACGCCACCGGTGCGCTGGCCATCAAATTCAATCTGCCGTTCTGGCTCAGCATTCCGCTCGGAGGCTGCGCCGCCGCGGTATTCGGGTTCATCTTTGGCCTGTCGGCGGTTCGCATCAAGGGCTTTTACCTGGCGCTCACGACCATCGCGGCGCAGACCTTGTTTCATTTCCTGATCCTCAATCTGCCGCAGTCATGGTTCGGCGGATCGAACGGTCTGACGCTGGAACCGGCGCAAATTTTCGGCTTCAGCTTCGTCAGTGAAACGTCGATCTACTATCTTTGTCTAGCTGTAGCGGCGGCGATGGCGTTCGGCGCCTACGGCATCGTGCGTAGCCGACACGGGCGTGCCTTCGTCGCGGTCTGCGACGACGACGTCGCCTCCGGACTGATGGGAATCAACGTCGTGCGGACCAAGGCAATCGCCTTTCTGATCGGCGCATTCTATGCGGGGATCGGCGGGGCGCTGTGGGCCTATTACGTGCGCTTCGTCGCTGTTGACCAGTTCACGCTATTCCACTCGATCTGGTTCATTGCCATGGTCATCGTCGGAGGTCTCGGCTCGATCACCGGAGCGTTAGTGGGCGTGTTCGTCATCAAGGCGATCCAGGAGAGCTTCGTTACGCTTGGGCCCAGCATCGTCGCGCAATTTCCGTCGCTCGGCGGCGATGTGGTGTTTGCGCTGATGAATGTGTTTCTCGGCGGGATCATCGCCGCGTTCCTGATTTTCGAGCCGCGCGGGCTGATGCATCGCTGGAACATCCTGAAACGATCCTATCGCCTTTGGCCGTTTCCTTATTGAAGGCCGGGCGCTCGGACTTTGAGAACACTCATGGGAGGAACTGAACAGTGATTATCTTGAAGAACATCAAGATTGCCGGGGTGGCCGCCGCGCTCGGCTTGCTGACGATCACGGCACCGGCCGGTGCCGAGACCACCTACAACGTCGCGTCCCTGGCGGATTTCACCGGTCCCTATGCGGACGTGATGAAGGACTTGATCGGCGCGCGCCGGCCGGTCATCGACTGGTGGAATGCCGAAGTCGGCAAGAAGATCGGGGTCAAGCTCGGCACCAAGGACTACGATCATCGCTATGACGCGGCGCAGGTGGCAAGCCTGTGGCCCGGCATCAAGGCCGAGCTCAACCCGATCATCGTGCTTGGGGTCGGTGGACCTGACGTGGCCGCGCTTCAGGGGCGGCTGCCATCCGACAAGATTCCGATGGTGATGTCGACCGCCGCGTATGGCTTCGCCTGGAAGCCCGATCCGTGGATCTTCAATCAGCGCCCGACCTACAGCCACGAAGCCGCCGCCTTCTTCGAATGGTTCCGTCAGAAGCGCGGTGGCAGCGGGCCGCTCAAGGTCGCCATCATTTCGTCGGAAGCGTCGCCCGCCTATGTCGATCAACACAAGGGCGTCCAGCGTTACGCAGCCGACAATCCCGACAAGGTCGAGGTCGTCGAGGTTGTGTTCACCGAAGTTCAGCCCACGGACCTGACCACCCAGGTCAACCGCGTGACCCGCAAGGGCGCCGAGGTGATCATGATCATGACCAACACGGCCGCCGTGGTCGCCAGCAAGCGTGCGCTGCAGTCGCTCGGCAAGAACGTGCCGATTGTCGTTAGCTCGCACAACGGGCTGGCGGAATCCGGCCGCGCGATCGGCGACGTCAAGCAGATGGAAGGCGACTACGAAGTTTATGCGATGGCCGCGCCCTCTGACGCAAAGACGCCGGGGCGTGAGTTCTTCGAAATGCTTCAGAGCAAGTACAACCTCAAGGCCAAATGGACCGTTTCGGCTGTCCAGGGTCTTGGTCAGGCGCTGATCGCAATGCGGGCCATCGAAGCCGCGGCCAAGAAGGTTGGCCCAGACAAGATCACGGGCGAAGCGGTCCGTGAGGCGCTGATGTCGACGACGATCTCGGCGGACGAGACCTTCAAGACTCTCGGCAACATCAAGTTCTCGAACGACGGGCCGTTCCCAACGCAGGGGCTGGTCGCGAGCATCGCCACCATCAAGGATGGCAAGTACATGGAGGCCGCCGCGGGCGTGCCGGTGCCGTCCATCAACAAGTGGTGAAGTGAGGTCATCCGGCCGGGTCTCACAGGCCCGGTCGGATCCCTTCGGGAGGCTTGCGTCTTGCTCGAGCTGAACAACGTAGAAGTGATCTACAGCGACGTTATTCTGGCGGTGAAGGGCATCTCGCTCGCCGTGCCGGATGGTAAATGCGTCGCGCTGCTCGGCGGCAACGGCGCGGGCAAGTCGACGACTCTGAAGGCGATTTCCGGTATCATACGGGTCGAGGACGGCCGGGTGACTTCCGGCAACATCAGTTTCGACGGTAAGAGGATCGATAAGGCGGATCCGACCGAAGTCGTTCGAAGCGGCATCATCCATGTGATGGAGGGCCGCCGCGTGTTGCGCCATCTGACCGTCGAGCAGAATCTGCTGGTCGGCGGCCACATGGAATCGTCGGGTCGCGAGGTGCGCAAGCGGATCGATAATGTTTACGATCGCATTCGCCGGCTTGCAGCGCTTAAGGATCGCATAACCGGTTATCTGTCCGGCGGCGAACAGCAGATGGTCGTGATCGGACGCGCGATGATGGCGAATCCCAAGCTGATCATGATCGACGAGCCGTCGCTCGGCCTCGCGCCGTTGATGATCGACGAGGTGTTCGAGCTGCTGAAGGACCTCAAGGCAAGCGGGTCCACGCTTCTGATCGTCGAACAGAACACGCGGGTCGCGTTAGATATCGCCGACTACGGTTACGTCATGGAGAATGGACGGATCGTCCTCGAAGGCGCCGCGGAGGAGCTGCGAAACAACGAGGACGTGCGGGAGTTCTATCTCGGACTTGACCTTGAAGGCGAGCGCAAGAGCTACCGCGACATCAAGCACTACCGGCGCCGCAAGCGGTGGCTTGGCTGAGACGCCGCGTGCTGGTGCCTTGCGGGGTCATACGTCCTTCCGGTCGACCACGAATGGAGCGTCGGCCGGCAATTCCTCCGCGCCAACCACCTCGATACGGTCGGCCTTCAGACGCGACAGCGCGTTGAAGCGGACCGGCGCCGCCGCGAGGACGGCGTCGCGATCCGCATCCGGCAGCAGCGAAAGCCGCACCGTGATTTCTTCCCGCAGTTGCGGGCGGGTGACGATCGCCTGCGCCCGGCCGACTCCTGGAACGGCAATGGCGAGGTCTTCGAGCTGGCGCGGATAGATGAATATCTCGCGCGCCTTCACCGCCTGGCCGACGCGCCCCTGCAGCATGCCGATCCTCTGCACGGTGCCGTCGGCATTCGTTGCAGTGGCAGCGGCGACATCTCCGGTCCCGAACCGGATCAGCGGCCAGCCGGGCTTCAGCGTGGTGACCACGATCTCGCCGGGCTCGCCCTGTGGAAGCGGAACCCCCGTCGTCGGGTCGCAGATCTGCACGATACGATCCCCATGAATCTCGTAGCCGCCATCCTGCGCCCCATCTTCGAAGCCGATCACGCCGAAGTCTGCCGTCGCGTACACTGCGAAGGTCCGGATGCCGTGCCTGGCTTCCAAACGACGGCGCTTGCCGAGCCAGTCGCCGAGTTCGCCGCCGAGCAACGCGGTTCTGACCTTCCAGCCACCGGGTAGCGAATGACCCATCGCCTCGATGGCTTCGGCGAGCGTGACAAAGAAGGCGGTCGAGGCGCAGATGCAGGTCACGCCAAGGTCGATCACCAGCTTCGCCTGCAGTTCGCTACCGCCTGTGCCGGCTGGAATCACCGTCGCTCCGACGGAGCGTAGGCCTTCGTCGAGCAGAAGGCCGGCCGGCACGAGATGATAGGACCAGGTATTGAGCACGCGATCGCCCGGGCCGAGGCCAGCGGCGGCAAAGGCCGTGCCGAAGCCACAGCCGTCGCGATCGTGCCTGAGTTGGGGTTCGTTGATGGGGCCAGGAGAGACAAAGATGCGGACGATGTCTTCATCCTTCGCTGCAAGGAACCCGCCGAATGGTGGCCGCTGGCGTTGCAGATCGACCAGCGATTCCTTTTTGAACACCGGCAGCCGTGACAGATCGTCCACGGTTTTGAGATCGGCTGGAGCGAGGCCTGCGCGATCGAACATCTCCCGGATGGCGGGTGCGAGCTGGTAGGCCGCATGCTGAATCTGCTGCAGAAGTGTGAATCGCGTCTCCAGGCTCATTACCGTCTCCTCTTCGCCTTCCCGGTTTGCTTTTCCTATCTGCCGGTGAAGCGTGGTTTGCGTTTTTCCTCGAATGCGGCAAGTCCCTCCTTCAGGTCGTGGCTGTGGGCGTGGACTTCGCTGGCGAGCAGTTCTTGTCGCAATGCTATCGCAGAAGGTTGCTCGAGGCCATCATCGACCAGCGCCTTCATGCGCCGAAGTACGAGCGGGCTCTTGTTGACGAGCTTGGCGACCAGCGCCTCGGTGGCCGGGATCAGCATGTCGTCATCGACGACCTCGTTGACCAGTCCGGCGGCGACAAGCTGTTCGGCCGGCACGAACTCGCCGGTGTAGAGCAGATATTTCGCGCGGGTCGCGCCGATCTTGCGCGGCAACCGCACCGAGCTGCCGCCGCCCGGCAAGAGGCCATAGTTCGCGTGCGCGTCGCCGAGCCTGGCCGAGCACGCGGCGACGACGAGATCGCAGCACAGCGTCAGTTCGAGGCCTCCGGCCAGCGTCAATCCGTTCAGCGCTGCAATGACCGGCATGGGAAACGTCTCGAGCCGGTTCATGACAAGAAGAACGGTATCGAGAAAGCGGCTCAGCGCGGTTTCGTCGTTGCCCGCTTCGCTGCGCACGAATTTGAGGTCGGCACCGGCGCAGAACGCGCGCCCCGTTCCGGTCAGCACCACGGCGCGGGCGTCCGACTGCTGAGCCTTGTCGAGTGCCGCATTGATGCCCGAAACCACCGCGGGAGTGATGGCATTGAGTGCGTCCGGGCGGTTCAGGGTGATCCACATCGCACCGCCGCGAATTTCAGAAATCACAGATTCCACCGTGCGTCCCCTAATAATTGACTTCAAAGTTAGTTGATTGTTCTATCGGTTATGTTACAGACTGTCGGGACTAATGCAAGTCAGGTCGCAGCCGGAAAGAGCATCGAGATGAGTCTTCCCCTCGCTGGAATTCGGGTGATCAGTCTGGCTGAACAATATCCGGGGCCCTACGCGACCTTGTTGCTGAGTGACCTGGGCGCCGAGGTGATCCTGGTGGAACGGCCGGGAGCGGGCGACCCTGCACGGCAGTTTCCGGCGTTTCATGGTGCGCTCAATCGCGGCAAGCAGTCGGTGGCGCTGGATCTCAAGAGCGACGAAGGCAAGCTGCACCTGCGCAGGCTGATCGCTTCCGCCGACGTGCTGATGGAAGGGTTTCGTCCAGGCACCATGGCGCGTCTCGGTTTCGGCTATGAGGCAATGGCACAGCTCAACCCAAGGCTCGTCTATGTCTCGATCTCAGGCTTCGGGCAGGACGGGCCATATCGCGATCGTCCAGCCCACGACATTTCCTATCAGGCGCTCGCCGGGTTTCTCTTTCGTCACGCCGAACAGGGCTCGGTGGAAGATCCGGGAAGTATCGCGATCGGCGACCTGTCTTCGGGCATGTTTGCTGCCGTCGGCACGTTGGCGGCGCTGTTCGAGCGCTCACGTACAGGAAAAGGAAAATACGTCGACGTCTCGATGACAGATGGCCTGGTGTCCTGGATGTCGGTGATGCTCGGTCCGGTGATGAACGGTGCGCCGCTCGCCGATATCGGCGCCGAACCAGCCTATGGCGTCTTCAAATGTGCCGACGGCCGTCTCCTCACGCTGTCGATTGCTCATGAAGACTGGTTCTGGCTGCCGCTGTGCGAGCTGCTTGGCATGCCCGATGCGGCGGGCTTCAATCGCAGCGAGCGGGTCGCGCGCGGCGATAAGTTGCGAGGCGAGGTCGCTGTCGTGCTGGCGACGCGCGATCGCGCTGATTGGGCGGAGCGGCTGGACGCTGCGGGTATTCCGTGGGGGCCGGTGAACTCGTTGAGCGAGGTGACCGCCGATCCGCATTTCCGCTCGCGTGGGCTGTTCCGCGAGGTGGCGGATGGCAACGGCGAGCGGCGTCATCACGTGGCGCAGCCGCTGATTTTCTCCGGCAAACATCCCGGGCCGCGCTCCGGCGTGCCTGGCCTTGGTGAGCATACCGAGCAGGTGCTGCGTGCGCTCCCGGAGCTGAAGGACTAGCAGGCAGAGACAAGAGAAGATTCCAATCCTCAAGGGAGGGCGCGATGAGCGACATCTATGTGGTCGGCGTTGGCATGACCCCGTTTGGGCGCATGCTCGATATCGATATGAAGACACTGTCGCGCAGGGCGGTGGACGCCGCGCTCGGCGATGCGGGCTTGCAGAAAGCCGACGTCGAGGCGGCCTTCTTCGCCAACGCGTCGCAAGGCCACATGGAGCGCCAGCACATGATCCGCGGCGAGATCTTGCTGCGCGAAATGGGCATCGGCGGCATTCCCGTGGTCAATGTCGAGAACGCCTGCGCCAGCGGCAGCACGGCGTTCAACCTTGCGGTGACTTTCCTCAAGGCGGGTGAGGGTGATGTCGCACTCGCGCTCGGCGCCGAGAAGATGTTCTCGACCGATCGCAAGCTGATGTTCGAGGCGTTCGACAGCGCCTGGGATGTCAGCCGCGATGGCGAAATTCGGGATAGGCTGCTGGCGCTCGGCGAGGGTGTCGAGGTGCCGGAAGGCTCGACCTCGGACAAGCCCTACAGCGTGTTCATGGATGTCTACGCTGCGTTCTCCCGTCAGCACATGAAGCGTTTCGGCACCACGCAGCGCCAGCTTGCGGCGGTGGCGGCGAAGAACCATCGGCACTCGGTGGAAAATCCGCTGGCGCAGTTTCGCAATGCCTATTCGGTCGACGAAGTCCTGAATGCCCCGCCGATCACCTATCCCCTCACGCTGCCGATGTGCTCGCCGATATCCGACGGTGCGGCGGCCGCGATTCTCGTGACCAAGGCCGGATTGAAGCGGCTTGGCCTGGACGAGTCGCGGGCAATCCGCGTGCTGGCATCGGTGATCCAGACCGGCAGCGATCGTGATCCGTCCGAGGTGGAGCGGCACTGTACCGCGCTCGCGGCGAAAAAGGCCTATGACAAGGCCGGAATCGGCCCGGACGACGTCTCCGTCGCCGAGGTGCATGACGCCACGGCCATGGGCGAGATCATCCAGATCGAGAATCTCGGATTCTGCGATTTCGGCGAAGGCGGCATCATTTCGGAGCGCGGCGACACCTCGCTCGGCGGACGCCTACCGGTCAATCCGTCCGGCGGACTCGAATCCAAGGGACATCCTGTCGGTGCCACCGGAATCGGGCAGGTACATGAACTGGTGGGGCAACTGCGCGGCGAGGCCGGACCGCGGCAGGTCGACCGCGCGCGCGTTGCCCTCGCCGAAAACGGCGGCGGCCTTCAGGGTATCGAAGAGGCCGTGGCCTGTATCACCATTCTTGGCCGCTGATACAGAAGGGGTTCTCATGCAGTTGGATGGAAAAATTGCGATCGTAACCGGCGCCGCGTCAGGGCTGGGGCGGGCATCGTGCGTCACACTGGCGAAAGCTGGCGTGCGCGTCGCCGCCTTCGATCGTGACGAGTCGCGGCTCGCCGATCTTTGCCGGGAACTGGGGAGCGGGGCGTTCGGGCGTGTCGTCGACGTCGCCGACGAGACCAGCGTCAGCTCCGGCGTCGATGCCGTGCTCGAAGCGTTCCACGCGGTTCATATCGCCGTCAATTGTGCCGGCGTCGCGGATGCAGCCAAGACCGTATCGAGGGGGCAGCTATTTCCGCTGGCAACCTGGAACAAGGTTATTGGCATCAACCTCACCGGCACCTTCAACATCATCCGCTTTGCAGCGTTGGCCATGACCCGCAACGAACCGGAGGGTACGAGCGGCGAACGTGGCGTCATCATCAACACCGCGTCAGGCGCAGCGTCGCAAGGGCAGGTGGGCCAGGCCGCCTACAGCGCCAGCAAGGCCGGCGTGGTCGGCCTCACGTTGCCTGTCGCGCGTGATCTCGCTGAATATGGCATTCGCGTCGTCTCCATCGCGCCAGGGCTGTTCGACACCGGGATGATCGCCGGCATGCCGCCGAAGGTTTCGCAGTCGATCGTCGACCGTATGATCCTTTATCCGAACAGGATGGGGCAACCTGACGAGTTCGCCGGCCTGGTCAAGCACATCGCCGAGAATGCCTATCTCAACGCCACGACGATCAGCATCGACGCAGGCGCGCGAATGCAGCCCCGCTAGACCAGCTGCTCTTGGCCTTCCGGGAATTCCAACACCGGTTGAATACCGCCTCCGATCCCCTTTTGAAGGGATGCGGAGAATATTTATGTCTCAATTTCAATAACGTAAGCGTTTGCAGTTTTGTTCTGAATGGCGCGCCAAATGCCCACCCCTTGAATACGACTGCGAACTTATCGAAGATCTCAAGCGGACGCTGCGTACGACCGCGTGCCAGGCGCCATTTAACAAGGCGAATACTCGCGCTGAATAAGTTTTATGCCCATTCTAGCATAACCGGGAGCCCCCCCGGCTCTGCCGGGGAGGCAGCAAAAGTTTGACATTTACGGCGGTCGCCCATCGCCGAAACTTCCGATCGTGAGCCACCACGCACACGGAAGGAAGTTTGACGATGGACGAGTGCGAGAGCCTAAGCCACCGCAAGTGGGAGTGCAAATATCATGTTGTGTTCATTCCCATGTCTCGCAGGAAGACGCTTTACCGGGAGTTGAGGCGGCACCTCGGGGATGTATTTCGTAAGCTGGCACAGCAAAAGGAAAGCCGGATCGAAGAAGGTCATCTGATGCCGGATCACGTTCACATGATGATTTCGATTCCGCCAAAATACGCGGTTTCTCAGGTGGTCGGGTTCATCAAGGGAAAAAGTGCGATCCATTTGGCCGGTGTATACGGAGAGAAGAAGCGCAATTTTGTAGGGCAGCATTTTTGGGCGAGAGGGTACTTCGTCTCGACCGAAGGTCGGGACGAAGCGGTGATACGGGAGTACATCAGAAACCAGGAGCAGGAGGACAGCCGCTTGGAGCAGATGAATTTGTGGCGTTGATCGGCCACCTTCAGGTGGCCAACAAATGTAGGACCGCATTAGCGATCCTGACCGCCGCTTCGAGCGGCCCAATACCTAGAGCCCCCGGCTCTGCCGGGGGATACTTACTCCGTCCGTTCGTTTGACGACGCGCGCGAGCGTTTTGGCGTAGGCCATCGTCACCGGCAGCATGTCGTACAGCGCGTCGTTGTTCCAATCCATCTTCGCAGGCGCGAGAGCCGAGCGGGCGGTTTCGTCCCACGGCCCGTGACCAGCATGACGGACCAGTCGGATCGGACGAGGCGTGCTGCGACCGCCTTGGTAGTACGAGCGCTCCGCGATGCCCTTCACGTCGCCGTGCATCCAGAGCAGGCACTTGCGGTCTCCGAGCGGGATCAGGGTGCCGCGGTCAACCGGATAACCCGTCGGCTTGCCTTTGCCGCTTTGCCGGTCGCGATCGATGCGGACACCCCGCCAGCCGATGAGCTTCGGCCAAAAGCTCGGCTCGGCCTCCTGCGACGACGGTGCAGCCGACCTCCCCATTGTGCGAAGCGCTCAAGCCACCATGCTAAGGAGAAACAGCGGTTCCTCGAGTCGGTGATTGCGTATGATTCCCTCCCGGGGCACCAACGCTTCGCGACACTTTGTCTGGCTGGCCGCTATTGATCCCCGGCAAAGTGCACTCCGCGTTCACACGGTAGGGCGCTGGAGCTTCCGACTGCAGGAGCCAAGCCCAAGAGTTTTGGCGCTTGCTCAGAAAAGCGCCTCTGTGCAAGACAATTGGTTCTCGGAACCGCAATAATGGGAATCGCAATGTGACAGCCTCTCTTGACGGCGAAATTCGCGACGGACGCCATCAGATGCAGGTCCGCGTCTATTTTGAAGATACAGACTCCGGCCAAATTGTTTATCACGCGAATTTTTTGCGCTTCATGGAACGCGGCAGAACGAATTACTTGCGCCTGCTCGGAACCAATCAGCACGCGCTGCTCCAAGAAGCGCGGAATGATGCGCCCGGCTTTACCTTCGTTGTCCGTTCGATGACAATCGATTTTCTAAAGCCAGCGGTCTTGGACGACGTGCTTGACGTCATCACGCTACCGCAAGAGGTGAGAGGCGCGTCCATTACTTTGCTGCAGGAATGCAGGCGCGCAGACGATCTCTTAGTCACGGCGCGTGTACGTGTGGCCTTTATCTCAGGCGGAAAGGCACAGCGCATCCCGAAGGCGCTGCGGCTTGCTATGGAAGACCATAGGTAAACCTGCTCGCCATTCACGCTTTAGCCGTCCAGCGACCCAATGAAAGCAACCCGTTAAGCTTCTGTTGCGACATCGTCAAACCAGTGTTTTCCGGCATCGTCTATCACGCCAACTACCTGCGCTTCATGGAGCGCGGCCGCACCAACCATCTGCGGCTGATGGGCGCCTCGCAGCACGCGCTGTTCGAGCAGGCGCAGGCGGAGACGCCGGGCTTTGCCTTCGTGGTGCGCTCCATGGAGCTCGACTTCCTGCGGCCGGCGCGGATGGACGACGTGCTCGACGTGGTGACATGGCCGGTCGCGGTGAAAGGCGCCTCGATCACGCTGGCGCAGGAGGTGCGGCGGGGCGACGAGGTGCTGGTCAAGGCCGCGGTGCGCGTCGCCTTCATTTGCAACGGCAAGGCGCAGCCGATCCCGAAATCCTTGCGGATATTGATGAAGGCCGATCTCACGCCGGAGTGATCCTTCTCCGATTGACTTCTTGTACCGATCGGTACAATGTCGGGACATCAGTCGATCCCGGAGAAATGCCATGTCGCGTCCGCCACTGCCGCCCTTCACCCGCGAAACCGCCGCGCAAAAGGCGCGGATGGCTGAAGACGCCTGGAATTCGCGCGACCCCGTAAAAGTGTCGCTGGCCTATACCGAGGACAGCCGCTGGCGTAACCGCTCGGAGTTCTTCCAGGGCCGCGAGGCGATCGTCGCCTTCCTCACCCGCAAATGGGAGAAGGAGCATGATTATCGCCTGATCAAGGATCTCTGGGCGTTCGACCAGAACCGCATCGCGGTGCGCTTCCAGTATGAGTGGCACGACGATGCCGGGCAGTGGCATCGCTCCTACGGCAACGAGCAGTGGGAGTTCGACGAGCACGGCCTGATGCGGCGGCGCGAGGCCAGCATCAATGATGTCGTCATCAAGGAAGGCGAGCGCCGCTTCCACTGGCCGGCACCGGGGCCGCGCCCGGCCGACGTCGCAGGCCTCGGCGAAAACCCGCAGTGACGCCATGCTGAAGCGCGGCGCCGAGCGCAAGGACGTGCTGCGCGCCCTCGGCGAAGTGTTTCGCGCGCATGGCTACGAGGGCGCGTCGCTGACGCTGATCACCGAAACCACCGGGCTCGGCAAGGGCAGCCTGTATCATCTGTTCCCTGGCGGCAAGGAGCAGATGGCTTCCGAAGTGCTGGCCGACATCGACGCGTGGTTTGAACTCAATATCTACGCGCCGTTGCGGGAGGCGACAGATCCCGCGCGCGCGATTGCCGCGATGATCGCGGGCGTCGACCGGTATTTTCAATCCGGCGATCGGATCTGCCTGGTTGGAATGGTGGCGCTCGGCTCGGCGCGCGATACGTTTGCCGAAGCGGTCGATGACTATTTTGCGCGTTGGCACGAAGCGCTGGCGCAGCTCTTGCGGCGATCCGGGTTGAGCAAGAGCATGGCCCAGCGCCGCACGGAAGACGCGCTGCTCACCATCCAGGGCGCGCTGGTGCTGGCGCGGGCGCGCAATGACGCCGGAATCTTTCGGCGGGCGCTGAACGATCTGACGGCGCGATTGCTCGCGCCGCCGGAGTGATTGTCAGGATGCGAAACGGTTACGCCGCCGCCTTGTGCCGCGCGAGTTCGGCCTTGTAGAGTTCGAACTCTTCGGCGATCGCCTTGGCGATGCTGGGCCGCGCGCGTAGCCGCTCGTGATAGGCCTTCACCACAGGCCATTTCGCCAGTTCGATCGGCGGCGTCGCCATCGTCCAGTTGATGATGGTGACGAGGTAGGCGTCCGCCACGCTGAAATGGTCGAGCAGGAATTCGCGGTCTTTCAGGTAGTTTTCGAGATAGTCGAGCCGCGAGATGTTCTTGCCCAGCGCGTAGGTCTTCGCCTCCGGCGGCGCCGTCTTGTCGAGCAGCGGCACGAACAGCGCCTTGTGCAGCTCGGTGCCGATGAAGCACAGCCATTGATGCAGGCGGCTGCGCTCCTCCGCCGAGGTGGCGGCCATGCCGGCGCCCGGAAAGCGGTCGGCGACATATTGCAGGATCGCCGCGTTCTCCGTCAGCACCGTGCCCTCGTCGGTGCGCAGCGTCGGCACCAGGCCCAGCGGATTGACGGCGCGGAAATCCGAGCCGTCGTTCTGCACCACCTTGGTCTTCGGATCGACTTCGAGAAAATTGGCCGCGGCGCCGGCTTCGTACAGCGCGATCCGTGTCGCCAGCGAGCAGGCGAGCGGCGAGAAATAAAGGTCCATGGGTTGCCTCCTTGGCGGTTGATCCATCCGGCGGCGCGCAATGCCTGCAGGATTGATTTTTATACTGTTCCGCATAATATAAATCGGGTCAAGGAATTTATTGCGAAATGGTACAAAAAGATAAACGGCCGCCCGTGCTGAGGGTCGACGATCCCGCGCCGCCGAAGCGCCGCGGCCGGCCGCGCGCCTACCAGCCGGAGGTCGCGCTCGGCAAGGCGCTCGATCTGTTTCGCAAGGAGGGGTTCGCCGCGACCTCGCTCGACGATCTCTCGGCCGCGACCGGGATGAACCGGCCGAGCCTCTACGGTGCGTTCGGCGACAAGCGCGAACTCTACATCAAGAGCTACCGGCGCTACCGCGAGGATGCGCGCGCCGCCATGGGCAGGATTTTTCGCGATGAACTGCCGATCCGCCGCCGGCTGGAGCGGATCTACGCGGTGGCGCTCGACATCTATCTGTCGGGCGATTCCGGACCCCGCGGCTGCTTCACGGTGATGACCGCGGCCTCCGAGGCGGTGAACGATCCTGATATCCGCGCCATGGTGATGGAAGGCTTTGCCGAACTCGACAAGGCCTTTGCGGCCTGTTTCCGGGCCGCCAAAGAGAAGGGCGAACTGCCCGAAAGCGCCGACCCGATCGTGCTGGCGCAGCTTGCCTCCGCCACCATCCACACCATCGCGATCCGTGCCCGCGCACAAACCCCGCGCAAGGAACTGGAAGCGATCGTGAAGGGCGCGCTCGACGTGATGCTCGGCGCGGCGAAATAGGCTCCCGCCGCAAACCTAAATGGCCCGGCCCGGCGTCGGGCGCTGGTAGCGCAGCCAGACGACGGCGCCGGCGGCGGCCAGCATCAGCAGCATCGAAAACCAGTTGAGCGGCTGCCAGCCCCAGCGGTCCTGCAGAAAACCCGCCATGAAGCTCGAGGTCGCCGTCGTGCTGAACACCAGCAGGTCGTTGAGCGCCTGGGCCTTGCCGCGCTCGTTCGGGCGGTAGCAGGTCGTGACCAGCGTGGTGGCGCCGACGAACAGGAAATTCCAGCCGACGCCGTTGACGGTGAGCGCGATGCGGAAATTCCATTCGCCGAGCCCCGACAGCGCGGCGGCCACGCCGATCATCATCAGCGCCACGCCGGCGGCCATCACCGTCGTGGCGCCGAACCGGTTGATCAGGTTGCCGGTGAAGAACGACGGTACGAACATGCCGAGCACATGCATGAAGATGACCCAATGGGCCTCCGCGTGCGGGAATCCGCAGGCGACGATCGCGAGCGGCGACGCGCTCATGATGAAGGACATGGTGCCGAACGCCAGCATGCCGGCCATCGCCGAGGCGATGAAGCGCGGCTGGCTCGCGATCTCGAGCAACGGTCGTGGCGGCGCCGCCATTTCGGTCTGGCTCAGCGTCGCGGCGGACGCCTTGACCGATGGGAAGCCGATGAACGACATGATCGCAAACACGATGACGTGCAGCACCAGGATGGCGGCGTAGGTCGCCAGATAGAGCGGCAGGGTCAGATCGTGCGTCACGCGCACGAGGCTGGGCCCGATCACCGCGGCGGCGACGCCGCCGGCCGTCACCCACGAAATCGCCTTGGCGCGATAATGGACCGGCACCAGTTCCGCCGCGGCAAACCGGTACATCTGCAGGCAGGCCACGGCGTAGCCGAGCACCAGGCCGCCGGCGCACATCACGAGGAAGTTGGCGGTGTAGAGCCCGATGCACATCACGGTGGCGCCGGCCATGCCGAACAGCGATCCGACGCGAAATCCGATACTGCGGCCGACGCGCTGCATCAGGAGCGCCGCCGGAAACACCCAGATCATCACGCCGACATGCTGCATCGTCACCGGCAGGTTGGCCAACTCCGGTCGATGGTAGAAGGTGATGACCGACAGCCCCGTCGCCGCGAACATCATGGTGTTGCAGGACTGGCCGACGGCCTGGCAGCAGGTCAGCAGCAGCAGATTGCGGCGGGTGCGCCGGTCGAGCCCGGGGTCCGGATTGGCTTCAGGTTTGAGTCCGGAACTGGGAGAAAGCGCATCCATTCTTGTTCTTGCTCTTGTTCTTGCCCAACCGCTCAGTGGTGCCGTGCGACGCAGGTGCGTCAGACTGGCGCATCACCTTGTCGAGGAAAAGCGGCTGCGGCTCAAGGAAAAAGAGGAATATTTTTGCTGCCTGGGCCTGCGCTAAAGGCATAACGGTCTCCCCAGCGTTGATGGGTCGCCCAAATCGCGTAAGCTGGCCAAGATGGTCGCGCCGTAACGCCGGCCCAAAGGCATGAAAAGCAGCACGGGGGACACGATGGCCGATGATCTCACATTCACGGTCCAGCGCCCGCCGGCCTATGGCGAACTGACCGATGTCCTGCCCGGACTGTTCTGGGTGCGGCTGCCGATGCCGAACGCGCCCAATCACGTCAATTGCTGGCTGCTCGACAACGGGCCCGGCTGGACGATGGTCGATTGCGGCTACAACACCGACGACACGTTCGAACTGTGGGACAGGCTGTGGCGCGGATTGCTGCGAAGCCGTCCCCTGCAGCACCTCGTGTTCACGCATGCGCATCTCGATCATTTCGGCCTTGCCAGTTTTTTCGTGAAGGAAACCAAGGCCACGGTGCGCCTGCCGCTGGCCGAGTGGCTCAACGCGTGGAAGATCTGGTACGAGCGCGAGCAGGGGCCGGACGAGCAGTTCGCCGTCTTCGTCAAGCGCAACGGCGCTTCGGACGACGATGCGGCGAAGATCGTCGCCGCGCAGCGCCCGTCGCAATATCTCGGGCTGCGGCCGCCGCGTGAATTCATTCGCATCCGCGATGGCGACGTTGTGACGATGGGAAAGCGCGAGTGGCGCGTGATCACCGCCGGCGGCCATTCGGTCGAGCATGCGCTGTTCTTTTGCGAGAGTGACAAGATCCTGATCTCGGGCGATCAAGTGCTGTCGCACATGACGCCGTCGGTCATCACGCCGGCCGCGCAGCCCGAAGCCAATCCGATGAAGGAATACCTGGATTCGCTGGCGCGGCTCGCAGCGCTGCCGCCGGACACGCTGGTGCTGCCCTCGCACGGCCTGCCGTTTCGCGGGCTGCACGACCGGCTGGCGCAATTGCGCGAGCATCATCAGGCGCGGCTCGACGACGTCGCCTCCGTCATCACCGGAAAGACCGATGCGTTCGCGATCGCGCAGGAAGTGTTTCCGCGGGTGCTGTACGCCAATCCGCGCCAGGCATTCGGCGAGTCGCTGGCGCATCTGAACATGCTGGCGTCGACCGGGCGGCTGACACGCGAGGTGGATGCCGACGGCGCGATCACGTTTGCGCCGGCGTGACGACCGCATCCGATTCTTCAAGGGCATCAACCGGCCTGCTTCGCTCGAAGGGCTGGCAGGTCGCCATGATCGGGCTCGGCTCGGCCACGGCGCAGCTCGATACGTCGGTCAACATCGCGTTTCCCGCCATCACCCGGGGCTTCACTCTCGGCATCGCCGACATCCAGTGGGTCGTCATCTGCTACGTACTGACCTACGCCAGCCTGTTGCTGGCGCTCGGACGCGTCGGCGACACCGTCGGCCATGCGGTCGTTTTCCGGATCGGCCTGGTCTGGAACGCGGTCGCGCTGCTGCTCGTCGGCTGTGCGCCGAGCTACGGCGCGATGCTGTTCTTTCGCTTCCTGCAGGGCATCGGCGCGGCGCTGGTACTGAGCTGCGGCGTGGCGCTGGTGACGTCGCTCTATGGCGAGGGGCGGCGCGGCCGGGCGCTCGGTGTCTACACCATGATGATGTCGGTCGGACTGATGCTGGGCCCGCTGCTCGGCGGTGCCCTGTCCGCGATCTGGGACTGGCCGGCGGTGTTCTGGTTCCGCATTCCCATTGCCGTTGCGACGCTGCTGCTGTTGCGCGGTTTGCCGGTATCGCTGCCGCACCGCGCCGGCGACCGCTTCGATGTCGTGGGCGGGATGGCACTGGTTGTGGGGCTGGTCACGATGCTGCTGGCGCTCAATCGGATACGCGAATTTTCCGCGCTCTGGTTTGCGTCATTGTCCGCGATCGCGTTTACCGCCTTCATCGTCCGCGAGCGGCGCGCGGCAAACCCGATCATCGCCGCCGATGTCCTGCGGCTGCCGGGTTTTGCGGTGCTCAACCTCGTCAGCGTGCTGGCCAATCTCGCGGCGTTCTCGGTCTGGCTGCTGGTGCCGTATTTCCTGGCCCGCGTCCCCGGCTACGCGCTGGCCTGGAGCGGCGCCATCCTGGCCTCGGCTGCGGCGGGAGCGGCGCTGGCCGCGCCGATCGCCGGCCGCATCATTGGGCGATCCATTTCGGCCGAGCGGCTCGCGATGATGGGGGCCATCGCGATCGGTGCCGGCCTTGCTCTGGTCGGCGCGTGGACGGAGCAAACGCCGACCGTGCTGCGGGTCGCCGGGCTGATGGTGCAGGGCATCGGCCTCGGCCTGTTCCAACTGGCCTATTCGGACATCGTCACCGCCGCGCTGCCGCTCAGGGATCGCGGCGTGGCCGGCAGCCTGGTGCTGCTGACGCGAACGCTGGGTACGGTCAGCGCGGCGTCGATCGTGCTGATGGTATTCGACATCCTGCAGCGGAACGAGAGCTTCCTCGAAGCTTTCCAGCGGACCTTTCAGTTGGCCGCCCTGTTGGCGTTCGCCGCGGCAGGGCTGCTGGCGTTCACGTCGCGCAGGGCCAAAACCAGTTAATACCCCCGTCCGCGGTCCACCACATTGTCCAGCGCGCCGCCGGCCTCGAACCGCGTGATCTGCTCCGCGACATATTTCGATATCTCGTCGGCATCGGTATCGGCCGCGTTGTGCGGGGTCAGCACCACCTTCGGGTGGGTCCAGAACGGGCTGTCGGTGGGCAGCGGCTCGGTGGCGTAGACGTCGAGCGAGGCGCCGCCGAGCGTGCCGTCGTCGAGGCTGCGCAGGATGTCGGCCTCGTTCTGCAGGCCGCCGCGGCCGGCATTGATCAGGATCGGCGCGCCGAGCGGACTGTTGCGATGAAGCTTTTCGAACAGCGCGCGGTTGAGCACGTGGCGTGTCTCCGGCGTCAGCGGCAGCAGGCAGACCAAAATGTCGGTGCGGCGCAGGAAGGCGTCGAATTGCGCTTCGCCGTGGAAGCAGTCGATGCCGGGAAGCGTCTTCGGGCTGCGGCTCCAGCCCGCGACGCGAAAGCCGATGCGCTTCAGCGCATCGGCGGCGTCCGCCCCGAGCGCGCCGAGCCCCATGACGCCGACCGAGATCGCGCCCGCCGCCCATTGCAGTTTCGGCGCCCAGCGCTTGGCGCGCTGCGACTCCCGCAGATAGAGCTCCTGCCGGTGGTGCATCAGCACATGCAGCACGACATACTCCGTCATCCGCGCGGTGAGGTCGGTGACGGCGACGCGCACCAGCGGCACGTCGGGCAGGGAACGGTCCGCCATCAAGGCATCGACGCCGGCGCCGAGGTTGAAGATGACGCGCAAATTGGGGAAGGCGGCGAGTTCGCCCGGCTGCGGCTTCCACACCGCGGCGTAATGCACCTCCGCAGGATCGAAGCTGTCGTCCGGCAGGAGTCGCACGGGACGGTCCGGGCAGACGCCCTCGAACCGGCCTTTCCAGCGCTGCGGCGACCAGTTATCGGTCCCGCCGTGCACGAGGATGGCGAGTGCGCCCTTGTTTGCAGTCATCTTCCGGCCGTCCCTTTCATATCGTCACGTCCCGTGACGAGCCTCACAGCATCCATCGCGCCGCTTCTGTAGCCTCCTTTGACCGAACACGGGAGACGGCAGATGTGCGGACTGAGCCATCCATACGAGCAAAAGGCGCGCCAGTCCGCCGCGCCGCAGGGCTTTGTCAGATGATACCGGCCTTCTTCGCCGCGATCGCTGCGGTGTCGCTGTCGATCTGCTGGCACAATACCCCAAACGAGGGCATGACCCGGATCGAGGTGTTGCGGATGCGGATGAAGTGCCTGTTTCTGGTTCTCGTCCTGTGCAGCCTTTGTTCCAAGGTGACCGTCCACACCTACGGGCATTTCTATCCGCCACCACCGCTCATCATCGGCCCCTGACCGGCCATAGAACCTGGCAAAATTTCTTCGACCCATGTGTCGGCAGCGGGCATAATCGTTCGTCATCATGACAACGGAGATGCCGGCCCCCATGCTTTACGCCATCCTTTGCTATCACGACGAAGATACCGTCGGCTCCTGGACCAAGGAGCAGGACGCGGCGATCATGCAGAAGCTGTCCGTCGTGCAGGACAAGCTCACCCGGCAAGGCCGCCTCGGCCCGGTTGCCCGGCTGTTGCCGACGACGGCAGCGACCACGCTGCGCAAGGAAGATCCGCCGCTGGTGCTGGACGGCCCTTTCGCCGAGACTAAGGAACAACTGCTCGGCTTCTATGTCGTCGATTGCAAGAACCTCGACGAGGCGCTGGACGTCGCGCGCGACCTCGGCAAGGCCAATCCCGGCGGCGCCTATGAAATCCGCCCGGTCGGCCATTTCACGCCCGGAGGCGTCAAGCCGTGACCGATACCGCCTGGATCGATGGCGCGCTGACGTCGGCGCGCCCCCAGGCGGTCGGCGCGCTGCTGCGCTATTTCCGCAACCTCGACACCGCCGAGGAAGCCTACCAGAACGCCTGCCTGCGCGCGCTGAAGAGCTGGCCGCAGAACGGCCCGCCGCGCGATCCCGCGGCCTGGCTCATCATGGTCGGCCGCAACGTCGCGATCGACGACCTCAGGCGCGGCAGGAAGCAGGAGGCGCTGCCGGACGACGCGGCGATCTCCGACCTCGACGACGCCGAGGAGCAACTCGCCGAGCGGCTCGACGGCTCGCATTACCGCGACGATATTTTGCGGCTGCTGTTCATCTGCTGCCATCCGGACCTGCCGGCGACGCAGCAGATCGCGCTGGCGCTGCGCATCGTTTCGGGACTTTCGGTGAAGCAGATCGCGCGCGCCTTTCTCGTGTCGGAAGCTGCGATGGAGCAGCGCATTACGCGGGCCAAGGCAAAGGTCGCCGACGCCAACGTGCCGTTCGAAACGCCCGGCGCGGTGGAGCGCGCGGAGCGGCTCAATTCCGTCGCCGCCATGATCTACCTGATCTTCAACGAGGGCTATTCGGCTTCCGGCGACACCGCCGAGATCCGGGCGCCCCTGTGCGAGGAGGCCATCCGGCTGGCGCGGCTGCTGCTGCGGCTGTTCCAGAGCGAGCCGGAGATCATGGGGCTGACCGCGCTGCTGCTGATCCAGCACGCCCGCGCCGCGGCGCGCTTTGATTCAGACGGTGCGGTGATCCTGCTCGACGACCAGGACCGCTCGTTGTGGAACAAGGCGCTGATCGCCGAGGGGCTGGCGCTGATCGACAAGGCGATGCGCCACCGCCGCAGCGGGCCCTACCAGGTGCAGGCGGCGATCGCCGCGCTGCATGCCCGCGCCGAAAAGCCCGAGGATACCGACTGGACCCAGATCGACCTGCTCTATGGCGCCCTGGAGGTCATGCAGCCGTCGCCGGTGGTGACGCTGAACCGCGCGGTCGCCGTCTCCAAGGTGAGGGGACCGCAGGCCGCGCTCGACATGATCGAGCCGCTGGAGAAGCGGCTGTCGAACTATTTCCACTTCTTCGGCGTGCGCGGCGCCTTCCTGATGCAGCTCGGCCGCAACGACGAAGCCCGTACCGCCTTCGACCGCGCCATCGCCCTCGCCAACACCTCGGCCGAAGCCGCCCACATCCGCATGCACCTCGACCGCCTGCAGCGCGACAGCCAGCCCAAAGGCAAGAAAGCGGGGAAGTGACTTCTTCCTTCTCCCCTTGTGGGAGAAGGTGGCGCGAAGCGCCGGATGAAGGGGGGTTCTCTCCGCGCGCACGATTCGTGGAGAGAACCCCTCATCCGCCTCCGCTTCGCTCCGGCACCTTCTCCCACAAGGGGAGAAGGGAAGAGCGGCAGGCACCGGGAAAAAATCATATGCCTTGTCGGATTCGTATTCCGCCATCCGTCTTGAAGCCGAACCGCCCTTCAAGACACGGAAATCCGCCATGACCGCCATCGCCGATACCCTTCCCGTATCCGCACCCGCGCGCTGGACCGGCCGCATCCTTTCCGCCGTCGTCATCCTGTTCCTGATGGTCGACGGCGCCATCAAGCTGGTGCCGTGGCCGGTGGTCACCGAGACGATGGACCGGATGGGCTATGGCTCGAGCGAGACGCTGGCGCGCAGCCTCGGCGTCATCACCATCGTCTGCACCGTGCTGTATTCCATTCCGCCGACCTCGATTCTCGGCGCCATCCTGCTCACCGGCTATCTCGGCGGCGCAATGGCGTCACATGTGCGGATCGGCAGTCCCCTGTTCTCGCACACGCTGTTCGGACTCTATCTTGGACTGATGGTATGGGGTGGGCTGTGGCTGCGCGATCGGAATTTGCAAGCCTTGATTCCGTTCCGCCGCTGACCTTGGGCAACAGGTATGGAGCCAGTCATGTTTGAAGTCATTGTCATCATCGCCGTCGTCCTGGCGATCGCCATTGCTGCGGTGCTCGTCTTTGCCGCGACCAAGCCGGATACGCTGCGCGTGCAGCGCTCGATGGCCATCAACGCGCCGCCGGAACGCATTTTTCCACTGATTGCTGACTTTCACCAATGGCCGCACTGGTCGCCCTACGAGCACAAGGATCCCGCGATGAAGCGGACTTATGACGGCGCGGAGCGCGGCAAGGGCGCGATCTACACCTGGGACGGCAACAAGAATGTCGGCTCCGGCCGCATGGAAATCCTCGAAGCGGAAGCGCCGCAGAAGATCGTGATCAAACTCGATTTCTTCACGCCGATCGAAGGCCACAACACCGCGGAGTTCACAATGCTGCCGCAGGGCAATGGCACGCAGGTCACATGGTTGATGCATGGTCCGGCGCGCTTCGTGACCAAACTGTTCCAGGTGGTCATGAACCTGGACAACATGATCGGAAAGGATTTCGAGGCCGGTCTCGCCAATCTGAAGCGGATCACCGAGAAATGACACGCCCCACGAATTCACTCAGCCGAAGGAGCCCCCGATGCAGGTCAACCCGTACATTTTCTTCAACGGCAATTGCGAGGAAGCGCTGAACCACTACCAGAAGGTGCTCGGCGCAATTATCGAGGCCAAGCTGCCGTTTGGCTACGGACCAGCCGACATGCCGATTCCGGCGGACTGGAAGGGCAAGATCATGCACGCCCAGGTGACCATCGACGGCGAGGTGTTGATGGCGTCGGACGGCATGCCGGGCGATTACAAGCAGCCGCAGGGGTTCCGCATCGCGCTCCAGGTCGAGGACCCCGCCGACGCCAGGCGCCGCTTCGAGGCGCTCGCGGACGGGGGCTCGGTGCAGATGCCGTTCGGCGAGACGTTCTTCTCCAACGGGTTCGGCATGTGCATCGACAAGTTCGGCATCCCCTGGATGGTCAACAGCCCGAAGGAAGGCATGTAGCCGCAAAGACACTTTGATGGACGGTGGGCACAGCGCAAGCGTGTCTTTGCCCACCGACCGATTGCCGATCTCGGATGCGGGGTCGGGAAGCCGTAGACCTTCTCTCCGTCATGGCCGGGCTCGTCCCGGCCATCCACGTCCTCCTTTTTCACGGCTCGCAAGAACGTGGATGCCCGGGACCGGCCCGGGCATGACGACGCTGGAACCGCATTGTAGGCTTTGAGGGTGGGCAAAGGCGCGAAGCGACGTGCCCGCCATCCATCGCCGAGCGAGCCGGGAGACGGTGGGCACGCTTCCGTCTTCGCTCTTCGAGCTACGGCGTAAGCTTTGCCTACCCTTCAAGTCTGCAGGTCTCACCTGCACCTTGGATACATCGCGGCCAGCTCACGCCCGCGCAGCAGCAACAGCCGCGAGGTCAATCCGCCGCGGCGCGCGATCCATCGCCGCACCGGCGCCGGATAGGCGGCCTCCACCTCGCGCGACGCCTCCGGCTCCGCATACATGCGGCCGCGGCTGTCGATCGAGCGGGCGGCGTGAAATCCCAGTACCGCGCGACGGGTCACACAGATCCGCTCTTCCGGGATCGTCATCAGCACCAGCGTGCAGGCCGACAGGCACGGCCCGTCGATCACCACCCGCTCGCCGGACTGGCGCACGCGCTCGAACATTTCGAGAAACGGTCCGACCGCGCCGCCGGGGCTTGCCAGGATGCGAACTTCGGCCCGTACGGGCAGAATCGCCGCAAACAGCGCGGCGGCTGCAACGATACCCTTGATGACAGCCAGGCGCATGCGCGGCTCCTTCGTTGGACGAATGGCCCTCCAGCCCAGTTACGCTGGAATATGTGGCAGGGTTTCGTCAATCCTCCTTGAGCCGCCGGTGTCGAGGCCGGCCCGGCGCAAGAGCGTCCTTTGCCTGCCGGTCCGCTCTAGCCGTTCCGCCGCGCGCCGCGCAGCGTCGGCAGGCCGATGCCGGCGGCATCAAAACCGCCGTCGACGGCGAGGATCTGCCCGGTGATGTAGCTCGCGCGATCGCTGCACAGGAAGAAGATCGCTTCCGCCAGTTCGTCTTCGAGGCCGTAGCGATTGAGCGGGATGGCGTCGTGGTAGTCGGCGCGGATTTCCGGGGTGTGGACCTGTTTCGCCATCGCGGTTTCGACCGGGCCGGGCGCCACGGCGTTGACGCGGATGCCGAGCGAAGCGAGTTCGACCGCGAGCTGCTTTGTGAGATGCGCGAGCCCGGCCTTGCTGGTGCCGTAGGCCGAACGCAGCGTCGAGGCGCGCACCGCCGAGATCGAGGTGATGTTGACGATGGCGCCGCCGCCATGCTCGCGCATCAGCGGCGCCGCCGCCTTGGTGCACAGGAACGGCCCGGTAAGATTGACCTGAAGGATGCGGCTCCAGTCTTCGTCGGAGGTGTCGAGCAGCGGCGCGAACACCGCAATGCCGGCGTTGTTGACCAGCGCGTCGAGCCGGCCGAAGCGCGCGCTTACCTTTGCCATGGCGTCCGCCACCGCCCTGGCATCGGAGACGTCGCAATGCAGTTCTATAGTGTTGTCGGGATCGGCGAGGCCGGCGACCGCGCCGCGCAGCAACCCGCCTTCGATATCGAGCAGCGCCACCTGCCAGCCCTCGGCCAGAAAGCGTTTGGCGGTTGCAAGTCCGATTCCGCGCGCAGCGCCGGTGACGAGGGCAACCTGTTGCGAAGGAGTGGGCATCGGCGGGTCCGTGGGCGAGGGAATTATCCCCGCTGCTATAACCCAGGTGCAAGGCCGTGTCCCGGCGGCAAGGTCGCGAAATTCGACGTGAACTCCGGCGAGGACGGCGAATCCGGCACGGGATCTGTCCGCGTACCGGATCAACGCGTTGCGACGTTAAACGCGCCGGGCGATCGCGGAGGCCTCCGCGGCGGCCCGCTGCATGCTCGAGGACATTTCGCTGGTGACCGTGCTTTGCTCCTCGACCGCTGCGGCCGTGGCCGTGACATATTCGCTGACGGCCTGGATCGCCTGCTTGATGCTGTCGAGCGCACCGACGACATCGCCGGAGATGCCGTTGAGATTGCCGATCTCCTGGCCGATCCTGTCGGTCGCCTGCTTGGCCTGGGTGGCGAGATTCTTGACCTCGGATGCCACCACGGCAAAGCCGCGCCCTGCCTCGCCGGCGCGCGCCGATTCGATCGTCGCGTTCAGCGCCAGCAGGTTGATCTGGCCGGTGATGTTGCCGATCAGTTCGACGATGCCGCTCATGGCCTGCGCCGCTTCGTTCAGGCGCTTGGCCTGGGTGTCGGCCGCCTCGACCCGGCCGACCGCGGTCGAAGCCGTGTCGCGCGACTTGGTCATCGCTTCGGAGATTTCCCGCACGGAGGCGTTCAGTTCCTCTGCGCCGGCAGCGACCGATTCCATCATGCCGCGCACGCGCTCGTTGCCCATGCGCACCAGAACCTGCGCGGTGGTGTCGGTGGCGTATTTGACGACCTTGAACGGTTTGCCGTTGAGATCGAGGATAGGATTGTAGGATGCCTGGATCCAGACTTCCTTGCCGCCCTTGCCGATCCGCTTGTACTCCGCCGCCTGATATTCGCCGCGGTCGAGCGCGGCCCAGAACTCGCGATATTCCGCGCTGTCGCGTTCCGACGGCTCGACGAACATGCTGTGATGGCGGCCGCGAATCTCGTCCAGCGAATAGCCCACGGTTTTGAGGAAGTTCTGGTTGGCGCCGATGATGGTGCCGTCCATGTTGAATTCGATGACCGCCTGCGATTTGCCGATCGCCGCGATCTGGCCGGCGAGGTCGGCGGTCGACAGCTTCTGGCTGGTGACGTCGGTGGCGAACTTCACCACCCGGAACGGCTTGCCCTTCTCGTCGAGCACCGGGTTGTAGGAGGCCAGGATCCAGACCTCTTTGTTGCCCTTGCCGAACCGCTTGTATTCGGCCGACTGGTATTCGCCGCGGTTGAGGCGCGCCCAGAACTCGCGATAGGCTGCGCTGTCGCGTTCCTGCGGGGCCACGAACATGCTGTGGTGCTTGCCGCGGATTTCGGCGAGCGTATAGCCCATCGCCTGCAGGAAGTTGTCGTTGGCGGTGATGATGGTGCCATCCATCTCGAACGCGATGACCGCCTGCGCCCGGCCGATCGCCGTGATCTGGCCGGCATCTTCCAGGCTCTTGATCTTCTTCGCGGTGATATCGGTCGCGAACTTCACGACCTTGGACGGCTTGCCGTTGCCGTCGAGAATCGGATTGTAGGTTGCCTGGATCCAGATTTCACGTCCGCCCTTGGCGATCCGCTTGTACTCCGCGGCCTGAAATTCGCCGCGATTGAGGCTCGCCCAGAACTCGCGATAGGCGGCGCTGTCGCGCTCCGACGGCTCGACGAACATGCTGTGATGCTTGCCCTGGATTTCGCCGAGTGAATAGCCGAGCGCCTTGAGGAAATTTTCGTTGGCGGTGAGGACGGTGCCGTCCATACCAAACTCGATCACGGCCTGTGAGCGGCTGAGCGCGTCGGAGAGCGCCTTGTCCGCGCCGGAATTCTTGAGGAATTGGAACACGGGAGGGCTCCATCTGAATCGAGGTTGGACGATGAGGCCGCCGATCAGGAGTTCCGGGGCCTCATTGGTTTTCAACCTCGATTAAACGGAGAAACAATATATTAACGCTGTCATCCGTAGTAAAACGGAGGACATTGCCGGACGTGCTGATGTTGCGTATGCCGCCGCGCATTCTTCATGCACGGCGCGTCGCAATATGTTTATCGCTCCCGCATCACGACAATTCCGCTGATGCGCGCTGCATGTTCATGGACATGTCCTGGGTGACGATGCTCTGCTCCTCGACGGCTGCGGCCGTGGACGCAATGAAGTCGTTGACGCCGGCGATGGCCGCCTTGATCGCGGTCAGCGATCCCGCAACGTCGACGGCCACGCCGTTGAGTTGCTCGATCTCCTTGGAGATCGTGTCGGTGGCGTGCTTGGCCTGGTTGGCGAGATTCTTGACCTCTGACGCGACTACCGCGAATCCGCGTCCGGCCTCGCCGGCGCGGGCGGATTCGATGGTGGCGTTCAGCGCCAGAAGGTTGATCTGCCCGGTGATGTTGCCGATCAGTTCGACGATGCCGCCCATCGCCTGTGCCGCGTCGTTGAGTTTATGCGACTGCTGATCCGCGGCGTCGACGCGCCCTGTCGCCTCGGCGGCGTTCATCTTCGACTTGCTCATCGTCTCGGAAATCTCGCGGATCGAAGCGCTCATCTGCTCGCTGCCCGCCGCCACCTGCTCGATCAGACCGCGTGCGTTCTCGGCCTTCTTGCGCAGTACCGCCTGCATGGTGACGTCGGTCGCGTATTTCACGACCTTGAACGGCTTGCCGTTGAGATCGAGGATCGGATTGTAGGAAGCCTGGATCCAGACCTCGCGGCCGTTCTTGGCGATGCGACGGTATTCCGCCGCCTGGTACTGGCCGCGGTTCAGCTTGTCCCAGAATTCGCGGTAGGCCGGCGCGTCGCGTTCGGCCGGTTCGACGAACATCGAGTGATGCCTGCCCTGAATCTCGGCGAGCGTGTAACCCATCGCGTCGAGGAAGTTCTGGTTGGCGGTTCGGATGGTGCCGTCCATGGCGAACTCGATCACGGCCTGCGACTTCCTGATCGCGGCGATCTGGCTGTCATTGTCGGCGGCCTTCAGTTTCTGTTCGGTCACGTCGGTCGCGAATTTGACGACCTTGAACGGCTTTCCGGCCTCGTCGAGGATCGGATTATAGCTCGCCAGTATCCAGATTTCCCTGTTGCCCTTGCCGAGGCGCTTGTACTCGCCGGCCTGAAACTCGCCGCGATTGAGCCTGGCCCAGAACTCGCGGTAGGCCGCGCCGTTGCGATCCTCGGGCACAACGAACATGCCGTGCGGCTTGCCCCGGATTTCACCGAGCGAATAGCCCATCGTGCGCAGGAAATTGTCGTTGGCCACGACGATCGTGCCGTCCATGTTGAATTCGATCACCGCCTGCACCCGGTTGATCGCCGCGATCTTGCCAGCGTCTTCCAGACTGCGGATCTTTTCCGCCGTGATGTCGGTGGCCAACTTGATGACGCCGGTGGGCCTGCCGCGGGCGTCGAGGATCGGGTTGTAGGACGCCTGGATCCAGATTTCGCGGCCGCCTTTGCCCAGCCTTTTGTATTGCGCGGCCTGATACTCGCCGCGATTGAGCTTCGACCAGAATTCGCGATAGGCCGGGCTGTTGCGCTCGGTGGGATCGACGAACATGCTGTGATGCCTGCCCTGGATCTCGTCGAGCGAGTATCCGACGGCATTGAGAAAATTCCGGTTGGCAGTCACGATCGTGCCGTCGAGCTTGAACTCGATCACGGCCTGCGACTTGTCGATGGCGGCGGCCTGCGCCAGCGCTCTCTGGACGGACGATTTGCCACTGAAGTTGAACAATTCTCACCCCGCCCACAGTTCCGAACAAGCAAGCCGGAAATCGATTCCCATCCGTCTGCGACGTTGTAAGGCGCGCCTTAATCTTTCGTGAAGCATGCGGGAGAACGCAGGAGTGGCGAGAGAACCGTACAACCACGGGGAGTGCCGTAACACTTGAGGTTTTCGGCTTGTATGCATGCAAGCATGCGCATGAAAAAATTTGGGTTCCCGCAATTTTTCGGGGCCGTGGGACTAATCGTTTGTCATGGCACTCTCAAAGGCCGCCTGCAGCCGTTCGGTCACAGATGGTCCGGCTCGCCGGCGGCGCTTGATGCCGAGGTGAACTTCGCGCAGTTCGTCCATGAACTCGGCCCATAGTTTCGGTCCGCCATCTCGGAGCAGCCGCGCGCGAATGCCGAGTTCCCTGCTGACGGGCAGATATTTGTAACCCCACGCCGCCATTTGCGCCAGAACCGGCAGCAGCTCGATGCCCTGTTCGGTCAGCGAATAGATCCCCTTCTGCTTGTGCGTGGGATCGTCGTCGCGGGTGATGATGCCTTCGTCGAGCAAGGTCTTCAGCCGGTCGGCCAGAATGTTGGAGGAGATGCCTTCCTCCGATCTGGTCAGCAGCTCGCGAAAATGCCTCCGGTTGCCGAACATCATGTCCCGGATGACAAGCAGGCTCCATTTGTCGCCGAGCACTTCCAGCGAAAGGTTGATCGGGCAGCCGGAGCGGCCGGTGTCGCTCATGGTCGTTCCTGACGGGCGAGACAACGTTCCGGAAAAACTGCTTGCAACATTGCACCGGTTGATCCACGATGCAACCAGTTGTGAAATGCAATCAGTTATATCCGTTTGCGGATGTCGGTGCACGCCAAGCAGAAGCGTCTTGTACCAAACAGGAGTAGTTCCGATGTCGCTGACCCTGCACTTTCACCCGCTGGCCTCGTATTGCTGGAAGGCGCTGATCGCGCTCTACGAGAACGACACTCCGTTCACGCCAAAGCTGGTCGATCTGGGCGACCCGGCCGAGCGCGCCGCGCTGGTGGAGCTGTGGGGCATCGGCAAGTTCCCGGTATTGCGCGACGAGGCACGCAACGAAACCGTGCCGGAATCCAGCATCATCGTCGAATATCTGGACCGCCACTATCGCGGGCGGACCTGCTTCCTTCCGGATGATCTCGATGGCGCCCTGCAGGCGCGGCTGTGCGATCGCTTCTATGATCTCTACGTCCACCTGCCGATGCAGAAGATCATGATCGACCGGATGCGTCCCGCCGGGAAGCGGGATCCGCTCGGCGTCGAGGAAGCCCGCGCGCAATTGCGTACCTCCTACGCGATGATCGAGCGGCAGATGGCAAGGGGAGGGTGGGCGATTGGCGAGCATTTCAGCCTCGCCGATTGCGCCGCTGCGCCGCCGCTGTTCTACGGCAGCATGGTGGTTGCGTTCGAGGAGACGCAGACAAATCTCGCGGCCTATTTCGCGCGGCTGAAGGCGCGTCCCTCGTTTGCGCGGGTGATGGCGGAAGCGGAGCCGTATTTCAACATGGTGCCGAAAGAGTCGTGACGGGGAGCGCGGAATGACCGAGGCAGACAAGGCAGAAGCGATCCGCGCGATCTTTGCAGCCTATCTGGCCAATGATCGCAGGTTCGTCGAGGAAACTCTCAGCGACGATTTCCGCTTCACCAGCCCCTATGACGACGGCATCGACAAGCCGTCCTATTTCGAGCGGTGCTGGAAGAACAACGACTGGATCGAACGGCACCAGCTGGAGCGGATTTTTGTCGAAGGTGACGGGGCCTTCGTCACCTATCTTTGCGTCGCCAGGGACGGAAGGACGTTTCGCAACACCGAGTTTTTCACCTTCGAAGGCAACAGGGTGAAGGCCATAGACGTCTATTTCGGCGCGACTTACAACCAGGGCATATTCGTCAGCCAGAAGGCCTGACCAGCCGGCGGCGCTTCGAAGCCGGGTGACGGCACGGCGACATCACGGGAAATAATCTCTCCCGACATGTCGGGGCCGCAAAACCTCGATCGTCTTGTTGACGAAGGCTGCCGCGACGATGGCCGGCCCGGGAAGATCGAACCGGAGAACGACGATGCGATTCATGGTGATTGTGAAGGCCAGCAAGGAGTCGGAGGCCGGCGTCATGCCGAGCACGGAGTTGCTGACCGCCATGGGCGAATTCAACGAGAGAATGTGCAAGGCCGGCGTGATGGAAGCGGGCGAGGGCCTGCATCCGACCGCCAAAGGTGCGCGGATCAGGTACGAAAATGGGCTGACCAGCGTGCGGCGCGGGCCGTTCCCGCTCTCCGGCGATCTCGTCGGCGGCTTCTGGCTGATCAACACCGGATCGCTGGATGAAGCGATCGAATGGATGAGCCAGGCGCCCTTCACCAATGGCGAGGAGATCGAAATCCGCCGGGTGTTCGCTGCGGAAGATTTCGGCGATGCGCTGACGCCCGAACTTCGCGAAAAGGAAGAAATCATGCGCGCGCAAGTCGCGAAAAAGTGACGGTAGGAGGACCTTACCATGCGATTCATGATGCTGATGATCCCGCTGGGTTACGAGACCGCGCCGCCTGAAATCGAGCTCGACCCTGAAAGGGTCAAGGCGATGATGAAATACAACGAGGCGCTGCAGGAAGCGGGCGTGCTGATCGCGCTCGATGGCCTGCACCCGCCGTCGGCCGGCGCGCGGGTTTCGTTCGCCACCGGCAAGCCCGTCGTCACCGACGGTCCCTTCACCGAATCGAAGGAAGTGCTCGGCGGCTACTGGATGATCAACGTGGCGTCGCGCGAGGAGGCGATCGCCTGGGCGAAGAAATGCCCGGCCTCGCCGAACGAGATCATCGAGATCCGCCAGGTGCAGGAAATGGCCGACTTCTCCGAGGAAGTGCAGCAGGCGGCCAAGGGTTTCGAGGAACTGCAGAAGGGGAACGCGCACAAGGCGGGGTGAAACCGATCTGCCGTTAACCTTCCTGAACGCGCAAAATAAGTGACCTTTTCATCCACCTCATGTAAAAGCCCTTCACATGAGCTGGCGCAAGGACCAAGGCCGCACCGAGCGCGGCTATCACCACGGCAACCTGAAGGAGGCGCTGCTGCAGGCGGCGCTCGATTTGATCTCGCAAAAGGGGCCGGCCGGCTTCACCTTTGCGGATGCCGCGCGCATGGCCGGGGTCAGCCCGGCCGCGCCCTATCGGCATTTCCGCGATCGCGACGAACTGCTGTCGTCGATCGCCCAGCGTGGTTTCGAGCAGTTCGAGGCGATGCTGACGCAGGCCTGGGACGACGGCCGTCCGGACACGGTCACCGCCTTCGAGCGGGTCGGCAAGGCCTACCTGGCGTTCGCCCGCAACGAGCCCGCCTTCTATTCGGCGATGTTCGAATCCGGCCTGCCGATCGACGCCAATCCGACGCTGATGGCCGCCAGCGAGCGCGCTTTCTCGATCATCCGCGCCGCCGCCGAGCGGCTTGCGGCGATGGCGCCCCCCGGCGTGCCGCGACCGCCGGCGATGATGATGGCGCTGCACATCTGGTCGATGTCGCACGGGGTCGCCTCGCTGTTCGGCCGGGGCGATGCCGCCCGGCGCAAGCTGCCGATGTCGCCGGAAGAATTGCTGGAGGCGGAAGTGCTGATCTACCTGCGCGGCCTCGGCTTTCCGACTGACCGCCGGCCGCCGGACCAGAAGCCTCCCGGCCCGCCTCCGGTGCCGCCCGGCGGCGCATCCTCCAGCCCTTGGGGCACCCCTAGATAATTTTTGAACGGCGCCTTGAGGCGCCCGCTTGACAAAACCGCTGGATGGTTTAGGTATGTAAATGTTATTTACATTCACAACGGCGTGATGCCGTGATGGAGAGGGAAATGGCCTACACCGCTGATGTCAATCGATGGCGCGGTCCGACCACGGAGGATAACTACCGCCCGCGTCCGCATATGCTGGAGAGCCCCTGGCATCCCGGCTGGATCGTCGTGACCATCCTCGGCTTCATCATCTGGTGGCCGATCGGGCTTGCCCTTCTCTTTTTCACACTCGGGAGCAGAAAAATGGGTTGCTGGAGCAACGGAGACCGCTGGCAGAACAAGATGGAGCGGATGCAGTACAAGATGGACCGGATGCGCAACCGCATGGAGCGCCGCGGTTTTGGCGGCTTCGGCTTCGGGCAGCCGTCGAGCGGCAACCGCGCCTTCGACGAGTACCGCATGGAAACGCTGCGCCGGCTCGAGGAAGAGCAGGTCGAGTTCCGTAACTTCCTCGACCGCCTGCGCCACGCCAAGGACAAGGAAGAGTTCGACCAGTTCATGGCGCAGCACAAGCAGCGTCCGACCCCGCCGAACGACCAGCCGCAGCAGGGCTGATCGAGCAGATAGCGTTTTCAAGCGAAGCGGGCACCGGTTGGCGTGAAGAAAACGCGTCAAAAATAGCAGGGTTCAGCCGCAGGCGTGATGCCCCCATGGCGCCTGACGGCGGATACAGCCGCCCATCTGCGAAAGCAGGTGGGCGGTTTGTTTTTGCGGCGTCGGGCGATCGGGGTCTGGCACCCGTGCCGGAAAGAAATTTTCCGATCAGGTAACTTTTCGCGTCATGGCTTCGAACCTGCAGTGGGGAACCTTCCGGAAGCCGTCGCGCGACAGACTCCAGCGGCCGTCATGCGTGCGACGAACGGATGAAAAGGTGCCCGAAATCGTCCAGGGAGGCGTTCCAATGAAGTTCATGCTCGTTGTTCTGTCGCTCGTCATCGCAGCACCCGCCTGCGCCAGCGACGGCATCATCACCAAGCCCAGCAATTTCTCGGCCAAGGAAACCATTTCGCGCTTTGAAGCGGCGGTGAAATCGAGGGAAGGGGCCGGCTTCATGGTGTTCACCGAAATCGACCATGCCGCCGCAGGCAGGAAATTCGGCATCGAGATGCGCCCGCGCACGGTAATCGTATTTGGCAATCCGAAACTCGGCACGCCGGTCATGGCCAAGACGCCCTTGCTGGCGATCGACAATCCGCTGAAGGCGCTGGTCTGGGAGGATGACCAGGGCAAGGTATGGCTCTCCTACAATTCGGCCGACTATCTTTATAAAACGATCTATCCCCGGCATGGATTGGAAACGCCGGCCAACTATGCGCCGCTGGCAAAGGCCTTGAGCGACATGACCGATGAGGCGACGAAGTAGAGGCGCCGGCAAAGGGACGGTTTGCCGTTTCGGATCCAGCTGGCGCCGCCCCTCGCGCGGCTTATATGATGCGCAGTGTGATCCGGAGCGGCGGCCATGACGCAGAGCGCAATTTTAACGGCCGATCAGCTGTGGCGGTCAGTCCGCGGCGAAGCTGAACTTGCCCTGGCGCGCGATCCCGTCTTCGGCGCTTCGTTGACATCGGCCGTTCTCGACCATCCCGATCTGGGCAGCGCGCTGGCTCATCAAATCGGCGAACGATTGGCAAGAAACGCGGCGGATCGGCTGCGATATGCCCGCGTGGCTGCCGAAGCGTTCGCGGCGAGCCCTGACCTGATCGATGCCGCGAGCCGCGACCTGCAAAGCATCGCCATGCACGATCCCGCCACGACCGCGTTGCTGCCGCCGCTGTTGAACTTCAAGGGCTACGTCGCGCTGCAGGCCTGGCGCGTCTCCAACTGGCTCTGGCGGGAGGGGCGACGCGACCTTGCACTGCTGCTGCAGAGCCTGTCGTCCGATCAGCTTCAGGTCAGCATCCATCCATCGGCATCGATCGGCACGCAGGTCTTTCTCGATCATGCCACCGGCATCATCATCGGCGCCAACGCCATGATCGGCGACGAGGTGACGATCCTTCAGAACGTCACCATCGGCCGCAAGTCTTCGCAGCCGGACCGCGCCCCGAAAATCGGCAGGGGCGTGCTGCTCAGCGCCGGATCGACGATCATCGGCGACATCAGCGTCGGCGATGGCGCGAAGATCGGCGCGGGCGCGCTCGTCGAGCAGGACGTGCCGGCGGGCTGCACCGCCATCGGTGTTCCCGCGCAATTGACGAATTGTGCCGAAGCGCTTTCCGCCTGAGCAGGTGCGGGTCCTCGGCAGTCATTCTAAAACTGTTCTAATTCCCGAACCGCATGCAGGCTTGAGAGCCGGCGGGGCGAACGGCATAGTCGCGGCGGGCCCAGTTCACATCCGCGTTGATGCCGCATATCTACGACCACATTTTCGAGACGTTCCGCGTCATCGGCCTTGACGACGATTTCCTGGTCGATCGCTACGTCGCCCAGGCCCAATGGCTGGAAATGCCAGGCTGCCTTTTTCAGCGCAGCAACCTCGTGCTCGGCGGCGACATCCGCACCGAAGGCGTCATGAAGGCGGGCCTGTTCGTATCCGTCGTGCTCAAGGGTTCCGGCGATTACCGGCCGCGCAACGGCGGCAACCGCTATCGCTATTCGGACGATTCGGTCGCCGTCATGGCGCTGCGCGAGCCGATGATGTGGGACGGCGAATCGCCGCGCGGTGCGCGCATGGAGGCGGCCGGCCTCGCCTTTCCGCTGGCGTCGATCGAGCGGCTCGGCTTGCGCGGGGAATTCTTCGATCTGTTCGGCGGCGCGCACGAAAACATGTTCGTCACAAAGTTGCGCGCCTCGCCGCGGGTGCGGGCGATTGCCATGGAAATGATTTCGCCGATTGCGGCCGGTCGGCCGGCCGAACTGCTGTTGTCGGCGTACGCGACCGAGATCCTGGGCCGGACCATTCTCGAACTGCGCGGCGACGACAAGCGCGGCCACGTCTCCGATCCAAAGCGGCTGCGCCTGCAGACCCTCGGCGAGCTCATCATGTCCGACCTGCGCCACCCCTGGACGATTGCCGAACTGGCGCGGCACGCCGGGCTCGGCCGCCGCACCTTCAACACCCAGTTCCACCGGGTGTACGGCGTCAGCGCGTCGGAGTATCTGCGCAACAGCCGGCTGGCATCCGCGCGCGAAGCCCTGTTGCACGAGCTGTCGGTCACCGAGGCCGCCTATGCCGTCGGGTATGCCAGCTCGGCGAATTTTTCGACGGCCTTCCGCAAGCATTTCGGCTATGCGCCGAGCCGCTGCCTCGCCGGCAAGCCATCCTGACTTGCGGGCACGCTGGGCTGCACGTCGAGATGTGGCCGGGACGCCACGACTGGTACGCTTGAGCCACAGTTTGGAAGGCGTCGACGCGTCATCAAAGGCTTTTTGCGCAACTGCAAAGGCACCCTCGCATCAAATCTGTTCTCTCGATCCCGGGACAATTCAGGGATTTGTTTGGGATGAAGTGCGATCGCGTGCCGTCGGCTTGGGGGACGGTGTCGAAGGGGTTTTTCTGTGCAACGGTGTTCGGACTGAGCCTGCAGGTCGGTCCGGTCGCGGCGCAATCCGGCGCGCCGCTGCCGCCGGTCACTGTCGACGCGCCGAAGCCGCAGGCGGCGCGGCCGGCCCAGCCGGCACGAAGGGCGGCGCGATCGTCGCGGACGGCGACGCGCGCGGTTCCAGCCGCGGCGCCGCCGGCGCAGGTTGAGCCCGGCGGACGTTCCGGTGGCGTCGAACGCGCCAATGGGCCCGTGACCGGCTATCTCGCCAGCCGGAGCGCGACCGGCACCAAGACCGATACGCCGATCCTGACGACGCCGCAGTCGATCTCGGTGGTGACACAGGACCAGATCCAGGACCAGGGCGCGCAGAACATCAGCGAGGCGCTGCGCTACACGCCCGGCGTCACCTTGCAGAGTTTCGGCGCCAACGCGTTTTTCGATTCGTTCAAGCTGCGCGGCTTCGAAGCGCCGCGCTATCTGGACGGCCTGCGGCTTCCGGCCGACAACACCACGTTCGCCGTTCCGCGCATCGAGACCTACGGGCTGGAGCGCATCGAGGTGCTGAAGGGACCGTCAGGGTCGCTCTATGGTCAGTCGGATCCCGGCGGCCTGCTCAACCTGGTCAGCAAGCGGCCCACGGCTACGCCGCAATACGAAGTGGTCGGCTCGATCGGTTCGTTCGACCGCTTCCAGGGCGCGTTCGATCTCGGCGGTCCGATCGACAAGAACGGCGAGTTTCTCTACCGCATCGTCGGCCTCGCGCGCGACAGCAACAGCCAGACCGACTTCGTCCAGGACAACAAGCTGTTCATCGCGCCGAGTTTCACCTGGCGTCCGACCATGGACACCAGCTTCACGATCCTGTCGCAATACCAGAAGGTGCAGAACAAGGGCTACCAGCAATATGTGCCGGGCGAGGTTTCCTTCCTCTCCAATCCCAACGGCCGCATTCCCTACGGCCGCTATATCGGCGAGCCCGGCCCCGACGGATATAATCTGGAGCAGTTTGCCATCGGCTATGCGTTCGAGCATCGCTTCGACAACAACCTGCAGTTCCGCCAGAACCTCCGCTACACCGACGTCAGCAACGATCTGGCTTCCGTCCGCAGCGAGGGCATGGTGCCGGGGTCGACCCGCGAAGTGAGCCGCTCGTACAACTACGTCAAGGCTAACGCCGCCAACATCGCGCTGGACAATCAACTGCAGGCGGACTTCATGACCGGGCCGCTTGCCCACAAGGTGCTGTTCGGCGTCGACTACTTCAATCTGCGCTCCAGCACCGACTATCGGACGGGCGGCATAACCCCGATCGATGCCTACAATCCGGTCTATGGTGCACCCGTTCCGTCCTTTACGTCTCCCGCGCTGTTCCATTTCATCGATCGCGATGACAAGCTCTCTCAGGCCGGCGTTTATCTGCAGGATCAGATCAAGCTGGACCGCTGGACGCTGACCGTGAGCGGCCGGCAGGACTGGGCCAGCACGGACTTCACCAGCAGGGCGTTTTATCCGCCTCCCGGCACCTATGCCCGTGACGACTCGGCACAGACCGGCCGAATTGGTCTGAACTATTTGTTCGATGTCGGCCTGTCGCCCTATGTCAGCTACGCGACGTCATTCACGCCCAATCTTGGCGCCGACAGTTCCGGCCGGTCGTTCCGGCCCACGACGGGCGAGGGGGCCGAAGTCGGCGTCAAGTTCAAGCCGAATGGATCGAACTTCATGGTGACCGCGGCGCTGTTCGACATCCGTCAGAAAGATGTGTTGACCAGCGATCCGAACGATCCTCTCCGCAACGTGCAGACCGACGCTGTGCGGGTGAAAGGGTTTGAACTCGAACTGAAGGGCAATCTCACCCGCGAGTTCGAGATCATTGCGGGATACACCCATCTCGATCCGCGGGTGACCTCCAGTATCGCAGGCTATGCCGGCAAGTACCTGATCAGCACGGCGCGCGACCAGGGATCGGTATGGGGCAAGTACACCTGGCTCAACGGTCCGCTCGCCGGGTTCGGGATCGGCGCCGGCGTTCGCTATGTCGGCGAAACCTATGGCGACAATTTCAACACCTTCGTCATTCCCTCTTATGCCCTGCTCGACGCGGCGATCAGCTATGACTTCGCCTATGTGCGGCCGGACCTGAAGGGATTGAAGGCGCAGGTCAACGTCACCAACCTGACCAACCAGTTCTACGTGGCGTCCTGCTTGACTGGGCTGGGCTATTGCGGTCTCGGCAATGCGCGGACGGTGCTCGGGACATTGAAGTACAGCTGGAACTAGGGCGGTTCGTTGACGGCAGCGACACGATCATTGCGGAGATGGGGCTTCGTCCACAAATGGACGAGCCTGATCTGCACGCTGTTCATGCTGCTGCTGTGCATCACCGGGCTGCCGCTGATCTTCCATCACGAGATCGACGACCTTCTGCATAGCGAGGTGAAGCCGGCCGATGTTGCCCCCGGCACGCCCGGCGCCGATCTCGACAAGCTGCTGGCCAACGCGCTGGCCAACGCGCCGCTGAAAGTGCCGCACTTCCTGATCTGGGACCACGACGATCCAAAGGTGATGTTCGTCAGCGTCGGCGAGTCGATCACGTCCGATCCCGCGAACAACCGCTTCGTGCGGATGGACAGCCACACCGGCGGTTATCTCGATTCGCCCGACTTCACCGGGCGCTTCACCAACATCATGCTCCGCCTGCACGTCGATATGTTCGCCGGGCTGCCCGGCAAGCTGTTCCTCGGATTGATGGGCATCCTGTTCTGCGTCGCGATCATATCGGGCATCGTGGTCTATGCGCCCTCGATGCGGAAGCTGGACTTCGGCGCCTATCGCCGCCAGCGTCCCCGCATCGTGCGCTGGCTCGACATCCACAATCTGGCGGGCATCCTGCTCGTGATGTGGACGCTCGTGGTCGGCTTCACCGGGGTCATCAACACCTGGGCCGATCTCGTTCTGAAGGCGTGGCAGTACGGACAGTTGGCCGAAATGACGGCGCAGTACCGCGATCGTCCGCCGCCCACCAGGCTGACCTCGGTGCAGTCCGCGGTGGACGTCGCGGCGCGCGCCGTGCCGGGCATGACGCCGGCCTTCGTCGCCTTTCCGGGAACGGTGTTCAGCAGCAAGAGCCACTACATCGTGTTCCTGCGGGGCGACACGCCCGTTACCTCGCGGCTGCTGAAGCCGGCGCTGATCGACGCCGAGACCGGTCAACTGACCGATAGCCGCGACATGCCGTGGTACGTCACGACGCTGTTCATTTCGCAGCCGCTGCATTTCGGCGATTACGGCGGCCTGCCGCTCCGGATTCTCTGGGCGCTGCTCGACGTGCTGACCATCATCGTGCTCGGCACCGGCGTCTATCTCTGGCTGCGCCGTGGCAAGGCCGGCGTCAGCGTCGAGCGCGCGGTCGCGCAGGGCTCCGCGGTGAATGCGCCGCTGATATCCTCTTGATGGGTGTCATGCGAAACCACCGAACGCTCGGCCAGATATTTGGCGCGCCGCTCGTCGTCGGCGTGCTCAGCACCATCGGCCTCATCTCGGCGCTTGTCGGCAACGGATGGTGGGATGCGGTGTCGTGGGTCTCGCTGGGTTTGCCGGTCCTGATGTATGTCTTCTTCACCCTGCGGCGGCGGACCGAGGCCAACCGATAGGAAGCGATCGTGCCGTCAGGGTTCAAACCTAACTCCGGTCATTCGCGCGATGGCGTGGCGCTCGCCCAGGACCAGCTCGTTACCGACGACAAGGCGCTGCGCCGCGTCTATCCGCACGCGGCAAAGCCGGTTCGCGAAAAGGCGATCGATCACCTCGACGCGTTCGCGCAGCGGTTCATCGCGCTGTCGCCGTTCTTCTGCATCGGCAGCAGCCGGCCGGACAGCCTGGCGGATGTCTCGCCGCGCGGCGGCGAGGCGGGCTTCGTTCACGTGCTTGGCGCTACGCAGCTCGCCTTTCCGGACCGGCCGGGCAACAACCGGCTGGATACGCTGACCAACCTCGTTCATTCGCCGGCAGTCGGCTTGCTGTTCCTGATCCCCGGCATCGAGGAGACGTTGCGCATCAACGGCACGGCGCGGGTCACCATCCAGCCGGACCTGATGGATCGTTTCGTGGTCGATGGCAAACGTCCGCGTTCCGTCGTCGTGGTGGAGGTGGCCGAGGTTTACCTGCATTGCAGCAAGGCGCTGAAGCGATCGGAGCTGTGGAAGCCGGAACGGCAGGTCGCGCGGTCGGTGCTGCCGAGCTGGGGCGAGATGTTGCGCAACCAGGGACGGGCGTTCGTGCCGGCGCGGCTGATCGACTTCGTCATCCGGCAGGACGCCAAGCGCAACCTCTACTGAGCGGTAGAGTTGGTCGGAGATCATGTGGTGCCCGTGCCGTCGATTCTGATTATCCGAAATCGTGTCAAGCCGGCGATCGAAAAATATTCCGCTTTCGTTCTCGCGCAAATCAGCGGCATAACTCCGCTTGTCTCGCTGCAAGATGAGGGGCGTTGGCCATCGTCACGAACGCGCGGCGGGATGCGATGGACGCCGACGGCATGATGGACGCTCATGCCCGGTGCGTATGGTGAAGGCGTGTGGTTCTGGCGTCGCGGTGCTGGCGCCAAGTCTGCGATGAGAAGCGCAGGCGACGGAGGCAAAACAGCCGTTCTCCGGGAAGAGCACGATATAAGCCGTAAAGCCATCGCGCAGGGAAGGCCGGGAAGCTCCCGCCGAACCTGTATGCTCGCGTGCATCTTCTTGCCAAAGCGCAAACAGCACGCGGGACCGCGGGTGCGGCAGGCACCCGGTCTTCCCCTGCACCCTCTGAATGGAGGGGGCGGAAATGTCAGGCAAACCTCGGACGCGATGCGCCGCGAGATGGCGGGACTGTCTCTTGTGCACCTGATAACGGAGGACTGGCGCTCGGGGCGAGACGGCCGGACAGACCGCCGGTCGGGCATGGAACCCGACCACCCGGCGGCCCCTAACCGCCCGGCCTGCCGCCATTTCCGCCATCCGGATTTCCCTTTGGTAACCGAAAGTTAACCAAAGTTAGCGTCTGGTTAGGGGCGGAATGACGCGCTGACAGCCCTCGTTTTGACACGTTGGCAGGGGAAGCAGGTGCCGGCTTTCGGCGGGCCCCCCATGCGACACCAAGAGCGGCTTTCGCGCTGGCGCATATCGCCGCGCCCGGCGCGCGGTTTTGGAACCGGCAGCCAATTGCTCCCGGAGGGAATGGGGGACACTTGCGTTGAGAGGATACCGCTTATGAATCCCGCCGACGTGGCTTCGACAGGCCTGCCGATGGTTTCCGCCGACGTCTCGCTGATCAGCCTGTTCATGCAGGCCCACTGGGTCGTGAAGACGGTCATGCTGGGGCTGCTCGCCTGTTCGGTCTGGGTCTGGGCGATCGCGATCGACAAGATTTTCCTCTATGGCCGCACCAAGCGCGCCATGGACCGCTTCGAGCAGGCGTTCTGGTCGGGCCAGTCGATCGAGGAGCTTTATCGCGCGCTGTCGGCCAAGCCGACGCAATCGATGGCGGCGTGTTTCGTCGCCGCGATGCGCGAGTGGAAGCGCTCGTTCGAGAGCCAGTCGCGCTCCTTCGCCGGCCTGCAGATGCGGATCGAGAAGGTGATGAACGTCTCCATCGCGCGCGAGGTGGAGCGGCTGGAGCGGCGGCTGCTGGTGCTGGCGACCGTCGGCTCCGCGGGGCCGTTCGTCGGCCTGTTCGGCACCGTCTGGGGCATCATGTCGAGCTTCCAGTCGATCGCGGCTTCGAAAAATACCTCGCTGGCCGTGGTGGCGCCCGGTATCGCGGAAGCGCTGTTTGCCACCGCCATCGGCCTCATCGCCGCCATTCCCGCGACGATTTTCTACAATAAGTTCAGCTCCGAGGTGAACCGGCAGGCGCAGCGCCTGGAAGGTTTCGCCGACGAGTTTTCCGCCATCCTGTCCCGCCAGATCGACGAGCGGTCGTGAGGGCGGACAATGACGAGCGCATCGTGAGAGCAGCATCATGGCGATGAACATGGCAGGTTCGGCCGGCGGCGGCGGTGGACGCCGCGGCCGGCGTCGTGCCGCCGTGATGGCGGAGATCAACGTCACGCCGATGGTCGACGTGATGCTGGTGCTGTTGATCATCTTCATGGTGGCGGCGCCCTTGATGACGTCGAGCATCGACATCGATCTGCCGGTCGCCTCGGGCGGCAGGCAGATCCAGGCCAACGCGCCGCCGCTGACGCTGTCGGTCAAGCGCACCGGCGGCACCTGTAATTCGAATGTCGAACTCTATCTCGGGGATTCCCCGATTCCGGCCAACGAGGTTCTGTCCAAGATCACGGCGATCCGGGACACCCGGGCCGAGGCCGAGCGCGTGGTATACCTGCGGGGCGATAAGGACGTCTGCTACACGGATATGATGAAACTTTTGGGGTATATTCGGCAGGCGGGGTTCAAGGCGAACATCGTGATCGTGCCGGAGGGGGGCTCCTGAGCATGCATGGACGCGTGACGGCTGACGGTGGAGCGGGAAGGCTCGAGTGAAAGTCAAGGTCGACAAAACGGTTCTGGCATCGGTTGCCCTGCACGTCCTCGTGCTGGGGTGGGTGATGCTGTCGTTCTCGACCAAGGCACTCGAAATGCCACCCGAAGATTCCGTGCCGGTAGACGTGATCGACTCCAGCCAGTTGGCCAAGGTCATGGCCGGCACCAAGACCGGCAAGAAGGAAAACCCCAAGCCGCTGGTCGAGAAGGTCGCAGAGGCCAAGCCGATGGACGACGCCGTCGGCAAGATCAGCGAGAAGCCGCCCGTCATCACCGAGACCGCGCCGAAGCCGCAGCCGAAGGTCGAGGAAAAGCCGGTCGAGAAGAAGCCTGATCCGCCGAAGGTCGTCGAGAAAAAGGAAGAGCCGCCGAAGGAAGAGCCCAAGCCGGTCGAGAAGAAGCCCGAGCCGGTGAAGCCCGATCCGATCGCGGAAGCGCTCAAGAAGGAAGAGAAGAAGCCGCCGCCACCGCCGAAGCCGGTGCAGGCCGCGAAGCCGCCCGAGCAGAAGCGGATCGTCGAGCGGCATTTCGACCAGAGCCAGATCGCGGCGCTGCTCGACAAGCGCGATCCGACGCGGCAGGCCGCGACCGGCCAGGCGATGAATTCCAACGCCGCGCTGGGTCTCTCCAAGGGCACTGCGGCGGACAACTCCGCGACGTGGGGCTCGATGTTCCAGCGTCAGGTCGAGCGCTGCTGGAAGAAGCCGTATGGTGGAATCGAATCGCAGCGGCCCGAAGCCGTGTTCGCCATCCGCCTGAAGCGCGACGGTACGCTCGAAGGCAATCCGGTGCCGGAAGGCGTTCCGGCGACGCCGTTCCTGAGGGTCTATCAGGAGAGCGCCTATCGCGCCATCATCGAATGCCAGCCCTACAATCTGCCGGCGGCGATGTATGAGGAATGGAAATACTTCGCGCCGGTGTTCAAGGAAAAAGTTTGATTGCGTTCGCCCGCCGGCGTTCACACATGAGCAAGACCGAAGCGATGACTGACAAAGATGGATTGCCCGCAATGTTGTTCCGCCCGAGCCGCCGGCAGATCATTTCCGGAATGACTGCGCTTGCTGCGCTTGCGGGTACGCGTACAGGCTTCGCGCAGGCACCGAAGAAGGTCGTGATTCCCGAAGGCGAGTTCGTTCCGCTTCCGATCGCGATCCCGAATTTCGTGGCCGGCACGCCGCAGGATGCCGAGGTCGGTGTCGGCGTGGCGCAGGTCATCACCAACAACCTCAAGCGCAGCGGGCTGTTCGCGCCGATCGATCCGGCCGCCTTCATCGAGCGCATCACCAATTCCGACGCGCCGCCGACGTTTCAGAGCTGGAAGCAGATCGGCGCGCAGGCGCTGGTCGTCGGCCGCATGACGCGCCAGCCCAACGGGCGCGTAAAGGCGGAATTCCGCCTCTGGGACGTCAACACCCAGCAGCAGCTGACCGGCCAGCAATACGACACCCAGCCTGAGTACTGGCGGCGCATCTCCCACATCATCTCCGACCAGGTCTATGAACGGCTGACAGGCGAAAAGGGCTATTTCGACAGCCGCGTCGTGTTCGTCGACGAAACCGGCGCAAAGGAACGCCGCGTCAAGCGGCTGGCGATGATGGATCAGGACGGCGCCAATGTCCGCTATCTGACCAAGGGCGCCGACCTCGTGCTGACGCCGCGCTTCTCGCCGTCGACGCAGGAGATCACGTACATGGAGTTCGGGCAGGGCGACCCGCGGGTCTATCTGCTCAATACCGACACCGGCCAGCGCGAGATCGTCGGCAACTTCCCCGGCATGTCGTTCTCGCCGCGCTTCTCGCCGGACGGCCAGCGCATCATCATGAGCCTGCAGCAGGGCGGCAATTCGAACCTGTTCGTGATGGATCTGCGCTCGAAATCGACCACTCGGCTGACCGACACGCCGGCGATCGACACCTCGCCGTCCTATTCGCCCGACGGCAGCCGGATCTGCTTCGAGTCCGATCGCGGCGGCAAGCCGCAGATCTACGTGATGGCGGCGACCGGCGGCGGGGCGCAGCGCATCTCGTTCGGCGAGGGCAGCTATTCGACGCCGGTGTGGTCGCCGCGCGGCGATTACATTGCGTTTACCAAGCAGGGCGGCGGACAGTTCGCGATCGGCATCATGAAGACCGACGGTTCGGGCGAGCGCATCCTCACCGCAGGCTTCCATAATGAAGGCCCGACCTTTGCGCCGAACGGCCGCGTCGTGATGTTCTTCCGCGAGCCCGGCGGCAGCGGCGGGCCGTCGCTCTATACGGTCGACATCTCAGGTCGAAACGAATTGCGGGTGCCAACGCCCGGTTTCGCCTCCGACCCCGCATGGTCGCCGTTGCTGTCATAACCGGACACAACCGCGCGGCGCATCCTCGTTAATCGGCAAACATTGCCTAGCCTGATGTTTCTTCGGGCAAATTCGTCGCGACTTCGACAAAGGCAACTTCTCGGTAACGATGTTCCCTCAGAAAGACTTCATCTGGGAGAGGTAGAAATACCTAGCCTAACAGGAATGCGTGTCCAAATGCAGCTCGCCAACCAGAGCGGAGAGCCCGATCGGAAGATCTCGCCGTCGATCTATGCGGCGTTGATCGATTCGTTGTTCACCGATCCTGGTCCGATGTTCGCGGGTGCGCTCTGTGCCGCCGTCGCCGCGATCATGACGGCACTGAAGACCGGCAATGCCCTGCTATGGCCTTGCGTCGCGGTGCTCGTCGTCACCGGTGCGTTGCGCGCGCTGGATACGCGGCGATATCAGAAAGTCCGCTCCACCCTGACGGCCGAAGGCGTGGCGCGCTGGGAGGTACGATATCAGATCGGCGCAATGCTGTATGCCACTGCGCTCGGGGCCTGGTGCCTGGTTGCTCTGACCGGGAGCGACGACGCCGTCGCCCATATGATAGCGACCTCGGTCACGCTCTGCTATGTGGCGGCCGGTGGCGGCCGGACTTACGGCCGGCCCTGGATCTTCCATGTGCAGATGTTGCTGGCCTGCGGCCCGCTGACGATTGCGCTTGCCGCCAATGGCAGTCCGTTCTATGTCGGCATGGCGCTGTTGAACGTGCTGTTTTTCTTCTCGCTGAAGCACATCTCGAGCAGCCTGCAGACAATTTTCGTCCGTGCCCTGCTGGCGCGCGAGCGCGAGGCGGCGCTTGCCAATCAGTTCGATACGGCGCTCAACAACATGCCGCACGGTCTGGCGATGTTCCGCCCTGACGGACGCCTCGCGGTCATGAATCACTGCTTCAGCGAAATGATGCACTTATCTGACGACTTCGTTCAACGGGGCGCAAATGTTTCGGAAATCTGCGCGGCCTGCGTCGCTGCAGGAGCGATTTCGGAAACCAGCGCCGAACTCATCTTGCAGGAGATCAAGCTCTCCAGAGCCGGCGACATCATCACGACCGACCCGGACTTCAGCAAGAACCGGGCGCTGGCATGGACGTTTCAGCCGATGGCCGACGGCGGCACGGTGATGCTGGTGGAGGACATCACTGAACGCAAGGACGCGGAAGCCCGGATCAGCCATCTGGCGCGCTACGACGAACTCACCGAATTGCCAAACCGCGTGAATTTCCGCGACGAGATCGGACGTCTGCTGGCGGCCCAGCAGGGCGCCGAACAATTGTCGGCGCTGCTGTTCATCGACCTCGACCAGTTCAAGCAGGTCAACGACACGCTCGGTCATCCCTGCGGTGACAGGTTGCTGTGCGCGGTGGCCGGACGCTTGCGCGAGATGCTACGGCCTGAGGATTTCGTGGCGCGCTTTGGCGGCGACGAGTTCGTGGTGTTCCAGCAGAACATCCATTCCACCGACGATGCCGCCGGCCTCGCCCGGCGCATCGTCGATCGCCTCAGCGAGCGTTACAAGATCGACAATCATCTGGTCGAAATCGGCGCCAGCGTCGGCATTGCGATGACCGCGCCTGGCGTCAGCGCCGATACGCTGTTGAAGAACGCGGACATGGCGCTGTACCGCGCCAAGGCCGACGGCCGCGGCACCTTCTGCTTCTTCCGGGAGGAGATGGCGCAGGTGGTCGAAGCCCGCCGCATACTCGAACTCGACCTGCGCAAGGCGCTGGCCAATGAGGAGTTCGAACTGTTCTTCCAGCCATTGGTCAATCTCAAGTCGGGACGGATATCGACCTGCGAAGCGCTGCTGCGCTGGAACCATCCGGTTCGCGGCACGGTTTCGCCGACCGACATCATTCCGGTCGCCGAGGACATGGGCCTGATCGTCGATCTCGGCCGCTGGATTTTGCGCAAGGCCTGCATGGAATGCATGAAATGGCCGGAAGGCGTCAGCGTCGCGGTCAATTTCTCGCCGCAGCAGTTCCATCAGCGCGACGTGCTGAGCGAAGTCCGCTATGCGCTGGAGGTGTCCGGCCTGCCGGCCCATCGTCTCGAAATCGAGATCACCGAATCCTCGCTGTTGCGTAACACGCAGCTGACCCACGACGTCCTCTCGCAACTGCATTCGCTCGGCGTGCGGATATCGCTCGACGATTTCGGTACCGGCTATTCGAGCCTCAGCTATCTGCACAACTTCCCCTTGCAGAAGGTCAAGATCGACCGCTCGTTCCTGGAGGGGATCGACAGCGACCGTCCGCTCACCCTGCTGCGCGGCGTGGCGCGGCTGTCGTCCGATCTCGGAATGTCGGTGGCGGTGGAGGGCATCGAAACCAACGAGCAGCTTGAGCTGATCAGCGCCGACGGCGCCGTGACCGAGGCTCAGGGCTATCTTTTCAGCCCGCCGGTGCCGGCCGTACGGGTCCGCCAGCTGCTTAACGCCTCGCACGGACGCAGGCTGGCCGAAGGCCATCTGGTCGCCGTACCCTCGCGATCGATAGCCTGATCCGGTAAACTACGGAGTTGTTCTTAACCCTAAGATTGCGATCCCCTTTGCGCGCTGTTAAGAAGATGTTAATCTTTTGACATGCCCGCGTTAGTTGTATTGCGGCGCTTGGAGTAATGTATGAGAGCTGCCGCCAGTGTAACCGCGTTAATTCCTGACCGAAGCACGGATCCCTTGGAATTCGTAGATTATCGCCTCGCAGAGACAGCCGAGGAAAAGGACGAGATCTACCGCCTGAGATATCGCGCCTATCTACGCGAGGGGGCAATTCTGCCGTCCGAGTCCCAGCGCGTCACCGACCGCTATGATGACGAGCCGAACAATTTCACCTTCGGCATCTATTATCGAGATGAACTCTACAGCTCGATCCGTATCAGCGTGCTGAGCGGCGAGTGGCGCGGGTCGCCTTCATCGGAAATGTTTGCCGATATTCTGCATCCGGAACTGGATCGCGGCAAAACCATCATCGATCCGACGCGTTTCGTGGCGGACCCTGACAAGGCCCGGGTATTCCCCGAGTTGCCTTACGTGACGGTGCGGCTGGGTTATGTCGCCTGCGGTCATTTCAACGCCGATATCGGTCTTGCCAACGTTCGCCCCGAGCACCGGGCCTTCTATCGCAAGGTGTTTCTGCAGGAACCGCTGGGCGAGCCGAAACTGTTTCCCGGCCTGATCAAGCCGGTGGGGCTAATGGCAGCGAATTATCACGAGATTCGCGAGCGGGTCTTCCAGCGGTTCCCGTTTATGCGTTCGAGCGCCTTCGAGCGACGGATGCTGTTCACGCGTTCCAGTGAGCGGCATGCGCGCGTGCGAGGCGGGATCGCTTCGTTCTCGCGCCCTTCGATTGTTGCCAGCTCCTGAACCAGCCGAATCAAGGCAGCCCGTCAGGCGGCGCCGGGCTTTGGTTAAGATCTGAGCAAGCCCGCCTCGTCACCCCCCAGCGCGGTCGTGTGCCCGCCGACGCCGGAAAACCCAGGGATTCGGGCTCTGCCATGCTTGCCTTCACCCTCGCGCCACATTTACAAACCATTAACTATCGCGGTCGCTTTTCACGGTACGTCGGCATTTGATATGCTCTGGCAAGGTTCCATCAAGGTTGACGGAACGTTCGCTTAACCATCGACCTGTAGACCGGATGACAGTCAGAAAACGTGAGCGTGGAGGCTCTCGAATGAAATACCAGATGCGTATCCTCCAGGGATGGAAGCTGGCGGCTGTGGTCGCGGTGGCGCTGTCGATGGGCGCCTGCGCCAAGAACAACGTCGGCGGCGCCGATGGCGCGATGGCCAGTGCGGCAACCCCGGGGAGCCAGCAGGATTTCGTGGTCAATGTCGGCGATCGCGTATTCTTCGAAAGCGATCAGACCGAGTTGAGCCCGCAGGCGATCGCCACGCTGGAAAAGCAGGCGCAGTGGCTGCAGACCTATAACCGCTACTCCTTCACCATCGAAGGTCATGCGGACGAGCGCGGCACCCGCGAATACAACATCGCACTCGGCGCCCGCCGCGCCCAGTCGGTGCGCAGCTATCTGGCCTCGCGCGGTATCGATCCGAACCGGATGCGCACCATCTCCTACGGCAAGGAGCGTCCGGTCGCGGTCTGCAACGACATCTCCTGCTGGTCGCAGAACCGCCGCGCCGTCACGGTGCTGAACGCCGGCGCCTGACAATATCAAGACTTTCGCAGCGTCCCAAACCGGCGTCTTCAGACGCCGGTTTAACTGCGTTTTAACCAGTTGAACCAAGCGGATGCAGGCATTCGTTAAGAAAGTTTGCCAATAAGTTAAACTAGCGCTCGAGGATGAATTCCCGGAGCAGGGCCATCGCCCGTTCGGGCGCGTCCGGCACAACGCCATGCCCGCAGCCGGCGAACCTTTCGAACTGCACGAGATGCGCCGGCAATGCGGCCGCCAGATCGGCCTGGCTTTCGATCGGATGCATCGGATCGTCTTCGCCCCCGATCACCAGGGTCGGACACCGGATCCGGTCAAGCGCCGGGAACAAGTCGAACGCATCGCTTTCGCCGTCCGGCTTGGCGAACCAGTGCAGCGCCACCTCCGGACGGCTCGTCGCCCGGCGCGCCATGTCCGGGTCGCGGGGCCTGCGCGTATAAACCGGAATCGCCAGCCTCCGCCAGGCATCGCGGGCCGCCTGGTCCAGCGGCGCCTCGGGGTCTAAGAACCGTCGGCGTGCCAGGGCGCCGACTTCCGGGCCACCGAGGCGTTCGAACAATTCCACGCGGCGTTCCCGATAGGAACCGCCGGCGGCTTCGGTGCTGATCAGTATGAGTTTGCCCGGGTGCTCTGGATGGCGGGTGGCGTACGCGAGAGCGACCATGCCGCCGAAGGACGCACCGAGCACGACCGGGTCGGCAATGCCGAGCACGTCGCAGAACGCGCGCACGTCGTCGCCCCATTGCGCCAGATTCCAGCGCTCACGCGGGCCATCCTCGCTGCGGCCGTTGCCGCGGTGGTCGAGATAGACGATCTGGGCGATGTCGGCCAAGGCCGAGTAGGCGGGCCGGTAGATCGTATGGTCGGCGCCTGGGCCGCCATGCAGCATCAGCAGCACCGGCTTCTCCCGCATCACCAGTCCGTCGGGCACCAGCTTTGCGCCCTCGACATCGAAGAACAGCCGCACGCCGTTCACTGTCACGTACATGAACGGCGCTCCCTCGATTTGTGAACGGTCCGTCCGGGCCGGACGGCTTGTGTTGTAGCAGATACTAAACCATACCGGAGCGGTGCGAGCCGAGTCGGATGTGCCAGTCACAATTCCGGCGCACTGGCTCTCTCAAGGTGATCTGCTTTCATTCGACACGTGGTTTCGTCGTCAGGGCAAAATGTCATCCAGATCTCTCAATGCTGCCGGTGCCGCGGCGATTGCCGTGATGCTGGCATTGCCTGCGCAGACCGCGTCCGCGCAGATCACGTTCCCTTGGGAGCGCTCCCAGCAAGGCTATCCGCAGGGCCAGCAGGGCTATCCGCAACAGGGGCAGTCCGACGACGCCGAGATGGAGATGCGGATCCAGCGGCTTGAAAACCAGCTCCGGCAACTGACCGGACAGAACGAGGAGCTGCAATACCGCAACCGGCAGCTCGAAGAGCGGCTGCGCCAGCTAGGCGCCGCAGCGCCGGCGCCGGGCGGACAACCCCCGGCCGCGCAGCCCAACGTGGCCGCTGCGCCTCCGGCTCTGCCGCAACAGCCAGCCTATCCGCCACAGCAGGGCTACCCGCAGCAAAATTATCCGCCGCAGGGCGGACGCCAGGGCTATCCGCAGGCGCAGCCCGGTTATGACCAGCAACCGCAGGTCGCCTCTCCCGCGCCGATCGCACAGGACCCGGCGGCGCCGCAGGCCGGCGGCCGCCGTCGTGGCGACGCCTTTGACCCGAGCCAGAACCCCAACGCCCCGGGCGCGCCGCGCGCGCTCGGCGGCGGCCAGATGCCGATTACAAACGAAGCGGCAGCCGGCGGGCGCAACCCGGGCGAGCCGCTCAATATCGGCGGCCCGCGCGATGCCGGCGGCGCGTTGCCGCCGCCGGCCGCCGCGCCGCCGCCCCGCGGCCCCGGCCCAGGCGCCAGCGCCGCACTGACCACGCTGCCGCCATCGGCCACGCCGAAGGACGAATTCGATCTCGGTATCGGCTACATGCAGCGCAAGGACTATGCGCTGGCCGAAGAGACGATGAAGAGTTTCGCCAAGAGATATCCGAACGATCCGCTGCTCGCGGACTCGCAATACTGGCTCGGCGAGAGCTATTACCAGCGCCAGCAATACCGCGATGCCGCGGAAACGTTTCTCGGCGTGACCAGTAAATACGACAAATCGGGCAAGGCGCCCGACGCGATGCTGCGCCTTGGCCAGTCGCTGGCCGCGCTGAAGGAAAAGGAAGCCGCCTGCGCCGCGCTCGGCGAGGTGACGCGGAAATATCCGCGCGCCTCCGCAGGTGTCAAAGCCGCCGTGGATCGTGAACAGAAGCGGGTGAAGTGCTGATCGAGCGCGGTGAGGATTGGTTTCGGTTGCCCCTGCGGCCGCCTTGGACCGCAGGAGCCTGTTCCGACGTACCTCTCGAGGCTATTCGATCTCGGCCTGCTCGATCGCAGCCGGCATCCGTGCCACCGACATCAGCGATCGCGCCACCTGATTGAGAAGCTGATCTGAATTCTCTTCTTCCGCGAGCGATTTCGACAACAGGGCCACAACCGCGCTGTGGCGGAGTTGCTGCGCGAGATTCTTCGCCGTGGTGTAGGCCGATATCTCGTAGTGCTCGACGCGCTGGGCGGCGCCGATCAGCGCGAGGTCGGCCGCGGCGTCTTCCTTTTCCTCGCCTTCCGACATCACCTCCTGGCCTTCCTCGACCAGCCCCATCATGCCCTTGCAGGGCTTTGCACGCGCCGGCTTGCCAAGGAGCTCGAAGCACTCGTTGATGCGCTCGACCTGATTCTCGGTTTCGATCAGATGCTGCTCGAACAGTTCGCGCAACTGGTCGAAGCGCGCGGCCTCGGCCATCTTCGGCAGCGCCTTGGTCAGTTGCTTTTCCGCGTGCAGGATGTCGCGCAGTTCGTCGATCAACAGGTCGTTCAGCCCGGCTTCATCGGCCGGCGGCGAGCTTTCGGTGACGATCGCGCTGGCGGCGTTGGGCTCGGCCTGGATGGCCGGCGATTCCGTGAACACCCAGCCATTGCCCTCGTTCCAGGGGCCGCGGGTATCGATCTCGCCATGCTCGCCAGTGCCCGTGGAATCGTTGAAATACTGATCGACCAGGCCAGGGGTCGGCGCGATCCGTCCGATGCTGAACGCGGGCTTGCTCAGGCTTTCAAGCGCCAGCGAGAACGCTTTCATGTGGGTGATTTCGCGCGTCATCAGGAATTGCAGCGCGTCCTTGGTTCCGGCGTCGTCGCAGAAATTGATCAGCCGCTCGTAGACGATCTTGGCCCGCGCCTCGGCTGCGATGTTGCTGCGCAGGTCGACGTCCAGCTCGCCGGTGATCTTCAGATAGTCGGCCGTCCAGGCGTTGCCCTGCGAGTTGAACAGGCTGACGCCGCCGCCGCCCGCGATGGCGATCAACGGATCTGCCTCGGCGGCCTGACGGTCGAATTTCGACGGCTTCAGGTGCATGCGCGCCAGGGTTCCTACCACTTCGAGGTGGCTCAGTTCCTCGGTGCCGATGTCCATCAGGAGATCCTTGCGGTCGGGATCCTCGCAATTCAGCCCCTGGATCGAATACTGCATCGCAGCAGCCAATTCGCCGTTGGCGCCGCCGAACTGCTCGAGGAGCATATTGCCGAAGCGCGGATCGGGTTCGTCGACGCGAACGGTGAACATCAGTTTCTTGACGTGGTGATACATGGGAGCCTCGAAGCGTTGAGATGATGAATTCGAACGGCCCGCCCCGTGCTTCGTTCCTAAGTTGTCGGCGGCCGGATTGATCCTGCTGCAGCGCCTTGCGATCGTCGGCCGATGGCTCCAAACTCAGGCGTTCCACGACGCGGCCGAACGATGTCCGATCCCGACCTATCCCCGATCACCGCGCAGCAGGCCAAGGATCTGTTCGCGCACTGGAAGGCCGCACCCGCGCTGGTGCTGGCGGTGTCCGGCGGCCCGGACTCGCTGGCGCTGATGTGGCTGGCCGCCCGCTGGCGTCGCGCGTTGTCGCGCGGGCCGGACTTGCTGGCCGTCACTGTCGACCACGGCCTGCGTCCCGAAGCCGCGCGCGAGGCGCGTGAGGTCAAGCGTCTCGCGCGAACCCTCGACGTGCCCCATCGCACGCTGCGCTGGACCGGCGCCAAGCCGGACACCGGTGTGCCGGCCGCGGCCCGCGCCGCGCGCTATCGCCTGCTGGCGAAAGCCGCACAGGCGCGCGGCGCGACGCACGTCCTGACCGCGCATACCCGCGACGACCAGGCGGAGACGCTGTTGATGCGGATGCTGCGCGGAAGCGGCATCGCCGGCCTCGCGGCGATGGCGCGCGAGACCGAGCGGGAGGGTGTGTGGCTGGCGCGGCCGTTGCTGGATGTTCCAAAATCCCGGCTCGTAGCCACCCTGGGCAGGGCGAAAATCGCGTTCGCCGACGATCCCACCAATCGCGACATGAGCTTCACGCGGCCGCGGCTGCGCGCGTTGATGCCGGCGCTCGCCGAGGAAGGCGGCGACAGCCGCAACCTGGCGCGGCTGGCGGCCCGGCTGGCGCGGGCGAATGCCGCGATCGAAGTGCTGGCCGACGGCGCCGAGCGCTATCTCGCCTTGCGCGATCGCGACGACGCCTCGCGCTTCGGGTTGGACGCTGCCGCATTCGCGGGTCTCCCAGAGGAAATCCGGCTTCGGCTGCTCACGCGGGCGATCGACCGGGCCGGCCACGAGGGGCCTGCGGAACTCGGCAAGGTTGAAGTGCTGCTGGCGGCGCTGGACCGGGCGATGGCCAGAGGCGACAGGATGAAGCAGACGCTGGCCGGGGCCGCGATCAGCCTCGCGGGAGGCCGAATTCACGTCGATCCGGCGCCGCCGCGACGGGGCAACCGGGCGTGGGAGGCGTCCACATACCGCAATATCGGCCGATATCGGCGCCTGGAACCTTAACCACCCCGGAAAAACCTCGGTCTTGTGTGATCTTTTGACGGGGAATCGTCTTAAGATGCGTTAAATAGTCCCTTGTGGTTCCCTTGGCATCGACCCGGGCGCAACCTAAATTGGATGGCAGTGGACCGGGGATTCTCGCCTCACGACCCAAAGAATATTCAACGGTTACTGCCAAGGACATAGGGCCGCGATCCGCGCGACCACGAAGGAAGATCGATGAACGCCAATCTGCGCAACTTCGCCCTCTGGGTTATCATTGTCTTGCTGCTGTTGGCATTGTTCACGCTTTTCCAGAATCCGGGCCAGCGCGCGTCTTCGCAGGATATCTCGTTCTCGCAGCTGTTGAGCGAGGTCGATCAGAACCGCGTCCGCGACGTCGTGATTCAGGGGCCGGAAATTCACGGCACCTTTACCAACGGCTCCACCTTCCAGACTTACGCCCCCAACGATCCGACGCTGGTGAAGCGCCTGTATGACGGCAAGGTCACGATCGTCGCCAAGCCGCCGGGCGACAACGTCCCGTGGTTCGTCTCGCTGCTGGTCTCCTGGCTGCCCTTCATCGCGCTGATCGGCGTCTGGATCTTCCTGTCGCGCCAGATGCAGGGCGGCGCCGGCAAGGCGATGGGCTTTGGCAAGTCGCGCGCCAAGATGCTGACGGAGGCCCATGGCCGCGTCACCTTCGAGGACGTTGCCGGCGTGGATGAAGCCAAGCAGGACCTGCAGGAGATCGTCGAATTCCTGCGCGATCCCGGCAAGTTCCAGCGCCTCGGCGGACGCATTCCGCGCGGTGTGCTGCTGGTCGGCCCTCCCGGTACCGGCAAGACCCTGATCGCGCGTGCGGTCGCGGGCGAAGCCAACGTGCCGTTCTTTACGATCTCGGGTTCGGATTTCGTCGAAATGTTCGTCGGCGTCGGTGCGTCGCGCGTCCGCGACATGTTCGAGCAGGCCAAGAAGAACGCGCCCTGCATCATCTTCATCGACG
>CAZSRR010000012.1:0-157677 GCA_964609175.1 uncultured Bradyrhizobium sp.
AGGTGGTCGAGATCGGCAAGCAGCTCTTGATGACGCGTGGCGCGCTGACGACGTTCTCGATCGCCAACGACGTCGCCAAGTATTTCGCGATCATCCCTGCGATGTTCCTGGCGTTCTACCCGCAGCTCGAGGTGCTCAACGTCATGAACCTCGCCAGCCCGCAGAGCGCGATCCTGTCGGCGATCATCTTCAACGCGCTGATCATCATCGCGTTGATCCCGCTGGCGCTGAAAGGCGTCGCCTACCGCGCGGTCGGCGCCGGGGCGCTGCTGCGTCGTAACCTTTTGATCTACGGCCTCGGCGGCATCGTCATTCCCTTCATCGGCATCAAGGCGATCGACCTCGCTGTCACAGCCTTGCACCTGGCCTAACGGAGACCAACAATGCTCAGAGAGATCCGCCCCGCCATTTTCATCCTGCTGCTGCTGACTGCGATCACCGGCCTGGCCTATCCGCTCGCCATGACCGCGATCGCCGGCGCGATCTTCCCGAGACAGGCGCAGGGCAGCCTGATCGAGAAGGACGGCAAGGTGATCGGCTCCGCCCTGATCGGACAGGAGTTCAAGAACGACAAATATTTCCGCGGCCGCCCGTCCGCGACACTGGCGCTGGACCCCGCGGATTCCTCCAAGACGGTGTCCGCGCCCTACAACGCGGCCAGTTCCGGCGGCTCCAACCTCGGCCCGACCAGCAAGGTGCTGGCCGACCGGATCAAGAACGACGTCGCGAAGCTGCAGGCGGAAAATCCGTCCGCCGCCGTGCCGGTCGACCTCGTCACCACCTCTGGCAGCGGGCTCGATCCGGACATTTCACCGGAGGGCGCGCTGTTTCAGGTTCCCCGGGTGGCCAAGGCCCGCAACCTTCCGGAGGAGCAGGTCCGCGACCTGGTCGTTCGGCACACGCAGGGCCGCATGGCTGGATTGCTTGGAGAGCCCCGCGTTAACGTATTGGCCTTGAATCTGGCCTTGGACGAGACCTCGAAATGACACCCGCTAGGCCCGCTGCGGACTGAGGACTATATAACCCAAATGGTCCACACCCGCCGCGATCCCGAACAGCGTCCGTCGCCGGAAGCCCTGCTGGAGGCGGCCCGGCGCGAGGATGGCCGCGGCAAGCTCAAGATTTTCGTCGGCGCCGCACCCGGCGTCGGCAAGACCTTTGAGATGCTGCTGGGCGCCCATGCCAGGAAGAGGGCCGGCGTGGATGTCGTCGTCGGCGTGGTCGAGACCCACGGCCGGGCGGAAACCGAAGCCCTGCTCAGGGGTCTCGAAGTGCTGCCGCGCAAGCGGATCAGCTACAGGGACCAGACGCTGGAGGAGATGGATCTCGACGCGCTGATCGCGCGGCGGCCGCAGATCGCGCTTGTCGACGAACTCGCTCATACCAATGCACCCGGCAGCCGCCATCCCAAGCGTTATCTCGACGTCGAGGAACTGCTGTCGCACGGCATCGACGTCTATACCGCCGTCAACATCCAGCACATCGAAAGCCTCAACGACGTGGTCGCGCAGATCACCCATGTGCGGGTGCGCGAGACCGTGCCGGACAGGGTGTTCGACCGCGCCGACGCCATCGAACTGATCGACCTCACGCCGGACGATCTGATCCAGCGGCTGAAGGAGGGCAAGGTCTATGTCCCGAAACAGGCCGAACGCGCGCTGGAGCACTATTTTTCGCCGGGCAATTTGACGGCGTTGCGCGAACTGGCGCTGCGGCGGACCGCCGAGCGGGTCGACGAGCAGTTGCTCACTCACATGCAGGCCAATGCGATCGACGGGCCGTGGGCCGCCGGCGAGCGGATACTGGTTTGCGTCAACGAAGATCCGCGTGCGGCAGGGCTGGTGCGCCATACCAAGCGGCTGGCGGACCGGCTGCATGCGCAATGGACCGCGATCAGCATCGAAACGCGACGCACCTTGCAGCTGACCGACGAACAGCGCGACCGGCTGGCCGACACCATGCGGCTTGCCGAGGCGCTCGGCGGCGAAGCGCTGACGATCCCGGGTACCGGCCGCCGCATTGCCGACGACGTCATTCGTTTTGCGCACGCCAGCAATGTCACGCAGATCGTTGTCGGAAAATCGTCGCGCTCCTGGTGGTTCGAATTGACGCGCGGCTCCGTGGTGCACGATCTGGTACGCCGCGCCGGCAACATCAGCGTGCATGTGATCGCCGGCGAGGAGCCGGACATGCCGAAGGCCGTGGTGCAGACCGCGGTGCGGCAGGAGCCGTTCGAGGCGCGGCCCCATTTGATGGCGCTGCTGTTCGTCGCGATCGGCCTCGCTGCCGCGCATTTGATCCGGCCGCTGTTCGGCGGCATCGAGAATGTCGATCTGGTATTTCTCACCGCCGTGGTGGCCGCGGCCGCGCGCTACGGACTATGGCCGTCGCTCCTCGCAAGCGTCGCGGCGTCGTTGTGCTATAATTTCTTTTTCCTGCCGCCGGTCTATACGCTCACCATCACCGATCCGACCAATGTCGCCGCGTTCTTTTTCTTCATGATTATTGCGCTGCTGGTCTCCAATGTCGCGGCGCGGGTGCGCTCGCAGGCCGATACCGCGATCGGCCGCGTCCGCACCACGGAATCGCTGTACGCCTTCAGCCGCAAGCTCGCGGGCACCGCGACGCTGGACGACGTGTTGTGGGCGACGGCCTACCAGACCGCGTTGATGCTCAAGGTACGCGTGGTGCTGCTGCTGCCGGAGGACGGCTTGTTGACGGTAAAGTCGGGCTATCCGCCGGAGGATGAACTCGACCAGGCCGATCTCGCCGCCGCCAACTGGGCCTGGAGCAACGATCGTCCGGCCGGCCGCGGCTCGGACACGCTGCCCGGCGCCAAGCGGCTGTTCCTGCCGATGCGGACCGGCCGCGGCGCCATCGGCGTCATCGGCATCGACGACGACCGGACCGGTCCGCTGCTGACGCCGGATCAGCGCCGCCTGTTGGATGCACTGGTCGACCAGGGCGCGCTGGCGATCGAGCGGGTGCTGCTGGTGGAGGATATGGACCGGGTCAAGCGCACGATGGAATCGGATCGCCTGCGCGGCGCGCTGCTGACCTCGATCTCGCATGACCTGAAGACGCCGCTGGCTTCGGTGCTGGGCGCAGCCTCCACTTTGCGCGATCTCGGTGGCGGTCTCAGCGAGGCGCAGAAGAGCGAGTTGATCACGACGATGATCGACGAATCCGAACGGCTCAATCGCTTCATCGCCAATCTGCTCGACATGACCAAGCTCGAGTCCGGCGCGATCGCGCCCAATGCCGCTTTGCACGATGTCGGCGAAATCGTCGGCAGCGCGCTGCGCCGGGCCGGCAAGATCCTCGTGCATCATAAGGTGTCGCTGCAGCTCGGCTCCGATCTGCCGATGCTGAAACTCGATGCGGTATTGTTCGAACAGGTGCTGTTCAATCTGCTCGACAACGCTGCAAAGTATGCACCTGCCGGGACGACGATTTCGATCCTAGGCGTGCAGGATCGGGATTCGGTGCTGCTGCAGGTCGCCGATGAGGGGCATGGCATTCCGCAGGACGAGCTGGAAAGCGTGTTCGACAAGTTTCATCGCGCACGGAAGGGCGACCATGTTCGCCCCGGCACCGGGCTTGGGCTGGCGATCTCGCGTGGCTTCGTCGAGGCCATGCATGGCACGATCTCGGCGGCCAATCGCGCCGACCGAAGCGGCGCCGTCCTGTCAATTCGGCTGCCGGTGCCAGAGACCGACAGCGCGCTGGATACCGCCGCATGAGCGCTGCCCCGATCAAGGTCCTGGTCATCGACGACGAGCCGCCGATCCGAAAGCTGCTGCGGATGGGGCTGAGTACACAGGGTTACGACGTCCTGGAAGCCTCCAACGGCAAGCTGGCGCTGGAAAGGCTGGCGGAGAACCCCGCGCTGATCATCCTCGACCTGGGCCTTCCCGACATCCAGGGCCACGAACTGCTGCGCATGATCCGCGGTCGTAACGAGAGCGTGCCGATCGTCGTGCTGTCGAGCCGCGGCGACGAGGCCGGCAAGGTGCAGGCGCTCGACCTCGGCGCCGACGACTACCTGACAAAACCGTTCGGCATGGACGAACTCCTGGCACGGATGCGCGCTGCATTGCGGCATCAATTGCAGGCACAGGGCGAGCGGCCGTTGTTTCGCTCGGGCGATCTCTCCGTCGACCTGGTTCGGCGCATCGTCAAGGTCGGCGAACGCGAGGTGAAGCTTTCGCCGAAGGAATATGAACTGCTGCGCGCGCTGGTGCAGCACGCCGGCAAGGTCCTGACCCACCGCTTTCTCCTGAAGGAGCTGTGGGACGAACTGACGGACGCGCAGTATCTGCGCGTCTATGTCCGCCAGTTGCGCCAGAAGATCGAGGTCGATCCGGAGCGGCCGCAGTTCGTGCTGACCGAGACCGGCATCGGTTACCGCCTGCGGGCGCCGGATTGATCTGCCGTTGCGGTTAGGCCTGCGATCCTGCAATGCTATGCTCTTCAGGGGATCTGACGGATCGGAGCGGAGGAGGCAGCGCCATGGCCGACAGCGTGATGTTTCACGAAGGCAACCGGAAGCTTCAGGATCAGTTCGACAGCCGGCGGATATCGGACCGGCTGGTAGAGAAGCTGATGCGCACGGAATTCACCGCCGACGACAGGCAGTTCATCGAAATCCTGCCGTACTTCTTCCTCGCGACGGCGGACGCCGAGGGCCGTCCCGATTGTTCGTTCAAGGGCGGCGCGCCGGGCTTCGTGCGCGTCACCGGACCTTCTGAACTGGCGTTTCCCGACTATGACGGCAACGGCATGTTCAAGAGCCTCGGCAACATCGTCGCCAACGCCGATGTCGGCCTGCTGTTCATCGCCATGCACGACAAGCCGAAACGCCTGCGGGTCAACGGCAGCGCGAGCGTGAGCGACAATGATCCATTGTTGAAGGAGACCGTCGGCGCGCAGCTCATCGTCCGCGTGAGGGCAAGGGCGATCTTTCCGAACTGTCCGCGCTACATTCCGACGATGGGTATTGTCGAGCCATCGATCTATGCGCCGATTGCGGGACAGGACGCGCCGGAGCCGGCGTGGAAGGGCTTTGCGGACTTCAAGGACTGCATCCATCCGCGGCAGCCGACCTTCAAGGGTTGATGAGGTCTCCGTCATTCCGGGGCGATGCAAAGCAATCGAACCCGGAATCGTCATGATACCATCTCAGGCGGGGAGCTGGATTCCTGGTCTGCGCCAGGGCGCGCATCCCGGAACGAAGGCGGTGGCGGTTCCGGCTAGATCGCCGTCATCTCGCCATTGCTCCAGGCTTCGCGCAGCTTGAATTTCTGGATCTTGCCCGAACCCGTCAGCGGGAAGGCATCGACCACGAACCAGTGCCTGGGCGTCTTGTGCGGCGCGAGCGAGGCGCGCATGTAGTCGATCAGTTCTTCCTTGTCGATGATGGCGCCGGGCGCGGGGCGGATGAAGGCTGCGACTTCCTCGCCCCATTTTTCATGGGGCACGCCGATCACCGCGACTTCGCCGATCTTCGGATGCTTGAACAGCAGCTCTTCGAGTTCGCGCGGATAGATGTTCTCGCCGCCGCGGATGATCATGTCCTTCAGCCGGCCTTCCACGGTGCAATAGCCGCGCGAATCCATTGCGCAGAGGTCGCCGGTGTGCAGCCAGCCGTCCGCGTCGATCGCGGCCGCCGTCGCGTCCGGCATTTCGAAATAGCCGAGCATGACGTGATAGCCGCGGGTGCAGAACTCGCCGATCGTGCCGATCGGCACGGTCTCGCCGGTGTTCGGGTCGATGATCTTGCTTTCCATGTTCGGAAGCGGCAGGCCGATGGTGGTCGCCTTGTCCTCGACGCTGTCGTCGGTGCGGGTTTGTGCCGCGACGGGAGAGCATTCGGTCTGGCCGAAGACGATCGTGAAGGGAGCGCCGAGCTTTTCCTCCAGCACGCGCACCAGCGCCGCCGGCACGGTGGAGCCGCCCGAACAGATCGCCTTGACGGAAGAGAGGTCGGTGGTCGGGAAGCGCGCGTGCTCCAGCATCGCCACCAGCATGGTGGGAACGCCGAGCATTGCGTTACCCCGATACGTCTCCAGCATTTCCAGCACCAGGCCTGGCTCGAAGGCCTCGATCAGCACCTGCGTGGCGGCTTTCGACACCGCGCCGATGACGCAGCAGACGCAGCCCCCGGTATGAAACAGCGGCATCGTGGTCACGAAGACGTCGCCGGGATCGACGCCCATGCGGTCGGCGGTGTCGGCGCCGTTGTTGAGCAGCCCGCGATGGCGGAGCAGGGCGCCTTTTGGAAAGCCCGTGGTGCCCGAGGTGTACTGGATCATGACGGGGTCGTCGGGGCTGACCGGCGGCAGCTCGATGCTTTCGTCGTCGCCGGCGGCGATGAAACGATTCCAATCGTTGAAGCAGATGATCTCGCGCAGTTCGGGGCAGTTTTGCCTTACCGCCTGCACGGTCTCCAGCATCGGATTGCCGCGAAAGCCGTTGACCACGAAGACGCCGGCCGAGCGTGACTGCTTCAGCACGTACTCCACTTCCCGGGCGCGAAACGCCGGATTCACGGTGACCAGGATCATGCCGGCCATGCCGGCGCCGAATTCGAGCATCACCCATTCCGGGATGTTCTGCGCCCAGACGGCAATGCGTTCACCCGGCTTGAAGCGTGACAGCAGTGCGCGGGCGGTGCGCTGGACTTCGCGATAGAATTCCGCGTAGGTCCATTGACGCCGCAGGGCCGGATCCGGGACGCCAGCGATCAGCGCGAGGCGCTCGGGCGCCTCTTCGGCGGCCTTGCGCAGGAGATCGCCGAACGTCATCTCCCGCACCGCCGGCGTCTTGGGGCCCACGACGTGCGACATCGTCAAAGTCATCAATCCCTCCCCTCGCCGGGAACGGCGCCGTTGTTACTGCCGGCGCTCGATGGTCCCGAGCGGCCAAAATGCCTTTCGTGGCCGGTCAATGCAAGCGGGACGAGGAACTTTACATGCCAGCGGTGATTACTTTTTCACCAGAACAAAGCCGGAGAGCGCCAGTGGCACGCAAATATTCAAAGAAGGCATCGAAAGATGTCGAGCGCGTGATGAAGAAGCGCAAGGCCGGCACACTGAAGAGCGGCCGCTCGGGCAAGAAGGTCACGAGCCGCAAGCAGGCGATCGCGATCGGATTGTCGGAGGCGAGGGCCAAGGGCAAGAAGGTGCCGAAGAAGGCGGTGAACAAAAAGACTGCGAAGAAATCGAAGCGGTGAGTGATGCGGTAAGCACACTCTATCTCCGAACACCGTCGTGGCCGGGACAAGCCAGGACAAGCCTGGCCATGACGAACAATAGTTTACCCAGCCTTGCGCTGCCTCGCTGCAGACCGGTGGGCCTTCTTTGCTGCCCTGCGGGCGGGTGCCCGCCGCGCAGCCGGGGCTGATGCCCGGCGCTTCCCGCCCGACTTGCCTTTCAGGCTCGCCTTCAGCGCATCCATCAGGTTGACGACGTTGTCGGACTTCTCCTCAGGCTCCGCCGCCTTGATCGGCTTGCCTGCCGCCTTGCGGCGGACCAGCGCCTTCAACGCATTCTCGTATTCGTCCTTGAATTTCGAGGGATCGAAATGTGACGCCTTGGTCTGCAGGATGTGGCCCGCGAGTTCGACCATGTCCTTGGTGATCTTCGGGCTCTTGATGTCGGCGAAATACTCGTCCTCGTCGCGCAGCTCGTAAGGGTAGCGGAGCGTGGTGCCGAGCAGGCCCTTGCCAAGCGGCTCGACCGCGATGACGTGCTCGCGATTGGTCAGCACGATGCGTGCCAGCGCGACGCGCTCCTCGTCCTTCATCGCATCGCGGATCACGGCGAAGGCGTCGACGGCAGCCTTGCCGTCGGGCGCGATATAATAGGGATGATTGTAATAGCGCTTGTCGATTTCGTCCCGCGGCACGAAGCTGTCGATCTCGATGGTGTGGTTGCTCTCGATCTGGACGGCTTCGAGCTCCTCCTTTTCGATCTCGACATACTTTCCCTTTTTCAGCTCGTAGCCGCGGCCCTTCTGGTCGCTCTCGACGATATCGCCAGTCTCGGCGTCGATCATCTGCTGCCTGAGGCGGTTGCCGGTTTCCCGGTTGATCATGTGGAAGCGCGTTTTCTCGACCGATGTCGAGGCCGGGTACAGCACGACCGGACAGGACACGAGGGACAGTTTCAACGTGCCTTTCCAGTAGGCGCGGGGGGCCATGGCAATCTCCGGCATGGTTGGGTTTGGGAACTCCAACGGCTAGTATGGGTTTTCGTTCCAGGTGCCGCAGGTCGCGGCGGGTGTCGGGGTTTGCCGTGGCGTTGAAGAAGCTCAGCACGTACCGGAAGAAGCGCGATTTCGGCAGGACGGCGGAGCCTTCCGGCGACGTCAAGGTCGCTCCCGCCGGGCAGCGGCGTTTCGTGATCCAGAAACACGACGCCACCCGCCTGCACTACGATCTGCGGCTGGAGTTCGACGGCGTCTTCAAGTCCTGGGCGGTGACGCGCGGGCCCTCGCTCGATCCCCATGACAAGCGGCTCGCGGTCGAGGTCGAGGACCATCCACTGGACTATGGCGATTTCGAAGGCACCATTCCCGACGACCAGTATGGCGGCGGCACCGTCATGCTGTGGGATCGCGGCACCTGGGATTCCGACGATCCCGATCGCGGCTTCAAGAAGGGCGACCTGAAATTCACGCTGCACGGCGACAAGCTGCACGGCAGCTGGGTGCTGGTGCGGATGAAAGGCGACCGCTATGGCGGCAAGCGCACCAACTGGCTCTTGATCAAGCACCGCGACGAATTCGTCAAAGAGGGCGAGGCTAACGACATCCTGGAAAAGGATCGTTCCGTGGCTTCGGGACGAACGATGGCGCAGATCGCGCAGGGCAAAGGCAAGGCGCCGACGCCGTTCATGCTGGCCCGCAAGACGAAGGCCGACGCGGTCTGGCAATCGAACCGGGGCGAGGCGGCCGAGGCGCGCGCGGAAAGGAAAACCGCAGCGTTACGCGCGGCACCGGTGACCAAAACCAGATCCCCGGCACCAGGCGCCAGAGCGAAGAAGGTTTCCGCAATGCCGGATTTCGTCGCGCCGCAGCTTTGCGCGTCCGTCGAGCGGCCGCCGAACTCGGACGGCTGGTGCCACGAAGTCAAGTTCGACGGCTATCGCGTGCAGTTGCGGGTCGAGGATGGCGAGGTGGCATTGCTGACGCGGAAAGGACTGGACTGGACAGAAAAATTCGGCGCCATCGCCAGGGCCGCGAACGCGCTGCCCGATGCGATGATCGATGGCGAGGTCGTCGCGCTGGACCATCGCGGCGTGCCCAGCTTCTCGGCGTTGCAGGCAGCCATTGCCGACGGCAAGACCGGCAGCCTTGTCTACTTTGCCTTCGACCTGTTGTTCGCCGGCGGCGAGGATTTGCGCGCGCTGCCGTTGCGGGAGCGTAAAGAACGACTGAAGCACCTGCTGGGACGAAAGGGCGGAAAGGCAAGCCCGATCCGCTATGTCGATCATTTCGAGGAGCGTGGCGACGCGGTGCTGGAATCGGCGAGGAAGCTCGATCTGGAAGGGATCGTCTCCAAGAAGCTGGACGCGACCTATCGCTCGGGCCGCAGCGAGAACTGGACCAAGGCAAAAATCCGCGGCGGGCAGGAGGTCGTGCTCGGCGGCTGGAAGACGACCAACGGCAAATTCCGTTCGTTGATGGCGGGCGTGTATCGCGACGGCCATCTGGTGTTCGTCGGCCTCGTCGGGACGGGTTTTGGGCAGGACGTCGTCCGGCGGATCATGCCGGCACTGAAGGCGGCGGCATCGGACAAGAGCCCGTTCGGCGGCAAGGATGCGCCGAAGAAGACCCGCGACGTGCATTGGCTGAAGCCCGAACTGGTCGCCGAGGTCGAGTTCGCCGGCTGGACCGACGGCGGCAACATCCGGCAGGCTGCGTTCAAGGGCCTGCGCCAGGACAAGCCGGCGAGAGAAATTCGCGCGGAGAAACCCGCCATGACCGGAATTGCAGAGCCCCGCGCGCGTTCCGTCAAATCATCGGCGAACAAGACCGCTGAAGTGATGGGCGTTGCGATCTCCAAGCCCGACAAGGCGCTGTGGCCCGACGGCGGTGACGGCGAACCCGTCACCAAGCTCGATCTGGCGCAATACTTTGAAGCGGTCGGCGAATGGATGATCGTGCATCTCAAGGGCCGTCCGTGCTCGATCCTCCGCGCGCCCGACGGCATCAGCGGCGAGAAGTTCTTTCAGCGTCATGCGATGCCGGGCAGCTCCGATCTCCTGAAACTCGCCAAGGTGGCGGGCGACCGAAAGCCCTATTTGCAGATCGATCAGGTCGAAGCATTGGCGGCGGTGGCGCAGATCGGCGGGCTGGAACTGCATCCCTGGAATTGCGCGCCCGACGACTACGACACGCCGGGGCGGCTGGTGTTCGATCTCGATCCTGCGCCGAACGTCGAATTCTCGGAGGTGATCGAGGCCGCAAAGGAAATGCGCCGGCGGCTGACGGCCGTCGGACTCGAAAGTTTCTGCAAGACCACCGGCGGCAAGGGCCTGCATGTGGTGACGCCGCTGCTGCACGGTGCGCGCGACAAGGTCAGCTGGAAGGAAGCCAAGGCGTTCGCACAAGGCGTCTGTCAGTGGATGGCGAACGATGACCCCGAGTGCTATCTGCTCAACATGTCGAAGAAGCTGCGCAAGGGAAAGATCTTTCTCGACTATCTCCGGAATGACCGGCTCTCGACCGCGGTCGCCGTGCTGTCGCCGCGGGCGCGCGAAGGCGCCACCGTCTCGATGCCGCTGACCTGGCCGCAGGTGCGCGGCGACCTCGATCCGAAGAAGTTTACGCTACGTACGGTGCCAGCACTTCTGGCGAAGACGAAAGCCTGGGATGGCTATGACGACGCGGCGGCGTCGATCAAGACGGCGATGAAGATGCTGGAAAAGAAGTAAAGGCAGCGACGCGTAAGCGTGTCCATCATCCTCAGCAAAAAATAAAGGTGGGCACGGCGCAACTGCGTCTCTGCCCACCCTGCGATTTCGATACGCGTTTACAGCTTCCCGAGCAGCAACAGGACCAGCAGGATGACGATAATCAGGCCGAGACCGCCGCCGCCGTAATAGCCGGTGCCATAGAACGGTCCGCCGCCGATGCCGCTGAAACCGCCCAGCAGAGCGATGATGAGAATGATAAGAATGATGGTCCCGAGTGACATGATTCTCTCCTCAGCCGGTTGGGCCGTGTGTTTTGTTCCGTATGCGACGGTTCAACACAGGGGAACCATGAAAGTTCCGGTTTGCGGCGCGATAATGCGCTGCGCTTCTTCCTTTCGGACTCCGCATCGCTACATGCATTTGGAAGAGAGCAGAGGATTTGAGTAATGAGCAAGCCACTGGTTGTTTCTATTCCGCACAGCCTCGGACGCGAGGAGGCGATGCGTCGCCTGAAGAGCGGACTGTCGCGCGCCGCATCCGGCGTGCCGATGCTGAGCGTCGACGAGGAGCGATGGGAAGACAACCGGTTGATCTTTCGCGTTCGCGCGATGGGGCAGGCGGCGGCCGGCCATGTCGATGTCGCGGAGGATCATGTGCAGGTCGAGGTCGTGCTGCCGTGGCTGCTGCAGCGTTTTGCCGAAGCGGCGCAGGCGGCGATCCAGAACCGCGGAAAGCTGCTACTGACCAAGAAGAACTGACGCTCAGTCGTGGCCGCGCTTTCGTGCCGGCTTGGCCGCACCCGTGTACCTGGCCTTGAGCGCGGCGACCGGCAGGTGCGTCAGCACGTCTGACACGCGCAGCCGCGCGGCGTCGGCATCCGCAAAACCTTCCACGGCATAGCCGCCGACATTGAGAGCGGCGTCATAAGTCTCCGCGCGGGGCCAGTGCCTGCCGCCGTCGGTCAGTGGCGCAAACCAACGCGTGACGACGATGATGGCAGCGTCGCGGCCCCGCCGCCGGGCGAACGCGATGAAATGATCGCGCTGCGGGCCGGTTACTTCCAGAGGCTCGTAATCGCCTCCGGTGAAGACGCTGGCCAGTTCGGTGCGCATCTTGAGCAAATGGCGGGTCCAGGCCTGCTTGAGATGGCCGCTCGGCCAGCTTTCGGTCAGGCGCTCCCAATCCGGATTCTGCAGCTCCGCGAGGCGGCCCGCGCGTTCGGCAAAGTCGACCGGCCGCCGGTTGTCGGGATCGACCAGCGAAAAGTCCCAAAGCTCCGTGCCCTGATAGAAATCAGGTACGCCCGGCATCATTGTCTTCAGCGTGGTCTGGCTCAGCGAATTCAATGCTCCAAGCAGCGACAGCCGCTGCGCCAGCTGCTGCAGCGAATTCAGGAATTCTCCGGAAAGCGACGGATCGAGGATCCTTTCGATGAAGCGTTTGACCCCCGTCTCATAGGCCGCGTGGGGATTGAGCCAGCTGGTCTCCTCCTTGCCTTCACGCGCGGCCTTCAGTGCAAATTCGCACATTCGCACTGGGAACGCGGCGTCCTCCGGCTGCCACGCGCCGAGCAGTGCTTGGTAAAGCATGTATTCGAACGTGGCCGATGGCGCCCGCAAATCGCCGTCGACCGATATGTGGGCCGCGTTGAGCAGTTTCCATCGGGCCACCGCGCCGGTCCATTCGCCCGGGATTTCTGCCAGCGCCATGATGCGGGCGCGTGCGTCCTCGCCGCGCTTGGTGTCATGGGTCGCGGTGGCCGTCATGCCGAGCGGCCAGTCTTTGGCACGCGACTGCATCATGGCATGGAATTGGTCCGCCGAAAGCGGTCTGGCGGCTGGATCGCCGCCGACTTCGTTGAGCGCGAGCAGGCGATGGTAGCGGTAGAATGTCGTGTCCTCCAGTGACTTTGCCATCATCGGGCCGGTGAATTGCTGTACCTTCAGGGCAAAGCGGCGGACACGCGGCGCGCTGTGCGGCGGGCGGCCCGGCTCGAGCAGGTCCATCGTCAGGGTGTCGCGGAGGAAATCGAAGATGCCGTCATCGGCGGCGAACCAGTCGGCACGCGCCCGCTCGATGGTTCTCGATATCAATTCGCGGTCATGCGCCGAGGGACCTGACGAAGTGAGATAGGTGCGATACACCGGGAAGTGCAGCACATATAATTCGAATGCCTGCCGCAGGCTGTCGGCGGAATAGTCGCGGGTGGAGTAGTGTCCGCTGGCGATCCGCGCCAGCAGGCGCACGAGAACGGTGAATTCGCTGGTCAGCAGCGTTTCGAGTACGCGGCGTTTGGCTTCCCGCAGGATCGGTTCGAGCTTCGGCGACCGGTTGCTGATCTGTCGCCAGACCTCGTCGAGCGGCTCGAGGCCACGTCCGTCGGTCAGTACATGGGTGATGACGTTCATCCACTCGTAGCCGGTGGTGCCGTGAACGCCGGCAAACGGCGTCAGTCTTTCCTGCTCGCCGAGAATCTTCTCGATCACCACATAGAACGGCCGGCCGCGGCCGCCATGCGCCTCGCGAACCAGCCGGCGCAGGCGCTGGAAATACTGCACGGGGTCGCGCAGCCCGTCGATGTGGTCGAGCCGCAGCCCCTGCAGCTTGCCTTCCGCGATAAGCCGCTTCACCAGCCGATGCACGGCCTCGAATGTTCCGGCGTCCTCGACCCGCAGGCCGGCCAGCGTGTTGACGTCGAAGAAGCGGCGGTAGTTGATGTCGCTGGAAGCGAGCCGCCAGTGGCCGAGCTTGTAATGCTGGCGTTCGAGCAAGTGATGCAATGCAAGCGTCGGCGCGGGGCGATCCGCACCGGCGCGATAGGCGTCGAGCCCGCGCGCAATGATGTCGGCTGCGCCGGCGATCGCCTTCAGTTCCGACTTGAAAGCAGGCGCTTCCTTGCGGCTGGGATGGCGTGGACCCCGATGCTTCGAGGCGAGCGCGAGGATCGCCTTGCCGGGCGCGGTATCTTCCGCCGCTGTTTCCTTGACGATCATGCGCAAGATTTCGCTGTAGCGTTCCGGCGCGATTGGTAGCCGATGCTCGAAATACCATGCCGAAAAGCTGCCTTCCTCGGCATCGTAGCGCAGTTCGATCTCGCCGCTTTCCAGCGCCTTGCCGTAGGATGAGCCGATGATCGGCAGCAGCACGCCGCCGCGGGCGCGATACGGCAGTTGCTCCCAATCGATGTCGAAGGAAGCGGCGTGCGGCGAGGCGGGGCCCCATTCCAGCATATCGAGCCACCAGGGATTATCCGCAAAGTGGACGCCGACATGGTTCGGCACGAAATCCAGGATCAGCCCGAGATCGTGCTGCCGTAGCGCGGCGCTGAGCCGCTCGAATCCGGCTTCGCCGCCGAGTTCATCGTTGAACTGGGTGTGATCGGTGACGTCATAGCCATGCGCGCTGCCCTTGCGGGCGCGCGTGAAGGGTGAGGCATAAAGATGGGTGATGCCGAGCGCCTTCAGGTAAGGCACCACGGCGGCCGCGGCGTCGAAATCGAAATCCGCCGACAATTGCAGGCGGTAGGTCGCAATCGGGATCGCGGTAGGCATTTTCCTATCCGATGCGCCAGAGCACGGTCCACGGCGGAACGCTGTCGGCTGGCTCTGTGCCCCAGATCAGGTTTCCCGCTGGTTTGTCCGGCGCTGGTCGGATGGCCTGGTCGGACAGATTGGCGAGCAGGCGAAGGGTGGCGCCGTCGCCCATCCGCCAATGAGCGGTCAGCCGGCGACCGTTGTCCACGGATGCCTCGCCGAACGCAGCATCGGCCAGCCGTGGCACGATCTCCTGGCGGCGGATTCTGAGAAGGTCTCGCACCAGTGTCAGCCGCTTCTGCGCGGCCGCCGTGTCGGGTTCGTTCCAGTCGAGCACGGCAGAATCGCGGGTCGATCCAGCGAGCGCGTCAGGGACCTCGTCGCCATATTCCGCATAGGCCCAGGCCAGTTCAATGCGGCGGCCCTTGCGGACGGCGTCGGCGAGATCGCCGCCGAAATCGCAGAAGAACGGGAAGGGTGCCTTCGAACCCCACTCCTCGCCCATGAACAGCATGGGGATGGACGGCGCCAGCAGCAGCACCGCGAGGCCGGCTTCAATCGCCCGTGGGTCGGTTGCACTTTCAAGGCGGTCGCCCAGCGCGCGATTGCCGATCTGGTCGTGGTTCTGCAGGAAATTGATGAAGGCGGCCGGCGCCAGATGTCCGCTCGGCTCGCCGCGGTTGCCGCCACGAAACGCCGACAGCTCTCCCTGATAGACGAAGCCGGACGCGAGCGCGCGCGCGATATCGGAAACCGGCCCCTGCTGATAGTCCGCGTAATAGCCCTGCTTTTCTCCGGTCATCAGCACGCGCCAGGCGTGATGATAGTCGTCGTTCCATTGCGCGCGGTACTTCCCTTGCGGCGGGTCTTGGGCGGCATCGAGGATGCTGGCGCGGTTGTCGCCGTTCTCCAGCACCAGATGGATGTGCCGGCCCGTCTCGGCGGCGAGTTGGCCGGCGGCGGCGCTGATGTCGTGCAGCAGCGACAGCCCGCCCGGCTCGACGATCGAGTTCACGGCGTCGAGCCGCAGCCCGTCGAAACGATAGTCGCGCAGCCAGGATAGCGCGTTCTCGATCGCAAAGGCGCGGACCTCGCTGACGCGATAGTCGATGGCGCTGCCCCACGGCGTATGGGCGTCGGTGAAAAAGGAAGGCGCATAGCGGCCGAGGTAGTTCCCCTCGGGGCCGAAATGGTTATAGACCACGTCGAGCATCATCATGAGCCCGCGCTCATGCGCGGCGTCGATCAGCGCCTTCAGATCCTCCGGCCGCCCATAGGCGCCGTCGGGTGCGTACCACAGCACGCCGTCATAGCCCCAGTTGCGGGAGCCGGCGAAATCCGCCAGCGGCATCAATTCGAGCGCGGTAATGCCGGTCTCGACGAGATGATCGAGCCGGTCGATCATGGCGCGATAGGTGCCCTCGCGGGTGAACGTGCCGACATGGGCTTCGAGGATCACGGCCTCTTCCCATCGCCGTCCGCGCCAGCTTGTGGCACGCCAGGAATAGGCGTCGTGATCGATCACCTCACTCGGGCCGAATACATCGTCGGGCTGGAACGCCGATGCCGGGTCCGGCACGTCGATCTCGTCGTCGATGCGGAATTTGTAGCGCGCGCCGGCTTTCACACCGGCGATGTCGGCCGTGAACCAGCCGTCCTGGCTGCGCGTCATCGCATGCGGTTGGGGCAGCATGACGTCGGCGCGCTGTGCCGCCGGCGCCCACAGCCGAAACCGCGTGCCGTCACGCGTCAGGCGAGGTCCGAATGGCCGGCCGTTCATGCCGTGCCTGCAAAGGCGAGCACCGACCGCGGCGGCGCACTGGTTTCGGCGCCCGATGCGAATTCGGTAGGGTTTTGTACGGCCTCGACCGTGTTCAGCACTTGCTGCCAGCTCTTGTATTCGGGCATTTCGGGCAATCTGAAACCGATTTGTTCGGGGGCGGCGTTCAGGACGATAAAGATCGGCGGCTGGCCTTGTTCCATCGGCCCCAGCACATAGGCCAAAAACCGCCCTTCCGGAAAATTCCAGTCGGCTTCTTTCATCTCCTCCGCGGCCGGCGTCAGCCACAGCACACCGTACGAGCCGTCCGCGCGCCTGCCATCGAGCCAGCGCTGGCAGCGCAACTGGGCGAAACGTCGGCGCAGCGCGGTCATGTGGCCGACGAAACCGGTGAGATCCTCGCCTTCCTTGCCGAGATTGTCCCAGTTGACCCAGCCGGTCTCGTTGTCCTGGCAATAGGCATTGTTGTTGCCGTTCTGCGAATTGCCGACCTCGTCGCCGGCCAGCATCAGCGGCGTGCCTTGCGCCAGGAACAGGCAGGCGAGCTGGTTCTTGCGCAACTGCCGGCGCAGCGCCGTGATCGCGGCGTCGCTGGTCGGGCCTTCATGGCCGCAATTGTTGCTTTGGTTGTCGTTGGAGCCGTCGCGATTGTCTTCGCCGTTGGCTTCGTTGTGCTTCTCGTTGTAGCTGAACAGGTCGGCCAGCGTGAAACCGTCATGGACGGTGATGTGATTGACGCTGGCGCGGGTGGCGCGGTTGTCGTGATGGAACAGGTCCGACGAGGCAGTCATCCTGCGGGACACTTCGCCGATCAGGCTGCCTTCGCCGCTCCAGTAGCGCCGCATCGCGCTGCGGTAGCGGTCGTTCCATTCCGACCATTGCGAGGGGAATGCGCCTACCTGATAGCCGCCCATGCCGAGATCCCAGGGCTCGGCGACCAGTTTGACGGTGGACAGCACCGGGTCCTGCCGCACCGCTGTGAGGAACGGCGCGTTGCGGTCGTAGCCGTTCGGGCCGCGTGCCAGCGTGGTGGCGAGGTCGAAGCGAAAGCCGTCGACGTGGCAGACTTCGACCCAGTAACGCAGCGAATCCATCACCATCTGCAGCACGCGCGGATGGGTCAGATTGACCGAGCTGCCGCAGCCGGTGAAGTCGTCGTAATAGCGCGGCTGCTCCTTGTTGAGCCAGTAATAGGACGCGTTGTCGATGCCGCGGAACGAGAGCGTCGGACCGAGGTGATTGCCTTCGGCGGTGTGGTTATAAACCACGTCGAGCATCACCTCGATGCCGGCGTCGTGCAGCCGCGCCACCGTGGTGCGGAATGCGTCGAGTGCGTTGTCCTGCGCATAGCGCGGCTCCGGCGCGAAGAACGCCAACGTGTTGTAGCCCCAATAATTGGAGAGCTTGCGCTCGACCAGCACCCGGTCGTCGATCAGCCCGTGCACCGGCAGCAGCTCGATGGTGGTGATGCCGAGCTTCTTGAAATGATCGATCATCGCCGGCGAACACAGCCCGCCATAGGTTCCACGCCAGCCCGGGTTGACGTCGTCGCGCTTCTGCGTGAGGCCCTTGACGTGTGCCTCGTAGATAATCGTGTCTTCCCACGCGATGTTGGGGCGCATCTCGAGGCGGCCCCAATTGAAGGTCTCGTCGACCACCACCGCCTTGGGCATGCCGCGCGCATTGTCGCGGCGATCGAACGAAAGGTCCTCGCGCGCGCTTCCCGTGCGATAACCGAAATGCGCGTCGCTCCACACCAGGCGGCCGGCGAGTCGCTTGGCGTAGGGATCGAGCAGCAGCTTGTTGGCGTTGAAGCGGTGGCCGCGTTCGGGCGCATAGGGGCCGTGAACGCGATAGCCGTAGAGTTGGCCGGGCGAAACGTCGTTGAGATAGCCGTGCCAGACGTCCTCGTTGCGCTCCGGGAGTTCGATCCGCTCGAGCTCGCGGCGGCCCTGGCCGTCGAACAGGCACAGCTCGACCTTTTCCGCATTGGCCGAGAACAGCGCGAAGTTGGTGCCGCGTCCGTCCCAGGTTGCGCCAAGGCGGGCGGGGCTTCCTGCGGACAAGCGCATGCGTCAGCTTTCCGGCAAGAGAAAGATCGCGGCCAACGGCGGGATGGTCAGGCTGAGTTCCGGGATGCTGCCTTCGAGCGTGTGGACTTCGCCGACATTGCCGACATTGCTGCCGCCGTAATGCGCGGAATCGGAGTTGAGCGCTTCCTTCCACCGGCCCGCGAAAGGCACACGGACGCGGTAATCGTGGTAGACGTTCGGCGAGAAATTCACGACCACGAGACAGCGCGCGCGTGGATCGAAGCCCTTGCGCAGCCAGGCAAACATGTTGTTGCCGGAGTCACTGGTGATGATCCATTCGAAACCGGCCTGATTGCAGTCCATCTCGTGTAACGCCGGCACGGCGCGGTAGAGGCGGTTGAGGTCGCGGATCAGGTTCTGAATGCCGACATACTTCTGTTGCCCCAGCAGATGCCAGTCGAGCGACTGGTCGTGATTCCACTCGCGCTCCTGGCCGAACTCGCAGCCCATGAACAGCAGCTTCTTGCCGGGATGGCCGAACATGAAGCTGTAATAGGCGCGCAGATTGGCGAAGCGCTGCCACTCGTCGCCGGGCATGCGGCCGATGATGGAGCGCTTGCCGTGCACGACTTCGTCATGCGACAGCGGCAGGATGAAGTTCTCCGAGAATGCGTAATGCAGCCCGAACAGGATGTCGCCGTGATGGTGTTTCCGGTAGATCGGATCTTTGCCGATGTATTTCAGCGTGTCGTGCATCCAGCCCATGTTCCACTTGAAGCCGAACCCGAGCCCGCCATACTCGACCGGCTGCGACACCTGAGGCCATGAGGTAGATTCCTCCGCGGCCGTGGTGGCCTCCGGAAACAGCCCGAACAGTTCGGTGTTGAAGCGGCGCAGGAACTCGATGGCTTCGAGATTTTCGCGCCCGCCGTGCCGGTTCGGAATCCATTCGCCGGCGGGCCGGCTGTAGTCGAGATAGAGCATCGAGGCGACGGCATCGACGCGCAGGCCGTCGACGCCATAGCGATCGAGCCAGAACAGCGCGTTGGAAACCAGGAAATTGACTACTTCGGTGCGGCCGTAATTGTAGATCAGCGTGCCCCAGTCGAGGTGGCGGCCCTGCATGGGATTGGCGTGTTCGTAGAGCGCCGTGCCGTCGAAATAGCCGAGCCCGTGGGGGTCGTCGGGGAAGTGGCCGGGCACCCAGTCGAGCCAGACGCCGAGCCCTTCGCGGTGACAGGCGTCCACGAGCGCGGAAAAGTCCTCCGGCGTGCCGAACCGGCTGGTCGGCGCGTACAGGCCAGTCGGCTGATAGCCCCACGAGCCGTCGAACGGATGTTCGCTGACGGGCAGAAACTCGATATGGGTAAAGCCCATGTCCCTGGCGTAGGCCGGCAACTGTTCGGCGAGGTCGCGATAGCTCAGCCATTCATTGCCGTTCTTGCGCCGCCACGAGCCGAGATGCACCTCGTAGATCGAGATCGGCGCTTCGAGCGCATTGATGCCAGCCGGCGCCGGACGCGGGTGCGGAATCTTGCTTTCGTCGATGATGATCGACGCCGTCGAAGGCCGGACTTCCGTGGCAAAGGCGACGGGATCGGATTTCAGCGGCAGATGCCGCCCATCGGGGCCGGTGACGTCGAACTTGTAACGGTCGCCGGCGCGGGCATGCGGTACGAACAATTCCCAATAGCCGACGCCGCGAACCCGCATCGGGTGGCGCAGCGGATTCCAGAAGTTGAAATCGCCGACCACGCTGACGGCCTTTGCGTTCGGCGCCAGCACCACGAAGGCGACGCCATCGACGCCGTCGAGCGTCATCGGATGCGCGCCGAGCTTGTCGTAGATCCGCCGGTGGGTGCCTTCCCCGAGCAGATAAAGATCAACATCCCCGAGCACCGGCGGAAAGCGGTAGGGATCGTCGAGATGGACGACGTTGTCGCCGAAGCGGGCGCGGAGCTGGTACCGCGTCGATCCGTTCGGCAGCGTGCCGGCGAACAGCCCGGCGTCGTGGATGCGTTCGAGCGTTGCGGTTTCGCCATGCTCGCCGACCGCTTCCACATTGGAAGCTTCGGGGATGAACGCGCGCACGACGCTTTGGTCACCCTCGCTGTGCAGCCCGAGATAACGGAACGGGTCGGAATGCCTGCCTTCGATGATGGCGTAGGCCTCGGCGGGCAGCTTGTTCATGAGGCCTCGAAGGATGGTTGCGACAACATTCTGATGATTCCGATCAGGGGCACGCGCAGCCATTCCGGCCGGAACGACAGTTCGTGCTCGATTTCGTTAAACGCCTTCTCGAGCAGGAAGAACGTCAGCAAATTATCCACGGCGTCCGGATCGGACGGCCACAGCCGCTGATCGGTCATGGCCTCGTGGTACGCGGCGAGGAACGCGGCGGCCGCCCGGTCGCGCCACTCGCCAAGCGCGGCGCCCAGCCTGCCGTCCTCATCGTGGGCTACTTTGAGGGCGCGCTCAAGGGCCGAGGTGGCCGAATAGTCAATCGACCGGACCAGGCCGGCGATGTCGCGCGCCGCGGGCACCTTGCGCCGGCGCTCGGCGATGCTGCTTCGCGGGGCGCCCTCGAAATCGACAATGAAGATGTCATCCTTGACGATCAAGAGCTGCGTGAGGTCGAGGTCGCCATGGCAGCGGATGCTGGCGATGCCGGTATCGCGCGAGAGCAGCCGTTCCAGGATCTCCGGCAGCGCCGGCTGCAATGCCAGCAACTGGTCGGCCAGCGGCCGGTCGGCTTCCCTCAGGCTTTCTCGCCGCTGCCGCAGCGCGTCGAAAACACGCTCGGCGCACAGCATCAGATCGTCGATCCAGCGCTGCACGTCGTCACGGGCGGCGGGCTCCGGCGTGAATTCGGGCAATTCGCTGTTGCTCGCCAGTGCGACGTGCAATTCGGCGACACGCCGGCCAGCCTGCGACATGTAACGCAAATACGGAGTTTCGTCCTCGCGCTCGTCGCGCTGCATGCTTGCCGCCAGCAGCCGCTGTTCCTCGACGAGGCGATCGAGATAGCCCGCGCTCACGGTCCAAAGGTCGCCCTGGTTGGGCACGAAGGCGTGGACGACGCCGATCGCGCTCTTCTCCTCGCCCTCGACCAGCTCGACGCTACCGAGCAGTGCGGGTGCGTTGGCAAAGCAAGCCACGTCGGTAAGGAAACGTCCGACTTCGATTTCGGGATTGCGTCCCGCCTGCAACGTCCGGTAGATCTTCACGACATAGTCGTCGTCCACCAGGGCCGTGCTGCGCGGCTGGTCGGATTCGATGGTGCGGATGTGCTCGGGCTGCCGGATCGGCTTGTCGCCGAAGCGGGCGGTCGGCCGGAACTCGAGTTTCAGACCCTGTTCGCTTTCCTCGACCGTCAGCGACTGCTGCAGATTGCGCAACAACAGTGAGATGAAGATCCGGTCGGTGGCGACGTCGAGCAGGGTGCCCTCGCGGGCGCCCTGCCGGACGGCAGCCAGCGCAATCGGGTTGTAGCGCTCGCGGTCGAAGCGCACCCATTCGATCTGCATCGGCAGCATGTAGCGCGTCGTCACGCCCCGCTGCGTGGTCTCGAAGAAGGCGAGCCATGGCCGGTTGTCGCCGATATCGCAGAACGGAACGGCCGAAGTCAGCGCCGGGCGGATCGCCTTGGGCGATCGCTCCGGATACCAGCGGCTGCGCGACAGGTAGCCCGGCAGCACGTCGCGTTCGAACACGCCGCGTTCGCGCGCCAGCGACACCCAGGTAGCGTTGACCGGCACGACCAGCGTCTCGAATTCGGGGACGGCGCGCTGCACCACCGGCTCCGATTTGTCGCGCTCCTGCAGTTCGAACCAGTAGAAGCCGTAGGGCGCCAGCGTGATCATGTAGGGCAGTTCGCCGATCGGCGGGAAGCGGGTGCGGCCGAGCATCTCCAGCGGGATGCGGTCCTTGAAGGCGGAGAGGTCGAGTTCGGTCGCCTGCGCCGACCGCGACAGATTGGCGACGCACAGGATGACCTCGTCGCGGTACTGCCGCACGTAGCACAGCACCGAGCGGTTCTCCGGGCGGATGAACGTCATGGTGCCGCGGCCGAAAGCGGTGGTGGACTTGCGGACCGCGATCAGGCGCTTGGTGGCCGAGAGCAGCGAGGACAGGCTGCGCGACTGCGCCTCGACATTGACCGCCTCGTAGCCATAGACCGGGTCCATGATGGTCGGAGCGTAAAGCCGCGCGGGATCGGCGCGGGAGAAGCCGCCGTTGCGGTCCGGCGTCCACTGCATCGGGGTGCGGACGCCGTTGCGATCGCCGAGATAGATGTTGTCGCCCATGCCGATCTCGTCGCCGTAATAGATGATCGGCGTGCCCGGGAACGAAAACAACAGCGAGTTCATCAGTTCGATCTTGCGCCGGTCATTGTCCATCAGCGGCGCGAGGCGGCGGCGGATGCCGACATTGATGCGCGCGCGGGGATCGTGGGCGTAGGTCGACCACAGATAGTCGCGCTCGACGTCGGTGACCATTTCCAACGTCAGCTCGTCGTGATTGCGCAGGAACAGCGCCCACTGGCAGTTGGCCGGAATATCCGGCGTCTGGCGCAGGATATCGGTGATCGGAAAGCGGTCCTCCTGCGCGATCGCCATGTAGATGCGCGGCATCAGCGGGAAGTGGTAGGCCATGTGGCACTCGTCGCCCTGGCCGAAATATTCCTGCACATCCTCAGGCCACTGGTTGGCCTCGGCCAGCAGCACCTTGCCCTTGGCGTAGGCATCGAGTTCGGCGCGCAACCGTTTGATGATGGCGTGGGTCTCGGGCAGGTTCTCGTTGTTGGTGCCGTCGCGCTCGCACAGATAGGGAATGGCGTCGAGGCGGAAGCCGTCCACGCCGGTATCGAGCCAGCGCTTCATCACCTGCACCAGCGCGCTCACGACGCGCGGATTGTCGAAATTGAGGTCCGGCTGGTGCGAAAAGAAGCGGTGCCAGTAAAACTGGCCGGCTTCCGGGTCCCAGGTCCAGTTCGATTTTTCGGTATCGGTGAAGATGATTCGGGTGCCCGGATATTTCTGGTCGGTGTCGCTCCAGACGTACCAGTTGCGGGCGGACGAATCGCGGTCGGAGCGGCGGGCGCGCTTAAACCAGTCGTGCTGGTCGGAAGTATGGTTGATGACGAGCTCGGTGATCACCCGCAGGCCGCGCTTCTTGGCTTCCTGGATGAACCGCTTGAAATCCTTCATCGTCCCGAAATCGGGGTTGATGTCGCCGTAATCGGCGATGTCGTAGCCGTCATCCCGTCCAGGGGAGGGGTAGAACGGCAGCAGCCACAATGTGGTGACGCCGAGATCCTGCAGGTATCCCAGCTTCTCGGTCAGGCCGGCAAAGTCGCCAATGCCGTCATTGTTGCTGTCGGCAAAGGCCTTGACGTGGAGCTGGTATATGATCGCATCCTTGTACCAAAGCTCGTCGGCGACAGCGGCTGGCATCTGATTTGCTTCGAAGGCCGGGCTGCCATCCGGATTCACCGGACAAGTACTGTCGACAGGAAGGGATGCGCCGGCATTGGAGCTCTCGGCGGTCTGCGCTTTTTTGTTCACGGTGATGCCACTGCCATGGAAATGACGTCCCCGTTTCGTTTGCAGAAAGGGAGACGTTCCGGAGTAAGATAGAAAGCCATTCGGCCCGCTTTGGTTCCTTCGGAACCGCGGCTGCGCCGAAGCGTTGAGCACTACCCATCTCCTTCCCGTAATTGGACAATTTCGCGACATCCGTTTGATGTTTGCGTGCAAAGTATGTGCCGAATGAATCTTTTCGCTCAAGCCGACGCCCAGGGCATTCAAACCGAGTTCCTGGACGGTCAGGGTCACCGCCGTGTGACGGATGCCGCCGCCCTCAAGATCATCCTCGACGCTCTGCCGCCGCAGGTGCCGGGTCCGCTGGTGGGCCACCCCGTGGTGGTGCGTTCTGGACGGCCATCGCGGACCGAACTGACGCCAACCGCTGCGCGCCCGGTGCAGTGGAAAATCGTTGCAGGCTCGGATGTTGTTGCCAGCGGTGAAACCTCGGAGCATGCCATCGACTGGCCGACCGACGTGCCGCCGGGGATATACCGCCTGCAGGTGAGCGATGCCGCGAATGCGGAGGATGTGCCGCTGATATCGGCGCCGGAACGGGCGTTCGGCGGCGAGTTCGACCGCTGCTGGCTGATCGCGGTCCAGCTTTATGGCGTACGTTCCGCGCGCAACTGGGGCATGGGCGACTTTACCGACCTGGCCAATCTGGTCGAACTTGCCGATCAACTCGGTGCCGACGGCATCGGCCTCAACCCGCTGCATGCGCTGTTCGACGACCGTCCGGGCGATTGCAGCCCGTATTCGCCGAACAGCCGGCTGTTTCTCAACGCGCTTTATATCGACGTTGAAAAACTTCCCGAATTTCAGCCCGATCCGGACGCGGGCGAGACCCTGGCGCGGTTGCGGGCCGGCGACGCCGTCGATTATGTCAGCGTCGCGAATTTGAAGTGGAAGGCGCTGCGCTCCGCCTTTGCCGCCTTCCAGGCCAAGCCGACACCGGACCGGCAACAGGATTTCGACCGGTTTCGCGCCGAGCGCGGCACGTTGCTCTCGCACTTTGCCTGTTTCGAGGCGCTGCGGCACAAATTCGGCAAGCCGTGGTGGGAATGGCCGGAGCAGTGGCGGCAGCCGGACGAGGCCCGCTGTGCCGCGTTGCGCCAGAGCGAGCACGCCGGCGAAATCGAGTTCGTCGAATTCGTGCAGTGGATCGCGGACCGCCAGCTTGGGGCGGCGGCCGATCTCGCCAAGAAGCTCGGTATGAAGGTCGGGCTGTATCTAGACGTCGCCGTCGGCGTTCAGTCCGACGGCTTCGATGCCTGGAACGAGCAGGTCGCGATTTCCCGCCACCTCGGCGTCGGCGCGCCGCCCGATCCGCTCAATACCGCGGGGCAGACCTGGGGGCTCGCCGGCTTCAACGCCGCCGGGCTGGAGCGGGAATCCTTTGCGCCATTCCGCGACATGCTGCGCGCCTCGATGCGCCACGCCGGCGCCATCCGGCTCGACCATGTGCTCGGGCTGAAGCGGCTCTACCTGGTGCCGCAGGGCTTCACCGCCCGCGACGGCGTCTATGTCCAAATGCCGTTCGAGGCGTTGCTGGCGGTGACGGCCCAGGAAAGCGTCGCCAACCGATGCATCGTGATCGGCGAAGACCTCGGTACCGTGCCGGAAGGGTTTCGCGACCAGATGGCCGACTGGGGCATCTGGTCGTATCTCGTGATGATGTTCGAAAGAGACGATAGCGGCGCGTTTCGCAGCATGGATCATTATTTGACCAACGCGCTCGTCACCTTCAACACCCACGATCTCTCGACCTATGCCGGCTGGCGGTCGTTCGGCGATCTGAAGGTCAAACGATCGCTCGGCATCGATCCCGGCGAGAGCGACGATGCGCGATGGCACGCGCTGGCGATGCTGGATGAAGTGCTGCGCCAGAATTCCATCGAGCGCAACGATTTCAATTCGGTGGCCAATTTCCTGGCGCGGACCAAATCGCGCCTGCTCGCGGTTTCCCTGGAAGATCTGCTCGGGGTGGTCGATCAGCCCAACATCCCCGGCACCATCGACGAGCATCCGAACTGGCGCCGTCGGCTTCCCGTGGTAATCGAGGCAATGACTTCCGCGGTCGATGTCGCTGCGCTCAAGGCGGCAACCCACGAGCGGTCGCGCGCCATTTGAGAAACATCGTGTCGTGCCGCATCGAAGACTATGGGTTGATCGGCGATTGCGAGACCGCCGCGCTGGTCGGTCGCAACGGCTCGATCGACTGGCTGTGTTGGCCGGCCTTCGATTCCGATGCCTGCTTCGCCGCGCTGCTCGGCACCGAACAGCATGGCCGATGGCTGATCGCCCCGGCGGGGGAGATTATCGTCAGCTCGCGGCGCTATCGGGACGATACGCTGATCCTGGAGACGCGGTTCGAGACTGCGGATGGCGTGGTCGAACTGATCGATTTCATGCCACCGCGGAGCGACGCCTCCGAGGTGGTGCGGCTGGTGCGTGGCGTTCGCGGCCGGGTCCGGATGCGCATGCAACTGGTGATCCGCTTCGGCTTCGGCGCCTATATTCCATGGGTCAAGAAGAGCGAAGACGGCTCCGCGCTGCTGGCGATCTGCGGTCCGGACATGACGATATTGCGGACGCCGGTCGAGACCCGCGGCGAAGACCTCACAACGGTCGCGGATTTCGAAATCGGCGAGGCCGATACCGTGCCGTTCGTGCTCAGCTACGGCCCGTCGCATTTGCCGGTGCCCGAGCCGATCGATACGGACGATGCGTTGCGGGATACCGAAGCGTTCTGGAGCGAATGGTGCGACCGCTGCACCTATGACGGCGAACATCGCGATCTCGTGCTGCGTTCCCTGATCACGCTGAAGGCGCAGACCTACGCGCCGACCGGCGGCATCGTCGCCGCGCCCACGACCTCGCTACCGGAAAAACTTGGCGGCGCCAGAAACTGGGACTACCGCTTCTGCTGGCTGCGCGACGCCACCTTCACGCTGCTGTCGCTGATCAATTCAGGCTACACGGCAGAGGCGTCCGCCTGGCACGAATGGTTGTTGCGGGCGGCGGCGGGATCTCCCGCGGACATGCAGATCATGTACGGCATCAAGGGCCAGCGCCGCCTGCCGGAATGGGAGGCCACGTGGCTGCCCGGCTACGAGGGGGCCAGACCTGTACGGGTCGGAAACGCCGCGCATGCGCAACTGCAACTCGACGTCTACGGCGAACTGATCGACGCCTTCCACCAATGGCGCGCGGCCAAGCTTGAACTCGACAAGAGCACCTGGGCACTGGAATGCACGGTGCTCGAGAATCTTGCCGACATGTGGCATAAGCCCGATCACGGCATCTGGGAGCGCCGCGGCGAAGGCAGGCACTATGTCTCGTCGAAGGTGATGACCTGGGTTGCGTTCGACCGCGGCATCAAGAGCGCCGAGACGTTCGGCTTCGAGGCGCCGCTGGAGAAATGGCGCGCGCTGCGCGACGCCATTCATCTCGACGTCTGCGCCAAGGGGTTCGATCCAGAATTGAACTCCTTCGTCGAATCCTACGGCTCGAAAATGCTCGATGCCAGCATCCTGCTGCTGCCGTCGGTCGGTTTCCTGCCGCCGGGCGATCCGCGGGTCCGGGGAACGCTGCTGGCGGTCGAGCGGCACCTGATGCGCGGAGGCCTGGTGCTGCGGCATGATCCCCGCGAAACGGAGCAGCAACCGGCGGAAGGTGCGTTTCTCGCCTGTACGCTATGGCTGGCGGACGCCTGGGTGCTGGCAGGCGAGCATGGCAAGGCGCGTGAATTATTCGGTCGCGTGGTCGCAGTCGCCAACGATCTTGGCCTGCTGGCAGAAGAGTACGATACGGAAGCCCGCCGCCAGACCGGAAACTTCCCGCAGGCGCTCACCCACATCGCGCTGATCAACACCGCGCAGAATCTCTCCGCCGCGAAGCAAGCGGTCGAAAAGCCCGCCATGCAGCGCTCGAAATGATCCTTCGGAAGGAGTGCGTATGTTCCCGGCCCTGGCAAGTCGCGCGAGCCGGCGCCCGTCGTCGCCGCGGCTGGTCCGGGCTGGATGAACCTGCCTTCATGGGAGGAACGGCGGTCGGGCACCGGCTCGCGCTTGCCGATCGTGCCGGTAAAAGAAGCGGATTCGCCGGGCAAAGACTTTGAGAATTCCTCGATTTATCCTTGATGCGGCCTTGATACACAAAAGCACCGGGCCGCAACGGCCTGATCCGGGCTGAATTCCGTGTCGCGGACGGCGTCGGGAACGCCTCACCGCAGTTGCAGCACCGTCTCCATTGCGCGTGCAAATCCGTCCTGTTCGTTGCTCTGGGTCACATGGGTCGCGCGCTGTTTGATGGTGTCGGCGGCGTTGCCCATCGCAAACGAAATGCCGCTCGTGGCGAACATCGGCAGGTCGTTCTCCATGTCGCCGATGGTCGCGACCGCCTCGGCCGGAATGCCCAGCCGCTTCGTCATCGCTGCAACGAAGGTGCCCTTGTCATGACCGTTCGGGGTGACGTCGAGATAGTAGGTCTGCGACCGGACCGCGGTGGCTTCCCGTCCGACGGCCTCCTTCATCGCCACCTCGCAACGCTGCAGCAGTATAGGGTCCGAACTGGCGCCGACGATCTTGCAGGCGGCGCCCAGATGCGGCGCGAAATCCGGGATGATGGTCGGATCGGCCTTGATCGCCAGCCTCTCGTGCGGGACATATTCGCCATCAGGGTTGCGTGTATACCAGCGTTCGTTGGTGAACAGCCAGATGTCGACGCCGAAGGCATCGAGCACGTCGATGCTGCGCTGTGCTACATCAGGCCCGATCAGATGCTGCTCGACCGGCTGGAGCGCCGCATCCACGATCGAACTGCCGTTGAAGGCGCCAACGGGAAGCGCAATCGAGAGCGGCTCGATCAGGAATCCCATCCCGATGGTCGGGCGGCTGGAGACCATGGTGAAGCCGATGCCGGCCGCCTGCAGCTTGCGCACGGCGGCCCTGGTGCCATCGGTCAACAGCTTATTCTCGGTCAGAAGCGTACCGTCGACGTCGGAGACGACCAGTGCGATGCGTGTCATTGGGCAACCAGATTCAGTTGAGTGACGATGTCGTCGACGATTTGCTCGACCGGTGCATCGATCGATACGGTGATCGGCCGTTCGTCTGCTTCCGGCCGCTCCAGCGTCCTGAACTGGCTGGCGAGCAGGCCCGGCGGCATGAAATGTCCCTTGCGTGCGGCGAGTCGCGCGGCGATCAGATCCTGCGTACCGTCGAGGAAGACGATGCGGATGTCGTCGCGGCCGTGCACGAGCACGTCGCGATAGGCGCGCTTCAGCGCCGAGCAGGCGATCACCGCGCGCTCACCGGCGGCCGACAGGCGATCGATCTCGTCGGCGATCGCCTGCAGCCATGGCCAGCGGTCTTCGTCGGTCAGCGGCTGGCCGGCGCTCATCTTGGCGACGTTGCTCGCCGGATGAAAGCCGTCGCCGTCCTCAAATCGCCAGCCGAGCCGCGCGGCGAGGCGATCGGCGACCGTGCTCTTGCCCGAGCCGGAAACGCCCATCACCACCAGTGCGCAGGGGATTTTAGCGCCCACCAAAGTTCTCCGGCATCGCGGCGCGGTCCACCAGCCAGACCGTCTTGCCGGTGGAGCGGGCGCGGTTTGCCGGCAGGCTTTCACCGGCGAAGACGCGCGTGAGGATCGCCCGCTTGTCTGCGCCCGCGACTTCGAACAGCATTTCGTGGCAGGAGGCAAGCGCGGGCAGCGTCAGCGTCACCCGCGGCACGAATGGCGCGACATTCGCTCTGGGCACGCCGACGACCCAGCGCGCGGTCTCGTCGAGGGTGGGTTGGTCCGGAAACAACGATGCGGTGTGCCCGTCGGGACCGACGCCCATCAGCACCAGATCGAACAGGGGCCGCCCATCGTCGAGTTTGTCTGCACCGTAGAACGATTGCAATTCCCGTTGATAGAGCGCGGCAGCGCTGTCGGGGTCGGTAGCGTCGGCGGTCGTGGTCGGAATCGGGTGGACGTTCTGCGGCGGTGCGCATTGGTTCAGAAAGGCGGCTTGCGCCATGGCCATGTTGTGAAGCGGATCACCGGCCGGCACGAAGCGTTCGTCGCCGATGAACCAGTGCACGCGGTGCCAGGGCAACCGGTTTCGATAGGGCTCGGTCGCGAGCAGCCGGTATAGATGCTTCGGGCTCGATCCGCCGGTCAGGCAAATCGCCACACGGCCGCGGTTGGCCGCCGTTCTAGCCAGCACGTGTTCGGCGGCGGTGGCTGCCATCGCTAACGGGTCGGCGACCGCAATGACGTGGCGCTTGGCGTTCACGTCCATCGTTCACCCGAGTTTTCGCCAGCTACGGCCGTCGCGCGTCAACAGTTCGCTGGCTTCCTCCGGTCCTTCACTGCCGGCCCTGTAGGTCTTCAGGCCTTCGGCGCCAGCCTTCTTCCAGGCATCGATGAACGGTTGCACCGCCTTCCATCCGGCTTCGACGCTGTCGGCGCGCTGGAACAGGATGTTGTCGCCGATCATGCAGTCGTAGATCAGCGTCTCGTAGCCGGTGGCCGGCTCGGCCCGGAAGTAATCCTTGTAACGAAATTTCATCTCGACGCCATCGATCGAGATCGAGGGCCCGGGCACCTTGGTGTTGAATTGCAGCGCAATGCCCTCGTTCGGCGCGACGCCGATCACGAGGTAGTTCTGCGCCAGCGATTCCACCGGCGTGCAGTTGAACATCGCGAACGGCGCCTGCTTGAACTTGATCGCCACTTCCGTGCGCTTCACGCCGAGCGCCTTGCCGGTGCGCAAATAGAACGGCACGCCGGCCCAGCGCCAATTGTCGATGGCGAGTTTTAGCGCGGCATAGGTTTCGGTGGTGCTGCCTGGCGAGACGTCTTCGATTTTCCGGTAGTCCTCGATCTGGCTGTCGCCGATCCGCCCGGCCACATATTGGCCGCGTACCGAATTGCGCAGTGCCTCCGCCTCGCTCTGCGGCTGGATCGCAGCGAGCACGTCCGCCTTTTCGCCACGCACCGAATGGGCGTCGAAACGGATCGGCGGCTCCATTGCGACCAGCGACAGAAGCTGAAACAGATGGTTCGGTACCATGTCGCGCAGCGCCCCGGTCTGGTCGTAGAAGCTGCCGCGATGGCCGACGCCGAGCTGTTCGTCGACGGTGATCTGAACATGGTCGATGTGGTTGCGATTCCAGATCGGCTCGAACATGCCGTTGGCAAAGCGCAGCACCAGGATGTTCTGCACCGTCTCTTTGCCGAGGTAATGATCGATCCGGTAGATATCATGCTCGTCGACCAGTTTGAGCAGTTCGCTGTTCAGCGCCCGCGCCGAAGCAAGGTCGGTGCCGAACGGCTTTTCCACCACCAGCCGCCGCCATGCGCCGTTCCCGGCCAGCATGCCGGTGCGGCCGAGTTCACGGCTGATCGGCAGGAAGGCGTTGGGCGGGGTCGCCAGATAGAACAGCCGGTTGCCGCCGGTGCCGCGTGCGGCCTCCTGGTCGCCGAGTTGCTTGCTCATGGCGTTGAAGGAGGCGGGATCTTTGGGGTCGGCTTCGATGCAGGTGAGGCAGCCAAGCAGCCGCTGCGCGATGGCGTCGTCTATCGGGCGAGTCGCGAACCGGCGCAGGCCTTTCATCAGGCTGTCGCGCAGCGTGTCGCTGGTCATGCCCTTGCGCGCGACGCCGACCAGGCAGAATTGATCGGGCAGCAGATCGCTTGCGGCAAGATTATACAGGGCAGGGACCACCAGCCGGTGCGCGAGGTCGCCGGTTACGCCGAAAATGACGAAGGAGCACGGATCGGGCTTCTTCTGCACTGTCTGGCCGACCGCCATGCTGATCAGGCCTTTGCATCGGGTTTTTTCGGCGGCTCCTTGTGGCCGCCAAAACCGGCCCGCATCGCGGACAGGATCTTTTCCGCGAAGGTGTGGTCCTTGCGCGAGCGGAAGCGGGCATAGAGCGCCGCCGTCAGCACTTCGGCCGGCACGGCCTCGTCGATGGCGGCGTTGACGGTCCAGCGGCCCTCGCCGGAATCTTCGACAAAGCCGGAGTAATTATCCAGCGTCTGGTTCTCCGCGAGGGCGGATGCCGTGAGATCGAGCAGCCAGGACGGGATCACGCTGCCGCGCCGCCACACCTCGGCGATGTCAGCGATATTCATGTCGAAACGATGCTCCGGTGGCAGCGCCTCGATGTTCGCATTCTTGAGAATATCAAACCCTTCGGCATAGGCCTGCATCAGGCCATATTCGATGCCGTTGTGGATCATCTTGACGAAATGCCCGGCGCCGGACGGGCCGGCGTGGATATAGCCCTGTTCGATGCGCGGGTCGCGGCCCTCGCGCCCCGGCGTGCGCGGAATGTCGCCGATGCCGGGCGCCAGCGTCTTGAAGATCGGATCGAGCCGGTCGACGACTTCCTTGTCACCGCCGATCATCATGCAATAGCCGCGTTCGATGCCCCAGACGCCGCCGCTGGTGCCGACATCGAGATAATGTATCCCGTTGGCCTTCAGCGCCGCACCGCGGCGGACATCGTCCTGCCAGAACGTGTTGCCGCCGTCGATGATGACATCGCCGGGCTCCATCAGTTTCGCCAGCGCATCGATGGTCGCTTCCGTGATCTTGCCTGCCGGCAACATCACCCAGGCGGTGCGCGGCTTCTCCAGCTTTGCGACGAACTCTTCCAGGGTGTTGGCGCCGGTGGCGCCTTCGCCGGCAAGGCCGGCCACTGCCTTTGCATCCTTGTCGTAGACCACGGCGGTGTGGCCATTCTTCATCAGTCGGCGGACGATATTGCCGCCCATCCGGCCGAGACCGATCATGCCGAGTTGCATTGCCTGGATTCCTTACGCGAGCGCTTCGGCAATCGCGGCGTCGAGCGCGGACAATCCCGATCCGAGATCGCCCTTCAGGTGAACACGCAGGGCGCGTCGCCCACGCTCGGTGAGCACGTCGAAATCGCCGCGTGCCTGCGCCGCCAGGATGGTGCCAAAGCTGGCCTTCTGGCCTGGCACCTTCAAGTCCTTGGCGGTGTCCGCCGTGATCTGCAGGAATACGCCGCTGTCAGGGCCGCCCTTGTAGGCCTGCCCGGTGGAATGCAGGAAGCGCGGGCCGAATTCGGCGCATGTCGCGACGTGATGCGTGTCGCGCACCGCCAGCCGCATCTTCTGCAAAGAGCCGATCGTGCCGGGATCGCGGGCAATATAAGCGAGCAGGGCGACATAGTCGCCACTCTCCGAACGTGACAGATGCGCCTTGATCCAGGAGCCTAGCGTGCCGTCGGCGCCCGCCTTGCGCAGCTCGGCCACGTTATGCTCGTCGGTATAGAGATCCGCGACATCGGTCGACATCACGGGCGTCTCCGGCGGCAGCTTGCCGGTCTTCTCGAATGCGCCGGTCAACTCGCGGGTCTTGATCTTGGCAGCCTCCACGTCGGGCTGGTTGAACGGATTGATACCGAGCACCGCGCCGGCCACGGCGGTCGCCATCTCGAACCGGAAAAACTCCTGCCCGATGTGATCGATCGACTTCATGACGATGCGCGCCACGGGATGGCCCGCGGCTTCGAGCGCCTTGAGCCGGTCGTCATGCGAGGCGTCGTCCTCGCCTTCGGTGCGGATATCGATGAAGAAGCGGTCGTTGCCATACAGCGAGGGATCGCCGAGCGGCTCGCCGTCGATCGGGATCAGGCCCTTGCCTTCCTTGCCGGTGGATTCGGCGATCAGCTGCTCGGCCCAGGCGCCGAAATCGGCGACCTTTGGCGACGACGATATCGTCACCTTGTCGCGGCCTTCGAGGCCCGCAAGCCCCATTGCGAGCCCAAGCTGCACGCCCGGATTTTCGTGCGGCGGCACGTCGGCGCCGCAGGAGCGCACCATCGCGAGCGCATGCGTAATCAGGCTGCGGACGTCGATGCCGGCGGCCGCCGCCGGCACGAGGCCAAACGGCGACAGCACGGAGTAGCGGCCGCCGATCGTCGGATCGCCGTAGAAGATGCGGGCAAAGCCCTGCTTGGTCGCGACCTTCTGCAGCGATGAGCCAGGATCGGTGACCGCGATGAATCTGTGGCCGGCCTTTTCCTTGCCGATCGTCTTCGAAACCCGGTCGAAGAAGTAGTCCTTCATCACGTTGGGCTCGGTGGTGCCGCCGGATTTGCTGGAAACGATGAACAGCGTGTGCGCCAGATCGACCTTGTCTTCCATCGCACGCACCTGCGCCGGATCGGTGGAATCAAGCACATGCAGCCTCGGAAAGCCGGACTTCTTCGGGAAGGTCTCGGCCAGCACTTCCGGCCCGAGGCTCGAGCCGCCCATGCCGAGCACGACCGCGTCGCTGAAGTTCTGGCCCTTCACGCGGCGGGAAAAATCCTCGTAGTCGGCGATGTCGGCGGCGGCAGGGCTGTCCAGCCAGCCCAGCCATTTGTTCTCGTCGTCATCGGTCCAGACCGACCTGTCCTTCTGCCAGAGGCGGCGGATGGTCGCAGCCGCGCGCCATTCCTCGGCGCTTTTCTCGACCGCCTTCCGGATGCCGGCGCCGAGCGCAAGCTGCTGCCGGTCAATGCCGCTCCCGAGCGACGCCGCGCGCTTCTGCGCGACCGCGCCGTAGAGCTTGTCGGCGGCATCGGCAAACAGCTTGACGCCGTCCTTGACCAGTTCGTCGGTGATGGCGTCGAGCGAGATTCCGGATTTTTCGAGTTCTTCCAGGACGCGCTTCGCATCCTCGATGTTTTCTTCGAGGCTGTCGCGCGGCTGGCCGTGGTCGCGGAATGCGTCGAGCGTTGCCGGCGGCACCGTGTTGACCGTGTTCGGACCGATCAGTTCCTCGACATACAGCACGTCGCTGTAGTCCTTGTTCTTGGTGCCGGTGGAGGCCCACAGCAGGCGCTGTGGCTTGGCGCCCTTCGCCGCGAGCCTGTCCCAGCGCGGACCGGCGAACAGTTTTTTGTAGTCCTGATAGGCAAGCTTGGCGTTGGCGATGGCGACCTTGCCCTTCAGCGCGCTCAGCCGCTCCTTTTCACTAGGGTCGTTGGCGCGGGCGATCTTGTCGTCGAGCTGCTTGTCGACCGCGGTATCGATGCGGCTGACGAAGAACGAGGCGACGCTGGCGACATGCGAGGGATCGCCGCCCTTGGCGACGTATTGTTCGAGGCCATCGATGTAGGCTTCGGCTACCTCGCGATAGACGGCTTGCGAGAACAGCAGCGTGACGTTGATGCTGATGCCTTCGCCGATCAGATGCTCGATCGCGGGCAGGCCCTCCGGCGTGGCCGGCACCTTGACCATCAGGTTCTGCCGCTTGACGTCCTTCCAGAGCCGTTCGGCTTCCGCTATGGTCCCTTCGGTATCCATCGCCAGATAGGGCGAGACTTCGAGGCTGACGAAACCGTCATTGCCGTCCGTGGCGTCGTAAACCCGGCGCAGAACGTCGGCGGCGTTCTGGATGTCCTCCACCGCCAGTGCCTCGAACAGGTCGGCGACCGGCCGGTCGCCGTCTTTCAGGGCCTTGCCGATCGGGCCGTCATATTCGTCCGAACTCCCGATTGCCTTCTCGAAGATCGAGGGGTTCGATGTCACCCCCTTGACGCCGTCGCTATCGATCAGTGCCTTGAGGTCGCCCCTGGCGACGAAGCCGCGGGCGAGGAAGTCCAGCCAGATCGCCTGGCCATGATTTTCGAGCGTTTTGACGGGATTCATGGGGCCTGTTCTGTTCGGTCGGTTTTGGAGTTTTGGGCAGCTTTCGGGGGCAGGGCGCGAAAGTCAATATTTCGTTAAGCCGGCAATTAAATGGAATTGGAGTGTCTACCACGATAACGCGACGATGGGCGGTTCGATCCCAAATGCCGGGCCTGTCGGTCGACCCGGGCATGGGGTCGAACCGGCTGCCCGGACTGCGACACCAAACATTCACAAAGCACGAAGTCGTGAAGGTGTCCGTCATGAAGCGTCGTCTGTCTGTGTCCGCCGGCCTTCTCATCGGTGCCCTTACCTTGCCTGGTGCAGCAGCGGCGAAGGCGGCCGGCATCGGTGTGCAGTTGGGCGTTTTAGGACACAACATCCCGCGGGCGATCGCGAACGGGCATCACCTCCATGTCCAGGCCACACGCGAGCGGCCGCAAACGAATCCAAACGTAAGAAGTATTCACCCGAATACGACGGACGAAAGTACGGCGATCAAGTCGCGCAAATGACCAGCCGACGAAGCAGATCTCAGGGCCGGATGTAAAGATAACCCTGCGACTGCAACTCGGCGATCCGCACCACGCCGCCGCGTTCGGCGGCAACGAAACCCGGCAGCAGATCTTTCAGCGCGACGTTCTGCGAAGCCATGGTGTTGCCGCAGGCGGCGAGTTCGAGACCTGCTGTGGAGAACTGACCGACACGCTTCGAGACATCCGGGTTGGCGGAAGCCGAATGAAACGCCCGCAACGCCTGGCCGTGCACCACCAGCGCGATGGTCACGTTGTCGGGGCCGCCGACGCCGTCAAAGTGGTTCTGGATGTTGCCCAGCGCGAAGTTGACCTTGTCGAGATCGTTGAGGTGATAAACGACCTTCAGTTTCGCGGACGATGCCGCCTCTTTGGATGCGCTGGCGCGCGAAGCTGCAAAAGCCGCACCGAAGGCCGAGATGGCGCCCCACAGGATGTTGCGTCGATGCATGGAAATTTCTCCCCGCCAAGGTGGTATGGATCACAGAACCGTCAAGTGAAACTCTCCGGCCTGCGCAGCGTAACTCATTTGTGCCGGAGTGCCGCAAGCTCTTTGCGATCCGTCACCAACTCGGAGCATTCGTGCAAATCCGCGCGATCGACACGGAAGATCTTGTCGTCGGCCCCCGCAACCAGATCGTTGCTGGCGTCGTCGTCGGGCTTGTTGCGCTCCCAGATTCTGATCCGCTCCAGCCGGATCAATGCGGACTTGTCGCCCTTCATCGCCACTTCGATGCCGCCGCCTTCGCAATCGACGCCGCAGCCGAGTCGAATTTCGCCGCCGCTGTTCGCGGCGACGACGTGACTGCAATAGCCGCTGGAGTCGAAATCGCCGGCACGGTGGCGATACTTGAAGCCGAGGCGGAACGAATAGTTCACCGTCTTGTCTTCCGGCGCGTCCTCGGCCGTCACCAGGAGCTTCATCGCGCTGACCTTCTGCTTCGGATGCTGTGCCAGATGGCCGGCGTCATAGCGACGCACAAAGCAGGCATAGGTCTTGTGGTCGCGCGGACCGATGAACATCTTGGTATCGAAGGCGTTGGCCTTGGCTTTGTCGACGCCATCCTGGGCATGACAGGCATGAGCACCGACAATGGAGGCGATGGCGGCGGCAAGACAGACGGATTTCATGGCAGCCCCAGATTAAACGTGCGGCATGTTACTTTGGTCGCGGTAGCCGCCGGCAGCGTTCAAGATACGGCTCCTGAAATGAACGCGTATTCATCTTTGTCATTGTTGCCGCCCGCCGGCCGGCAAAGGGTCGCAAAAGCTGGAATTGTCGCGCATTTGGCCGTTCAAAATCCCGGATTTGTCGGTTTTGCCGCTGGAGGATTGCCTAGCCGTGTTCGAATCGAGCCTGGCCACCCTCCCAGATTCCTTAAAAACTCCCTAACATCGTGTTCGGTAGTACGCCGGGAGAAATGTTGCGCGGTGGCTACATCGGGAGTGAAATGCCACCGTATCAATACGAGGCTCAGGCCTCTAGCACGACTATTGCATTGCAATGTGCGAACGCTCGCGTGTCCAATCAACCTAGCTGGTGATTCGCGAACGGAAGCTGCTACGCTCCAGCACTGGAACCCGAGTGGAGCGTGCGGCATTTACAGGTGACGATGGAGAGACGGATCATGTACAACGATTCTCTGTTCAATGCTTTCGCCCGGTCTTTCGAAGCTAGAAGCCAGACCGACATGTCGATGGCGGAATATCTGGAGTCGTGTCGAAACGATCCGATGCGATACGCCAATGCCGCCGAGCGACTACTAGCTGCGATCGGCGAGCCTCAGATGATTGACACGGCCAAGGACCCACGCCTTGGCCGTATTTTTTTGAACCGCACGATGCGGCTCTATCCGGCGTTCGCCGGCTTTTATGGCATGGAAGATACGATCGAGCGGATCGTCGGCTTCTTCCGTCACGCGGCTCAAGGCCTCGAAGAGCGCAAGCAGATCCTTTATCTGCTCGGACCGGTCGGTGGCGGCAAGTCGTCGCTCGCCGAGCGGCTCAAGGCGCTGATGGAGGTCCATCCGATCTACGTGCTGAAGGCCGGCGATGAACTGAGCCCGGTGTTCGAAAGCCCGCTCAGCCTGTTCGATCCGGAATCGCTTGGGCCCATGCTTGAAGAGAAGTACGGCATTCCGCGCCGGCGTCTCAGCGGACTGATGAGCCCGTGGTGCTACAAGCGGCTCGAGGCCTTCGGCGGCGACATCTCGCAATTCCGCGTCGCCAAGATCCAGCCGTCGCGGCTGCGCCAGATCGCGATCGCCAAGACCGAGCCGGGCGACGAAAACAACCAGGACATCTCGTCGCTGGTCGGCAAGGTCGACATCCGCAAGCTGGAGACCTACGCGCAGAACGACCCCGATGCCTACAGCTATTCGGGCGGCCTCAACCGCGCCAACCAGGGCATTCTCGAATTCGTCGAAATGTTCAAGGCGCCGATCAAGATGCTGCACCCGCTGCTGACGGCGACGCAGGAAGGCAACTACATCGGCACCGAGAATATCGGCGCGATTCCCTACACCGGCGTCATTCTCGCCCACTCCAACGAGGCGGAATGGCAGAGCTTCAAGACCAACAAGAACAACGAAGCCTTCATCGACCGCATCTGCGTCATCAAGGTGCCGTACTGCCTGCGCGTCACCGAAGAGCAGAAGATCTACGAGAAGCTCATTCAGGGCTCCGAACTGGCCACCGCGCCCTGCGCGCCGGCCACGCTGGAAACCATGGCGCGCTTCTCCGTCATGTCGCGTCTGCGCAAGCACGAGAACTCCACCGTGTTCGCCAAGATGCGGGTCTATGACGGCGACAGCCTGAAGGAATCCGATCCGAAGGCGCGCAGCGTCCAGGAGTACAGGGATTCCGCCGGTGTCGACGAAGGCATGGACGGCGTCTCGACACGCTTCGCGTTCAAGGTGCTTGCGGCGACCTTCAACCACGACACCAATGAGGTCGGCGCCGACGCGGTCCATCTGATGTATACGCTGGAACAGGCGATCCGGCGCGAGCAGCTCCCCGACGAAGTCGAGAAGCGGTATCTCGAATTCATCAAGGCCGAACTGGCGCCGCGCTACGCCGAGTTCATCGGGCACGAGATCCAGAAGGCCTATCTGGAATCCTACTCGGATTACGGCCAGAACCTGTTCGACCGCTACGTCGATTACGCCGACGCCTGGATCGAGGATCAGGACTTCAAGGATCCCGACACCGGACAGTTGCTTGATCGCGAACTGCTCAATCAGGAACTGACCAAGATCGAGAAGCCGGCCGGCATCGCCAACCCGAAGGATTTCCGCAACGAGGTCGTCAAATTCTCGTTGCGCTCGCGGGCGCAGAATAACGGCAAGAATCCGGCATGGACCAGCTACGAGAAGATTCGCGAAGTGATCGAAAAGCGGATATTCTCCCAGGTCGAGGATTTGCTCCCCGTCATTTCCTTCGGTTCGAAGAAGGACGGCGAGACCGAAAAGAAGCACGGCGAGTTTGTCGCGCGCATGGTCGAACGTGGCTATACCGAGCGGCAAGTCCGTCGGCTGGTCGAGTGGTACATGCGCGTGAAACAGGCTGGCTGAGGAAAACGTGGCCATTCACATCGTCGATCGCCGCCTGAACCCGGGCAGCAAGAGTCTCGAGAACCGCCAGCGCTTTTTGCGTCGTGCAAAGGCGCTGGTTCAGGGGGCGGTGAAGAAATCGTCGCAGGAACGGGACATCAAGGATGTCCTCGAAGGCGGCGAAGTCAGCGTCCCGATCGACGGCATGGACGAGCCGCGTTTTCGCCGCGAGGGCGGCACGCGCGACATGGTGCTGCCCGGCAACAAGAAGTTCGTGGAAGGCGATATCCTTCCGCGTCCGAACCCGAGCGGCGGCAGGGGCCGGGGGGCGGGCGAGGGCGACAGCGAGGACGCGTTCCGCTTCGTGCTCAGCCGGGACGAATTCGTCGACCTGTTCCTGGACGATCTGGAACTGCCCGATCTCGCCAAGCGCAAGCTTGCCGAGGTCGAATGCGAGGGCATCCGGCGGGCCGGCTATTCGACGTCGGGCTCGCCGACCAACATATCGATCAGCCGGACGGTGAGCCGTGCGCTCGCGCGACGCGTCGCGCTACGGCGGCCGAGCCCGGAAGCGCTGGCGGCGCTCGAGGCGGAACTCGAAACATGCAGCGAAGCGCGACGTGTCGAGATCCTGGCCGAGATCGAGGTCCTGAAGGCGAAGATGAAGCGTATTCCCTTCATCGATCCGATCGACATTCGCTATCGCCGCTTCGAAAGGGTACCGAAGCCGGTGGCCCAGGCGGTGATGTTCTGCCTGATGGATGTCTCGGGGTCGATGACCGAGCACATGAAGGATTTGGCTAAACGTTTCTACATGCTGCTCTACGTGTTCCTGAAGCGGCGCTACCGTCACGTCGAGATCGTGTTCATCCGGCATACCGACAAGGCCGAGGAGGTCGACGAGCAGACATTCTTCCACGGGCCGGCCTCCGGCGGCACATTGGTGTCGAGCGCGCTGCAGGCGATGCATGAGATCGTGCAGACGCGGTTTCGCCCGGCAGACTGGAACATTTACGCCGCGCAAGCCTCGGACGGCGACAACTCCTATTCGGATGGCGAGGTTACCGGTCATCTGCTGACCGACAAGATTTTGCCGGTCTGCCAGTTCTTCGCCTATCTGGAAGTCGGTCAGGAGCATGGCTTGAGCTACGAGATGCCCAACTCGGCGCTGTGGACCCTCTACGAGGGTCTGCGCGCCGCCGGCGCGCCGCTATCGATGCGCAAGGTCAATGAACGCAGCGAGATATTTCCGGTATTCCACGATCTGTTCCAGCGCCGGGGCCCGCAGGAAAGGGCCGCGCCATGAGCACCCCGAACCAACTGCTCTTTCAGGGCGCCGATTGGGATTTTCACACGCTGCAGCGGATCTGCGACGCCTGCGAGCAGGTCGCGCGAGACGAACTGGGTCTCGAGGTCTATCCCAACCAGATCGAGGTCATCACCGCCGAACAGATGCTGGACGCCTATTCGTCGGTCGGCATGCCCTTGTTCTACAAGCACTGGTCATTCGGCAAGCACTTTGCCTTTCAGGAGGCATCCTACCGCAAGGGATTGATGGGCCTTGCCTACGAGATCGTCATCAACTCCTCGCCATGCATCTCGTATCTGATGGAAGAGAACACGGCGACGATGCAGACGCTCGTCATCGCGCATGCCGCCTTCGGCCATAACCATTTCTTCAAGAACAACTATCTGTTCAAGCAATGGACCGACGCCGACGGCATTCTGGACTATCTCGAATTCGCCAAGCGTTATGTCACGCATTGCGAGGAGCGCCACGGCCGGCTCGCGGTCGAGCAAACGCTGGATGCCGCGCACGCCCTGATGTCCCATGGCGTCGACCGCTATCCCGGCAAGAAGGGGATCGACCTGCGTGCCGAAGAGAAGCGGGCGGGCCGGCGCCGGGCGCACGAGGAAAGCGCGTTCAACGATTTGTGGCGCACCGTTCCGGGCGGCAAGGCAAAGAGCAGCGCCATCCTGGACAGCGAGCGCCGTCGCCAGATGCTCGGCCTGCCGCAGGAGAATCTGCTCTATTTCCTGGAAAAGACCGCGCCGCGCCTGCGCCCCTGGCAGCGCGAGATCCTGCGGATCGTGCGGCACATCGCGCAGTACTTCTATCCGCAGAGCCAGACCAAGGTGATGAACGAGGGCACCGCGACCTACGTTCACTACCGCATCATGAGCCGCCTGCATCAGCAGGGCCGGCTCACCGACGGCAATTTCCTCGAATTCCTGGGGTCGCACACCAACGTCGTGTTCCAGCCCGAATTCGACGACCCGCGCTATTCCGGCTTCAACCCGTATGCGCTGGGATTTGCCATGATGCAGGACATCGAGCGCATCGTCACCAACCCGGAAGCCGAGGACCGCGAATGGTTCCCCGACATCGCCGGCAAGGGCGACGCGATGGCTGTGCTGCGGGACGTCTGGGCCAACTATCGCGACGAGAGTTTTATCAGCCAATTCATGAGCCCGCATCTGATGCGGAGATTCCGTCTGTTCCACTTGCACGACGATCCAGAGGATCGCTCCGGCATCCTGGTTGACGCCATTCACAACGAGCGCGGTTATCGCCGGCTGCGTCGTGAACTGGCGCGGCAATACGATGTCGGCTACATCGATCCGAACATCGAGGTCGTCGATGTCGATCTCGCCGGCGACCGCCGCCTGATGCTGCGTCATACCGTGGTGAAGGGCGCCCAGCTCACCGAAGCCGACACCAAGCGCGTGCTGCAGCACCTCGCCGATCTCTGGAGCTACGACGTGTCGCTCTCGGAGGTCGACACGTCAGGTACGGTGTTGAAGGAGTATGTCGCCCACCCGCGGAGCATGGCCGCGGTGGCGTAGCTCCACTCGTCATGGCCGGGCTTGTCCCGGACATGACGGCGAGTAAGCTGTAGCCTGCATGAGCGCAGCGACATGCGGGTCCCCTCGCGGCGCCATCAACGGAGAGACCGGCCCCGGATGTCGCAAGAGCTCATCCGGGCTAGATTGTCGCAATTACCGCAAGCTGGCGTTGATCTTTTCCAGCGCTGCGGTTCCCGGGCACAGATCCTTCGCTTCCAGCGTGTTGAGCGGCGTCTCGACGGTGTCGAGATGGGTGTGCAGGTCTTCCGAATCCGGATCGACGTAGAGCAGTCCGGTCACCACCTGGCCCTTGGCGGCGTGCTTCTGCAGGAAGGTCATCGCCGCCAGCCGGTCGTTGGCGTCGTAGTCGGCGTCGATCTTGCGCAGCGCCAGCTTGGTGCCGTCATGCTGCTCGACGATCTGCACCGTTCCGGGCGCGTAATCGACCGTGATCGGCTCGCGGCCGGTCAGCACGTCGAGGCGATTCACCGCGTCGTTGTGTTCGCGGACATAGTCGAAACTCTTGGTCGAGCCGGCGTGGTTGTTGAAGGCGATGCACGGGCTGATGACGTCGATGAAGGACGCGCCCTTGTGGCGGATCGCGGCCGCGATCAACGGCACCAGCTGGCTCTTGTCGCCGGAAAAGCTGCGCGCCACGAAGCTGGCGCCGAGCTGCAGCGCGATCGCCACCAGGTCGATCGCATTGTCGGTGTTCATCACGCCCTTCTTGGATTTCGAACCGCGGTCGGCGGTGGCCGAAAACTGTCCCTTGGTCAGGCCGTACACGCCGTTGTTCTCGACGATGTAGGTCATGTTGACGGCGCGGCGGATCGAATGCGCGAACTGGCCGAAGCCGATCGAGGCAGAGTCGCCGTCGCCGGAGACGCCGAGATAGATCAGGTCGCGGTTGGCGAGGTTGGCGCCGGTCAAGACCGACGGCATGCGGCCGTGCACCGAATTGAAGCCGTGCGAATTGCCGAGGAAGTAGTCCGGCGTCTTCGACGAGCAGCCGATGCCCGAAATCTTGGCGACGCGATGCGGCTCGATCGAGAGCTCGTAGCAGGCCTCGATGATCGCGGCCGTGATCGAGTCATGCCCGCAGCCGGCGCACAGCGTCGAGATTTTTCCTTCGTAGTCGCGATGGGTGTAGCCGAGCGCGTTCTTCTTCAGACCGGGATGATGGAATTTCGGTTTTGCAATGTAGGTCATGCGAACACCTGCAGTTCCGGCCTCGTCATGGCCGGGAAAAAGGAAGACGTGGATGCCCGGGCTTTCGCCGCGCCGAAGGGGCTTCGGCCCCGCAGGCGGGACAAGCCCGGGCATGACGCCGGAGAGAGCATGTAGGCCGTCATGACACGGCCTTGCGGAGAGGGGTCACTTTCAGACGGTCCTGGTGGTCGCCGATCGCCTTGGCGATGAAGCGGGCGGTGATCGGGGTGCCGTCATAGTGCAGGATCGGCACCAGCCGCACCGGATCGATGCCGTTCTCGTTGACGATCAGCTGGCGCAACTGGCCGTCGCGGTTCTGCTCGACAACGTACACGAAATCGTGGTCGGCGATGAAACTCGCCACGCTGGAGTGGAACGGGAAGGCGCGGATGCGCATGCGGTCGAGCAGATGACCACGCGCCTCCAGCAAGCCGATGGCCTCGTCCATCGCGGGTGCGGTCGAACCGAAATAGAGCACGCCGTATTTGGTCGGCCTGGCGGCGTTGGCCTGCAACGGCCGCGGCACCATGTCCTGCGCGGTTTCGAACTTGCGCACCAACCGCTGCATGTTGTCGGCGTAGACGGCGCCTTCTTCGGAATAGCGCGCGTAGCGGTCGCGCGAGGTGCCGCGGGTGAAGAACGAGCCTTTGGTCGGATGCGTGCCGGGATAGGTGCGATAGGGAATCCCGTCGCCATCGACGTCGAGGTAGCGGCCGAAATCGCGGCCCGGCTCGTCGAGCATTTCCGCGGTCATCACCTTGCCGCGGTCATATTGGTGGTTCTCGTCCCATTTCAACGGGCGGCAAAGCCGGTGGTTCATGCCGATGTCGAGATCGAGCATCAGGAAGATCATGGTCTGCAGCCGCTCGGCCAGGTCGAACGAATGGCCGGCGAACTCGAATGCTTCCGCCGGGTCTTCCGGGAACAGCAGCACGTGCTTGGTGTCGCCGTGCGAGGCGTAGGCGCAGGCGATGATGTCGCATTGCTGGGTGCGCGTCGGCATGCCGGTCGAGGGGCCGGCGCGCTGGATGTTCATGATCACGCCGGGAATTTCCGCGAAATAGCTCAGGCCGATAAATTCGGTCATCAATGAGATGCCGGGGCCGGAGGTCGCGGTAAAGGCGCGCGCGCCGTTCCAGGATGCGCCGATCACGATGCCGATCGAGGCCAGTTCGTCCTCGCCCTGCACGATGGCGTACTTTGCCTTGCCGGTCTCGGGGTCGTGGCGCAGCTTCTTGCAGTGGTTGGTGAAGGCTTCCGCGACCGAGGACGACGGCGTGATCGGATACCAGGCGCAGACGGTGGCGCCGCCATAGACCGCGCCGAGCGCAGCCGCGCTGTTGCCCTCCATGAAGATGCGGTCGCCGACTTTGTCGGCCTTCCTCACCCGCAGCCCGATCGGGCATTTCAGGTTCTGCAGCGCCCAGTCTCGGCCGAGATGCAGCGCGTGGACGTTGGAGGACAGGAGCTTTTCCTTGCCCTTATACTGCTCGCCGATCAGCTTCTCGACCAGCTTGGCGTCCATGTCGAGCAGCGCGCAAAGCGCGCCGAGATAGATGATGTTCTTGAACAGCTGCCGCTGGCGCGGATCGGTATAGGTCGAATTGGTGATCGCGGTCAGCGGCACGCCGATCACGGTGATGTCGCCGCGGAACTTCGACGTCGGCATCGGCTTGGTCGAATCGTAGAACAGGTAGCCGCCGGGCTCGATGGAGGCGACGTCCTTGTCCCAGGTCTGCGGGTTCATCGCCACCATCATGTCGACGCCGCCGCCGCGGGCGCCGAGATGGCCGGCTTCGGTGACACGCACCTCGTACCAGGTCGGCAGGCCCTGGATGTTGGAAGGGAAGATGTTGCGTGGGCTCACCGGCACGCCGTGGCGCAGGATCGAGCGCGCGAACATCTCGTTGGCGCTCGCGGAACCCGAGCCGTTGACGTTGGCGAAGCGAACGACGAAGTCGTTTACGCTGCTGATCGGGCTTTGGTCTGGCATGTCGAACCTGCGTGAGTCATCTCGATGAGGTACTTTTGCATGTCCCAGGCGCCGGTCGGGCAACGCTCAGCGCACAGCCCGCAATGCAGGCAGACGTCTTCGTCCTTGACCATGACGCGTCCGGTCTTGAGGCCTTCGGCGACGTAGAGCGCCTGGTCGTGGTGCGGCGAGGGCGCCTTGAGCCGCTGGCGCAGATCCGCTTCCTCGCCGTTCTCTGTGAAGGTGATGCAGTCCATCGGGCAGATATCGACGCAGGCATCGCATTCGATACAGGCGGGCGCCGAGAACACGGTCTGCACGTCGCAGTTCAGGCAGCGCTGCGCCTCGCCAAGCGCCAGCTTGACGTCGTAGCCGAGCTCGACTTCGGCCTTGATGTCCTTTAGCGCGATCACCTTGTCGCGGTGCGGCACCTTGTAGCGCCTGTCGCCGGAGACATCGTTGTCGTAGCTCCACTCGTGAATGCCCATCTTTTGCGACGAGACATGCACTTCGGGCAGGGGGCGCTCGTTGATGTCCTCGCCGGACAGCATCTTGTGGATCGACAGCGCGGCGTCGTGGCCTTGCGCCACCGCCCAGATGATGTTCTTCGGTCCGAACGCGGCGTCGCCGCCGAAGAACACTTTTGGATTGGTCGAGACGAAAGTTTTCGCATCGACCTGCGGCATGTTCCACTTGTCGAACTCGATGCCGCAGTCGCGCTCGATCCAGGGAAACGCGTTTTCCTGGCCGACCGCGACCAGCACCTCGTCGCAGGGGATGGTCTGATCGGGCTCGCCGGAGGGCACCAGGTTGCGGCGGCCTTTGGCGTCGTACTCGGCCTTCACCTTCTGGAAGGTGACGCCGGTCAGCTTGCCGCCGGCATGCTTGAACGCCACCGGCACCATGTAGTTGAGGATCGGAATGTCCTCGTGGATGGCGTCTTCCTTTTCCCAGGGGCTCGCCTTCATTTCCTCGAAGCCGGAGCGCACGACGACCTTGACGTCCTCGCCGCCGAGCCGGCGCGCGGTGCGGCAGCAGTCCATCGCGGTGTTGCCGCCGCCGAGCACGATGACGCGCCTGCCGATCTTTCCGACATGGCCAAACGAGACCGACGCCAGCCATTCGATGCCGATATGGATATTGGCAGCCGCTTCCTTGCGGCCGGGGATATCGAGTTCGCGACCGCGCGGCGCACCGGAGCCGATGAAGATCGCGTCATACTTTTCGTTGAGCAGCTTCTTCAGGCTGTCGATGCGATGACCGCCCTTGAACTCGATGCCGAGGTTCAGGATGTAATTGGTCTCTTCGTCGATCACGCTGTCGGGCAGGCGGAATTTCGGAATCTGGCTGCGCATCATGCCGCCCGCCTTGGGGTCGGCATCGAACACGGTGCAGTGGTAGCCGAGCGGCGCGAGGTCGCGCGCCACCGCAAGCGAGGCGGGACCAGCACCGACCAGCGCAACGCGCTTGCCGTTCTTCGCCGCCGGCTTCGGCATGCGATGCTTGACGTCGTCCTTGAAGTCGGCGGCAACGCGCTTCAGGCGGCAAATCGCAACCGGGTTTTCCTCGACGCGGCCGCGGCGGCACGCAGGCTCGCACGGGCGATCGCAGGTTCGTCCCAAGATCCCCGGAAACACATTCGATTTCCAGTTGATCATATAGGCGTCGCTGTAACGCCCTTCGGCGATCAGACGGATGTATTCGGGGACTGGCGTGTGAGCGGGGCAGGCCCATTGGCAATCGACGACTTTGTGAAAGTAGTCTGGCGCCGAAATATCAGTCGGTTTCATTCCTACCTTTTCCGCGCCCGTAACCGCAACGCGGCCTCAATTTGCCTGCGAACGCTTGACGAGCGTCCTTTTAGTTTTGGAATGGGATCATAGGGTTGTCTTATTAGAGCCAATCCAGACGTGGCACAAAGGCAAATTTGCGCGATTGGCTGCTGACAGCAGCATGGAGCTTCGACTGTTGCATTTCCGCGCGAATGCGGCGACGCAGCATGTGCGCTGCAGCTTCAACGAGTGCGACAAAGTGCGCGCGGCTGCCATGAGCTATGCTCGGTTCGGTCGCAGATTTGCGACTGTCGCAGCAAGGACATGGCCGTCAAACGGCCGGTTGATTGCAGCGGCGCTCGACCGGTGTAGCAACGGCGATGGACGCGACCCACAGGGGCCGGGATCCAGCTCACAAATGACATGAGCAGCGTAATCAAAAGTGATGTGAGATACTTCCGACGAAGTCCTCGCCCGCCGGATCGCGGACGTTGGAAGACGTCGATGCAGGACGTTAATGGCGCGCTTGGGCTCATTGTGCCGAGCCAAACAGTCCTTCGCCGGGGACGACGTCTCGACCGCCGGTTTAGCGTTCGCGGGTTAACGGCGGCTTGATCGGTATTTCCTGGGCGGCGCGGGCGGTTGCAACTCTGCCAGGGTCTCTTGAACGAGGAGGGGCCCAGCCGCTATTTGGCAGCCTTGGAAGCCATGTCCGCGATCGCCTTCATCACAGCGTTGCGGACGCCGGGATCGTACAGCGTGTGGCCGGCGCCCTCGACCAGACGGATCTCGGCATCGGGCCATCGCGCGGCAAGCGCATGCGAGGTGGCGGGCGGGCACAGCAGGTCATAGCGCCCCTGCACGATGATACCGGGGATTCCCCTAAGCCGGCCGGCGTCACGCAATAACTGGTTCGGCTGCATGAAGCAGTGATTGGCGAAGTAGTGCGCTTCCATATAGGGCGTGGCCGGCGGGCTTCGCGACGAGGCCAGCGCCGCCTGATCGAGGCGCGTTCGGTTCGGCGCATGTTCGGACAGAATCCGTTCGGTCTCGCCCCAGGCCCGCGCGGCCGGGATGTTCACGTCGGGATCGGAATCGAGGATGCGGCGGAAGTAGGCCTGGATTGGCTGGCCACGTTCGTCCTCCGGCAGGGCATCGACGAAGTCTGCGTAGAGGCCGGGATAGAACCGCGGCAGCGTTTCGAGAAAGCCATGCTCGATTTCGGCCATCGTGCCGAGAAAGGTGGCGCGCAGCACGAGACCGGAGACGCGGTCGGGATGGGCTTGCGCATATGCCAGCGCCAGCGTCGCGCCCCAGGAGCCGCCGACGACCATCCAGCGCTCGAAGCCGAATTTCTCGCGGATCGCTTCCATGTCTGCGACCAGGTGCGGCAGTGTATTGGCGTCGCGGCGGCCTTTTGGCCGGCTGCGGCCGGCGCCGCGCTGGTCGAACAGGATGGCGTGGAAGCGCTCGGGGTCGAACAGCCGGCGGTGGTCCGGCTGGCAGCCGCTGCCGGGCCCGCCATGCAGATAGACCGCGGGTACGCCGCCGGCGCGGCCGACGCTCTCGACATAGATGTCGTGCCCGTCGCCGACGGCGAGTTGTTCCGACGTCAGCGGCGCAAAGGGATCGGCGCGTTTGACGGATTTTCCGGCGTCGGCGTCAGGCGCCATGCTCGCCTTCCGTCTCCAGCGTGCCGCCGGCGAAATTGCGATAGAGGAAGCGGTCTTGATGCGCGGCTGCCTCGCGCTCGGCGACCTTGAAGATCTGCTCATGCATCGGCGACAGCGTGCAGGCGGGGTCGGTATTGCCGGCGTCGCCGGTCAGCGCAAAGGCCTGGCAGCGGCAGCCGCCGAAATCGACTTCCTTGAATTCGCAGCACTGGCACGGCTCGGGCATCCACCCCGTGCCGCGATAGCGATTGAAGGCCTCTGAGTTCTGCCAGATCCAGGCGATCGAGTGGTTGGAGCGCACGGATTCGAATTCGAGCCCCGTGATGCTCTCGGCGGCGTGGCAGGGCAGCACCTTGCCGGCCGGCGAAATGTTGAAGAACTGCCGGCCCCAGCCGCCCATGCATTTCTTCGGCCGCAGCGCGTAATAGTCCGGCACCACATAGTCGATGGCCAAAATGCCCTTCAGGCGAACGCTCGCCTCGTCGACGATACGGCTGGTCTCGTCGATCTGCGCGATGGTCGGCATCAGAGCGGCGCGGTTCTTCAGCGCCCAGCCGTAATACTGCACATTGGCAACTTCGAGCCTGTCGGCATCGAGATCGACCGCCATCTGGATGATGTCGGCGAGCTGATGCAGGTTCTGGCGGTGCATGACGGCGTTGACCGTCAGCGGCAGGTCGAGCTCACGCGTCCACTTCGCGACCTCGAGTTTTTTCTCGTGCGAATTTCTTAGCCCGGCGACACGATCGGCCACGATCGGTTCGTTGCCCTGAAAGCTGATCTGGACGTGGCAGAGGCCGGCGTCGGCCAGCGCCGACAGCTTTTCCTTCGTCAGCAGCACCGCCGAGGTGATGAGGTTGCTGTACAGCCCGACATCGGTTGCGTGCTGCACCAGCTCGACGATGTCCTTGCGTGCGGTTGGTTCACCGCCGGAAAAATGGATCTGCAGCACGCCGATTTCGGCCAGCTCGGTGAGCACCTTTTTCCATTCCTCGGTCGTCAGCTCGCTGCCGCCGCGGTCGAGTTCGAGCGGATTGGAGCAATAGGGACACTGCAGCGGGCAGCGGTGGGTCAGCTCGGCGAGCACGGCCAGAGGAATACCGAACGTTTCCGCGGTCGAGCGTTGCGATTCCAGGATCGCGAGCCCGTCGCTGGGTACGGCGGACCCCGAAGTCTTGCCGTCGGCGAGAATGTCGCTCATGGCGTCTTCTCACGCGCTTCGGTCAGGAAACCCTTGTCGGCCAGATCCTGCAGCATCCCGATGACGTCGGTCAGGATCGCCTCGCGCGGCGCGGTGTATTTGGCCGCGAGCTGGTCGGCCATGTCTCCGACGCTACGGACTCCGTCGCAGAGCTGCAGCACTTCGACCGCGATCTCGTCCGGCGCCAGCACGCGCTCCGGCGCCAGGATCACCCAGACCTTCCGCGTCTCGTCGAACTTCAACCTGGCGTGCCGCGGCAATTTCGGCCGGCTCGCCTCGCTGACGCTGATGTTGCGGCCCGCCGCCATCGCTAGTCCCCTTTGGGCACGAATGCCCCGGGCGGTATGTGGCCCTCGACATAGGCATGATACAGCGCGTCAAGCTGAACCCAAAGCACATTGGTTTTGAAGATCAGCGCATTGCAGACCGCCTCGCGCTCCTTTGGCGTCGTCGCGTGCGTCTTGACATAGTCCAGCGCGAAATTGGCATCGCGCGGGGCCTGCGTCAGGCGACGGCTGAAATAGCTCATGATATCGGGGTTGACGAAATCATAGTGCTGCAGCATCCCCGCGATCCGCTCCTCATGAATGTTGGGCGCGAACAGCTCGGTGAGAGAGGAGGCGATCGCCTCCAGCGGCGTCTTGTCACGGCAGAAATGGACATAGGCTTCGACCGCAAATCGTGTCGCCGGCAGAATGCCTTCGGTGGATTCCACATAGGCGCTGTCGAGGCCGAGCCCCTCGGTGAGCTTCAGCCAGCGCTCGATGCCGCCTTCGCTGCCGATATCGCCGTCGTGATCCTCGATGCGGTGACGCCATTCGACCCGGGTAGCGCGGTCGCGGAACCTTGAGATCACCATCGCGTCCTTGAGCGGGATCGTGCTCTGGTAAAAGTAGCGGTTCAGCGCCCAGGCCTGCACCTGGCCCTTGTTGAGCTTGCCGCCATGCAGCAGACGGTGAAACGGATGCAGATTGTGATAGCGCGTCGCGCCGATGTGGCGGAGCATCGCTTCGAGTTCCTCGGCGCTGTTGAGCGTGACGCCCTGGCCGATGGAGAGTGCGGTCATTTCCGCGGTGGCTTTTCCCTGGGCCATGACGTTCACAGCGTGATCTCCATTCCATCGGCCGGAATCTGCCAGCCCGCCTGTTGCAGCGCCCGTCGCTCGTCGGAGCCGGCGAGCAAAGCGGGGTTGGAGTTGTTGATATGCAGGAACATCTTGCGGCCGATATCGAGGCCGGCAAGGCTCTCGATCGCGCCATGTTCGCCCGACATCGAAATATGTCCCATCGCTTGTCCCGTCTTGGTGCCGAGGCCCTGCGCGATCAGTTCATCGTCCCGCCAGACCGTGCCGTCAAAGAACACCAGCGCGGCGCCCGCCAGCCGCGATTTCAGATCGTTGGTCACCCGCGCGCAGGCGGCAAGGAAATAGAAGTACTTGCCGCTCGACTTGTCCAGAACCCGGAGCCCCAGCGTATCGCCCGCGGCATCGCCACCTTCCGGATGCGCCTTGCCTTCGAGATACCACGCGCCCTTGCCCGGCACCGCGAAGGGCAGAATTTCCATGCCGGACGGCGAACCATCGGGCAGGGCAGGCTCGAACGCGACATTCGGCTCGATCGGCCGCCGCTTCACGTTGCTTTCGCCCAGCACGTTAAAGATGCTGTTGGATCGCAAGATCGCAAGTACCCGCTGATGGGCGTAGAGCGTGAACGGCGAGCCCTCGCGCATCGACAGCAGCCCCGCGACCGCGTCGACTTCGCCATTGGTCAGGATCACGCCGGCAATCGGGCTGTGCCGGAGTTTTCCGGCCTGGGGATGCAATTGCGGGGTGGCGATCAGTTGCTGGCGCAGGTCGGGCGAAGCGTTGATCAGGTACCAGTGCGTTTCGTCGGCGCTGACCGCGATCGAGGCTTGCGTGCTGCGCAATTCCTGATTTTCGCCTCGTGCCTTCCGGCACACCTCGCATCCACAATTCCACTGCGGAACGCCGCCACCGGCCGCGGCGCCAAGGACGACGACGCGAAGCATGATCCGTCTCCTGGCGCTTCCAAACCCGAACGAACGCTACAAAACGTCACGAGGTGGATGAGGCTTCGGACAAACCCCCGGCAGTCGGGATCCTGTCAGGCCCAGTCCACCTGCGTGAATTGTGAAGGCGCGACCGCTTACTTGCGCGTGGCGCACATATACATGTTGATTTCCATGCCGACCGACACTTCAACGATTTTCGGTGCTTTCCAGGCCATCTGGCTCTCCCTTGCTCCGGGCGATTTTGCCCTTGCGCGTTAAGGTACTGCGGATCAAAAAGTTCGCCAGTTAAATCTTTTGCCTGGAACCCGCATTTGTTTATGCTGCGCCGCAAGGGATTTTCACGGAGTTGTGCGAGGGGGCAGGTCAAAACGGCGTGGTATCAGGTGTTTCGCGGTTGTTTGTGCTCCTGCGAATGACAATTGTTGACGCGAAGGGGCGCTGCCGGCTCCGGATGAACGAATGATGAGGTCCTCCGGTTGCGAGGCCTCAAGTGGAGCCTGGTTTTTGCCGATGCCGCGATATTATTTCAACACCCGTATCGGCGATGAGCTGATTTCCGACCCCGATGGCGAAGTGCTCGTCGATCCGGACCGTGCCTGGGAGATGGCGCGCGCCATGATCCGCGAACTGCTGAAGACCGACGGCGCCGACGGCGCGCTGTTAAGCGCGATCATCGAGGTGACCGACGACGACGGCGAGATCGTGCTGGAGTTTCCGTTCTCCGAGGCGATCCTCGACGCTCCCGGCAGTTCGATCACCAGGCACTGACGCACGGTGATACGCGCCGCGCCGTGGACCTTCAGTGGACGCGGTTTTGGCGATGCATGTTTCCGGTTGCTTCTGGACCGAGAAATATTGGAGATTGCCGTCCGGAAAGCCACCGGCGTCGGCGCCTTCATGCGCCACGCATAGAAACAACGGCTTCCGTCAGGGAGAACGACCATGACCAGCCATTCGTCGGTGCCACGCAGCCTGTTGCTCGCCGGCGCCTTGTTGAGTGCCTTCACGTTTGGCGCTGCTGCCCAGCAGCCCGCTGCACCGCCTGCTGCCGCGCCGCTTCCGCCGGGATCGCCGTTGATCGGGCGTCCGGCCAACAACGAGGCGGCCGCCAAGCTGGCGCCGATCGCGCCGCCGCCGATCGCCGCCGCGCCGGACAAGCTTCCAACCGCAAAACTGAAAGTGCCGGCCGGCTTCAACCTCGAAGTCTACGCCGCCGGCATGGCCAATGCCCGATCGCTCGCGCTCGGCGACAAGGGCACGGTGTTCGTCGGCAGCCGCCTCATCGACAAGGTCTACGCCATCATCAACAAGGACGGCAAACGCGAGGTCAAGGTTCTCGTCTCCGGCCTCTACCGGCCGAACGGCCTGGCCTTCAAGGACGGCACGCTCTACATCGCCGAGCTCTCGAAAGTATCCAAGATCGAGAAGGTCGAGGACAACCTGGACAACCCGCCGAAGCCCACCGTGATCTTCGACAAGCTGCCGAAGGACGAGGCCCATGGCTGGAAGTTCATCGGCATCGGCCCCGACAACAAGCTCTACGTTCCGGTCGGCCAGCCCGGCAACAACGTGCTCAATGACGACGACCATGGCCTGATCCGGCGGATGAATCTCGACGGCTCGAATCCCGAAGTGATCGCGCGCGGCGTCCGCAACACCGTCGGGTTCGACTGGCATCCGGAGACCAAGCAGCTCTACTTCACCGACAATGGCCGCGACTGGATGTCGGAAGACGTGCCCGAGGACGAGCTCAACCGCATCACCAAGGTCGGCGAACATTTTGGCGCGCCTTACTGCCTGCAGGGCAACATCGTCGATCCCGAATTCGGCTGGGGCAAGTCCTGCAGCGAGTTCACCGCGCCGGTCGGCCTGCTCGGTCCGCATTCGGCCTCGCTCGGCATGCGCTTCTACAGCGGCAGCATGTTCCCGAAGGCTTACAAGAACGTGGCCATCATCGCGCGGCATGGCTCGTGGAACCGTTCCAAAAAAGTCGGTGGCGACCTCGTGGTCGCGAAGCTGAACAAGGACGGTACGATGAAATCGCTGGAGCCGTTCCTCACCGGCTTCGTCGAGGACAACAAATATATCGGCCGCCCGGTGGACGTGCTGCAGATGAAGGACGGCTCGCTGCTGGTCTCCGACGACTGGAACGGCGCCGTCTACCGCATCACCTACGGCAAGCAGAAGGTGGCGGACAAGAAGTAGCCTTGGTTTCCGTCATTGCGAGCGAAGCGATCCATTCCTGAGAGCCGGGATAGATGGATTGCTTCGTCGCTGCGCTCCTCGCAATGGCGGAGCTTGGAGTAACCATGCGTAAGACAATAGCGGCACTGGCATTCGCCTCGATCGCCACATCCCTATCAGCCCAACCCATCGAACAACGCATCGCGCCGTGCCTCGCCTGCCACGGCGAGAACGGCCAGTCCCAGACCGAAAACACGCCCTCGCTTGGCGGGCAGCAGGCGCCTTACGCGCTGATCCAGCTGTTCATGTTTCGTGAAAAGCTGCGCGTCTTCGAGCCGATGAACGAGATGGCGAAGCCGCTGACCGACGACGACCTCCGCCTGTTTTCCGATTTCATCGCCAAGATGCCGAAACCCGCAGCGCCGGCCGACCAGGGCGACCCCGCGCGGATGCAACTCGGCCGGGCGCTGGTGCAGCAGCACCGCTGCGACACCTGTCACAATCCGGATCTGTCGGGCAAGGAAAACGTCCCGCGCATCGCCAACCAGCGCGAGGACTACCTCGCCAAGACCCTGCGAGAGTACAAGGACAACAGCCGCCACGGCTATGATGCCAGCATGGCGGACGTGATGGGACCGGTCGCCCCGGATCAGATCACCGATCTCGCTTATTACATCGCCCGCGTGAGGTAGTCTGGGGCGATGCCTTTCTTTTCCTTCTCCCAGTTCTTGCGGGGGGAGGGAGGTGATGCCGCCGTGACGAATCTGTAGGCGGCTCCGCCGCTGGCATTGCCCTGCGCCCGGCGCTAAAAGGGCCCAATCGGATGGAGTTTTACATGCAGGATCTCTGGCGGCTGTCGGCGGCCGAAATGGCTGTGCTGATCAAGGCGAAAAAAGTCTCCGCCAAGGAGGCGGCGGTCGCCGGCTTGGCGCGGCTGGATGCGGTCAACCCCAAAATCAATGCCGTGATCGACCACCGTCCCGAGGACGTGCTGGCGCAGGCGGCGGCCGTCGATGCCGCCATCGGGCGGGGCGAGGATCCCGGTGCGCTGGCCGGCGTTCCCGTCACGGTGAAGGTCAATGTCGACCAGGCCGGCTTTGCCACCACCAACGGGCTGAAGCTGCAGCGCGACACCATCGCCAAGGCCAACAATCCCGTCGTCGAAAACCTGCGCAAATCCGGCGCCGTCATCCTTGGCCGCACCAATTGCCCGGCGTTCTCCTACCGCTGGTTCACCACCAATCTCATCCACGGTGACACGAAAAACCCGCGCGATCCCTCGATCACCCCGGGCGGGTCGTCCGGCGGGGCAGGGGCCGCGGTCGCGGCCGGCATCGGCCATATCGCGCACGGTACCGATATCGCCGGCTCGATCCGCTATCCGGCCTATGCCTGCGGCGTGCACGGGCTGCGGCCGACCATCGGCCGCATTCCGGCGTTCAATGCCGCGCTCCCCGAACGGCCGATCGGGCCGCAAATCAGCGCCGTCTCCGGCCCGCTGGCGCGCACCGTCGGCGATCTCCGGATCGCGCTGGCGGCGATGTCTGCGCGGGATTACCGCGATCCCTGGTGGGTGCCGGCGCCGCTCGAAGGCCCGGCGATGCCCAAGCGCGTCGCGATGTGTCTCAATCCCGACGGACTCGATCCCGTGCCGGAGGTGAGGGCGGCCGTCGCCGACGCCGGCAAGCGGCTCGAGAAGGCCGGCTGGATCGTCGAGGAAATCGCCGATACGCCGCCGCTGCGTGAGGCCGCCGATCTGCAGACCAAGCTCTGGCTCGGCGACGGCTATGAGGCGCAACTGGAAATGGCCGAGCGCGAAGGCGATCCGGGCGCGCTGGCCTGCCTGCGCGGCAACCGCACCAAGGTGCATCCGTTCGACCTGTCGAAGGTCCTGACGCGGCGTGCCACGCTGACCCGCGAGTGGATGGCGTTCTTCGAAAACCATGCCGCGCTCCTGATGCCGGTGTCCGGTGAGTTGCCGTTCCCCGACCAGCTCGACCGCAAGGACGAAGCGTCGTTTGCGCGCGTCTGGCATGCCCAGTTGCCGCAGATCGCCATTCCCTTCATGGGACTTCCCGGCTTGACCGTCTCGACCGGGCTGGTCGGCCGTGTGCCCGTCGGCGTGCAACTGGTTTCGGGCCGTTACCGTGAGGATCTGTGCCTTGCTGCCGGCGAGGCGATCGAGGCCGGCAGAACGCCTTCGGCCGCGATCGATCCGGCGGGCTGAACAGAGACGGCCATGGCAGGCGTGTATGATTTCACGGCGCGGTCGCTCGCCGGCGAGGACGTTCCGCTGGCTCGGTTCGAGGGGCAGGTGCTCCTCATCGTAAACACCGCGAGCGCCTGCGGGTTCACGCCGCAATACAAGGGACTGGAGCAACTGCATCGCGATTTCGCAGCCCGCGGTTTTGCCGTACTCGGCTTTCCCTGCAACCAGTTCGGCCGCCAGGAGCCGGGCGACGCGAAACAGATCGCGGATTTCTGCGAGACCAAGTATGACGTAACGTTCCCGATGTTCGCCAAGATCGACGTCAACGGCAGCCAGGCGCATCCGTTGTTCAATCATCTGAAGAATGCGAAATCGGGGTTGCTGGGGCCGTCGATCAAGTGGAATTTCACCAAATTCCTTGTTGACCGGTCTGGCCGGGCGACCCGGCGCTACGCGCCGACCGCAACCCCCGAGGGAATGCGAAGAGATATCGAGGCACTGCTGTGAGCGAGAACGAGAAAACGATGAGCGACGAATTTCCCGACCGCCTTTCGGTCGATCCGAAGAGCCCGTATTACAATGCCGAGATTCTCGCGCGCGACGTCGGCATCCGTTTCAAGGGCGCTGAAAAGACCAATGTCGAGGAATATTGCATCAGCGAGGGCTGGGTGCGCGTCACCGCGGGCAATGCCAAGGACCGCCACGGCAACCCGCTGACCATCAAGGTGCACGGCCCGGTCGAACCGTATTTCCGCGACAAGACGTAGTCAGCCACCCATCCATTGCCGAAGGACATGCCGACCTTGGCCACCTCGCTTCCCAGACTTTCGCTCGCCAAAGACAAGATCCGGGTGTTGCTCCTCGAAGGCGTCAACGACAGCGCCGTGCAGTTGATAGAGACTGCCGGCTATTCCAGCATGACGCGCCTGCCCAAGGCGCTCGAGGGCGATGCGCTGAAGGAGGCGATCAAGGGCGTGCATCTGCTCGGTATCCGTTCGCGCACGCAGATCACGCAGGATGTTCTCGACGCCGCCGACCGCCTGATTGCGGTCGGATGTTTCAGCGTCGGCACCAACCAGGTGGACCTCGACGCCGCGCGCCGCAGCGGCATCCCGGTGTTCAACGCGCCGTTCTCCAATACGCGCAGCGTGGCCGAACTCGTGATCGGCGAGATCGTCATGCTGCTGCGCCGGATCGTGGCGCGCTCCAACGCCGCCCATGAAGGGCGCTGGGACAAGTCGGCCGACGACAGTTACGAGGTGCGAGGCAAGACGCTCGGCATCATCGGCTACGGCAATATCGGCTCGCAGCTTTCAAATCTCGCCGAAGCGCTGGGCATGCGGGTGATCTTCTACGATCACACCGACAAGCTCCGCCATGGCAACACCGAGCCTACCGCCAGCCTGCACGAGCTCTTGGCGCAAAGCGACGTCGTCAGCCTCCACGTGCCGGAAACTCCCGCCACCCACGGGATGATCGGCCGCGAGGAGATTCGCGCGATCAAGCACGGCGCATATTTCATCAACAACAGCCGCGGCACGGTCGTCGATCTCGACGCGCTGGCCGAGGCGCTGCGCGAAAACCGGCTGCGCGGCGCCGCGATCGACGTCTTTCCGGTCGAGCCGCGCTCGAATGCCGAAAAATTCGTCTCGCCGCTGCAGGGGCTGACGAACGTCATCCTGACCCCGCATATCGGCGGTTCGACCGAGGAGGCGCAGGAGCGCATCGGCGCCGAGGTCGCGCGCAAGCTGGTCGATTACAGCGATTCCGGATCGACCATGGGCGCCGTCAATTTCCCGCAGGTTCAACTGCCGCCGCGTCCGTTGGGCACGCGCTTCATCCAGGTGCAGCGTAACCTGCCGGGCATGCTCGGCCGCCTGAACGAAGTACTGGCGCGCCATGCCGTCAACATCGCTGCGCAGTATTACGAGACCGCCCACGATGTCGGCTACGTGGTGCTGGATGCCGATGCGTCAGCCACCGACGGCGAGCGCGTGCTCGCCGACATCCGGGCGCTGGAAGGCACCATCCGCGCGCGGCTGCTGTATGAGTACAAGATTTAAACCGTATCGTAGCCCGCCATGAGCTCTTGCGACATGCGGGACCTCTCGTGCGGCATTACAGGTTGAGGGGCGCCCCGCTACAAGTGCTACAAGTGCAACGTCACTCGCCGCCTTACGACAGCCGCATGTCCAACAGCCGCCGGCCCTCGGTCTTGAGCATCTTCTTCACCGCGCTGGAGGCCGCGATCTCACCGTGGTTGGCGTAGGCCTCGTGGTTCTTCTCGATGTCCTCGAGACGGTAGAGATAGTTGACCATGATACTTGCGGATTCGCGCAGGCCCTTGGGCGAGACGTCGCCGAGCCAGTCGATCTTCTCCAGCCGCGCGCCGTTGCCGATGTGGAAGCGCGCGACCGAATCGATCAGCCGGCCCTTTGACGTGCGGGCCTTGAGGAAGTAATGCGCCGCCAGCGGTTCGATCACGGCCCGCAATTGCGCGGTCAGCTCCGGGTTCTCGAACCAGCCGGGCTTGTCGAGATTTTTCAGCAGCGTCCGTTCCTCATCGGTTACGGGAACATCCTCGGCCTGCTTCAGCCATTGCATGAAGCCGGGCACCGGCGACAGTGTGACGAAGGTATCGAGCTTCGGCAGTTCGCGCCGCAATTCCTCGACCACCTGCTTGATCAGGAAGCTGCCGAACGAAATGCCGCCAAGTCCCTTCTGCGTATTCGAGATCGAATAGAAAACGGCGGTGCGCGCCCGTTCGATCGGCACCGGTTGGCGCTCGGCGGCCAGCAGGGGGCCGATCGCGGTCGGGATCGTTTCGGTCAGCGCGACCTCGACGAAGATCAGCGGCTCGTCGTTGAGCTGGGGGTGGAAGAAGGCGTAGCAGCGACGGTCCACGGGATCGATACGGCGGCGCAGATCGGCCCAGTCGTGGATCGCGTGCACCGCCTCGTAACGAATGATCTGTTCCAGAATGTTGGCTGGCGTCGACCAGTCGATTCTGCGTAGCACGAGAAAACCCCTGTTGAACCAGGAAGAGAGCAGATGCACCACGTCGCGATCGAGCGCGGCCAGGTCCTTGTTGCCCTTGATCAGGGCAAGCAAATCGGCGCGCATCGCCACCAGCGCGCTGGTGCCGCCCGGGGCGCGGTTGAGCCGGCGGATCAGTTCCTGCCGCTGCGGCTCGGATGCGAAGTGAAGATCGCTCGCGTCAGAGTCGTTCGGCTGGCTGCGCCAGGCCTCGATCGCCTGCGACAGTTTTTCCCGGTCGGGGCCGAAATCGCGCGCCAGGCCCTCGAAGAAGGCCAGCCGGCCGGCGGCGTCGAGGTCGTGGTAGCGGTCGAGCACGTCGCGCGCCATCGCGATGCCTGAGGCTTCGCCGCGCCCGGAGAGCAGCGCCTTGCAAAGCCCGATCAGTTCGGAGGCGTCCTGGCGGACGACGGAGGGCTCACCCCGCCCCAGCAGTGTGCGGCCGCGTTCTGATATCGTCGCGAGGAGGTCGGAGAAAAAGGCGTTGGCCATGCGAAGGGTCGAATCCAGCTGATAAAATGCAATCTTACAGGAGATTTGGGACAGTGCCGATCACATTCAAGCGTATCGATTGTACGTAAATATGTCATGCTTCAAGAGCGCCGTCATGACCGGCACGGACGTCCGAAGGACGGAGTCGCTTCTGTTCGCCCAAGCCCGGTCATCCATCCCTTCTGAAAAGTCTGATGGATAGGTCGGTCTTGCCTGTGCGCGGCAAGGGGCTATTCCTTGCCGGCGAATTGCGTCGGTGTCCGGCCGGTCACCTGCCGGAATGCATGGGAAAACGCCGGCACGCTGGCGTAGCCCATATCCGAGGCGAGCTGTTTTACGGAAACGTCGGCCTCCGTCGAAAGCCTTTCGATCGCAGCGGCGATGCGGGCGCGCTGGCACCAGCTCTTGAAGCTCAATTGTGTTTCCGCCGAGAACAAGCGGGACAGCGTGCGGACCGACGTGCCGACCTCGCTCGCCAGGTTCTCGATCTCGTGGTCGGTCGTCGGATCGGCCAGCACGATGTCGGCGGCGTGCCGGCAGCGCGGCTCGCGCGGCAGCGGGATAAAAGTTGCCGAATCCTCCGCCTGGTCCAATTCCATCATCGCGAGTCGAAGCAGCAGCGCCGTCCGTTCGGGGTCACCGCGATCGTCGAACAGGGCGAGGATGGTCTGGTGCAACAGCGGCGACACCCGCACCACGAATTCCGCCTCCAGGCTGTGGCTTCGCGCCTCGCGCCGCAGCCAGTCGAGTTCGAAATAGAGCGTCCGCATCTCGATATCGGCCAGCACGTCAATCGCATGTTCGGACAGGGCGGGGACCCAGACCGCGCGGTCCGGCGGCACCAGCCAGCGCCCCTTCGGGGTGGTGACCTGCATGGTGCCCTTGGCCGCGTACACCAGCTGCGCCTCCCGGTGCATATGGGTGTGGATCCGAAAGCCCTTTTTGTAGGTATTGGCGATCATGTGAATACCGTCGCCAGTCGAGGTCAGGCGGCCGATGATGGCGGCAATTGGCTTTTCGGCGACATTCATTGGCGACATCCCGTCAGGACAACCCCGTATAACCCATTTTGGACAATTGCGGGATTCGGGAATCGACATGAACAGCCCCTCCAGGGTGATCACCTTCGTGAACGCCGCCCATTTCATCGACCATTACGCGATGCTGATCTTTGCGGCCGCGGTCATCATCATGGGGCCGGCGCTTGGCATGGCCTATTCGGAACTGCTGCCCTATGCCACCCCCGGCTTCGTCGCCTTCGGCGCCGGTTCGCTGATCACCGGCTGGCTCGGCGACCGCTGGAGCCGCCGCCACATGATGGTGATCTTCTTCATCGGTATCGGCGCGGCGATGATCTCGGTGGGCTTCGTCCATACCCCAGTTCAGCTCGGGGCGGCGCTGCTGCTGATCGGCCTGTTCGCCTCGATCTACCATCCGGTCGGCACCGCCATGATCGTGTCCTATGCCGACAAGCTCGGCCGCGAGATGGGCCTGAACGGCGTCTGGGGCAATCTCGGCGTGGCGTCCTCGGCGCTGGTCACCGGCGTGATCGGACAATATTTCGGCTGGCGCGCCGCCTTCATCATTCCTGGGATTATCACGATCGGCCTCGGCATCGCCTTTGCCTTGATGGTGGTGCACGAGGACCGCACCGGCACACGGCAGGCGGCGGCGCAGGCCAGGATCGCCAAGCAGGACATGTGGCGGGTGTTTCTCGCCCTGCTGATCGTGGTGATCGCGATTTCCACGACCTTCAACGCCATCACGGTGGCGATGCCAAAGCTGTTCGCCGAGCGGCTGGCTGGCCTCACCAGCAGCCCGGCCGCGCTCGGGATCATCGCGGCCGGCGTCTATGTGTTCGGCGCGATGACGCAGTACACGATCGGCAAGCTGATCGACCATTATTCGCTGAAGACGGTGATGCTGCCGCTGTCATTCGTGCTGGCGCCGTTCATGTATTTCGCGGCCAGCCTGTCGAATCTGCCGCTGATCATCGCCGCCATCGGCATCGTGATGGGCGCGTTCGGCCAGGTCACCGTCAACGACGCCATGGTCGGCAAGTACACGACCGACGAGTGGCGCTCGCGGGCCTATTCGGTGCGCTATTTCGTCGGCTTCACCGCGGCGGGCGCCTCCGTCGGCCTGGTGGCATGGCTCTACGAGCGCGGCGGTTTTTCCAGCATGCTGCAGGCGTTCGGCGCGTTGTGCCTGCTGGTGATCGTGGCCGCGATCATCCTGCCGCAGGAAATCAAGGTGCCGGCGCCGCAGGCGAAATGAGCGCCGTCAGTTTGCAAGCGCCTTTGCGATGATGTCAGAACCCTTCTCCGCGACCATGATCGTCGCCGGGTGAATGTTCGGCGAAGGCATCGCCGGCATCACCGACGCGTCAACGACGCGCAGGCCATCGAGGCAGCGGACGCGGAGCTCGCTGTCGACCACCGCGCCGTCATCCTCGCCCATCCGGCAGGTGCCGCAGGGATGATAGACCGTCGAGCCGTATTTCCGCACGTAATCGGAGATCTGCTCGTCGCTCGTGATGTCGGCCGCAGGCCGGATCTGCTCGGTCACCAGCGAGCGGAACGGCTCGGTTGCCGTGATCTGCCGGGCGATGCGGAATGCCGCGACCATGATCCTGATGTCGTCGGGGTCGGTCAGGTAATTGGCCCTGATACGCGGCGGCACGCGCCCTTCGGCGTCGCGCAGCGTGATCTCGCCGCGGCTTTTCGGCCGGCAGACGCTGAAGATGAAGGTGAATCCCGGCCAGCGATGCAGTCCGGTCTTGAATCCGTCCGTGGAAAAGTTGAGGCACTGGTACTGGATGTCCGGCACCGGCTCAGACGGGCTCGATTTGGCAAACAGCGTCGCTTCGGTCGCGCCGACCGAGAGCTGTCCCGATCCCTTGAGCAGCCATTCGAGAGCGAGCTTGACCGATTTGGCCGGGCTCATCACGGACTCGTTCAATGTGTCGGTCGCGTTGGTCTTGAACGTAAAGCTCGATTGATAATGGTCCTGCAAATTCTTGCCGACGCCGGGAAGGTCGTGTTTCACCTCGATGCCGAGCTTCGCCAGTTCCGCGGCCGGGCCGATGCCGGAGGCAAGCAGCAGCACCGGTGAATTGATCGCGCCGCCCGAGATGACCAGCTCACGCCGCGCGCCGATGCGCTGGATCCGGCCGTCGCGCTCGACTTCCACGCCGACGGCGCGATTGCCGCCGAGCAGGATGCGGCGGACCTGCGTCTTCGTCATCAGCTCGAGATTTTTGCGGCTGAGATTCGGCCTGAGATAGCCGACCGCCGTCGAACGCCGCCAGCCATTGTGGACGTTGAGCGGCGCGAAGCCGACGCCGTCGATGCGCTCGCCGTTGAAATCAGGGTTACGCGGATATTGCAGGCGCTCGCAGGCCTCGACGAAAGCCTTCGCCGTCGTCGAGGGGCGCCTGATGGTTGATACCGTCATCGGGCCGCCGGTGCCGCGCCATTCGCTGGCACCATCCACCGCGTGTTCCATCCGCTTGAAATAGGGCAGCACGTCCTTGTAACCCCAGCCCCGCGCGCCGAGCCGCGCCCATTCGTCGTAATCGCTGGGCGCGCCGCGCAGGAAGACGAGCCCGTTGATGGAGCCGGAGCCGCCCAGCACCTTGCCGCGCGGCCAGATCACGGTCCGCCCGCCAAGACCCGGTTCGGGTTCGGTTTCATAGCCCCAGTTTATCGTCGGGTTCGGTACCAGTTTGCCGAACCCCATCGGGATATGGATCCAGGGATTGCGATCGCGGCCGCCGGCCTCAATGACACAAAGCGTCACGTTTGGATTTTCAGTCAGCCGCGCCGACAGCACACACCCGGCGGAGCCGCCGCCGACCACGACGACGTCGAATTCCGCATCAAACCCGGATTTTTGCATCTGGAATTTCGTCCCCGACCTGCTTTTTTCACGCAGCATAATGGTCGGTGGACGGTCTGGATAGGCTTGCGTCGGCGCTACTCGATCTTCGGCAGCGCCACGAGCAAATGATGGTTCGAGATCTGCATGAGCCCCTGGAACGGGTGGTTGAGATCGACGATCAGAAACAGCGCGCCCGATACCGAGAGCGCAAACACGAGCATGGACGCCACGACGATCAGGCGGCGTTCCGCGAACAGGCTGAAGCTCGCGAAGATCGCCACCAGCCAGAACACCAGCACGACGAAGAACGGCAGCGGGATCCCGTGATCGCCCTGCGTGAGCAGCAATAGCCGCGTCCGTCCCATTTCTGTCGTGAGCTGGGTGATCCGGGATTTCAGGGAGGTCTGCTTTGCGTTGCCGGGTTTCAGCCCTTCAACCGCATTGTAGAAGCGATCGGCTATGTCGCTGAGGACAAGGGGCGATCCGCCGTCCTTGCCCGATGTATTTTCCTGCCAGACGCGCGAGGTTGCGGAAGGTACGAGCTCTCGCAGCAGGATGCGCGCCGCCTTCGCTTCCGACCCGTACTGGGTCAGCATCTGGTCGATCAGCGCGGCATGGGTGCCGAGCAGCCGGATGTTGTTGTTCCTGGTGTCATAGGTGTCTTTCGCCGAGGCGATCATCAGGCCGATCACCAACGCGGCCAGCGTCGAAAGGAAGCCGGCACCCAGACGGATCGCTTGCTTGGATCCTACTCCGAGCGGTGTGGCCGGCTGGATGCGCTTCAGGAGCATGCCGAGCGCTGCGCCGGTCAGGATCGAAACAAGAGAGGCCAGGAACGCGGCTGTCGAACTCATGCTGTCATCACTCCGTCAGGGATTGCATGCCATTCCGGGGCTGACCCTGCGGCCCATCCCGGCATGACGGACATTGCATATCGGAGGAAACAGGCTGGATTGTTGCGGCGCAGCAGACTGACCGCGAGGTCGTGAACTCAAACAGAACACTTGACCATCGCTACCCTCCTTGTGTGAGGTGCGGGCATGACCCGAATCCGGCTTTTCCTGTTCATAATTGCGATATTGGCGCCGTCGCTGGCGGCGGCGCAGCAGGCCATGAAGTTTGAGGAGGCCGGCGCCATGCTGGCCGCGAGCTGCGGCAAGGACATCGACGACAATTGCCGCGGCGTCAATTTTGACGCGACACGGCTGCGGGAGTGTCTGAACCGCAACCAGGACGTAGTATCGGCCAGGTGCAAGGCCGACTTTCCGACCGCACTGGGCGCCATCCAGCAGCGCATCACCGCGCGCACCTCGCTGGTCAGGCTGTGCAATTGGGAATTGAAGCATCTGTGCGGCGAGGTCCGCGAGGATCCCGTGAAGGGCCTGCAATGCCTGCTGGAGACGACCAAGAAGGCGACGCCGAACTGCAACAAGGCGATCAGCGCGGCGGGGTATCGCTGATGCTCGGGGGAAACAAGCCGTACGGCACTGCTCTCATGCTCGGATTCCTGGCGCTGATTGCCCTGCCGGTCGCAGCGGCTCGGGCGCAGACGGGCGTGACGAGCGCGGAGATCATCGACAAACTCGCGGTCGAGGTGGAATCCGATATCGATCTGGCTGCCTTGAAACAGCAGGCCTCCGACCGCATCAAGGCGAGAGCGGATGCCCAGCCGCAGAAGCGGCCACCGATCGCGCCGCAGCTGACGAAGCTGCCGCAGATCCGTTTCGATGTTGTGTTCGATCCGGATTCGTCCCTGATCCGGCCGGCTTCGTACCAGACGATCGGCAGCATCGCCGACGCCTTGACCGATCCGAAAATGCGGCCCTACCGCTATCTGATCGTCGATCATGTCGAGGCTGCCGGCCGGCGCGACCACAATCTGATCCTGAGCCAGCGCCGTGCGGATTCGATCCGGGACGTGCTGGTGAACACCTTCAAGGTTTCGCCGAAGCGGCTGTTGGCCCTTGGCCTCGGCGAGGAACAGTTGCAGGACGTCAATCGGCCGGCTGCGCCCGCCAATGCGCGGATTCAGCTCGTTGCCTTCGGCAAGTTCGAGACCGCCGATCCGGCCAAGCCGGCGACACCGGCTGCGGCGACGCCCAAAGGTGCTACTGCGGCTAAGAAAAAGAAGCGCTGATCGCCCCATGCAGGGCGATCGCCGGAGGGCGTGGCTGTTCTTGAACGGTCAGCCTTGGGCGGATGTTAGCGTGCGGAAGGCGGGGCGGCTAGGGCCGCCGCCTCACGCATTCACGTGCACGAAATCCCGCAGCAGCGGATAGATCTCGTTGTTCCACTTGCGGCCCGAGAACACGCCGTAGTGGCCGACGCCTGCCTGCATGTGGTGCACCTTGCGATAGGCGCGGACTCCCGTGCAGAGGTCCTGCGCCGCCAGCGTCTGCCCGATCGAGCAGATGTCGTCCTTTTCGCCTTCCACCGTCATCAGCCCCATGCGTCGGATCGCGGCCGGGTTCACAGGCCGACCGCGGTGCATCAGCTTGCCCTGCGGCAGCAAGTGCTCCTGAAACACGTCGCGCACGGTTTCGATGTAGAATTCGGCCGGCAAGTCCATCACCGCGAAATATTCGTCGTAGAAGGTCTTGATGATGTCGGCCTTCTCTTTTTCGCCCTTTGCAAGGTGATTGGCGAGATCGATGTGCTGCTTGATGTGGCGCTCCAGATTCATCGAGACGAAGGCGGTGAGCTGCACAAAGCCGGGATAGACTTTTCGGAACGCGCCCGCGCATTGCAGCGGCACGTAGTTGATCAGGTTCTTCTCGAACCAGCCGATCGGCTTGCTCTTGGCGAATTCGTTCACCTTAGTCGGCTGGATCCGCGTATCGATCGGCCCGGCCATCAAGGTGAGCGTGGCGGGGCGTGCCGGATGATCGTTTTCCGACATCACGGCGGCCGCCGCCAGCGCCGACACCGAGGGCTGGCAGATCGCCACCATGTGCGCGCGGGGGCCGATCTGGTCGAGGAAGGCGATCAGATGGTCGGTGTAATCCTCCAGCCCGAAGCGGCCGGCATGGAGCGGAATGTCGCGCGGGTTATGCCAGTCGGTGATGTAGACGTCGTGATCCTGCAGCAGCGTCTTCACGGTGCCGCGCAGCAGGGTGGCAAAATGGCCGGACATCGGCGCCACCAGCAGCATCCGCGGCTGCTGCGGCGCGTCCTCCTTCTTGAAATGCAGCAGCGAGCCGAAAGGGGTGGCAAAGGCGACTTCCTCGGTCACCTCCAGTTCCTGGTTGCCGACCATTACCCGGTCGATGCCGTAGGCCGGCCGGTGATAGGTGAGGGCGGAGCGCGAAATCAGTTCGAGCGACGCGGCAAGCCGGCCGAACGTACGATCCGAGATGCCCTGGGGCACAAGGTTGAGATATTTCAAGGCCGCCGCAGCCCCGGTCCGCCATGGGGAGGTCAGGTCCATGTGGTTCTGGTAGGCTTGATACATCATCGACATCATTGGCATCGTTCACACACCGGCCCCTGTCCGCCGGTGCCATGCAATATCGACGCCAGTGTCGGCCTCGCCGCCTGAAAAACTGGCACGTGGTTTGCTGTATAAGAGCCTGGCGCACAGGCATTGGGCGGTGGTGCGGTCGGCCGCCCGATGCCTTGCGGCAGCATTTGGGGTACGAAGGAAGGCCATATGGCGAAGACCACACTGACCATCTCCAGCAAGAATTATTCGTCCTGGTCGCTGCGCGGCTGGCTGTTGGCAAAATTTTCGGGGCTCGACTTCGAGGAAGTCATCACCGCACCCGACGACGCCTCGGCGCGGGCCGAAATCCTGCTCCTGTCATCGTCGATCCTGGTGCCGTGCCTGCGCCATGACGGCGCTACCATCTGGGACACACTGGCAATCGCGGAATACCTCAACGAAGTGAAGCCCGACGCCGGACTGCTGCCGGCCGACCGTATCCAGCGCGCGCATTGCCGCTCGATCTGCGGCGAAATCCATTCCGGCTTCGCCACGCTTCGCGCCTCGCTGCCGGTCAATCTGAAAGGCCATTTCCCCGGCTTCAAGATCTGGTCGCGCGCGCAGGCCGATATCGACCGGGTCTGCACCATCTGGCGCGATTGCCTTGCCGAGTCAGGCGGCCCCTTCCTGTTCGGCGAACGCACCATGGCGGACGCGATGTATGCGCCGGTCGTCACCCGCTTCCTGACTTATGATGTGAAGCTCGAACCAGCGCTGGCGGCCTATGCCAGCACCATCATGGCGATGCCCGAGATGCTGGAATGGGTCGAGGCGGCCAAAGCGGAACCCGCCGACATCGAGGAACTCGAGGTCGAATATTAGGCACGTCTGGCGTCGCCTTGCCCGCCTGAAATGCGTATGCGAGCGGGCTGCGATCGCCGCCTCGATGATCGATTTCCGGTTTTTCCCGCTGTCGCCGTCGTCGACGCCATGGGGCGAGCACCATGTCGTCCAAGAATTAACCTTTGTCATCGGCCGCCGGCTGCGGCTGATCGTTGTCGTTCTGGATGTGGTGCGCCGCTTTGACCTGCGGACGACATCTAGCCGTGAACAACGGCGTACGGCGTCAAATCAGTGATTCGGACGCGATTCGTTCCATCGCCGTTCCGAAGGTAAACATCGCGCGCCATTGCGTCGCATTCTGGCACAGGCGCAGCCGGTTGGCGACGCGTTCACGCCGCGCCGGAGCGCGGCAACCGCCACCCAACCACCGTGGCCTCGACCATGCCGCCGGTTCTGTCGTTGCGCCAATGGCCGTCGATCCAGCGGCAGGCGAAGGGCAGTTGATAGGTTCCGCTATGGTCCTCGCAAAGAACCTCCACGGGCAGGTCTTGCGGCGGATCTCCGCATCCGTCGAATTGTGCCAGCCGTTTTTCACGCGTTGCCATGCAATCAATCTCCACTGCCGCGACCGAAGAAACTCCGGCTAAAAGTTCGAGGCGAAATCCACCCATGATTAACGCGATGAAGCACAACGCCTGAATGAGGTATCAGTATGGTATGACTGGGGTAGGCGTGTTTCGTCGTGCAAATTGCCGTGATGGATCTGCGCGCGGAACGTTGCTGAACGTTTCTGAAACGAGGATTTTTGATGATCGCCCCGATGAAGATGAACAGGTTCGCTTTCGCCGTTTTCGCGCCGCTGACGGCAGCCTGGCCGGGCATCGTTCTCGCCCAGGACGTGCCGGGAATCGAGATCTGCACCGTCGAAAAAACCATGGAGCGGCGCACTTCCTGCCTGCAGAGCAATGTCGACTTCCTCCAGAAGACGATCAACAAGCTGACATCGGATCATCAGCAGAAGCTCGACGCCACCAATCGGCAGATCGACGCGCTGAAGGGCGCCGTCATGGGCTTGCAGAAAATTGTCGTCGAGATGCAGGCGGCGCAAAAGGCGGCAGACGATGCGAAGAAGGCCGCAACCCCAGCGGCAAAAGACGCGCCGCCTGCCGCCAAGGATGCCGCACCGGCCAAGGAGAGCGCCAAGTAGCGGCGCGTCCTCGCTCAGGACACGCGGAATTTTTCCATCGCGTCGCGGTCCGGCTCATAGCCGATGCCGGGTCCCTGCGGCACTTCGACGTCGCCATTGCCATCGACCACGACGCGGCCGCCCCACAGGCATCCAGCGCGATTCATGTAGAACATTTCGACGAAGCTTGCGTCGTCGCGCAGCGCCAGCAGTTGCAGCGTCACCAGCAGGCCCGGCCCGAAATAGGGCGAATGCGGCGCGAGTTTCACGTCGAGTTCGTCGGCCAAAGCGACAACTCCCAGATACTCGCTGATGCCCCCGACCTTGATCACGGAAGGCTGCGCGTGGCTCACCGCGCCGGCCTTCATCATCTGCCTGAACTGGTGCACGGTGCAGGCGTTCTCGCCGGCCGCCACGTTGAGCCCGCCCTTGCTGCGCACTTCGGCGAGCGTCGCAAAATCCTCCGGCGGCCAGACCGGCTCCTCGAGGAACAGCGGCGCCGCGTCGCGGCAGGCATGCGCAAACGCGATCGCCTCCTCGCCGGTCAGCGGACAGTTCATATCGACCATCAGCGGGATGTCGCGACCGATCGCCTTCCGTGCGGCGAACACCGCCGGCGTCGTCGTCTCGTGCAGCTTGATCGCCTTGTAGCCCAGCCGGATCGCGGTTTCGCATTCGCGGGCGATCAGGTCGGGGTTGCCGATCCGCAGCAGGCTCGCATAGGCAGGGATTCGCGACCGCCTGGCATCGCCGATCAGTCGGTGGATCGGCACGCCCTTGGCCTTTGCCGCAATATCCCACAGTGCGATATCGAGCGCCGAGATCGCGTACATGGTGACGCCGTAGCGGCCGAACAGATGCAGATTGCGCTGGATCTGTTCCATGAAGGCGGGAATGCCGGCGGCATCGGGCACCCGCTGGCCGCGCGCCTGCGGCGCGATCATCTCCTCCACCGCGGTGCGGGTGGTTTGGGTGCAGACATAGGCAAACGCGTCGCCCCAGCCGGTGATGCCGGCATCGGTTGAAACCTCGACCATGATGATTTCGAGCGCCGAAATCGCGGCGGCTCCCTGCCTGAAACTCGCGACCCCGGCGTCATAGGGAATGCGGATATGGTGGGCGCGGACATCGGTGATCAGCATGGTTCCTCCCATTGTTGTTTCGAGGAGATTGTCAGCCGGCGTCGCGCAGAGCAAGGATTGTCAAATGAAGCACGGCGCATGGAGGCATGGTGCGGGCGCTTCGCATGAAGGCGGTCCTTGATGAATCCGGCTCAGAAAGCGCTCTGGTATATCGAAAGCCATCTCGCCGAGCCGCTGTCGCTCGATGACATTGCGGGCGTGGCCGGCGTCTCGCGCTTCCACCTGGTGCGGGCGTTTGCCGCCGCGACCGGCTTTCCGGTGATACGCTATGTGCGCGCCCGCCGTCTTACAATAGCTGCGCAGGCGCTCGCGGCCGGCGCGCCGGATATCCTCAGTCTCGCGCTGGAGGCGGACTACGGCTCTCACGAAGCATTCACCCGCGCTTTCCGCGATCATTTCGGCGTGACGCCCGAAACCGTTCGCGCTGCAACGTGCCTCGACCGTCTCAAGCTTCAGGAGCCCATCGTCATGGATTCAACCCTGCTCGAGAACCTCAAGCCGCCACGTTTCGAAATCGGCAAACCGTTTCTGGTGTCCGGCATCGCCGAGCGTTGCACCCATGGAAACAGCGGCGCCGGCATCCCGAACCTGTGGCATCAGTTCCACCAGACCGTCCACCACATCCCGGCGCGGCTCGGCAAACTCGCCTACGGCGTCTGCTGCAACGGCGATGACGCCGGCAATTTCGATTACGTTGCCGGCATCGAGGTCGCCGACTTCTCGGATCTGCCGCGCGAATTCGCCCGCGTGCGGATTCCCGAACAGAAATACGCGGTCTTCACCCACGCCGAGCACATCTCGAGCATCCGCCGCACCGTGAACACGATCTGGAATCACTGGCTGTCAGCGTCAGGCATGAAAGCGGCAGACGCGCCGAATTTCGAGCGCTACGACGAAAAGTTCGATCCGGCCACCGGCAATGGCGGGCTCGAAATCTGGATCCCGGTGAGGCAGTAGCGGGCTCGCCGGATGGGTCGGTGGCGCGCCGCCCAGGAATCTCTTGCGTGTTTCCTGGCATTGGCTTGCTGACATTTTGCGCAGGGCAACGCCCGTCTGACTTTGCAGGGTGATGATGAGAGATAAGGCAGCGTCTCGCGCGGGGTGCCTAACGCGCTGTATCCTCTAGTCCTTTTTCAATCGGCTCGCCCCGAAGAGTCTGTCGGATACCGATGCGTGGCTCCGCACGAGGACTGGCCCGGAATTCGCATTGCAAAACAGGTCCACCAGGACCGAGGGTGCCATGAACATACATGCCGCAGTTGATCTCAAATGGTCCGGCCTCACGCGCCCGAACGGCGATCCGCTTCGTCTCAACAACAAGAACTTCGTGGCGATCGATCGCGATCGGGACGCCTTGCACGAGCCGACCTATCGGCCGCAGGCGCTCTACAATCGGGCGAACGAAGGCTTTCACGCCAACAACGAAACCTTCCTGCTCCACGAAGTCTCGACCAATCTGCCGATCTACCGCGCCGACACCGGCCCGACCGACTTCCATCTGCACCTTCCGCCCGGCGGCTACCAGCTCGTGCTGGTCACGTCGGGCGTATTCACCTTCGACTACGACGGCCGATTTTACTACGTCGGTCCCGGTTCGGTGATGCTGCAGAGCGCGATCGTGCATCGCCAGTTGTTTTATACCTGGTCGGGATTGTCGACCGAAGAGAATCTGAAGACGCCGCAGACCGTGGTGCCGGATCCGATGTCGATGGGCTATTCCGGCAAATTCCTCGAAGCCTTCATCACCGATCCCACGACCTTTCCCAATCCGACGGTGGTCGATCACGACCACATCAACGAGGAGGAAACGCCACGCGTCGCCTGGAGCCATCCGCTGCATGACCGCCCGGCCGATGCCTGCTTCTGGCTGCAGGACCCGCTGGAGCTGGACGCGCTGTTCAGGCCGCTGCCGGCGGGCTCGCCGATCAAATCCGCCGGGACCGTTTACGTGCGCGATCTCGGGATCGAACTTCCGAGCGGCCGCCTGACGACGGGACATATCATTGCGACCGACCCGCGCGGTCAATCGCTGTTGCCGAAGAGCGCCTCTGTGGCCGCCGACACCGCTTTCCTCGGCAAAGGCGAGGTCGTCATCTATCGCGTCATTCGCGGCACGGCCGAATTCGCCAACAGCGCCGGGGAGAATTTTGAACTCGTGACCGGCGATACGGTGACCGCAGGCAAGGACACGATCCGTCTGGTGGGCTTAGGCGAAAACACCCAGATCCTCCGGCTCGGCCTGCTGAACGGCATCGAAAACCTTCGCAGCTGGACGCCGACGCAGCGCGACGAAATCGACGGCCTGGCCGGCCAGATCATCACGCGGACCGACGTTCGCCCGCTGCGCAACGAAGGCAAGCCGGTCGGCTATCTGTACGAGTAGGCCGACAAAGCGCCGCCGACCGCCCCGGTAATACCTGTTGCGCAGGTGTTCGGGTTGGCAATCCTGATCCTCTTTGCCATAACAGCGCGTAACCAAAACGTTGCGCGTCGGAAACAGGCTTGCAAATCCGCCTGCGCCAGAAAAAGCCGGGAGGATTCATGGCCGATATCCGCGTTCTCGCTACCGATCTGGAGTTTCCCGAAGGCCCGGTGGTCATGCCCGACGGCTCGGTGGTGCTGGTCGAAATCCGGGGCCGGCGGCTGACGCGGGTCTATCCCGACGGCCGCAAGGAGGTCGTCGCGCAGATTCCCGGGGGCCCCAACGGCGCGGCGCTGGGCCCCGACGGCAAGATGTACATCTGCAACAATGGCGGCTTCACCTGGGTCCCCACCGGCAAGATGATCATGCCCGGGCCTCAGCCCGACGACTATCAGGGCGGCTCGATCCAGCGCGTGGATCTGCAGAGCGGCAAGGTCGAGACCGTGGTCGACCGCTGCGGCGAGCACGGGCTGCGCGGGCCGAACGACCTGGTGTTCGACAAGGATGGCGGGCTGTGGTTCTCCGAACTCGGCAAGCGCCGCGCCCGCGAGATCGACGTCGGCGGGATGTACTATCTCAAGCCCGGCCTGAAGGAGATCGTCGAAATCGTGCATGGCGTGCTGCCGGCCAATGGCATCGGCCTCTCACCGGACGAGAAGACGGTCTACATCGCCGAGACGCCGACCGCGCGGCTGTGGGCCTACGACCTTTCCGCGCCCGGCACGCTGAAGCCGCGCGACGTGATCTATCGCGGCGAGCGCGGCAAGCCGATCGCGGGCCTCGGCGGTTACCAGATGTTCGACTCGCTCGCGGTGGAAGCCAACGGCAATGTCTGCGTCGCCACGCTCATTTCGGGCTGCATCTCGGTGATCGCGCCCGACGGCACCCTGGTCGAGCAGGTGCCGACCGGTGATCGCGTCACCACCAACATCGCCTTCGGCGGGCCTGAGCTGAAGACAGCCTACATCACGCTGTCGGGCAAGGGCGAGTTGATCGCGATGGACTGGCCGCGGCCCGGGCTGGCGCTGAACTTTTTGAACAAGTGACGATTGCGCGGAAGCACAATCGTCATCCCGGAGCGATGCGAAGCAGCGAATCCGGGGTATCGAGATTCCGGGTCTGGTGCTGGCGAACCATCCCGGAATGACAATGGCTTCCGCTACTCGCTATTCGGAGAACAATTCGAAATGCCTTTTCTAGAACCGGTCACCTTGCAGGGCGCGCATGCGCGGCTGGAGCCGTTGTCGCACGATCACGTCGCGGGCCTGGTGGAGGCGGTGAAGGACGGCGAGCTGTGGAAGCTCTGGTACACCTTCATCCCGACCGCCGAGAGCATGAAGAACGAGATCGACCGCCGTCTCGGACTGTTCGCATCCGGCACGATGCTGCCGTTCACGGTGTTCGACGCCGACGGCAAGATCGCGGGCATGACGACTTACATGAACGTGGACGCAGGCAATCGCCGGGTCGAGATCGGCTCCACCTGGTACGCCAAACGTGTGCAGCGCAGCGCGCTCAACACGCAGTGCAAACTGCTGCTTCTGGCGCACGCCTTCGAGAAGCTGAACTGCATCGCCGTCGAGTTCCGCACGCATTTCTTCAACCACCAGAGCCGTCGCGGCATCGAGCGCCTCGGCGCCAAGCAGGACGGTATTTTGAGAAGCCACCAGATCGCGCCCAATGGCACGTTGCGCGACACCGTGGTTTACAGCATCATCGCCAGCGAATGGCCCACGGTGAAGGCGCACCTGAATTATCAACTCAACGACAAGCCGCGGTAGCCAAACCGCGCCAGAAGCGAGATCATGGAAACGTTCGATTATGTGATTATCGGCGCGGGCTCCGCAGGCAGCGTGCTCGCCAATAGGCTCGGCGAAGACCTCTCTACCCGCATCTGCGTGTTGGAGGCGGGCGGCAAGGACTGGCATCCCTACATCCATCTGCCGGCCGGCTTCATCAAGACGTTCCACATGAAGAGCGTCAATTGGGCCTACACGCAGGAGCCCGGGCCGTGGACCGGCGGACGCAGCATTTACGCGCCGCGCGGCAAGACGCTCGGCGGCTCCTCCTCGATCAACGGCCATATCTACAACCGCGGCCAGCGCCAGGATTTCGACACCTGGGCGCAGATGGGCAACCGCGGCTGGGGCTATCCGGACGTGCTGCCCTATTTCAAGCGGATGGAGCGGCGGATCGGCGAGGGCGACGGGACGTTTCGCGGCCGTGACGGCAATCTCACGGTCACCACGATGGACTGGCAGGATCCGCTCTGCGAGGCCTTCATGGAAGGCGCCGTCAGCCTCGGCATTCCGCGTAACCCGGATTACAATGGCGCGATCCAGGAGGGCGTCTCCTACTGCCAGCGCACCATCGAGGGCGGCCTGCGCATGAGCGCGGCCAAGGCGTTCCTGCATCCGGCGCGCAAGCGCGGCAATGTCGACGTGCGAACGCACGCGCATGTCACCAACATCATATTCGAGGGCAAGCGCGCCGTCGGCGTGCGCTACCTCAAGGGCGGCAAGGGCGGCACGCCGGTCGAGGTGCGCGCGGCCAAGGAAGTCATCCTCTCCGGCGGCGCCTACAATTCGCCGCAGGTGCTGCAACTGTCCGGCGTCGGCTCGCCGGCCCTGTTGCAGTCGCACGGCATCGAGGTTCGCCACGCGCTGCCGGGCGTCGGCGAGGGCCTGCAGGACCATTACGCGCCGCGCTCGGTTGCGCGCGTCAAGAACATCCGGACGATCAACGAACTTCGCCGCGGCCTCAGCTTGTGGGTCGAGGCGCTGAAATGGGCGACGACCCGGCGCGGCCTGCTCTCGCTGTCGCCGACCATGGTGTATTGCTTCTGGCATTCCGGCGAGACCACCGAGAGTTCGGACCTGCAGCTCACCTTCACGCCGGCAAGCTACAAGGAGGGCGTGCAGGGCCAGCTCGAGGACGAGCCCGGCATGACGGTGGCCTCGTGGCAGCAGCGCCCCGAAAGCCGTGGCTATGTCCGCATCCGCTCCGCCGACCCGTTCGTGCAGCCGATCATCCAGACCAACTATCTGGTCGAGGAGATCGACCGCCGGGTCGTCGTCGCCGGCATGAAGCTGGCGCGCCGGCTGCTCGCGTCGAAACCGCTCGCGCCGTATTATGCCTATGAGGATTTTCCCGGACCGAAGGTGCAGAGCGACGACGAATTCCTCGCCGCCGCCACCGAGCGCGGCACCACCACGTTCCATCCCGGCTGCACCTGCCGGATGGGGCCGGCGGAGGCGAAGACGTCCGTGGTCGACGACCAGTTGCGTGTGCACGGCCTGCAGGGCCTGCGCGTGGTCGACGCCTCGATCATGCCGCGGATGATCTCGGCCAATCTCAACGCCTCGACGCTGATGATCGCCGACAAGGCTTCCGACATGATCCGCGGCAAGGCCGCGCCGGAGGCGGTGCGGCTGCCGATGTCGGCCTAAGCGGCCGCAGGGCGGTATAGGGTATCGATCGTGATCTTGCCGACGGCGCGGGATACGCACGGGCAGATCTTGCGATTTTCCTGTTTCTGCCGGTCGCTGAAGAACACGTCGCGATGGTCGATCTCGCCGTCGACAGCGACGACATCGATGGCGCAGACGCCGCATTCGCCGCGCTGGCAGTCCGAGATCACCTCGAAGCCGGCGGCGTTCAGCGCATCGAGCATCGAGCTGTTTTGCGGCACCACCAGTTCGGTGCCGCTATCTTTCAGGCGCACGCGGAATTCCGCCGTCGGCTTCAGGCCGCTGGAACCAAACGTCTCGTAGCGCAGATCGGCGGGCGCGCGACCTGAATCGTTCCAGGCCCGCCGCGCCGTCTCCAGCATCCGCATCGGTCCGCACAGGATGGCGATGGCGTCGTGCGGCAAAGCGCGGAACGTGGCTTCGAGGTCGAGGCGATGGCCTTCATCGGAAGCGTGTACGGTCAGACGATCCCCGAGCAACGCCGAGAGTTCGTCGAGGAAGGCGGCATCGCCGCGGGATTTAACGGCGTAGTGCAGGGCCGCGTCGATATCCCGTCGGCGCAGCGCCGCCGCGATGCCGGTGATCGGCGTAATGCCGATGCCGCCGGCGATCAGGCAATAGTTCTTCCGCGTCCAGTCGATTTCGAGCAGGGCGGCGGGATTTGAAATTTCGATCCGCGCGCCGGCTCGCAAGTTCCAGATGCCGCGCGAGCCGCCGCGGCTGTCCGGTGCCAGCCGCACGGCGATGCGATAGGTGTCGGCATCGCCATTTTCCACCAGAGAATAGCAGCGGCGCGCGGGCTGTCCGTCGATCAGCACGCTGACGCCGATATGGCTGCCGGCCGGGTAGGGCAGCACGCGGCCGTTCTCGGGGCGCAGCCTGAATTCGCGGATCGTGGGCGCCACGTCGCGGACAGTTTCGACGATGCACCAGCTCCATTGCTCGGCAAAACGCATGGTGTCCTCTATTCGACCGACGACTTCAAAAGCGCGAGTGCGGGCAGCAAATCGAGATGCGTGCGGTTGCGGATGGCCAGCCGCAGGTTGCGCGCGGCGAGCCGTGAATGCTCGCGCATCACGGCCTCGGCCCGCGCGCCTTCGCGGTTCTCGATGGCATCGACCACGATGCGGTGATGATCCTGCCCGAGCAGCAGGATCTGATGCGCCTCCGGCAATGCCGACTGCGCCATTACGAACGCGGAAGGGGACGCGAACGGCAGCGCCGAGACGCGATCGATCTCGCGGATCACGGGCGCGCTGCCGGAGAGTTCATTGAGCATTGCGTGAAAGCGCGCGTTCATGGCCACGTAGGCGGAAAAGGCTTCGACCGAAACCGGATGCTGCCGCACCAGCTGGTCGAGATCGCCCAGGCATTCCTTCAACGGCTCGAGGCTGCGCGCGCTGACGCCACGCTCGGCGGCAAAGCGGGCGGCGAGGCCTTCCAGCGTGCCGCGCAATTCGATCGAGTCCAAAATGTCGCGCTCGGTGAACGCCTTCACCATGAAGCCGCCCGAGGGGATGGCCTGCAGCAGGCCTTCATCCTCCAGCCGCACCAGCGCCAGCCGCACCGGCGTTCGCGACACGCCCGTAATCTCGACTGCCTGGAGTTCGCTGATGCGCTCGCCCGGGCGCAGCCGCCCGGACAGGATCATGTCGCGCAGCGCGAGTTGCGCGCGCACGGTCTGCGAGACGGAACGCTCGGCTTCGCGTTCGATCATGGCGTCATTCCGCGGCCTGAACGGTCTGCGGCCTGGTTTCGCGCGCCACCATGCGGTCGATCACGCGCCGCGCCCACATCGCGCCGGCATCGATGTTGAGGTTGTAGAAGGTGCGGTCCGGGTTCTCGTCCATTGCGCGCTGCTGCGCTTCGAGAATGATTTCGTCCTCACGGAAGATGCCGGAGACGCCTTCGCGGATTTCGGTGGTCAGCCGCTGCTCCGAGGTGCGGTAGTTGCGGACGAACGCCCAGAAATAATGGCAAGTCGTCTCGGTCTCCGGCGTCATGGTGTTGAGCACGAAACCGTTGACACCCTGCGAGCGGTCGCCCTCCGGCGCGCCGGTGCCGGCAGGCGCCACGCCGACGTCGATGTTGACGGTGCCGGGCGCCTGGAAATGGATGATCTGCCAGCGGTCGACCAGACCCGGCTTCTGCAGTTGCGCGGACCAGAACGGCGGTGCGTCGATGCCCTTCATCCAGCGCGTCACGGTCACGGTCCTGTCGCCATGGGTGACGTCGAACGGGGCTTCGGCGACGTGGTCATTGCCGATGCTGGAGCCATGCACGAAAGTCTCGTGGGTCAAGTCCATCAGATTGTCGACCACGAGGCGGTAGTCACACTTCACGTGAATGGTCTTGCCGTCGCCGGCCCAGGCCGGATCGTCGTTCCAGTGCATGTCCGGCACCAGCGCGGGGTCGGCCAGCGCCGGATCGCCTATCCACAGCCAGATGAAACGATGCCGTTCGACCACGGGATAGGAACGGACACAGGCCGAGGGGTTGATGGTGTCCTGCGAGGGCATGTAGGTGCAGCGGCCCTGCGCGTTGAACTTGAGCCCGTGATAGCCGCAGACCACGGTGTCGCCGTCGAGCCGTCCCTTCGACAGCGGAACTAGCCGGTGCCAGCAGGCATCCTCCAGCGCGCAAACCCGCCCGTTGGACTGGCGGTACATCACGACATGCTTGCCGCAGATCGTGCGCGGAAACAGCGCGCGCTTGATGTCGGCGTCCCAAGCCGCGGCGTACCAGGCATTGAGCGGGAACGATGACGGCATGGCTCACTCCGCGTTGAGTGCATAGTGTATACATAACTAGCTCAATATTGGCAATTCATACCAGATGATAGTATTATAATACCGTCAAAGTATACCAATTTGTTTCAAATCTACGATTTCATGAGCTCGGTGATGCGTGTCCGCTGCCTCGTCATGCCCGGGCTTGTCCCGGGCATCCACGTCCTTTCGTTCGAGTGGGGCCAAAAACGTGGATGGCCGGGACAAGCCCGGCCATGACGAATTCACCTTGATGTGTGCAATGAGAGGACGTGCTCGTCTGCGGCGTCAGCCGTAGACGAACGCCTTGTCTTTCAGATCGATCTTCGGGAATTCGTCCTTTTCCGCCCAGTAGTCCTGGTTGTGCTGCCATTCGGGCTTGTCGCCGCGCTTGGGCAGCAGATGCATGCCGCGCATCATGTATCCGGGATTGAAGTTCTCCGGATCGATCCAGGGCAGCAGCGGCATGTTGTGGTCTTCCGGGCGCAACTGCGGCGTCACCTTCTTCACGCCTGACGCCTTCATGTGCTTGAGCAACCGGCAGACGAAGTCGGCGACGAGGTCGACGCGCAGCGTCCAGCTGGCACGAAAATACCCGAACACCCAGACCAGGTTCGGCACCCCCGTGAACATCATGCCACGATAGGTCACGGTGTCGGCGAAATCGAGCGGCTTGCCGTCAACCTCGAAGGCGATGTCGCCATTGGCGCACAGATTGAAACCGGTCGCGGTGACGATGATGTCGGCCTCCAGTTCCTTGCCGGATTTCAGCAGGATGCCCTTCTCGGTGAAGCGGTCGATCTCGTCGGTGACGACCGAGGCCTTGCCGGACTTGATGCCCCGGAACAGGTCGCCGTCCGGAATGAAGGCGATGCGCTGCCGCCACGGCCGGTATTTCGGCGTGAAATGCGTCGCGATGTCGTAATCCTTGCCGAGATACGCCTCGACCGCCGAGAGCAAGTCCTTCTTCGCCGCTTCAGGCTCCGCAAAGGTTTTCCGGGTGAAGGCGTCCTGGTCGAACAGGATTTTTCGACGGGTGATCTCGTGGATCCACGTCTCGTCGACCTGCAGCTTCCGTAGCTCCTCGGCGATCTCGATGGCGTTGCGGCCGGTGCGGAAGTATGTCGGCGAACGCTGCAGCATGGTGACATGCCCGGCGTCCCCTGCCATCGCCGGGATCAGCGTCGCGGCCGTCGCGCCCGAGCCGATCACGATGACGCGCTTGCCCTTGTAGTCGAGGTCTTCCGGCCATTTCTGCGGATGGACGATCGGCCCCTTGAACTTCGCCATGTCCGTCCACTCCGGCGTATAGCCCTCGGCGTGGCGGTAATAGCCCTGGCACATCCAGAAGAAATTGGTGGTGAAGCGCAGCCTTTCGCCGGTGTCGGTGCGGGTGGCCTCGATGGTCCAGAGGTTTTCGTCGCTCGACCAGGACGCCGAATTGATGGTGTGCTGGTAGCGGATATGGCGGGCGAGATCGTTCTCCTCGATCACTTCGCCCATGTATTTGCGAATTTCCGCAGCGGTCGCGATCGGCGCCGATGTCCACGGTTTGAAGCGATAGCCGAAGGTGTGCAGATCGCTGTCGGAGCGGATGCCGGGATAGCGATGGGTGGTCCAGGTGCCGCCAAAGGTCTTCTGCGTTTCCAGCGCCACGAACGTCGTGCCCGGACATTGCGTGGTCAGGTGATAGGCCGCGCCGACGCCGGAGATGCCGGCGCCTGCGATCAGAACGTCGAAATGCTCGGTTGTCCCGGGTGAAGTCTTGTCGATCTGCGTTTGAACGTTCATCTTCCCTGTTCTTTTTGTTCGTCGTGGCCTGCAAAGCAGAACGCCAGAACCTTAGGTTCTGGCGTCGTCGATCGTTAGCGAATTATACTTCGCGCCGGCTTAGGAACGCCAGCCTTTCGAACAGGTGGACGTCCTGTTCGTTCTTGAGCAGCGCGCCGTGCAGCGGCGGGATCAGCTTGCGCGGGTCGCGCTCGCGCAGCATCTCCGGCGTGATGTCCTCGTTCAGCAGCAGCTTGAGCCAGTCGAGCAGCTCGGACGTAGACGGCTTCTTCTTCAGCCCCGGCACTTCGCGCACCTCGAAGAAGATGCGCAGCGCTTCCTCCACCAGGCGTTTCTTGATGCCGGGGAAGTGGACGTCGACGATCCGGCCCATGGTGTCGGCGTCGGGGAACTTGATGTAGTGGAAGAAGCAGCGGCGCAGAAAGGCGTCCGGCAGTTCCTTCTCATTGTTGGAGGTGATCATCACGATCGGGCGCAGGCTCGCCTTGATGTTCTCGCCGGTCTCGTAGACGAAGAACTCCATGCGATCGAGTTCGAGCAGCAGGTCGTTCGGGAATTCGATGTCGGCCTTGTCGATCTCGTCGATCAAAAGCACCGAGCGCTTGTCGTGGGTGAAGGCTTCCCACAATTTGCCGCGCTTGATGTAGTTGGAGATGTCGGACACCCTGCTATCGCCGAGCTGGCTGTCGCGCAGGCGGGACACCGCGTCGTATTCGTAGAGGCCCTGCTGCGCCTTGGTGGTCGACTTGATGTGCCAGGTCAACAACGGCGCGCCGAGCGCTTTCGCAACTTCCTCCGCCAGCACCGTCTTGCCGGTGCCGGGCTCGCCCTTGATCAGAAGCGGGCGCTCGAGCACGATCGAGGCGTTGACGGCGACCTTGAGGTCGTCGGTGGCGACATAGTCCTTGGTGCCGGTAAATTTCATCTGTCCGTTTCTCTTATTGTCCGTCTTGTTTGTTCTTCGCTATCGGCTCTGAACAGTAAACGACCGCCGTTCCGGCGGTCGCAATGAAAAAAATGCCTGTCGTCAGCGTCTGATCAGCGAGAGGATCACCAGGATGATCACGGCGCCGATGGTCGCATTGACGATGTCGCGGATCCAGCCGGCCCCGAGGCTGACGCCGAGCTGCGGCAGCAGCCAGCTTGCCAGCAGCGCGCCGATAATCCCGATTACGATATTGCCGATCAGCCCGAAACCCGCGCCCCGCACGATCAGCCCGGCCAGCCAGCCCGCGATTCCGCCGATGATCAGCGCCGCAATGATACTCATCGAATTTCCCCTGCCGGAATAAACCCTTTAAAGGATGATTGTAATTGAAAAAGCCTCCCGGTCTAGACCTGACAGCCATGCGCGGGGCATTGCCACGCGCGCTGGCCCTTGACGTGTGCCGCCCGGCGGGCAATCTGTATCCCATGTTCCTGCAATTCTTCACATCGCTGCGCGACGCGCAGGTGCCCGTGACGCTACGGGAATATCTGACGCTGATGGAGGCGCTCGACGCCGACCTCGCCGATCAGACGGTGGAGAATTTCTATTACCTCTCACGCGCCGCGCTGGTGAAGGACGAGCGCAACCTCGACAAGTTCGACCGCGTCTTCGGTTCGGTGTTCAAGGGGCTGGAAAGCCTGCTGGACGCCATGGACAAGGCCGAGATCCCCGAGGAGTGGCTGAAGAAGCTCGCCGAGAAATACCTCACCGAGGAAGAGAAGAAGCAGATCGAGGCCATGGGCTGGGACAAGCTCATGGAGACGCTGAAGAAGCGGCTCGAGGAGCAGAAGGGCCGTCACCAGGGCGGCAACAAGTGGATTGGCACGGCAGGAACCTCGCCGTTCGGCGCCCATGGCTACAATCCGGAAGGCGTGCGTATCGGGCAGGAGAAGAACCGCAACAACCGCGCCGTAAAGGTGTGGGACCGGCGCGAGTTCAAGGACCTCGACGGCAATGTCGAACTCGGCATCCGCAACATCAAGGTCGCGCTGCGCCGTCTGCGCAAGTTTGCCCGCACCGGCGCGCCCGACGAACTCGATCTCGATACCACGATCCGCCAGACCGCCAACAACGGCTATCTCGACGTCCACATGCGCCCCGAGCGGCGCAATGCGGTCAAGGTTCTGGTGTTCTTCGATATCGGCGGCTCGATGGATTCCCATATCGAGCAGGTCGAGGAGCTGTTCTCGGCGGCAAAGTCCGAGTTCAAGCACATGGAGTATTTCTACTTCCACAACTGCCTGTATGAGGGCGTCTGGAAGCAGAACAAGCGCCGTTTCACCGACCGCACGCCGACCTGGGAAGTGCTGCATAAATACCCGCACGACTACAAGGTCGTGTTCGTCGGCGACGCCTCGATGTCGCCCTACGAGATCATGGTGCCCGGCGGCTCGGTCGAGCACGTCAACGAGGAGGCCGGCTCGGTCTGGCTGGAGCGCGTCACGCGCACCTATCCGCACACGGTGTGGCTCAATCCGGTGGCGCAGAAGCACTGGGACTATTCGGAATCCACCACCATCATCCGCCGACTGCTGTCCGATCGGATGTATCCGATCACGATCGAGGGCCTCGAAGGCGCGATGAAGGAACTGGTGCGGTAGTTCTGCCTCGTCATTCCGGGGCGCGCGCAGCGCGAACCCGGAATCCAGAGGTGTTTCCCCAGCTCCAGATTCCGGGTTCGATGCTTCGCATCGCCCCGGAATGACGGAGCGAGAATTCAGAAGGCAGAAGCAAAATGCCCCAGACCATCCACACCGGCATCAAGGCCCTGATCGACGAAGCCAACGCCGCGATCGAAACTGTCAGCGCCGCCGACGCCATCAAGGTTCTGCAGGACCCCAATGTCGTCATCGTCGACATCCGCGACCCCCGCGAGATCGAGCGGGAGGGCAGGATCCCGGGCGCCTTCTCCTGCACCCGCGGCATGCTGGAATTCTGGATCGATCCGCAAAGCCCCTATGCCAAGCCGATCTTCCAGGAAGACAAGAAGTTCATCTTCCATTGCGCCGGCGGCCTGCGCTCGGCGCTCGCGGCCAAGACCGCGCAGGACATGGGCCTGAAGCCGGTCGCCCATATGGGCGGCGGCTTTGCCGCCTGGCGCGACGCCGGCGGCCCGGTCGAGAAGTGGGAGCCGAAGAAGAAGGGGTAGTTTGAGCCGTCGTTCGTTATCTCCGTGATGCCCGGGCTTGTCCCGGGCATCCACGTCCTTAAAACTGGTGGGCAAGCAAAGGACGTGGATGGCCGGGACAGGCCCGGCCATGACGAGCGCCTGAAAGGATTTGAACATGCCCACTACCGATCCGCTCGTCTCCACCGAATGGCTCGCCGACCGCCTCGACGATCCGAACGTCAGGGTCATTGACGCCACCTTCAAGATGCAGGGCATCCTGCCGCTGCCGAAAGACGACTATCTCGCCGCGCACATCCCTGGCGCGGTGTTTTTCGATGTCGATGCCGTCTGCGATCATTCCAACCCGCTGCCGCACATGTTTCCGTCCGCCGAGCAGTTCGGGCGCGATGTCGGCGCGCTCGGCATCGGCAATGACCATACGGTGGTCGTCTACGACTCCGGCGGCTGGGTCGCTGCGCCGCGGGTCTGGTGGATGTTCCTGTCGTTCGGCAAGGACGTGCGCGTACTCGATGGCGGCCTGAAGAAGTGGCGCGCCGAAGGCCGCAAGGTCGAGGCCGGCGAGGCGGCGGCGCCGAAGCCGGCGACGTTCAGGGCGGCGTTCGATGCGCGAAGGGTGCGCAGTATGCAGCAGCTCACAGCCAACCTCTCCAGCCGCGCCGAGCAGGTGATCGATGCGCGCGCCAACGAGCGCTATCAGGGCAAGGTCGCCGAGCCGCGACCGGGCCTGCGCTCCGGCCATATCCCGGGCAGCGTGAGCCTGCCCTATAACAACTTGTTCGATGCCGCGACCGGCACGATGAAGCCGCTCGAAGATCTGCGTGCGGCCTTTGCGGGCGCGGGCGTCAAACTCGATTCGCCGATCGTGACGAGTTGCGGCTCCGGCGTCAGCGCCGCCGTGCTGACGTTGGCGCTCTATCGCCTCGGCGTCGAGAACCCGGCGCTTTATGACGGCTCGTGGACGGAGTGGGGCGCCGCCGACGGCCCGCCGGTCGCCACCGGCCCGGCCTGACTCCAAGCCGGTGGCTACCTCGTCGCTGGCGCCATCGGGAACAAGAACGGATTGGGTTGTTGTTGCTGCAGGGTCAGCGTGGCCTCGCGTGCAAGGCGCGCGCGGCGCGCGGCGGCGATCCGCCGTCGTTCCCGCGCCCGCTCTGCAGCTATTTTCCGCGCCGTACGGGCATCCGGCTTCCCTTCTGAGGTGGATTTCGTTTCCTCGATCTGGACGGCGGGACCGCCGAGCGTCGCGATCACGGTCGTGGCGATGCTGGGCTCGAAGGGCAGGAAATTTTCAGCCGGCTGAGGCGAAATCGCGGGCGGGGTGGCCGCGTCAGGTTCCACCGCCGAGGCAATCGTCACTTGGGCATTGACCCCGGGCGCCTCTGGCGAAGCGACCGGAACGGCCGTGGTCTCTGTGCTCGCCTGTCCGACAAGTTCTTCCGCCTTTGCCAATTCTTCCTGCATCGGGTCTGGCGACGTCGCCAATTTCTCCGGCTCGGCCGGACTGGCTTCCGGGGTCTGATCGGCCTGAGTCTGCTCGGCCTGAGTCGGGATGGTGTCCGGAGCTGCCGACGGCCCGTCGGCGGGGAGGTCGTCGGCCGGCTTCTCTGGCACCGGCGGATCTATCCGCAACAATGCCAGCGTCGGAGGGGTGTCGTCGCTCAGGCGGGCGAACATCGGCTCAGGCGTTGCCCGCCGCGACGGAAGGTTGGCGAATTCCTCATGAGCGGACCGCAGCAGGGCAGCGGCGCCAAGCCCAAAGATCAGGACCGACATCGACAGGACGATGGCGGCAAACAGGAAGCGAAAGCCGGGAAGCATGGACGCGAGTTCCATCGCCCTCCCAATAACTGGGGGGCTATTGATGCCAAGGGAACGCGGTGACCACTGGGGGCTGTGATTCGCGAAGGGCGACAGGGCGGACGCGGCGAATCAGGCCGATTTGAGAGTATGTCAACGCCCGGGGGCATTTTGTAACAACAATCTCAGCTCAAATGCCGCCAAATGCCCTCAAAGCTGCGATTTTCGCCATGCTGAGGCATCTTTGCCGCAGTCGAGCGGCGATCACAAATGGCTTGGTGCGGCCGAATTTCGCGGACTTGTCTTGAATGTGCCGCTATCTTCCGTCATCTGCCGTTAACCGTCCGGTCGGGCTTTGGGGTCTATACAAGGCGATGATGAATAACCGCATTCTGACGATTTATGCTGCCATTGCCGCCGGCATGGCGGGAACTTCGCTCGCTCATGCGCAACAGGGCTACTACCCGGCCCAAGGACGAGTATACCAAGTTCAGGTCTATCAAGGTCAGGTCTATCAAGGTCAGGTTTATCAGGGCCAGATTGATCAAGGTCAGGCCTATTCGACCCCGCCGGGATCCTATGTCCGCGGTGGCTATCCGACGGACGTGCGTCGCCCCGGCGAGGCTGACTTCGATCCGCTCGACGATGATGACGCGACGGACGGACAGAATGCGGCTGCGCTGCCGCCGCCAGGCCCGGTGCTGTCGCCGAGCGACCCCCGGTATGGTCGCCCGTCCAGCGCCCCCGTTTATTCGGATCGCGGCGCTCCGGCGCCGACGGGACCGATTCTTTCTCCGGACGATCCGCGCTATGGCCGCCCCGCCGTCGCTCCTGCCTATTCGGACCGCGCCGCCGCAGTGCCCACCGGCCCGGTCCTTTCGCCCGACGACCCGCGTTACGGCCGTCCCGCGAGTCCGCCACCGGTGATCTATGCTGACCGTCCGCCCGGCGCCCAGCAGCCGGCCTATTCCGATCGCGGTCAAGGCTATATTCCCGGCGCCAGCATCGTCTACCCGAATGACGACCGCGCTGCACTGCGCCCGCCCGGCGGGATCGGCGATCCGTCCGCTGGTGCCGCGCTCCCGCCGTCGCAGCCATCCGCCGGCGCCGATGGCAAGCCGGTTCAACTCGCCGCGTTGCCGCCGGAAGAGCAGCCGGAAGTCGGTCCTGCGCAGTTGCCGCCGCATCTGCGCCGCCAGGAGGTGTCGTTCGCGACCAAGGAGCCCGCGGGCACCATCGTGGTCGATACCTCCAACACCCACCTCTATTACGTGCTCGGCGGCGGTCGCGCGATCCGCTACGGCGTGCGCGTCGGCCGTGACGGCTTTACCTGGAACGGCGTGCAGAAGATCACCCGAAAGGCGGAGTGGCCGGACTGGCATCCGCCGACCGAGATGATCGAGCGCCAGCCCTATCTGCCGCGCTTCATGGCCGGCGGACCCGGCAACCCGCTCGGCGCGCGTGCGATGTATCTAGGTTCGACCATCTACCGCATCCACGGCACCAACCAGCCGTCGACGATCGGCAAATTCGTCTCCTCGGGCTGTATCGGTATGCTGAACGAGGACGTTTCCGACCTGTTCGAACGCGCCAAGGTCGGCACCCGCGTGGTGGTGCTGGCTGGCGGCCCGCCGCCCGGCAACACCGCCAATGCTGCCCCGGCGGCTCCTGCGCAGGGCTTGCCCCCGGCTGCTGGACCGGCACAGGCCCAACTGACGCCCGGCGCTCAGCCGGCCGTGGTGCCGCCGCTGCCCGCCCCGGTCACCGTGCGCTGAGCCATAGATTGATCTTGGCGACTTCCGCCCTCCCGTTAGCGGGAGGGCGTTTCATTCACGCCAGCCGCAACTTCGGTTCGCCCTTGAACCAGGCATCGATGCCCTCGACCATCTGCTGGTAGTGGCCGCGAAAACTGTCTTCGGTCACGTAGCCGAGGTGCGGCGTCAGCACCATATTGTCGAGCTTGCGGAACGGATGGTCGACCGGCAGCGGTTCGACCGAGAACACGTCGACGCCGGCACCCGCGATCCTCTTCTCTGTCAGCGCTTCCAGCAGCGCGGCTTCGTCGACAATCGGCCCGCGCGCGGTATTGACCAGGTAGGCGGTGGGTTTCATCCGCGCCAAGTCGTCGCGCCCGACCAGTCCGCGGGTGCGCTGGCTCAGCACCACATGGATGGTGACGATGTCGGCGGTCGAGAACAGCTCTTCCTTGCTGACATAGGTGACGCCGACCTCCTTGCACTTCTCGGGTGTCAGGTTCTGGCTCCAGGCGATCACGTTCATGCCGAACGCCTGCGCCAGTTTTGCGACCTTGGTGCCGAGCTTGCCGAGGCCGACGGTGCCGAGCGTGCGGCCCTCGATCTCCATGCCGACATGGGCCTGCAGCGGCTCGCCGGCATGCATGCGGGCGTTTTCGCGGCCGATGTTGCGGGTCAGTTCCAGTATCAGGCCCATGGTCAGCGGCGCGGTCGGGTCTCGGCCCCATTGCGTGCCGCACAGCATGACATTGTGATCCTTGGCGGCTTCAAAATCGATCGCGGCATTGCGCATGCCCGAGGTGATCAAAAGCTTCAGCTTGTGCAGGCTGGCGAACATCGTGCGCGGGAAGGCGGTACGTTCGCGCATCGCGCAGATGATCTCGAAGTCCTTCAGGGCATGGACTGCGGCTTCGGCGGACGCAAACGGCTGGTTGAACACCGTGATATCGATACGGTCCTCTACCTTGGACCAGTCAGCGACCGAGCGCGCCACATTGAGATAATCGTCGAGGATTGCACAGCGCAGCCGCGTCATGGGGAAAAGTCCGTCGTTGGCGAGGGTGACGGCCGTCAAGTTAGCCGTCCGGGAAGGTCGCCATCGTTGCGCGCCAATGGGCCGCGCGCAAGCGGACAAACCGCGTTTTCAAGCGAAGTGGAACCGGATTCGCGCGAGAAGACGCGTCTCAAGTAACAGGAAAGCTCAGTTCTGACGGCCGAGATGCTTGGCGCGCCAGGCCGGGCCGGGGCCGCGCATATAGTGCAGTTCCGGTCGGTAGGGAGTGAATGCTTTGGTGAAGAACCGGCGCCAGAAGGTGCGGAGTTCTGCCAGCGGTTTTGCCAGTCCGTCGTCTGCGTGCGCCGGGGAGGAAAGGGAAGCCGAACCGATCGTGGCCATGACGCGAGCCCTTGTTTTCACAACGCCTTTTTGGCGCTGTGGACGAGTTTTCGCTCCATTTATTAAAAGATCGTTTCAATTGTCCGGGTCTGCCCCCGGATGGTGACCACCCCGTATTCGCCCGTGGTGAACCCATGGAAAACGGGTCCGTGCGGTTGCCCTTTGGCGGCCGCGCCGCTACATCAGCGGCAGCAAATTTCCGTAAAATCCACTGATTCCAAGGGCTCTCGATGGCGCGCCAGTTCGTCTATTTCATGCAGGGTTTGACCAAGAGCTACCCGACCCGGAAGGTGCTCGATAACGTCCATTTGTCGTTCTATCCCGACGCCAAGATCGGCGTACTCGGCGTCAACGGTTCCGGCAAGTCGACCCTGCTCAAGATCATGGCCGGCATCGACAAGGAATATAGCGGCGAGGCCTGGGTCGCGGAGGGCGCCCGCGTCGGCTACCTCGAGCAGGAGCCGCAGCTCGATCCCGCCAAGTCGGTGCGCGAGAACGTCATGGAAGGCGTCGCCAAGCAGAAGGCGATCCTCGATCGCTACAACGAACTGGCGATGAACTATTCGGAAGAGACCGCCGACGAGATGACCAAGCTGCAGGACGAGATCGAGGCCGCCGGCCTCTGGGATCTCGACAGCAAGGTCGACCAGGCGATGGACGCGCTGCGCTGTCCGCCCGACGACGCCGACGTGACCAAGCTGTCGGGCGGCGAACGCCGCCGCGTCGCGCTGTGCCGCCTGCTGCTCGACCAGCCGGAACTGCTGCTGCTGGACGAACCGACCAACCATCTCGACGCCGAGTCGGTGTCGTGGCTGGAAGGCCATCTGCGCAACTATCCCGGCGCGATCCTGATCGTGACCCACGACCGCTACTTCCTCGACAATGTCACCGGCTGGATTCTCGAACTCGACCGCGGCCGCGGCATCCCCTACGAGGGCAATTACTCGTCCTGGCTGGTGCAGAAGCAGAAGCGCCTCGAGCAGGAAGGCCGCGAAGACGCCGCCCACCAGAAAACGCTGGCCCGCGAACAGGAGTGGGTCGCGTCATCGCCGAAGGCCCGCCAGGCCAAGTCGAAAGCCCGCTACCAGCGCTATGAGGAACTGCTCAAGAAGGCGAGCGAGAAGCAGACCCAGACCGCACAGATCGTCATCCCCGTCGCCGAGCGCCTCGGCGCCAACGTGGTCGATTTCGAGGGCCTCAGCAAAGGTTTTGGCGATCGTCTGCTGATCGACAATCTCACCTTCAAGCTTCCGCCGGGCGGCATCGTCGGCGTGATCGGCCCGAACGGCGCCGGCAAGACCACGCTGTTCCGGATGATCACCAAGCAGGAAACCCCCGACAAGGGCACTATCACGGTCGGCGAGACCGTGCATCTCGGTTACGTCGACCAGTCGCGCGACGCGCTCGACGGCAAGAAGACGGTCTGGGAGGAGATTTCCGGCGGCAACGAACTGATCCTGCTCGGCAAGAAGGAAGTCAATTCGCGCGGCTACTGCTCGGCCTTCAACTTCAAGGGCGCCGACCAGCAGAAGAAGGTCGGGGCGCTGTCGGGCGGCGAACGCAACCGCGTGCACCTGGCAAAAATGCTGAAGTCCGGCGCCAACGTGCTGTTGCTCGACGAACCGACCAACGATCTCGACGTCGACACGCTGCGCGCGCTGGAAGAGGCGCTGGAGGATTTTGCCGGCTGCGCCGTGATCATCAGCCACGATCGCTGGTTCCTCGACCGCATCGCGACCCACATCCTGGCCTTCGAAGGCGACAGCCACGTCGAATGGTTCGAAGGCAACTTCCAGGATTACGAAAAGGACAAGATGCGAAGGCTCGGCCAGGACAGCATCATTCCGCACCGCGTGAAGTACAAGAAGCTGACGCGGTGAGGAAATAGCGGCGTTTGCGTGGTGGCCGCGGCGTTTGCGCTGCGGCCAGTTGTCGCTTCACACGGTGGTGATACAGTTCGTAGATATTGCGTCATTCCGCGATCCAATCCCGCCAGCGAGCCAGCCCCGATGTCCCTCACGCCCGAAACACCCTTGCCACCCGAAGCCCAGCGGAAGGCGCTGCGTCCGATCCCGATGCTGATCTTCAGCTCGCGCTGGCTGCAGTTGCCGCTCTACATCGGCCTGATCGTGGCGCAGGGCGTCTATGTCGTGCTGTTTCTGAAGGAGCTGTGGCATCTGTTTCTCCACGCCTTCGATTTCAGCGAACAGCAGATCATGCTCTTGGTGCTGGGCCTGATCGACGTGGTGATGATTTCGAACCTGCTGGTGATGGTCATCGTCGGCGGCTACGAGACCTTCGTTTCGCGCCTCAATCTGGAAGGCCATCCCGACCAGCCGGAATGGCTCAGCCACGTCAACGCCAGCGTGCTGAAGATCAAGCTCGCAATGGCGATCATCGGCATCTCGTCGATCCATCTGCTGCGCACCTTCATCGAGGCCGGCAACCTGGCCTCGGGCAAGAGCACCTACACCGAGGCCGGCGTGATGTGGCAGACCATCATCCACACGGTCTTCATCCTGTCGGCGATCGGCATTGCCTATGTCGACAAGCTGTCGAACGACTCGACGGCGCATTCCAAGCACGCCGCCGGACATTGACGAGGGGCAACGGCTTCGGTTCACAATCGCCGTCTGCTGTGATAGGCTGACACCATGGCCGAGTCAGACAATATCGTTCTTGAGCATTTGCGCCATATCCGTGGCGCGGTCGACGCGTTGCGTGACGACGTGCGCGAAGTGAAGCTGCGGGTCGGAGGTCTTGAGCGCGAAATGGCTCAAGTCCATGTAAAAGTGGCGGAGCTCTCGGAGCGTATCGATAGGCTGTCTACGCGCATCGAGCGAGTCGAGACCCGTCTCGATCTCGCTGAAGCCTGAGCTCTGTGATTGTCTGGCGACGTGCGGCAACTAACTTTTCTTCTGTTGGCGTTTCTCGCGAGCCTGATCGGAAATATTCCCGCCCACGCTGCCGACGCCGCCTTCACCCAATTCATCGCTTCGCTTTGGCCGGAGGCGCAGGCCGCCGGCGTGTCGCGCGCGACGTTCGATCGCGAGACGCAGGGGCTCGAGCCTGATTACAAACTGCCCGACCTGATCCTGCCGGGCCGGCCCGCCACCGGAGCGCCGTCGCAGGCGGAGTTCGTCCAGGTGCCGGCCGACTACGTCAAGGAAGCTTCCATCGCGCGGCTGGCGGCCGAGGGCCAGAAGCTGATGCAGAAGCATCGCGCGGCGCTCGGCGAAATCGAAAAGCGCTTTGGTGTTCCCGGAAGCGTCGTGCTCGCGATCTGGGGCCGCGAGACCGACTACGGCCGCTACCGGCTGCCCTACGACACGCTGCGCGTGGTGGCGACGCAGGCCTATGTCGGCCGGCGCAAGGATCAGTTCCGGGGCGAGTTCATCTTTGCGCTAAAACTGCTCGGCGAGGGTGTCGTCGCGCGAAAAGAATTCCGTTCGTCCTGGGCCGGTGCGACCGGTCTCACGCAGTTCCTGCCGTCGGAATATTACAAGCACGGCATCGATCTCGACGGCGACGGCCGCGTCGACATCTGGCACTCGGTGCCGGACGCGTTGGCCTCCGCCGCGCAGCAGCTCGTCAACAAGGGCTGGCAACCCGGTGTGCGCTGGGCCTATGAGGTCAGGGCGCCCGCCAATGTCGACTGCACCATGGGCGTGCCCGCGGTCACGAAGCCGATCGCCGAATGGCTGCGCGCGGGCTTCGTGCCGGTGCGCGGACAGAGGCTGAGTGCAGCCGAGCAGGCGCAGCCGGCGTCGTTGCTGCAGGTCGAAGGCATCTATGGTCCGGCGTTCCTCACGACGAAGAATTACTTCGTCATCAAGGAATATAATTTTTCGGATCTCTACGTGCTGTTCGTCGGCCATCTCGCCGACCGCATGGTGAACCCGCAACCGTTCGCCACCCCTTGGTCGGCCTCGACGCAGTTGCGCTCCGCCGATGTCGAAGCCATGCAGCGGCACCTGACGCGCATCGGCCTCTACAAGGACAAGCTCGACGGCAAGGCCGGCATGCAGACGCGAGCGGCGTTGGGCGCGTATCAGAAGTCGGCGGGGCTGAAGGTGGATTGCTGGCCGAGCGAAGCCGTGCTGCGTTCGATGAGCGGTGGACGGTAGTGCTGTGTTCGTAACCCGGGCGAGCGCAGCGACCCCGGGAGTGGAGCCAGCCAAACGAAATATCCGTCGGTGCTATCGCTACTGTCCCCGGGGTCGCTGCGCTCGCCCGGGCTACAGGACATTTCTTGCCGCAATGAAAAAGCCCGGCCGAGACGCCGGCCGGGCTTTGATCGCAGCAGTTTCGTGCGCGAAGATCAGATCAGTTGCAGACCTCGACGCGGCGATAGCGCCAGTCGTAGCCGTCCCAGAAGCGCTCGCGGACCATGCGGCAAGCCGGGTAGGGCGCTTCTTCGACATACACTGGACCGCCATAGGCCGGGCGGCTGGAGGCAATCGCACCGCCGATGATCGCGCCGCCGAGCAGGCCGGCTGCGACGCCGGCGGCGACGCCGCGCTGCGCCTGGGCCGGCGTCGAGGCCAGCGCACCAGCAACCGTTGCGACTGCGACGAAGGCAGCAAATGTCTTCTTCATGTCCTGGATTCTCCTGGAGTGACGCTGTGATGCGCCGGGTTTACGGTGACTCATACGCTGTTTCGAACTGCCGTTTCGCTACAGAAGCGCACCTCAGTCAATCGAAAGTAAACGTCTCGAAACCGTGATCGAAAAAAACGGTTTTTTAAGGCCGGAACAGCAATTTGCCCGGGAAAGCCGTGCTTTCCCGGGCAAATGTGATTGCAGATTTAATGAAGATGAACGCGCGCTGTGTGCAGCGCGAGGCAAGCGCTAGTCGCAAACCCTGACGTTGCGAACCCGCCAGCCATAACCGTCCCAGAATCGTTGGCGCTGCCAGAAGCAGGATTCGCCGTAACCGGGATCGACCACATAGGCCGGACCGCCGCCATAGTAGCCAGGCGCATAATAGCCTGGGCCGTAATAGCCGTGCTGCGAAGCGATTGCGCCGCCGACAATGGCGCCGCCAAGCAGGCCGGCGGCAACGCCCGCGGCAACGCCGCGCTGCGCCTGCGCGGGCGCGGGAACCGCAACGGCGGAAATGGTCAATGCGGCAGCGGCGCCGAGCGCCAGCAACGTCTTCTTCATGGCCCCACCTTTCTCGTAAGTGGCAAAGGGTTTTGGATTTTATCGGGGGCGAAAGTTCCACATTTTGCTTGAATGATCAATGAACGACGGGATGACAAGGCACCTGAACGCCAGTCCTTAGGTGCCAAATTACCATTCACGCCTGGAGGCGCAATGCCAACGCCGTCCCGGAAATCTGCAAAAGCGTGATCAAGATCAACGACAACGATTTGGATTCATTCCAGAGTTTTTGCGGCATCAGTTTGGAATTGCTTGAAAATGCGCCTTTTCCTTTTGCATCTCGTCGCGCTCTTAAATATCGATGAGGTGGCATCATCCAGGGTTCTCGCGTTTCCATGATCGTCTGTTCCTGCAACGTCTTGAGCGACCACGATGTCCGGAATGCCGTGAGTGCAGCTTCGGACGCGCCGCGGAATGCCAAGCAGATTTACGGATGCCTCGGCTGCAGCGCCGAATGCGGTCGCTGCGCTCGCACGATCAAGACCATCATTGACGATGCGCTGGGCGCCTGTGCCAAGGAATGCTGCGCCGGCTGCCCCCATACCCGCCAGGCGGCGAATGATGAGGCCGCCGCCCAGGAAGTTACCGGGGCTTTCGCGCTCGCGGCCTGCTGAAAACCGCCCAAAATCCTGCGCTTCCACCGCTTTTCTTGCGAGACAGTTGCTCTCGGCTGGAAACTGATTTAGAAGCATTCTAAATTCAGGTTCAGGCCGACTTTGGCCTCGGAAGAGCGGAGTGCATCATGCAGGGCGATCCAAAAGTCATCGACTATCTCAACAAGGGCCTGCGGAGCGAGTTGACGGCGATCAACCAGTACTGGCTGCACTACCGGATTCTGAACAACTGGGGCCTGTTGGAAATGGCCAAGGTCTGGCGCAAGGAATCCATCGAGGAGATGGAACACGCCGACAAATTCACCGACCGGATTTTATTCCTCGACGGGTTCCCCAACATGCAGGTGCTCGATCCGCTCCGCATCGGCCAGAACGTCAAGGAAATCCTCGAATGCGACCTGGCCGCCGAGATCTCCGCGCGCACGCTGTACCAGGAAGCGGCCACTTACTGCCACGGCGTCAAGGATTATGTCTCGCGCGACCTGTTCGAGCAGCTGATGAAGGACGAGGAGCATCACATCGACTTCCTCGAAACCCAGCTCGACCTGATCAAGCGCATTGGCCTCGAGCTCTATACCCAGAAGCATATGGGTGGCCTTGAGAGCGGGGACTGAGCTCTTCCTCCAACCGCCCTTGAGGGCTTTTGAGGGGCCGCTCAAGGCGCGGGTGATCGCCGTCTCGGCCAGTCGATCACGCCGGAACAGTACAGCGCCCACCAGATCAGGACCGGCTGAAACGCCAGCCGCGGGCCGTGGTAGAACCAGCTGCTGGCGATGTAGGGCAGGTCGATCCCCTCCATCGCGTGCTTGAAATTCGCCGGCCAGACGCAGACCGCGTAGGCGGCGAGCGCGATCCCGGCCCACCGACGCAGCGGTCGCGTCACCAGCGCGACCGCGCCGAGGATCTCGCAGATGCCGGTGATGAAGATCACGCGCGATGGAAACGGTACCCAGGACGGCGTGATCGCCAACAGCTTGTCCGGCACGACGAGATGCGCGATGCCCGCCGCAGCGTAGAACGCGGCGAGGATCCAGCGCATCGTGGCGCGGCCTCTGTCATTTTCCGGTTCTGAGTTCATCGCCGCGCCATAGCATGCACGGTATTACGGCGCTACGGCACGGAAGTTTCGGGGCGTCAGTGCAGGACGTCCTCCGGCGCGCTACACGGCGTCGGCCGGCACGAAGCAACTGATGATGATGCTGCCACGGTGGTGCACGTACCACACCACGGCCTCGCCGATCGGGTTGCCCTGATCGCGGATTACCGCCCGCTCAGGCACCTGCATCCACTGGCCCTCGATCGGTACCCAATAGGCGCCGTCACGCACGTCGTAGCTGGTGCGGTGCCCATCCGACTCATCGCAGCAGGGCACGCCGTTGGGCGCGATCACGCTCTTGAACCATGCGCGGATGTCGGGCGGCACGTGGCCGAACTGGCCCCTGTCGACAGCGAGTGCCGCGCCGCCCGACATCAATACGCAGGCGAGCAGGGCGAGTGATGCAAGCCCTCGCATCCGGTCCTCCGCTTTGTTGTTTTGTTCGTGCGGGCCTTGCCCACGATTCGTAACGTCAGCCAATTCAAGCGGAGGCATTGCGCCGATGCACGCTCAAATAATGAGCGACCGGTGCGGCGACGATTTGATGCGGTGCGAAATCGCGTTCTTCCTGCCGCCTTCTTGTCCGACGACCTGGCAGGTCGCATGCGTTATCGGGAACTCCCTGCTGCAGGTGCTGACGGGGTGAACGCGCCGCGTGATCCATGCAAGAATGGGCCATGAGGTCGGATTTTGCACGGCCGGTTCGTCCTTGATCGACGACCGGCGAAGGAGAGAGCCATGTGCCGCAACATCAAGACGCTGTTCAATTTCGAACCACCGGCCACGCACGCGGAAATCCACGCCTCCGCGCTGCAATTCGTGCGAAAGCTGTCCGGCTTCAATTCGCCGTCGCAGACCAACGCCGAGGCGTTCAATCGCGCGGTGTCCGAAGTGTCCGACAGCGCACGGCGCCTGCTGGCGTCGCTGCAGACCAGCGCACCGCCGCGCGACCGCGAGGTCGAGGCCGAGAAGGCGCGGGAACGCTCGCGGGCGCGGTTCGGATAGCGGCGGATCTGGCGGTCGCCTGCTATCGTGCGACCACCTCACAAACGCCCCAGCCTTGCTGCGTCCCTGCCTCCCTTCGGTCAAACCAGGATTGCCTCTTTCGCCCAAGGAATTGGCGGCGAAGGATCTGCGCCCGAAGGTTTGGCGGAATCGCCGGTGGAGGTATCCATGTTATATTCGCAAAGCCCGCCGCTCACGGCGGATGATGCGTTCGACGGGCTTGCGCGCGATCTGGGCGTCCGGTCCGACCAGCGTCTGGCGAGACGGCGTCCGCAGCCGGCTTCCGGGTCTTCCTATCACTATCGCTTTGGAGAAGGGCAGCCGGCGGTGGCCCGGCCGTCGATTGGCAGGCGCATGTTCCGCTCTCTCTTCCGATTCACCATTGCGGTCCTCATCGGCGTCGGCGTCACGCTCGGCTGGCAGAACTATGGCGAAGAGATCAGGGAGTTGCTGATCGCGCAAGCTCCGGCGCTTGGCATGTTGCTGCCGGTCCCCTCAACAAGGCCGATGGCCGCGGCTTCGAACTACGGCGATCCGTCACGGCAGCTGGTGCCGATGGCATCGACACTCGACGCCGTGCGGCGCAGCGTCGAACAGCTTGCCGCCAAACAGGAGCAGATGGCGCAGAACATCGTGGCGCTGCGGGCCGTCGAGGAGGAGATCAGGCAGAAACTGCTGCCGGCGGCCGCGCCGCCAGCCCCGGCGCCGCCCCAGCAGGCCGCCTCGGCCCCGCAGCCCAAGCCGCCGCAAGCCAAGGTCGACTCCCGCCTGCAGCCACCGCCCGGATCGCAATACTCGCGCTGACAAACGTCATGGCCCGGATGGGTTCGATCGACGCGCCACCGGGCGGCGTTGACGCCTGCGCGATTTGTCGCCATATACGCCGCATGAAGTTGCTCTTCTCAGCCGCATCGACCACCACCGCGACCGCTTACGGCGGATCGCCTGCTGGTTGCGCGCGCTAGAGACAAGCGTATTTCACCAGAAAAGGCCCCGCCGGCGACGGACGGGGCCTTTTCCGTTGTGGTGATCCCGTCCGCGCTGTTTCCCTCTCACAAGGAAGATAGCCATGGACGATCTCGACCACCGAAATCTCAGCGTGAAACTCAACCTCTGGCACGTGCAGGACGACGCGCCAGGCATGGTGTTCTGGCATCCGCGCGGTTACGCGCTCTACCGCGTGCTGGAGGACTATGTCCGCCGCAAAATGCGGAGCGCTTTCTATGCCGAAGTCCGCACGCCGCAATTGCTGCCACGGGAGTTCTGGGCCCGCAGCGGCCATTGGGACAAGTTCGGCGAGCACATGTTCCGGGTCGATGACGGCGACCACGCGATGGCGCTGAAGCCGATGTCGTGCCCGTGCCACGTGCAAATCTTCAACAAGAGGTTGCGTTCCTGGCGCGAGCTGCCGATCCGCTACGCCGAGTTCGGCGCCTGCCACCGCAACGAGCCATCCGGTTCTTTGCACGGCATCATGCGCACGCGCGCCTTCGAGCAGGACGACGCGCATGTGTTCTGCCGCGAGCAGGACGTGGAGGGCGAGGTCTCGCGCTTCATTGCCCTGCTCGGCGAGGTCTATCGCGAACTTGGCTTTCCCGACTACGAGGTGGCGCTGTCGACGCGGCCGGCAGTGCGCGCGGGCGACGATGCGACGTGGGACCGGCTGGAGGCGATGCTCGCAAGTGCTGCGCAGCAATGCGGCCTTGTGCCTAGTATCAATCCCGGCGAGGGCGCGTTCTACGGACCTAAACTGGAGTTTTCGTTACGCGACCGTCTCGGCCGGTCCTGGCAGTGCGGCACGGTGCAGCTCGATGCCGTACTGCCGCAGCGGCTCGACGCGTTCTACATCGCCCCCGACGGCAGCCGCGCGCGGCCGCTGATGATCCACCACGCCATCTTCGGGTCGCTCGGCCGCATGATCGCGATCCTGCTCGAGCACTATGACGGCGTGCTGCCATTCTGGCTTTCGCCGGACCAGGTCGCGGTCGCACCGATCTCGCAGGACCAGGCCGGATACGGCGCGGAGGTGCTGGCTGCGTTGGAGGAGGCCGGTATCCGCGCCGTCGCCTATGACGGTGCGGAAACGATTTCGCGGCGGATCGTCGCGGCCCATGACATGGCAGTGCCGGTCATGGCGATCGTCGGCCAGCGCGAGATGCGGGACGGCCGCGTCACCTTGCGCGAACGCGACGGCTCGCAGTCGCACGTGCCGTTGGCCCATGCCGTGACGCTTATGCAGGCGAGGGCGCGACCGTTCGATCGAGCCCCCCCTTTCAACGTGACGCATCTCACGGTGCGGCGCGGCAATGGCGTTCAGATGAGTGAATATCACCCATCGGGAGACGGCCATGGATCAGGCTAGGCGGTTGAAACTGGGCGCGGTTGCTTTCACGATCCTCTGGGTCGGCGGAATGCTGTGGTGGAGCGGCGAGCTCCGCACCGCCAACGTCGTCATTCTCACGGTGTGCGGCGCCGTCGGCGGTTATCTCTGGTACCTCGCCATGCACTGGATGTTTCAGGCGATGCGGCTGCATCCGCTGAATGACGACCGAGGTGAGACGTCGTGACGATTTTGCTGATCACTGCCATTTTCGCGAACGTCAGGCGACTGTACCGGTCTACGCGACATCCCACGTCACCGGCAGATTGAGCAGTCCGCGAAACGCCCAGCCGCCGATCCTGACCGGCTCGCTGTCGCCGAGCCGCAGGCCCTTCAGTCGCGCGAACGTGCTCGGCAGTGCGACATCGGCGACCATGGCGCGCGAGGCGAACGCGCCGGCGCAGTAATGCGGCCCGGCGCCGAAGGCGATGCTTTTCTGCGTGTCGCGGGTGATATCGAAGCGCTCGGGCGCATCGAAACAGGCTTCGTCGCGATTGGCCGAGCCGAACATGAAGAACACGCGATCTTCCGGCTCGAAGTCGACGCCCTCGTAGCGCCATTGCTTGGCGACACGGCGCGGCGACATCCCGATCGGCGCGATCCAGCGCGCATATTCCTCGAACACGTCGATCCATTTCGCCTTGCCGTCGCGCACCAGCGCGAGCTGTTCGGGATGCGTCAGCAGCGCCCAGATCGCGCCGCTGATGGCATCGCGCGGTTCGTTCTGGCCGCCCGATATCGCCAGCTTGATGTTGGCGCGGATGCTTTCCATGTTCTGCCCCGACGCCAGCAGCACGCTGAGGATCGAGGCGTTCGGATGCTTCCGGACCACCGGAAGCATGTCGTCGATCGCGGCATCGATCCCCGCGGTGGCGGCATGGCAGCGCGCTTCGACTTCCTTGTTCCCGCCATAGTTGGCGATGCCGTCGATCATCGCCTGCGACCACGCGTCCATGTCCTGGTAGCGCATGTTGGTCAGCCCGGTGACGTCCTTCAGGTATTCGGCCGACAGCGGCAGCGCCAGCTCCTTGCAGAGGTCGGCATAGCCTTTGGGGGCGAGTTCATCGAGGATGCGGTCGGCATGGGCCTGAAATTTCCTGACCCAGGTATCGCGCACCGTTCGCGGCGACACCGCGGGAAACATCGCCTGCCGTTCGGCCATGTGCGCCTCACCGTCCTTGCGCATCATGTTGTGGCCCATCAGCACGTTCATCAGCCCGTTCGGCTGGTGCGAGGAGAACACGTCGATGCGCTTCTCCTGCGAAAAAATGTCGTCGCGGCGGGTGAACAGGGTGGAGCCGAGCTGCGGCACGAACGCGATCGGCGCCTCCTTCCGCATCCGCGCCAGCGCCGGATAGGGATCGGCCCAGAACGAGGCAACGTCGATGTCGAAGTGCGGGGCGTTGGACACGGCTCACACCGCCTGGTAGCCGCCATCGACCATCACGATCGACCCCGACACATAGGCCGACAGATCGGACGCGAGAAAGATCGCGGGGCCCACGATGTCTTCTGCGGTGCCGGCGCGGCCCAGCGGCGTATGATCCATGAACGTCTTCACCAGTTCCGGATTGTTGGCGCGGGCGTTGGCGTTCAGCGGCGTCGCGATGAAGCCGGGGCCGATCGCGTTGACGCGGACGCCTTCCTTGCCGAGTTCGGCGGCGAGCGCCTTGGTGAAGCCGAGCACGCCGTGCTTGGACGCCGTGTAGGCCGGCGAACTTGGCGTGCGCACATGCACGAACGACTGGATCGAGCCGATATTGACGATGCGGCCCTTGCTGGCGCGCAAAGGTGCGAGAAACGCATGCGTCACGTTGAAGACGCCGGTGAGGTTGACCGCGATGATGTCTTCCCAGTCGCTGATCACGTTCTCCGCCGCGCCCAGCATGCCGTTGCGGCGCACGATGCCGGCATTGTTGACCAGGATGGAGACCTGGCCGACCTTGTCTGCGATCTGCCTGGCCATCGCCACGCAGTCTTCACGTTTGGCGACATCGAGCGCGAAGCTGTCCGCAGCACCGCCGGCGTCGCGGATTTCCTTCGCCGCCTCGGCGACCGCCTTCTCGTCGCGATCGAGCAGCACCACACGCGCCCCCTCGCGCGCATAGCCGATCGCAATCGCACGCCCGATGCCGGAGCCTGCGCCGGTAATGACCGCAATATGGTTCTGAAGAAGGGGCATGGCGCGTTTCCTCTGCTTTTGGTTTGGGCTGAGGATAGCAAGCGTGTAGGCTTGTACAAGGGCGATACGGAACCGGCTGACGGAGGCGAAGCATGATGCACACGGTAAACCGGCGGGGCGCACCACGCCGGTACGGCGTCGCAAGCGCCGTATTGACCCTGCTCTCCGCGATCGCCGCGGTGTCGTTGCCGACGGGATTGGCGGCGGCGGCGCCGATTGCCGTAGCGGTCGCCGATTTCGATTACTTCGACACGTCGGGCGAGGTCGCGGACCAGAGCGCCGAGCACCAGACCCGCGTGGCGTCGTTTGCCAACCTGCTGCGCGAAAATCTGGCAGCACTCGGCGACTATCGCGTGGTGCCGATCGAGTGCCAAAATCCTCCCTGCACCGCCACCACCCTGTCGCAGGAGCTGTTCATCGCCGCCGCGCGCAAGTCAGGCGCCCGCCTCGTGGTCTATGGCGGCATCCGCAAGATGAGCACGCTGGTGCAATGGGGCGAGATCCAGCTGCTGGACCTCGAAGCCGAGAAACTGCTGATGCGGCGAACCGTGACGTTCCGCGGCGACAACGACGCCGCCTATCGCCACGCCGCGAATTTTGTCGGCGAGCAGTTGAAGGAGACGATGCCGAGGCCGTGAGGGCGAATTAGCGAAGCGTAATCCGCTGAGTCTGCCCGCGAATGGCGGATTACGCTTTCGCTAATCCGCCCTACGTCTTCGCCAGCGACGCCACGCCTTCGATTTCGATCAGCATTTTCGGATCGGGCAGCGCCACCACCACGCAGGTGGTGCGGGCCGGGTAGGGCGCCGGGCCGAACGCCGCGGCATACAGCGCGTTCATGGTGGCGACGTCGGAGGCGCGGGTCAGCAGCACGTTGACCTTGACCAGGTCACGAAACGTCGCGCCCGCTTCGTCCAGGATGCGCTTGATGTTGGCGACGACGCAGCCGAACTGCGCCTCAAAACCGTCCGCCAGCGCGCCCTTGTCGTCAAATCCCGGAATGCCCGAGATGAACAGCAGGTCGCCGGTACGCGCGGCGAACGAGAGCGGCGGCGACTTGACGCCGGCGGGCGGCGCGAAATGCTGGATCGAAGCCATGGAACACCTTCATGTGCGGACGGTCGCCTGGAACCTAACGCGCCGCTGCCTCGCTGGAAAGGCAGCGGCGCGGCGCGTACGACCCGCCGATAGCTGAAAGTTCCCCGTCAAATTCGCCGCGCACGAGATAGCGCAACGTCACGGCGCTTGAAGTAATCCAGTTCACAACTGCCGGCATTTTTTGCCGGTGCAATCGTGATGAAAATATGTCGAAGGCGCGGCGCGGCCGTGCATCCACCGTTTTGCATGAGACCGAATGCACTTTGGCGTCTCGCGCCGATCGGATACAGTCCGCCGGTTGCGACTCAAAACATGCCGCAATGCCTGCCGAACCTTCCGATTCTGCAAGATCTCTGGAGATACGATCCATGAAAATGCCATCCGTCCTTCGCGTCGCCGTGCTTGCGTTGGTGGCCCTGACCGGCGTCGCGCTGTCGTCCGTCGCGCGCGCCGACGAGGGCTATGTGCAGCTGACGATCTACAAGGCGGGCTGGATCATCGGCGGCTCCGGCGGCAGCGGCGTGCTGAATTTTCGCGGACGGCGCTATCCGCTCTCGACCGGCGGTATCGACTACGGCCTGGTGTTCGGCGGCTCGAAGACCGTATTGCGCGGCCGCGTCAGCAACATCTGGCGTCCATCCGACGTCGAAGGCGTCTACGGTGCCGCCGGCGCAGGCATTGCGGTCGGGCGAGGCGCCCGCGGTATCGTGCTGACCAACCAGAAGGGCGCAGTGCTCGAATTGACCGGCCACCAGGTCGGGCTGATGGCGAACGCCGACCTCAGCGGTCTCGCGATCACGATGCGGTAGGGTCGGTTTGCGTCGTGGTGTGACACCGATGAACCGCGAACAGCTTGTCGCCGCTTATTCCGCTCCAAACCGTCACTACCACAACCTCGCCCATATCGAGGACTGCCTCGCCGCACTCGCGCGCGTCGAAAATCTCTCGCCGCGCGAGCGCGAAATCCTCACTGAAGCAATCTGGTGGCACGACTTCGTCTACGATGCGACGCGCGCCGACAATGAAGAACGCAGCGCCCAACTCGCCGAACAGCACGTCCGTGCAGACATCAAGGACGAAGTCGCCCGCCTGATCCGCCTGACCAAATCGCATGACGTCGAGGCGGACGATCGCCTCGGCGCCGTCCTGATCTCGATCGACCTCGGCATCCTTGCCGCCGCGCCGGCGCGCTACGACGCCTATGCCGCCGCGATCCGGCGGGAATTTTGTCACGTGCCGGAGGCCGCCTATCGCGCCGGCCGCGCCGGCGTGCTCGCCCGCTTTGCGGCGCGGCCGGTCATCTTTCCCGATGCGGCGTTCGCCGCGAAATATGACCGGCCGGCCCGCGATAACCTCGCGCGCGAACTGGCCTCGCTGCGCTGAATATTACCTCACGCCGAGGAAATCGCGCTTGCCGATCTCGACGCCGTTGTGCCGCAGAATGCCGTGCGCGGTGGCGGCGTGGAAATAGAAATTCGGAAACGCGAAATTGACGAGGTATTGCTGGCCTTTCATCGTCATGCTGTTGTTCGGGCCGATCGGGAAGGTGACTTCGCGGCTGTCGCCGCCCTCGAACTGCGCCGGCTTGAACGATTTCACATAGTCGGTTGCCTTAGCAATCCTCTGCTGCAATTCCTCGAAGCTCTTCTCGGTATCCTGCACCGAAGGCACCTCGTTGCCGGTCAGTCGCGCGCAGGTCTTCATCGCGAAATCGCATACCGTCTGCACCTGCCGAACCAGCGGAAACATGTCCGGATAAAGCCGTGCGTTGAGCAGCACTTCGGGCTGGATGTTCTTCGCCTTGCAATGCGCCTCCGCCTTGGCAAGCAGGCCGGAAAGGCTGCCGAGGATCTGCAGAAAGGCGGGTACGGTAGCGTCGTGGAAAGACATGTGATGCTCTTTTCGTGATGTGGAATGATGCCCCGGGGAGAATAAGGCTCGTTCGAGATGGGGCGATGATGGAAGAAATTCAACCACATTCAAGCCGTCATCGTCCGGCTTGACCGGGCGACCCAGTATTCCAGGTCAATTGCGATTGATCCGAGAGGTCTCGGCGTACCGGATTCCCCGATGGGCTCGCCGGAGGCGAAACCCGATGGCGGGGAATGACGGCGGAGGGTGGACTCAGTTCAGCGCGCCTTGCCGCGGCACCCCGCGCATCCGCTCCAGCAATTCGGCCGTCGGCCAGGAATCCGCAGGCAAACCATACTTCACCTGCATTGCCTTCACGGCCGTGCGGCTCAGTTGCCCCATGATGCCGTCGACCTTGCCGACATTGAAGCCGGCGCGCACCAGAAGCTGCTGCAGCTCTTTCAGCTCGTTGAGCGGCAGTTGCGCGACCGGCGCCGATGGCTGCCGCATCGGCGGGGCGCCGGCGATGCGGCTGGCGAGATAGGCCGCGGTGGTCGAATAGATCAGCGAGTTGTTCCACTCGGTGTAGGCGGCGAAATTGGCGTACGCCAGAAACGCGGGGCCGGTGCGGCCCATCGGCAGCAGCAGCGAAGCCTGCATATCGTCGTTCGGCAGCGGCCTGCCGTCGGGATAGGTGACGCCGAGTTGCGCGAATTTGGCGCGCGAGAGTTTGGTCGTGAGATCGGCCTGCTCCCAGGGGAAGTTTGGCGGCGCGCGCACTTCCTGCAGCCACGGCTCGCCGCGCCGCCATTTCAATCCGTTGGCGATGTAGTTCGCGGTCGAGCCGATCACGTCGGGCGCGCTGCGCAACAGGTTGCGGTGGCCATCGCCGTCATAGTCCACCGCGTAGTTGAAGTAATGCGTCGCCAGAAACTGCGTCTGGCCGAGCTCGCCGGCCCAGGCGCCGATCATCTCGGAAGCCGAGAGATCGCCGCGGTCGATGATTTTTAGCGCCGCGATGGTCTCCTTCTGGAACATCTCGGAGCGGCGGCAGTCATAGGCCAGCGACACCAGCGAGGGCAGCGTGTGCAAATTGCCGAGCTCGGCGCCGAACGAACTCTCCAGTCCCCAGAATGCGGCGATGACAGCCGGCGGTACGCCATATTCCTTTTCGGCGCGCGCGAACGCCGCCGCATGCTTCCTGATCTGCGCCTGCGCGTTCCGTGCCGCGCCTTCGGACGCCCGGTTGCGCGAGAATTCGGTGAATACCTGGCCGAACACACGCTGGCCGCGGTCGCGGTTGACGATGCCTTGGTTGTAGGTGAGGTACGGTGCCGCCTCGGCCAGCGAGCGCTGCGACACGCCCTCGGCCACCGCCCGCTGCTTGAGGTCTGCCAGGAAACGGTCGAACGACTGGCCGTTGTGACACGCCGCCGCACGGGGGGCGCGGGGGGCTGCGGCTGGCGGCTGTTGTCCGGGCGCCGGTGCGGCAACCGGCCGTGGCGCACGAACCGGGCCGGGGGCAGGTTGGGCGATGGCGAGCGAGGAGAGGGACACGGATACCGCGGCAGCAAGTAGCAGTCTCGAAAGCGGCATCCATGTCCCCGCGAAATGTGAATCCGAAAGTCACATTTTAGACCGGCGGCCCGAATTAGCCAACGCTCCGGCCTGTAGCCCGCCATGAAGCGATATGCGGGACCATCGTTCCCGCATGTCGCTGGCGCTCATGGCGGGCTACAGCCGATCGCCTCGGTGCAATCCGCCACGCAAGCCCCGCCGCGCGCATGGGAGACCGCCGGTTCAACCCGGTCTGACAGGCTGTTCCAAACGGCCATCCCCGTGTAGGCTCACCCGCACTGCCGGGCCGGGATAAGGCCTCGCCCATATGGGGCGGGCAGACAAAGAGGGAGATTGCGGAATCCATGACGGAACTCCGATACCTGGCGCCGAACACGCTTGACGAAGCGATCGGCGCATTTGCGAAAGCCGGCAGCGCCGCGCGTATTCTGGCTGGCGGCACCGATCTTCTGGTGCAAATGCGCTCCGGGATGCTCAAGCCCGGCGTGATCGTCGACATCAAGAAAATCCCCGAGATGATGCAGATCGAGCAGACCGCCGATGGCGGATTCCGCATCGGCGCCGCCGTCTCCGGCATGGCGCTGCACGATCACGAGACGTTCGGGAAAGTCTGGCCCGGCGTGCTGGAGGCGGTCAACCTGATCGGTTCCAAGCAGGTGCAGGGCCGCGCATCCGCCGGCGGCAATCTCTGCAACGGTTCGCCCGCCGGCGACAGCGTCCCCGCAATGGTCGCCGCCGGAGCCGTCGTCGCCATCCAGGGCCCGAACGGCCGCCGCGAGCTCAAGGTGGAGGAATTTCCCGCCGGTCCCGGCCGCACCAATCTGAAGCCCGGCGAGATTCTGGTCAGCTTCACGCTGCCGCCGCGTCCGGCCGGATCGAGCGATGCCTATCTGCGCATGATCCCGCGCACCGAGATGGACATCGCCGTGGTCGGCGTCGGCGTCAGCCTGACGATCAAGGACGGCACCGTCACCGCCGCCCGCGTCGGCCTCGGCGCGGCGGCGCCGACCGTCCTTTTGGTCGAGGACGCCGCGAAAGCGCTGATCGGCTCAAAGCTCGACGACGCGGCGCTGGCGAAAGCGGCCGCCGCGTGCTCCGCCGCCTGCCGTCCGATCGACGACAAGCGCGGCACCATCGCCTATCGCACCAAGGTGGCCGGCGTGCTGCTCAAGCGCACCGCCGCCATCGCCGCCAAACGCGCTCAAGGGAAATAGTTCATGGCCAAAGTTCACGTCACCACCACGATCAACGGCGAGCCGATGGAATTCCTCTGCGAGCCGTCCGACACCATGCTCGATGCGTTGCGCGGGCCGCTGGCGCTCACCGGCTCCAAGGAGGGCTGCGCTTCCGGCGACTGCGGCGCCTGCTCGATCACGCTCGACGGCGAACTGGTCTGCGCCTGCCTGATGCTCGCGGTCGAATCCGAAGGCCACGAGATCGGTACCATCGAAGGCATGGCGCATGGCGACAAGCTGCATCCTCTGCAGCAGAAGTTCCTGGAGATGGCCGCGCTTCAGTGCGGCATCTGCACCTCGGGCATGCTGGTCGCCTCCGACGCGCTGCTCAAGCGCAATCCGGACCCGAGCGAAGAAGAAGTCCGCTACTGGCTCGCCGGCAACCTGTGCCGGTGCACCGGCTATGACAAGATCGTCCGTGCGGTGATGGACACCGCCGCCGAAATGCGCGCGCAATAAGCGGGAGACAGCATCATGAACGTCGTCACCAACAACAAGTGGATCGGCCAGCGCACCATTCGTCCTGACGGTATGGACAAGGTCACCGGCCGCGCGCAGTTCGCCGCCGACACCACGATGCCCGGCATGATCTGGGGCAAGGTGCTGCGCAGCCCGCACCCGCATGCCCGCATCCGCTCGATCGACACCTCGAAAGCCGAAAAGCTGCCGGGCGTGAAGGCCGTCGTCACCTCGAAGGACATCGTCGATTTCACGATCGAGAAGGGCGCGGTGATGTTGGGCATCCAGGACATGCGCTGGATGTGCCGCAACGTGATGGCGCGCGACAAGGCGCTGTTCCCCGGCCACCCCGTCGCCGCCGTCGCGGCTACCACGGAAGCGATCGCGGCGGAAGCCTGCGCGCTGATCGAGGTCGATTACGAAGTGCTGCCGTGGACGATCGAGATCGAGGACGCGATCAAGCCCGACGCCCCGATCCTGCACGAGTTCAACAGGTTCGAGGGCAAGCCGTCCAACATCGCCGGCCGCCTCGAGCACAAGAAGGGCGACATCGCCGAAGGTTTTAAAAAGGCCGACCTCGTCATCGAGCGCACCTTTACCACGCGGCCCGTTCACCAGGGCTATATCGAGCCGCACGCCTGCCTGATTTCCGTGGCGCCCGACAACAAGACCACGATCTGGAGCTCCAGCCAGGGCCAGTTCATGGTGCGCGCGATGACGTCGATGCTGACCGGCATCCCGCAGAGCGACATCCGCGCCATCCCCGCCGAGATCGGCGGCGGCTTTGGCGGCAAGACCATCGTCTATCTCGAACCGGTCGCCACCATGCTGGCGAAAAAGTCCGGCCGCCCGGTGAAGATGGTGATGACGCGAGAGGAAGTGATGCGCGCCACCGGCCCCACCTCGGGCTCGAAGAGCACGGTGAAGATTGGCGCCACCAAGGACGGCAAGATCGTTGCCGCCCACGGCACCTTCTATCTGCAGGCCGGCGCCTTCCCGGGCTCGCCGATCCGCGGCGCCGCCGGCTGCAGCTTTACGCCCTACGACATCCCGAACCTGCTGTCGGAAGGCTATGACGTCTGCTCCAACCGCTCGAAGGTCGCGGCCTATCGCGCGCCGGGCGCGCCGATCGGCGCCTACGCCGTCGAGTGCGTGCTCGACGAGGTCGCTGAAGCCTTAAAGATCGATCCGCTCGAGTTCCGCCTGAAGAACGCGGCGCGCGAAGGCACCAAGGCCGCGCACGGTCCGACCTTCCCGCGCATCGGCTATGCCGAGACGGTGGAAGCCGCGCTGAATTCGGATCACTACAAGTCGAAGCTCGGCGACGGCCACGGCAAGCTGCGGGGCAGGGGCGCCGCCTCCGGCTTCTGGTTCAACGCCGGCGGTGAATCCTCCGCGCAGGTCAACATCACCGAGGACGGCAACGTCGTCGTCACCACGGGTCATCCCGATATCGGCGGCTCGCGCGCCGGTATCGCCAACATCTGCGCGGAGCTGCTCGGCATCGATTACCGCCGCGTCTCCGTCATCATCGGCGACACGCAGACCGTCGGCTTCTCCAACCTCACCGGCGGCAGCCGCGTGCTGTTCGCCTCCGCGATGGTGGTGACGCAATCGACCGAAAAAATCATCCAGACGCTGCGCGAGCGCGCTGCAAAAATCTGGGAGATCGATCCGGAAGCCGTGAAATGGGAGCAGGGCGCCGCGCATCCGGTCAGCCCGAACGCCGGCCAGTTCCAGCCGCTGACATTGCAGGAACTCGCCGAGAAGGCGCCCGCGATGGGCGGACCCATCGGCGCCGGCGTGCAGCTCAACACCGCCGGCGCCGACGGCGGCTTTGGCACCCATGTCTGCGACGTCGAGATCGACGTCGACCTCGGCATCGTCCGCGTGATCCGCTACACCGCCGTGCAGGATGTCGGCCGCGCCATCCACCCCGGCTATGTCGAGGGCCAGCTCCAGGGCGGCGTCGCCCAGGGCATCGGCTGGGCGCTGAACGAGGAGTACATCTATACGAAGGAGGGCAAGGTCGATAATCCCGGCTTCCTCGATTACCGCATGCCGGTCTGTTCGGACCTGCCGATGCTCGACTGCATCATGGTCGAGATCCCGAACCCGAAGCACCCGCAAGGCGTCAAGGGCGTCGGCGAAGTGCCGCTGGTCCCCGTGATGGCCGCCGTCGCCAACGCGATCTACAACGCGCTCGGCAAACGGTTCTATGCGCTGCCGATGTCGCCGCCAAAAGTGCTGGAAGTGCTGGAGAGCCCGACGCAGCAGGCGGCGGAGTAAAAGGCGACGGCCTCTCGACCGTCTTTGCGAGCGAAGCGAAGCAATCCATCTCTCCACTCGGGGATAACTGGATTGCTTCGTCGCTTCGCTCCTCGCAATGACGGCGGAGGAAACGCTGGATCGTAGCCCGGGTGAGCGCAGCGATACCCGGGACTTTGCCATCGCCCCCGCATATCGCTCCGCTCATGCAGGCTACCGGCCGGCGCCGCCAATGAACGACCTGCTTCCCTACCGCACCATGGCCTACAACAACGCCTGGGCCAACCATCGCCTGCTCACCGCGTGCCTCGCGCTGACGCCGGAAGAATTCATCGCGCATCGAACCGGCTTCTTCCCCAGCCTGCGCGCCACCCTCAACCACATCCTGATCATCGACCATTTCTACGTCGACGCCATGGAAGGCGGCACGCTCGGCCCCGCCGCGTGGGCAAACCAGGAGCCTTGCGCCACGGTCGCCGAACTGAAGCAAGCGCAGGCCGCCGTCGATCGCCGCCTGCTCGAGATCGTCGAAGCGCTCGATGCCTCCGACCTGCGGTGCCTCGTCTCCATCCATCGCGGCAGCACCATCCAGCGCGAGCGCATGGACCGCCTGCTGCTGCATCTGTTCCAGCACGACATCCATCACCGCGGCCAGGCGCACAGCATGCTGAGCGGCACGTCGGTGCGCCCGCCACAACTCGACGAGTTTTTCGCGGTGGGCGAGGCGCCGCTGCGGGCGAAGGAGTTTGCGGAGCTGGGGTGGACGGAAGAAAAAATCTGGAGCAAGCCTTAATCATTATGACCGATCAGAACTATTCCCCCTTCAGCGCCATCCGCAGAATCGACTACACCGTTATCCTCGTGCGCGACATGGCGGCGATGCGCCGCTTCTATGAGGAGGTTTTACGCTTTCCGCTGAGCCGCGAGCTGTCGGCGGCTTGGATCGAATATCAGATCGGCGGCACCATTCTGGCGCTGTCGCGGCCGCACCGGACGGCGAAGGATGCGCCGACGCCTGCGGGGAGCGCTTCGCTGCAACTGGCGTTCAAGGTTGATGTGGACGCCGTCGATCGCTGCGCGGATGAATTAATGCGACACGGCGTCGATCTACTGGAGCCGCCGACCAATCAGCCGTTCGGTCATCGCACGCTGTTCTTCCGCGATCCCGACGGGAATCTGCTCGAGGTGTATGCGGAGATTTGAGGCGGGCAAGGTTCGTAGCCCGGGTGAGCGCAGCGATATCCGGGATGGATCGGTCCTGCATGACGCTTCGCTCATGCAGGCTACAGGCGCCGCAGCATTCGGTCGGGCGGATCAGCGATGGCGCAGTGCGCCGGTCGCTAATTCAGCGTCTGCCACACCAGTTGGCCATCGTGGCTGCAGGTGTTGCAATGCGCGGGCTGGTTGAAGGTGTTGGCGAGCTGCCATTCCTGCGCTTCGTTGCTCCATTGCGCCGTGGCCTGGCAGATGATGTCGTCGGAGCCGCAGGCGGCGCAGACGGGCGTCGCGCGGCCGCTACGATTGGCGATTTTCAGCTCCGGCGGCTGGCGCTCCGGCGCGGCGCGGTCCGGAGCCACCAGATCCTGGACGATTTCGAACGGGTTGATCAGCTTGACGCGGCGCAGCATGTCTCATCCAGTCATTTGCGAGTCGGGATTCGCTTCTTTCAAAACTAGCGAATCAGCTCGACCGTTCCATCGCAAAATTACGCAATCCCCGGGATTTAACTTTGTCATTTCGATGAAGGTTCGCGCAAGCCGCCGTTTGAAAAAGGCGGACTGTGTTGACGTATCGCAACACGTCAGGCCGGCAGCCAGCCTACATACCCGTAAATTCCCGGAGGTTTGGATGCCCGGCTTTACCTTGCGGATCTGGGCAGCGCTCGCCTGCATCATGCTGCCGCTTGCCGCAACGCAAGCCCGCGATGCCGAACAGGTGCGCGCCAAGGCGATGCTGGAAGATCTCTGCGGCCGCTGCCACGCCGTCGGCACCACCGGCAACAGCCCGAACCCGCTCGCCCCGCCGTTTCGCAGCTTTGGCGAAAAGCTCTACGACACCGACATGGTGCAGCGGCTGCAGGAAGGCCTCACCACCGTGCACAAGGAGATGCCGACGTTCCGTTTCAAACGGGAAGAGGCCGCCGCCGCGGTGAACTATCTGCGCTCGATCCAGAAGAGCAAGTGAGGCGGGCCGCGCCGCCCGAATGCGAGCGCCGCTGCGTAGGGTGCAGAGGAGCGAAGCGACGTGCCCACCATTCTTATCGAGCACGCTGCACGATGGTGGGCACGCTTCCGCCTTCGCTCTTCGAGCTGCGGCGGAAGCTTTTCCCACCCTACGACACCGGCGATTCTGCTTCACAACTCCCTTGCATTGGAAAACACGAACGAGCTTACCCGCCGCGTGTTCTCGTCGAGGATCAGCGTGCGCGTGATCGGCGGTTCGGCGCGCTGGCTGCAGTTTTCGCGCTCGCAGAGCCGGCAGTTGACGCCGATCGGCGTGCCCTCGGCCTTTTCCAGGTCCATCCCGGCGGCGTAGACCAGCTTTGCGGCGTGGCGGATTTCGCAACCGAGGCCGATTGCAAAGCGCGGCTGCGGCTGCGGGTGCGGCGCCACCGGGCGGCGCAGCATCTGCGCGATCGAAAAATAGCGCGTGCCGTCGGGCAGTTCGATCACCTGCTTGAGCAGGCGGTCCGGCGTGTCGAACGTCGAGTGCACGTTCCAAAGGGGACAGGTGCCGCCGAACTTCGAGAACGGAAACGTGCCGGAGGAGAATCGCTTGGAGACGTTGCCGGCGTTGTCGACGCGCAGCAGGAAGAACGGCACGCCACGCGCATTCGGCCGCTGCAGCGTGGTGAGGCGGTGGCAGACCTGCTCAAAGCCGGCGTTGAAGCGCTGCGCCAGCACGTGCACGTCGTAGTTCAGGTTTTCCGCGGCGCTGTGGAACGGCTGGTAGGGCATCATCACGGCGGCGCCGAAATAATTCGCGAGCGTGATCCGATAAAGTCTTCGCGGCGTGTCGTCGAGCGGGCCGCCGCGGTTGACGATGCCGTCGATGACAGCGCCGCATTCGGCAAGTCCGATCTGCAGCGCGAGCTGGAAGGCGCGGCCGGAGCTGTCGACCAGCTCTGATATCAGCAGTTGCCGGCGGTGGCGGTCGAACCGCCGCAGCGTCTCCCGCATCACGTCGACCGGCATGATGCGGGTCACAATCGAATGCTTTTCGCGCAGGCGCGCGGCAAGGGCGGCGAACAGTTCCTCGGCGGAGACATTCAGCTCGTCGCGCAGGTTTTCCGCGGCCTGCTCCAGTTCGGGAAAATAGTTGCGGTTGGCCTCGATCAGGTCGCGCACGCGCTCGATCGGGTTGGCCTCGAATCTGGCTCCCTCGTCGCGGTCGGCCATCTGGGCGGCGACCAGCGTTTCGCCGCGGCGGGCCTCGGTATAGGCGGCGTAGAGCCGTTGCAGCGAATGCGTCACCCCGGGGCAGAGCTCGGCGAGGTCGCGCAGTTCCTGCTTGGGCAGGTCGATCTGCCGGAACAGCGGGTCGGAGAAGATCTCGTTCAATTCGGCAAAGAAGCGGTCCTCGTCGGCGGTGGCGAGGTCGCGCAGATCGAGGTCGTAGGTCTCCGCCAGCCGGAGCAGGATCTGCGCCGTCACCGGCCGCTGGTTCCGCTCTATCAGGTTGATATAGCTCGGAGAAATTCCGAGACCCTCGGCGATCTGGGTCTGCGACAGTCCAAGCTGCTGGCGAATCCGCCGAAAGCGGGGGCCGACGAACAGTTTCTTGCCCGAGTCGGTGGCCATGGGAACCTCTCAAACTTGCCGCCGTCATTCCGGGTTCGCTTCGCGCCCGGAACGACGTCGCCATCCATTTTGTGACAAATTTTACAAAATGACATATATGACAAGTTCAGATGTTACATGACATCACCAATCAAAATCAAGAACTCTATACGTAATCCACGATTTAGCGTTTAGCTCACCTGACGTTTCGCAATGCACTGTCAAGAATGTTGAAGGGATTCGTACCATGAACTACCAGCCGCGCGGTATCGACCAGGCCATCCAGGGACCCGCTTCCTATGCGAGCGAGCTTGCCGCCGCCAAGGCGCTGCTCGAGACGCAGCCGACCTGGAACGGCGTCAGCGCCGAAGCCGTGGCGCGGATGCGCCTGCAGAACCGTTTCAAGACCGGCCTCGATATCGCCCGCTACACCGCGGCGCTGATGCGTGCCGACATGGCGGCCTATGATGCCGATCCGACCAAGTACACCCAGTCGCTGGGCTGCTGGCATGGTTTCATCGCGCAGCAGAAGCTGATTTCGGTCAAGAAGCATTTTGGCAAGACCGACCGTCGCTACCTCTATCTCTCCGGCTGGATGATCGCGGCGCTGCGCTCCGAGTTCGGCCCGCTGCCCGACCAGTCGATGCACGAGAAGACCTCGGTGCCCGCGCTGATCGAGGAACTGTACACGTTCCTGCGGCAGGCGGATTCCCGCGAGCTCAACGACATCTTCCGCGCTATCGACGCCGCCCGCAAGGCAGGCGACAAGGCCAAGGAAAAGGAACTGATCGAGAAGGTCGACACCTTCCAGACCCATGTGGTGCCCGTGATCGCCGACATCGACGCCGGCTTCGGCAACGCGGAAGCGACCTATCTGCTCGCCAAGAAGATGATCGAGGCGGGCGCATGCGCCCTGCAGATCGAGAACCAGGTGTCCGACGAGAAGCAGTGCGGCCACCAGGACGGCAAGGTGACGGTGCCGCACGAGGTCTTCCTGGCGAAGATCCGGGCCTGCCGCCACGCCTTCCTCGAACTCGGCGTCGAAGACGGCATCGTCGTGACCCGCACCGACTCGCTCGGCGCCGGTCTGACGCAGCAGATCGCCGTCAGCCACAAGCCGGGCGACATCGGCGACCAGTACAACAGCTTCCTCGATTGCGAGGAAGTGACGGCTGACAACGCCCGCGACGGCGACGTCATCATCCGCCAGAACGGCAAGATGATGCGGCCGAAGCGGCTGGCCTCGAACCTCTACCAGTTCCGTCCCGGCACCGGTGCGGACCGCTGCGTGCTCGACTGCATCACCTCGCTGCAGAACGGCGCCGACCTGCTGTGGATCGAGACCGAGAAGCCGCATATCGAGCAGATCGCCAGCATGGTGGACCGGATCCGCAAGGTCGTGCCGAACGCCAAGCTCGCCTACAATAATTCGCCGTCGTTCAACTGGACGCTCAACTTCCGCTGGCAGGTGTACGACGCGATGAAGGAAGCCGGCAAGGATGTCAGCCAGTACAACCGGGCCGAGCTGATGAAGCCGGAATACGACGATACGCCGCTGGCCATCGAGGCCGACGAGCGCATCCGCACCTTCCAGGCGGATTCGGCCAAGCGCGCCGGCATCTTCCACCATCTGATCACGCTGCCGACCTATCACACGGCCGCGCTGTCGACCGACAACCTCGCCAAGGAGTATTTCGGCGAGCAGGGCATGCTGGGCTACGTCAAGAACGTGCAGCGCCAGGAGATCCGTCAGGGCATCGCCTGCGTCAAGCACCAGAACATGGCCGGCTCCGACATCGGCGACGAGCACAAGGAATACTTTGCGGGCGAGGCCGCACTGAAGGCGGGCGGCGCCCACAACACGATGAACCAGTTCGGCTAAACATAACGAACCAAAGCAGGAGACTAGTCATGACGAAGAGCAATTTCTGGGTGATTGGCGGCGAGTTCGGTTCGATGAACTTCCACAAGCTCGTGGAAGGCTCGGCCCAGGTGCAGGGTCCGTTCAAGACCCGCAAGGAAGCCGAGGACGCCTGGCGCACGGTCTCGGAAGAGAACCGTCACAAGGCCGGCGTGCGCTTTTCGATCGTCGAAGAGCCCTCCCGCATCCCGGCCTGATCAGAACCGAGGAAGCCCAAGGAAAATACCAAGGAAACTACTAAGGACAGGCGGCCCCATCCGGAAAACCGGGTGGGGCCGTCGGCTTTTGGTCATTGGTTTGTTCGGAACGTCGCCACGTCTTCATGGCCGGGACAGGCCCGGGCATGACGATGACGAGAGGGCTGTTGCCGCAAACTGCCATCCCGGTGGACCACTAACCCCTTGCAAATAAACAGCCATTGCACGGAACATGGTTACTGATAGGCTAACCCTGCCCAACCTCTCTCAGGATCAAAAGGCGGCAAGCCATGGCAGAAGCCCAAAACACCGGCAACGAGGCCCGCGACCTTCGACCGACCCGGCTGCGTGACGCGCTGCGCAAGGCCCGCATCGAGGCCGCCGACCGCACCGGCGTCGTGGTGGAGCTTCGCGATGCCGAGGTCGCCCGACTGGAGATCCTGAACGAGGCGCTCGATCCATTGTTTGCCGAGATACCTGAGCAGATCGACCTGTTCGACCGCGGCGTCAGCCAGGGCGAGACGCCGCGGCTCTGGATCGACGTGGTGGCGCATGTGGTGATGGGGCGCGACAAGCGCATCTATCGCTTCGTGCAGGATACCCGGTTCGGTCGGATCGTCATCGCCGAATCGCACGAGGTGCCCGTCATCGTCGATGCCGTCACCGGCTATGTCGCGCGCCGCATGATCGTGCGCGAGCACGCGATGGTGGCGACGCCCGTGGCCGCAGAGCCGGTCCAGGAGAAGAAGCCGCGCCGCCGCGGCTTCGGCATGTTCGTACTCGGCTTCGTACTGGGCGCCGTGGCGCTGTTCGGATTGGCGCTCTATGCAGGCCTGAAGAATTTCTGAGGCCGCGGCACCGCGGATACCGCATCATGACCCTAATCGTTGCCATCCTGCTGGGCATCGCCCTGTTCGTCTGCGTCTGGCTGTACGGCAAGTGGCAGACGCTTCGCCGCGCCGAATTCATCCGCACCTTCCGCTGGCCGCGCGGCTTGCTGGAGCGGCTGGAGAAGCATCACCCAGGCTTCGAGCGCAAGGACAGCGCGCTGGTCTCGCGCGGCTTGCGGCAGTTCTTCCTCGCCTATCTGATGAGCGGCAGACGCTACGTCTCGATGCCCTCGCAGGTCGCCGACGACCTCTGGCACGAATTCATCCTGTACACCCGCGACTATGACGCGTTCTGCCGCCGCGCTTTCGGCGGCTTCCTGCACCACACGCCGGCCGTCGTGCTCAGCGAGAACCGCAAGAACAACGAGGGCCTGCGCCGCGTCTGGTGGTACTGCTGCAAATACGAGAACATCGATCCGGTCACGCCGTCGCGGCTGCCGCTATTGTTCGCGCTCGACAGCAAGCTGAAGATCGCCAACGGTTTTGTCTATCAGCCCGACTGCAAGGCGCTGCGCGGGCGCGGCGGCGGCTCCCCGCATTGCGGCGGCGATTTCTCCGATACCTCGTTCGATGGCAGCTCGGACGGGTTTGGCGACAGCAGTGGCGACTCCGGCGGTGGCGACGGTGGCGGCGGCGACGGGGGTGGCGGCGGCTGCGGCGGCGGCGGGGATTGAACGCTACAGCAGCGTCACCTGCTTGATCTGCTTGACCTTGAAATCGGCATCGATCGCCCGCACGGTCTGCACGCAGCGCCACTGGTTTCCGTGGCGCGCGATCGAAAACAGATTATAAGCCGCGCCGGGATAGTGCCGGTGCGCCAGCGCCGAGGCCGAGGGCACGCCGATCGCGGGGATTTGCCGGTCGACGCCTTCGAGCCACACCGTCGAATGGATGTGGTCATGGCCGTGCAACACCAGATCGACGCCGCGCCGCTTCAGCACCGCGCGCAGCGCCTTCGAATCGGTGAGGCGCTTCATCCGCGGACCCGGATGCAAGGGATGGTGCACCAGCAGCACGCGAAACGCGTCCTCGGTGGAAAGTTTGGCCAGCCTTCGGTCGAGTGCATCGAGCTGCGCACGGCCGAGCCGGCCGGTCGCCATCAGCGGCAGCGTCGGCACCGCCGAGGACAGCCCGATCAGCGCGAGCGGCCCGCGGCGGCGTACGAACGGAAACGCTGCGCTGCCGGCTTCCTCGGTGTCGGCGCGCAGGTAATCCTCGAACGTGTCGGTGAAACGATGCCTTGTGGCGCGGACATAGGCGTCGTGATTGCCGGGAACGACGGTGACCTCGCGCGGCGGGCCGACGCCTTCGAGCCAGGCTTGCGCCGGCTTGAATTCCGCTTCCAGCGCCAGGTTGACCAGATCGCCGGTCACCGCGATGTGGTCCGGCCGCTGTGCCTGCATGTCGGCGACCAGCGCGTCCAGCACCTCGCGGCGGTGGTATCTGTGGCGGTTGCGGGTCCAGTTCAGATAGCCGAGCGCGCGCTTGCCCGCAAGGTCGCGAAACCGCGCCTCGGGCAGCGGCGGCAGATGCGGATCGGACAGATGCGCCAGCGTGAAAGTGTCGCTCATTCGCGCTCCGCCGCATTCGCTGTAATATAGAGCCGTCCCACGATCATGCCGTCGATATAAGGATCAAACGTGATAGCTGTCCATCTGGGGTTTGCGTGACGGCCCTGCAACGCCTGCGCAAGCGACTCGAACCGCGGTTGCGGCGGGTCTTCCACCTCTACTGGCTGACGGCCCGGGGCATGACGCTGGGCGTCCGCGGCGTCGTGCTCGACGGCGATAACCGGGTATTTCTGGTCCGGCACAGCTACGTCGCCGGCTGGCACCTCCCGGGCGGCGGGGTCGAGGTCGGCGAGACCTTTCTGGAAGCCTTGAGTCGGGAGCTTTCGGAAGAGGGGCGAATCGAGCTGGCCGGGGTGCCGGTACTGCACGGCCTGTTCCTCAACGGCCACGTTTCCCGCCGCGACCACGTCGCCGTCTACGTCGTCAGGGAATTTCGGCAAGACCGTCTGCCGGAGCCCAACCGCGAGATCGTCGAATGCGGGTTCTTTGCGGTTAATGCGCTCCCGGCGGAGACCACAAGGGGGACGCGGCTGCGGATCTCGGAAGTGCTCGACGGCGGCGCGCCGATCGCGACCTGGCGGTGAGCGCTTCCGTTGCGTCCCGGCCTCGCAAAGCCTAGAAGCGGGCAGGTTGAGGCAGCGGTCGGTCCGACATGGGAAGGCCTCGTGGAAGCCCTGGGGATTGACGTGTGACGAACGCTTCGGAAACGCGCAGCCTGCTGGTAGTTATCCCCTGCTTCAACGAAGCGGCTTCCGTTGCGGGCGTTATCCAGGACATTCGGACCCACGCCGGTTTCGCTGATATCCTGGTCGTCGATGACGGCTCGAGCGACGCGACCCGTGCGGTCGCCGCCAAATCGGCTCGTTGCGTCAGGCTGCCGATCAATCTCGGGATCGGAGGCGCCGTTCAAACCGGCATCAGGTTTGCCGATCGCCATGGCTATGACGCCTGCGTTCAGGTCGACGGGGATGGTCAGCATCCGGCGGATCAGATTGCAAAGCTTCTGGCGGCAATGCAATCTCAACCGGCCCGGATCGTCGTCGGATCGCGATATCTCGACGACAATGACGGGTTCAAGTCGTCATTCATGCGACGGATGGGCAGCCGCTTGATCAGCAAGACGCTCGGCATCTGCTTCGGTCCATGCCGGATCACCGATCCGACCAGCGGCTTCCGCCTGATGGATCGAACGGCCATCGAGTTCTTCTCGCGGCAATATCCGGTCGATTTTCCCGAGCCGATTTCGATCGCCTGGGCGCTCGCCAATGGCCTCGAAGTCGTCGAAACTCCGGTCATGATGCGGGAACGACGAACCGGGACGAGTTCAATCCGGATGTTCAAGACCTGGTCTTACATGATCCGGGTCGTGGTCTACATCGCTCTGGCGCGAATGACGCCGCTTTCGGAGACTGCCTGACATGACTCCGTCGACCCAGCTATTTGCCTTCATCCTCGTCTTCGGCGTGGCCTATACCTACCATGTCGTGCAGAAGCTGCGCCGCCGCGAGGTCGATCTCTACGATTTCGTGCTGCTGCTGTCGGTCGCCGCCATACCGCTGCTGTTCGCCGGCTGGCCCAAATTCACCGACTTCATCGGCGAGGTTTTCGGCGTGGCCTTGCCGTTGACCGTGATGTTCGGCCTGCTCTTCGTTTCGGTATTCGTGATCCTTCACCGGTCGCTTTCGCGTATTCACCGCCTCGAGACCCGGGTCATCGCGCTGGCCCAGGAGATCGCCTTGATCGACGATCGTGTTGCGCATGGCGGTACGGCGCCTGACAAGATGGAGAGCCGCATCTCGCGGCCCTGCACCGACGCCCTCACGAGGAACTGAGTGCGGAAGCGCGCGCATGCTGTCTCCCGGCCGACTGCTCGAACGCCTCGATGGCCAGCCGGCCCTCGTCCGCTATTCAAAGTTCGCCGGCTATCTCATTTGCTCCCTGATCCTCCTCAGCAACGTCTGGACGATTTCAGGATGGAACGAGCGCCGCGGCGTCTACGACGATATCTGCTATCTGCGGCAGGCGCATCTTTTCCAGCGTTTCGGTGTTGGCGGATTGGACACCGACATTGCGCGCGATGACGACCACTATCTGTCGTCCAGTCTGAAGGCGATCGGGTTTGCGGAATGGAACGTTCCGGCGCGGGTGCCGTGCCACAACCTGATCGAGGCGACAGGTAAGCGGGTGATGACGCCGCCGCCAGGCACGGGCTTTGCCCTTGCGCTGTTTCCGGCGGGATTTCAGGTCATTCCGCTTTATCTCCTCGCCAACCTCGTCATCTACGGCCTTGCCGTATTTGCCATTTCGCGCGCGCAGGGGGCGGCATTGCTGATGCTGGCGGCACTCTTCGCCGACGTCGCGATCTACCTGATGATCAATCCGACCAAAGCGAGCTACTCAATGGCGCCGACCATGGTGATCTGCGCGTTTGCCGGCTACGTGACGGCGAGGTTGTTTGCAGTTGAAGGGCGTTCTCGGCTGCTCCTGACCGGTCTGGCTGGATTTCTGCTCGGAGCTTCGGTCAATTTCCGGCTGGCCAATCTGGTGCTGTCGTCCGGATATTGCTTGTACTTCCTGTTGACGTTCCTGATGTCGCGAAGCCGCGAGACGTTTTGGCGAGGGCTTTGGTTCGGCATCGCGCTCGTAGTCGGCATGGCGCCGACGCTGATCGCGCAATGGATCAATGCGGGAAGCCCGTTCAGCACGACCTATGGCGGCGTCGATGTCGCGCCGCCTGAACTCAACACCGGCGTGCTGATGCAATATGTCAGGGACATACAGTTCGCCCTGTTCCTGATCGCCTGCCTGTGGACCGGCCTGATCTGGCGCTTCGGTCGCTGGGTCGGCGCGCGGCCGGTTGCGGCCATCGTTGCCGGTAACCTTGCCTTAAACCTGATTTTCTTCATGACCCATCCGATCTTTACGCCATATTATATCATTCCGATCGACATGCTTTCGCTCTGGACTCTATTGTTCGCCACGCTCGATATACGCGGCGAACGGACCGCCGAACGTGCGGCCCTTCCTCAACCCACCAACGCCTGATTGCGGTGCGACGCCATGGACGGACTTAACCCGGTGACCGTGCGATGACCGCGCCAGCGCTGCGCATTGCGGTTCTGGTGCCGTGCTTCAACGAGGAAGCCGCGGTCGCCACCGTCGTGTCCGATTTCCGCAAGGCGCTGCCGACGGCCGAGATCTTCGTCTACGACAACAATTCCAAAGACCGCACCATCGAAGTCGCGCGCACAGCCGGCGCCACCGTTCGCAGCGAGCGCCGGCAGGGCAAGGGGCATGTGGTACGGCGCATGTTCGCCGACGTCGATGCCGATGTCTATGTGCTGGTCGATGGCGACGCGACCTACCACGCGCCGAGCGCGCCGCGCATGATCGATGCGCTCGTCAACGGCCATCTCGATATGGTCGTGGGCTTTCGCGTCGACCAGTCGGTCGCCGCCTACCGGCCCGGTCACCGCACGGGCAACTGGATGCTGACGGGCTTTCTTTCGGCGGTGTTCGGCCAGGCGTTCAAGGACATCCTGTCCGGCTACCGCGTGTTCTCGCGCCGCTTCGTCAAATCCTTCCCGGTGCTGTCCGACGGTTTCGAAATCGAAACCGAACTCAGCGTGCACGCGCTCGAACTGGCGCTGCCGGTGATGGAGATCGAAACACCCTATTATGCGCGGCCCGAGGGCTCGGTCAGCAAGCTCAACACCTGGCGCGACGGTTTCAAGATTCTCGGCACCATCCTCAAGCTTTACCGGTCGGAAAAGCCGCTGCGGTTCTTTACTGGCATCGGCGTGTTCCTGGTGCTGGTCTCGGTCGGCCTCGCGATCCCCGTCATTATCACCTATCTGGAGGAAGGCCTGGTGCCGCGGCTGCCGACGGCGGTGCTGTCGATGGGCTTGATGATCGTGGCGATGCTGTCGGTTTCTTCCGGGCTGGTGCTGGATACGGTGACGCGGGGCCGCCGCGAGATGAAGCTGCTGGCCTATCTGTCCCAGCCGGCGCTGAAGCAGGATTAAGGCAATACCGGGATCGCCGTCCGCGGCGATGGACCCGGCCGCCGCCAGATGCTATCCCGCGCCGATCATGAGCGAACTCGACGTCACCATTTCAGCCGAAACCCCCAAGGACGCGCAGGCCATCGAACGCCTGCACGAACGCACCTTCGGCCCCGGCCGTTTCGTGCTGAGTGCCTACCGCCTGCGCGAGCATGTCGATCATCTGCTCGACCTGTCGTTCACGGCGCGGATCGGCACGCTACTGGTCGGCTCGGTGCGGCAATTGCCGATCTGCATCGGCGACACGCCGGCGCTGATGCTCGGGCCGTTGACGGTCGAGCCGCCGTTCCGCGGCCGCGGCGTCGGCCGCATGCTGCTCGACCGCTCGCTGCACGACGCCAGGGCAAAAGGCCATCGCCTCGTCATCCTGGTCGGTGACGAACCCTACTACAGCCGCGTCGGCTTCAAGGCCGTTCCGAAGGGACGCGCGATCATGCCGGGGCCGGTCGATTACAGCCGCCTTCTGGTGGCAGAACTGGTCGAGGGCGCCTTCGAGGGCGTCTGCGGCGACATCAGGCCGGACTGGAGCAAGGCGCGGTAGCGCAGCCGTCGTCAGTTCAGTTTTCGTCTGACGCCCGTGGCCTTCTCGACGGGCCGGGTGCCTCCGGAAGCCTGCTGCAGTTCGTGCCGGAATTCGTCGCGCTTCTCGTGGATGGAGGCGATCACGAGCCCCATCGCCACGCCGAGGTCGATCAGCGCCGCTTCGGACAACAACAGGCTCGCCTCGATGGTCTCGGGTACCGCGTCGGTAACGCCGATGCCGTAGAGATGCCGGGCGTGGTCGGCGTCGCGCGCACGCGACACGATCGGCATGTCCTTGCGCACCGCGCGAACCTGGGCGACGATTTCGTCGATGCCGTCGCTCTGGTTGATCGTGACGATGACGGCGGCGGCCTCCATCAGGCCGCAGCTCTTCAAGAACTCCGGATTGGTAGCGTCGCCATAGAACACCGTGCGGCCTTGCCGGCGCTGCTCTGGAACCGCCGCCGCATCGTTGTCGACAGCCACATATTTGAATTGATGGCGGTCCAGCATGGTGCATACCACCTGTCCGACCCGGCCGTGGCCGATCACGATGGCGTGGCCGCGGCCTCCCTCCGGCGCGACACTGAGTTCGGGATCGAGCGGCTTTTCCTCGCGCACCATCGGCGCCAGCCGCCGCGCGACATGGGAAAGCGCCGGAATGAACAGCATGGTCAGCGAGGTCAGCGCGACCGTGAAGCTCGACACCTGGGCATCGAGCAGGCCGAGCGTCGTCGCCATGCCGATGCCGACAAAGGCGAACTCGCCACCGGGGCCGAGCAGCAGGCCGACCTCGATCGCCGCGCGCCAGGAAAGGCGGTACAGCCGGGCCAGCGCGGTCAGGATCAGCGATTTGACGGCGACGAGCGCGATCGCGCCGCCGATCAGCCAGACCGGGTCGCGGGCCAGTTCGCGAAAATCGATGTTCATCCCGACCGTGAAGAAGAACAGGCCGAGCAGCAGGCCCTTGAAGGGATCGATCGCGGTCTCGATCGCCTTGCGAAATTCCGTCTCGGCCAGCAGCAGTCCGGCGACGAACGCGCCGAGCGCCATCGAGAAGCCGGCGACGGCGGCGGCCACGCCGGTCGCGACGATCACGAACAGCGTGGTGGCGACGAACAGGTCGCTCATGCCGACCGAGGCGACGAGGCGAAACAACGGCCGCATCACCACGCGGCCGGCCACGACGATCACGCCGAGCGCGATCACGGCGTTGGTGAGCGCCAGCAGCAGCGTGCCGGCGATCGAACCGGATTCGTTGGCGCCGAGAATCGAGATGAACAACAGGAGCGGCGCCACCGCGAGATCCTGCGCCAGCAGGACCGCGAATGCGGCGCGGCCTGCACTGGTGTTCAGCCGCCCCTGCCGCGACAGCACCTCGATGACGATGGCGGTCGACGACAGCGCCAGACAGGCACCGACGATCAGCGGCGCCGGGGACTTGCCGCCGGCGACCATTACCGCAGCGCCGATGGCGGCGGCCGAGAGCACGATCTGAAGGCTGCCCAGCCCGAACACCAGGCGCCGCATCGTCTTCAGCCGCTCGTACGACAGTTCCATGCCGATCAGGAACAGCAGGAACACGATGCCGAGTTCGGCGAGACCGGCGACGTTTTTGGCGTCGACCACGGTGAACCAGTAAAGAAGTGGAAATTGTCCGATGAACGAGCCGAGACCAAGCGGCCCCAGAATGGCGCCGGCGCCGAGATAGCCGAGCACCGGATTGAAGCCGAACCGGCGCACCAGCGGAATGATGACGCCCGCGGTGCCGAGCAGCACGAGCGCGTCGCTGTAGACGGGAATGTTGATCGGCTGGGCCATCTATCGGGTGTTCATCGGCGCAAGGCATGTTTTGAACGGAGCGATATTGAATTCAACATCCGCCGTCCTTTGCGACAACGTTAGCCGGAGCCACCGGCTAACACCACCCGTCGGCTGCATCTCAAATCTGGCCCTCAGCCGTTAACCGATCAGTAATCCCAGAAGACCGGGATCCAGCGAAACGCGTCGCCGTCGCGCGCCACATGGCCGACGGACGGGAACGGCAGGTGAGTGGCCACCAGCAGCCCGCGGGTCTCAGCCAGCTCCCCCAGGAGTTTGACACGAACGCGAGCCGCCTCCTCGGGGTCGTGTTCGAAGCCATTGTACCACTCGGGATGCTCGAACCCGACGGCGAACACGGCGTCGCCGGCGAACATCAGCCGGTCGCTCCCGGACGCCACGTGGACGACGCTGTGCCCGGGCGTGTGGCCGCCGGTGCGATGGACGACGACCCCAGGCGCGACCTCCTGTTGTTCCTCGAAAGGCCGAAGGTGGCTGCGGTACAGTTGCACGAACCGCTTTGCGGCCGACCGAAGCGCATCCGGGAACCCGGGCGGCATCGAGACGTGGGAGAAATCGGGTGCGTCCCAGAACTCGATCTCGGCCGCCGCCACATGGATACGCAGGTCGGCACGCAGCCGCTCCTTCACGCCGTCGACGAGCAGGCCGCCGACATGGTCCATATGCATATGGGTCAGCACCACGTCGGTCACCGACGTAAGGTCGATGCCTGCGGCTTCCAGCCGCTTGATCAATTGCCCGGCCCGCGGCAGGTGCAGGTCCGGGTCGAACCCCAGCCCGGCGTCGACGAGGATGGTTCGGCTGCCGCTGCGCACCACCACCACGTTCAGCGCCCAGTCGTAGGCATCCGGCGGCAGGAACATCTCTTTCAACCACGCCGCCCGGGCGGCCTGGTCCACATTGTGTGCCAGCATCGCGGTCGGCAGCGGCAACACTCCATCACTGACCACCAGCACTTCAATGTCGCCGATCTGGACCGCGTAGCGCGACGGCACCAGTTCTTCGGGGCCCGGCTGGCCGGCGGGTGAGGCAATTGTTTGGCTCGCGTTTGTTGCTTGCATCATGGTCATGGTTTTCTCCTGGTTGATAGTTAGGTTCTTGGCTGGCTCGATTGAGCGGATTGCGCAGCCAGCGGAGCAACCCGTCGCGGGCGATGGATCTACAGAAATCCACGCACATCGGTGACGCGCTCTGGATCGGCCGACGCGAGCGCGGTGTCGCGGTCGGCTTTCGGCGGGTAGATCCACACGGTGTTGATCTCCTGCTTGGTCTTCTTGGCGACTTCGCCGACCATCGCGACCTCGCGTCCCCAGCCGCGCGTGAACAGCGCGCCGGCACCGCCCAGATCGAGACAAGTGACGTAACCCTCCTGGTGATAGGGCCGGGTCGGAACGCCGAGCAGTTCGGCGGCGGCGTTGTTGCCGGCGAAGGCGCCCATTCGGGTGGCGTGCTGGCACGACATCAGCGCGTAGTTGCCGTCGTCGTCGCAAGCGGCGCGCGCCGCATCGCCGGTGGCAAAGACGCCCTGGATGCCTGGCACGCGCAGGTCGCGATCGACCAGCAGCCGGCCGAAATTGTCACGCTCGGCGGGAATCTGCGCGGTGAGGGGGGCGGCGCGAATGCCGGCCGCCCAGATCACGGTTTCGGTTTCGATGTGTTCGCCGCTGGACAGCGTGACGCCTGACGCGTCGAGCGAAGCGACACCGGCGCCGAGGCGCGTTTCGACGCCGAGCTTGTTGAGCGCATCCTCGATGACGGGGCGTGGCGTGGCGCCCATGTCGGGCGCGATCGCGCTGTTGCGCTCGACGATGATGACGCGGGTCTTAGTGTCCTTGCCAAAGATCTCGCGAAGCCGCGCCGGCATTTCGGTCGCCGCCTCGATTCCGGTGAAACCGCCGCCGGCGACGACTACCGTGTCGCGACCGTTCATGGCCGGCCGCTGCGCGAGGCCATGCAAATGCTTGTCGAGCTTGACCGCATCGTCGAGCGAATCGACGCTGAAGCCATGTTCGGCGAGGCCCGGAATGTTGGGACGGAACAGCCGGCTGCCGGTGGCTACGACCAGTCGGTCGTAGGACAGCGATTTGCGCGGACCTTTCTCGGTTGCGATCTGCACCGTGTGGGCCTTGGTGTCGATCGTCTCGGCGCTGCCTTGCACATAGGTCACGTCGATCGCCTCGAGCACGTCCAGCAGCGGCGCGGTGAGGGTTTCGGGCTTCGGTTCGTAAAGCCGCGGGCGAACCACGAGCGTCGGCTCGGGCGCGACCAGCGCGATCTCGCATTCGCCGGACGAAACGCCCTGCATCTCGCGCAGGCGGGCGGCGGAAAGGGCAGCGTACATGCCGGCGAAGCCGGCGCCGATAATGACTAGTCGCATGTGATGGTCTCCTCTGGTTGGGTCTTCTCGGGCACAGCCGCGCTGCCGCCGCCGCAACCCTGTTGCGGAAGGCCGTGTCGCGGTCGGCGACATCGCGAAAGCGTGAAACGAAATCGCCGGTCGTTACGGGACGATGCAGCCGGGCGTCGGCGAGGCCGGCGGCCAGCCCTGACGCAAGACGATTGGCAGCAGCGGTTTGTGACGCCAGTCCTGATATGGAAGCCGTGAACCATCACTGGCCATGATCGAGACCAGCGGGTGGGTCCGCGCCGCGTTTTGCGGTGGAATTTCCACCTCTTCGCCCGCAGCCGAGGTGAAGCGGACGGACAGTGAAAGTCCGTATATAATGGAGGTCGCGATCCACCTGCGTCGGGAGGTGATGGCGAGCCGGCTGACGAAGTTTTTCCCGATCATCTTCTGTCTCCGTCGTTGGGTTTTGACATGATGATGGTCTACCTGATCAGGTCTGCCGCTGCCCCACCGCGATTGCCGTCGCTGTAGAGCGATTGCTGCTAACGCATCCGCCTCCGCCAATCGCTCGGCGTCTCGCCGGTCAGCTTCCGGAAGGCGGCGGCGAACGCCGTCTGCGAGGCGTAGCCGAGCGCCGCCGCGATCGAGACCACGGGATCGTCGGTGTCGCGCAGCATCTTCATCGCCCGTTCGAGCCGGTGCTGGCGCAGCCAGGCGTGCGGCGAAAGCCCGGTGCTCTCCTTGAAGGCGCGGCAGAAATGGAAGCGCGACAGGCCAGCATCGGACGCCAGCGCGGCCAGTGAAACGTCTGCGTCGTCTTCCGAGTGCAAACGCTCGATCGCGCGGCGCAGTACGGACGGCGCCAGGCCGCCGAGTGTCGGCTGGAAAATGGCAGGCGAACCGACATGCGTAGCGAGCAGGCGCGTGGCGATGAGGTCGTTGAGCTGGTGGCGAAACAGCGCATCGAGCGCCGCGCTGCCTTGAATCGCATCCGACGCGCTGATGAGCAGGCGGGATGTGATGGGATCGGGATGCCCGGTTCGCTCCATCAGTTCGCCCGGCGCCGGCGTATCGGCTTCGCCGGCCACGCGCAGCAGCGTCTTGTGCGGGAGATAGAGCTGGACGACGTTGACGGGACCTGGAATGTCCCAGCGCGCGCTCGAGCCGGCGGGAATGATCGTCACGACTCCGCTGCGCGCCGTGCCGATCGCAATTGATTTTCCATTGCGCCGCTCCAGCCGCTGCACGCCGGTGGGATAGGTCATGACGACGTGGTCCGCCATCGGCTCGACGACGTCATGAAGCGCGCCGTGCCTCCAGTGCGCGATGGCGCCGCTGGTGGGGTCCGAAGCCATGCTGACCGGCGCGGTCTTCAGCACGCGCGCCATCTCCACATTGGCCGGACGCGGCTCGCCGTTCGGCAGCAGGGCTTCAATCGTGTCGGTTGGCGTGGGTCGCGGAATGTCGCGCGGGATGGGGCAGCAGCTCATGGTCAATGTCCTCGGTGGTGAGAGAGACTTCGATTGAGCGTGGTCGATGCGCGTTCTAGGCAGCGCGGGCTGCGGCGTCTTTCCCAAAGCCGTCACGCTTTGTCCGAACCTGCTCCAAGCGGCTTTCTCGCGTATGCGACAAAAGTCGCGCGGCGAACCGTCGCGGCGCCGCGTTTGAATCGCCCAATCCGGCGGTCCATTGCAGTCTGCGAATGGACAAGTGCGCTGACGCTCCCGCGTAAGCCGTTGGGTTTAATCTCATATAGCGGCAGGGATGCCGCGCCGGACGAATAACTGGACGGCCGCGCCGCAATGGCGGATAATGGCCGTGGCCTTGTAAGCGAGGTCCCGGTTTCATCGACGAGATCGTCTCCATGGCACAGGCAGCCGCCTTCGGGCGAAGGCTCGGGCAGTTTTTGCACCTGAAGGATGCGCCGCCTTCGCTGATGACACGTTCGTTGCGCAGCGTCGAACTCGCGGTGACCGAAACGCGCGATGACAATCCCGTGCCCGGCCTTTCCGGTTCGCTGGCGCCCGAGGACGCCTTTCTCGTCAGCCTGAAGCTTCACGACTATCCGGACTGCGAACTCTGGGAGAACGGCAAATGCGTCATGACGCGGGATGTCCGCGCCGGCGCCACTTATCTCTACGACCTCAAGCGCGATCCGCGCTATGTGATCGACAAGCCGTTCCACTCTCTGTTCTTCTATCTGCCGCGTTCGGCGCTCGATAGCATCTCCGAACAATCGGGAGCGCGCCGCGTCGGCGACATCGCCTGCGAGCTCGGCATCGGTCATGACGACGCGATCATGCGCCAGATCGGCGCATCGTTTCTCGAAGGGCTGCGGCGGCCGGGCGAGAGCAACCAGCTTTTCATCGATCACATGATGCTCGCGCTCACCGCGCACGTTGCCCAGACCTATGGCGGCTGGCAGCATCATGCCGAACCGATGCGCGGCGGGCTTGCGCCTTGGCAGGTGAAGCGCGCCTGCGAAAAACTCGAATCCGATCTCGGCGGAAGGATTTCGCTGGACAGGATCGCAGCGGAGTTCGGTCTTTCCGTCAGCCACTTTTCGCGTGCATTCCGCGTCTCCACCGGCCTGCCGCCACACCAATGGCTGCTGCGCCAGCGCGTCGACACCGCAAAACAGCTGATGGGCGTGCGTGACCTGCCGCTGTCGGAGATCGCGATCTCGGCCGGCTTTGCCAACCAGAGCCATTTCACGCGGGTGTTTTCCCGGATGGTCGGCGTCAGCCCGGCGGCGTGGCGCCGTGAAACCCAGGGCACGCCAGGAAGCGAGACCTGAAGTCGGTCAGCGGCGTTTCGTCTGCGCGAGCGTGTAGGCGGCGCAGCGCGCCGCGAACATCTCGTCCGGCGGATGGCCGATGCCATCATCCAGGTTTCCCGGATTGAAGGTGGCCTCGTCGCAGGCTTCGTCGGCTTCCATTCCGGTGATCACGATCGTTCCCAGACGCATTGCTTCCCTTGCGTCCTCGTCTGGCCAGCGAATGGTGACGTCCATGACGGGATCGCCGGGGCGATCGAGCAGCGCCATCACGCTGAACCTGATGTCGCGGGCCGCGATCCGGGATTCGAGATCGCGGTGAATTTGTACGGCGGACGTTGAGGCTTCGTTCGTCGCCTGCTGGCCTTCCTCTCCGACCGGCATCACCTTGAACTTGATGAACCGCATCACGCCTATTGCGCTGATCGCGGGAAAGGCATGCACGCCCCAATAGGTCGTGCGGGCGAAGCTTGCCGGCAGTGGATGCGCGGCGATATAGGTCGTCTGGCCGTTCGGTTCCCGAACGCGCGCCTCCAGGATAGCGAGCATCTGGTCGAGCGTCCTGGCAAAATGAACCGGCGCGCTCTGCGTAAAAATCTCCGAGTGCTGGCCATTGCTGCCGAGCCGGAACGTGAAGCCGCGGAGGTTCGCATCCGCTTCCAGCGAGAAGCGCGCCAGAACGCGCGATGGTCTGGTGAAGCTGCGGGATTTCGTGATCTCCCGGGCCTGATCCGAGGGCGCATAGGTTCCCCGCACGCAGCGGCCGGAGGGGAAGCTTACGCGGACGCCCGGCGGCAGACCGGCTGCCGCCTTCAGGGCGCGGAGGACGGATGCGGGCTTGGCAGCTCCACTGGAAGACCTGGGCAGAACGGAACCTTGGGCTCGAGCGGTGGGGTCTGGCTTTTGGCGCAACGCGATCCGGCGGTCTTTCCCGAAGCCGTCATGTCTTGTCCGATTCCGCGGCAAAATTGCCGCGGAATCGGTATCGCCTTGCCTTAGAACTTCAAATTGGCGAACGCGCGGACGCCGATACCCGGCAGCAGCACCTGGTCCTTGTTGAAGGCGACGGCATTTCGGATGTTCTCGTTCAGCAGGTTGTTGCCGACGAGTCCGACATGCATCTCGCGCGCGCCGAACCAGCTTGGATCGAGCTGCGTCTTGTAGCTGACCTCCGCCTTCAGGAGGTTGTAGCCCGGTGTGGTCGTCTCGGCGATCGCCGCAACGTCGTTTTGCGCGAACGCGTGCAGCAGGTTGATCCGCGCAAACCAGTTGGCATCGCGATAGAACAGGCCGCCGCCCACCCGCTGCGGCGGGATGCGCGGCACGTTGGTGCCGTCGGTAAAGGTCGCGCGCACGATGTCGTACTGGCCCTCGACGCCCCAAACGCCGGCCCAGACCGGCATCACGTCGTACTGGAACTGGAATTCACCGCCGCGAAAGGTCGCGTCCCGCTGCGAGTAGATCGCCTGGTTCAATTCCAGGCCCGGTCCAGCCTGGCAGACACCGTCCTCGCACGTGTTGCCGTTCAGGGCGCGGTAGATGAAGCCGTTGAACTTCGTGTAGTAGCCGGTAAGTTCGAAGCGAAGCGGCCCGGTCGCCCGTCGCAGTCCCGCCTCGATCGATTTTGCGGTTTCGATGCCGAGATTGGGATTGCCGATGTCGAAAGTGCCGGTGGCCTCGTGGACGCCGCGCGAAAACAGTTCCGACGGCCTTGGCGCGCGCTCGACATATTGGCCGGTGATACTGGCGACCAAGCCCCACGGCAGGTTCTGGATCAGCCCGATGCTCCCGCTCACCGGGGTGAAGTTGCGATTGACGGCCGTCGCGGGGCCGATGGCGTTGGGATCGACGGCAAGGTCGAATACGTCGGGGACGAAAGCTGGCGCCGTGCCGCTCAGCCTCGCGTTCTCGACACGTCCTGCGATCTGAGCCTTGGTGACGTCGCTGAATTTGAACTCGTTGAAGATGTAGCCGGCGACCTTCGTGTTCCTGTTCGGATCGAACAGCCCGTTGATCGGGCTGCCCGGATCGTCCGGGCTCGGCGCGGTCAGCTTCTGGTGCGACGCCTGAACGCCGACGGCGGTGGTGAGCGCGGCAAAGCGCGCATCGAACGGTGCAAACTGCACCTCGACGCGGCCTTCCTGTTCCTTGTTGGTGAAGGTCTGCCGCACGCCGAGAGAGGCGGGATCGGCGGCGTCGGCGAGCCCGATTTCGTTGTGCTTGTAGTCGGTCGCCCCGGCCCAGAACCGGATCGCATCGATCGCGGCAGCGTCCGGCCGATACTCGCCTTTGGTGGTGAATTTCGTCTGTTCGCCGTCGATGCGCGTCAGGAACTCGCTGCCCTCGATGCCGGGAATGTGGTAGAGCACGTTGTGCTGCGTGATGGCTGCGCCAACGAAACCGCCGTCGAAGATGTAGGAGCCGCCGACCGAACCACCGTAGGCTTTCGATCCGGAATTCGGCTGGCGTCCGTTGAATGGCAGCGTCGGGTCGGTCAGAAACGGATAGCTCGGGACGTTGTAGTCGCCGGTCTTGCGGCCGAAGGCGTCGGCGTGGACGGCAAAGTTGCCGCCGCCGGCGTCGAGCAGCACGGCACCATCGACGCCGCGATCGACCGAGGTCACTGCGGTCCGTGTTTCCGCAGTGACGCAGCCGGGCGATCCGACATTCGCCAGCGGCGCCTTGACGGGAAGTCCGTAGCTCGGGAACGGCGCCGCGCAGGACGGCAAGGCGTCCGGGATGCGATTGTTGGTGGCGCTGACCACGCCGCCGATCGCGGTGGAGCCGTAGCGCAGCGTCGCCGGACCGCGGATGACTTCGACCTGGTTGGTAGCGAGCGGATCGATCGGCACGAAGTGATCCTCGCCGAGGTCAGACGCGCCGTTGCTGCCGATTCCGTTCTCCACAATGCCGACGCGGTTGTTGTCGAGGCCGCGGATGATCGGGCGGCTCGATGCGCCGGGCGCGAATTCGGTTCCGGTGATGCCCGGCTTCGAGAACAAGAGATCGCCGAGCGTGCCGCCGCCGTTGCGACGGATCTCCTCGTTGGCAACCACGGTGACGGTCGCGAACTGGTCGGTCACCACCGGCAGCACGCCTTGCTGCGGTGGTGGCGCGACGGGCGCGGCCTGCGGTTCCGCTGCCGGCTGTCGGTTCTGGCCGGGCGCGGCGCGCGCGACGCGTGGCGACGTTCGCACCGGCGCAGGCTTGCGGCGTACGATCGGGCTTGGCGCCGTCACGGTGATTTCAGGCAGTGCGGTGGCTGCCGCAGGCGCGCCCTGCGCCATCGCCCCGTCGGCCATCGCGCACAGCAACAGCCCGCTTGCTCCACCGAAATGGAACGCTCGTTTCTTCAACAATGTCATTGTCCCGATCCTGATCCCGTCGATTGCGACGGATCGATTCCGATTCCCCTCCGCGGATCGGCCGCATGCGCGTCGATCCCCGAAGTCGTGCATCACTCAATCGAGGTCAGGAGAGGGGAGGCGCGCGCGATCGGAACGCGGGATGCGGAGAGACGGGATGAATGAATTCGGTGTTGATAGCGAGATGCAGCGACCCGGCCGCCTGCGGCCACTCAATGTGCGGCGGTGCGACGAACAGGAAATGATGGGCGAGCGACAGCACGGCGCAGACCGCGCAATCGGAGGGATGCTGGTCGGTGTCGTGACCGCCCGGCTGCCGCTCGGCCTCCGCCGCCGGCGCGACGACGGCGTGGCCAATTTCGGCGAAGCCGGCCTGGACGGCTGGCGTCGGTTGGGCGGCTTCCGCATGCCAATGCCCGAACGACAACGCAAACTGGATCGCGAGCGCAAACAGCGCCAGCCGCGAGCCATGCTTGAGGTGTCTTCGGAACCAGTTCACGAAACTTGCGCCTTATTCCCGGGAGGCCCGTGGCCAGGACCTGTCGATGTTACATTATAACACCGACAGGGTGCCCCGGGTGTCAACCTTGATCCCGCCTTGGCAACTCGCGAATCGCCCGGTGTGAGATTTGCGCAACACCGCTCTCACCTGGAATCCCAATTGACAGCCTCTCACGTATAAATGTAATGTTATAACATTACATTTTCTGGCGGAGCCTAATGAAACGTCCATCCCGGTTGGGACTTCGCGGGCTAAAGAGGCTGTTTGATCTCCATGCGAAAACTCCCCGTCACCGTCTTGTCCGGCTTCCTCGGGGCTGGAAAGACAACTTTGCTGAACCACGTGCTGAACAATCGCCAGGGCCTGAAGGTGGCGGTGATTGTGAACGACATGAGCGAGGTCAATATCGATGCGGATCTGGTCCGCGATGGCGGTGCGAATCTTTCGCGGACTGACGAAAAGCTCGTCGAAATGTCCAATGGCTGCATCTGCTGCACGTTGCGCGACGACCTGCTGAGGGAAGTGCGGGCGCTGGCCGAGACCGGCAGGTTCGACTATCTGCTGATCGAATCCACCGGCATTTCGGAGCCGCTGCCGGTCGCTTCGACCTTCCAGTTCCGGTCTGAAGACGGAGAGAGCCTTTCCGACGTGGCAGCGCTCGACACGATGGTCACGGTCGTCGATGCGGTGAACCTGCTGAAGAACTATTCCTCGACCGTGTTTCTGGCGGACCGCGGCCAATCGCTGGGCGAGGACGACAGGCGCACGCTGGTCGATCTGCTGGTCGAGCAGATCGAATTTGCCGACGTCATCGTGCTCAACAAGATCGACGCCGCTTCGCAGGGAGAGCGCGACTCCGCCCGAATGATCATCCGCTCGCTGAATCCCGAGGCCGACATCATCGAGACCAATTTTTCCCGAGCGCCGCTGGAGCGCATTCTCGATACCGGCCGCTTCGACCTCGAACGCGCGCAGCAGCATCCGCTGTGGTTCAAGGAACTTTACGGTTTTGCCGACCACAAGCCCGAAACCGAAGAGTATGGCGTGAAGCATTTCGTCTATCGCGCGCGGCGGCCGTTCGATCCCGCGAAGTTTCATCAATTCCTGAATGAAAGCTGGCCGGGCGTCATTCGTGCCAAGGGACATTTCTGGATCGCGACGCGCCCGCAATGGCTCGGCGAATTGAGCCAGGCCGGTGCGATCGTCAGAACCGAGGGACTTGGATATTGGTGGGCGAACGTGCCGGCGGATCGCTGGCCGGACGATCCATTCTGGCGTCAGTCACTGAAGAAGAACTGGAACGAGATGTATGGCGACCGCCGGCAGGAGATCGTCTTCATCGGCGTGAATATGGACCAGGATGCAATCACTGCACGGCTCGATGCGTGTCTTGTTCCGGGAAAGCCGGGCATGCGGATATCGGAATGGGCCGGGCTCGCTGATCCATTCCCGGAATGGCGTCGCGCCAACGAGGCTGCATAGAAGCGTCCGAAGGGCGTTTAGCGCCCCTCGCGCACCCAGGTCGCCGCGAAGGCGCCGAGCAGCAGCAGCAGACCGATCAGCCCTGAGAACATCGGCAGCACGCCGACGCCCTTGACCACGCTGGCGTCGCGCATCTTGACGCCCATCCAGCCGTCGCCGTGGAAAATGCCGGAGGCGCGCACCGGCACCACGCGGGGCAGGTCGATGCCGTTGCCGTCGACCACGCGGCGGGCGTCGCCGCCGGTCGCCTGCGCCAAGGGCTTCAGCATGTCGGTCGTCGAGGTGACTTCGGAGAATTCCTTCGGATTGGTCGGGCCGACATTGATCAGTGCCTTCAGCGCGCCGTCGGTCGCCTGCCAGAGCCCGAGTTCGTTGGCGGGCAAAGTGGAGCGCCAGGTGCCGGGCTCGCTTGCGGTCAGTTCGAGTTCCTTCGTCGTGCCGCTTGGCGAGGTCACGGTCACCGGCGGCACGTTGTCGGCCATGGTCTGGCGCAGCACCACGAGATCCTTGCCCTGGATCTGCAGGCGCAGCGCCTCCTCGTCCAGTTCCGGCTGCTTCATCAGCCAGTGCGAGGTGCGCCGCAGCAGGTCGAGATGCGGCCCGCCGCCTTCGAAGCCGCGCGCCCACAGCCAGATATGGTCCGACAACAGCAGCGCGACGCGGCCTTCACCGAAGCGCGACAGCAGCAGCAGCGGCTTGCCGTCGGCGCCGGTCATCACTGGCGAGCCGATCGCGTTGCGGGTATCGACCGTGCGGAAGAAGCGGCTCCAGCGCGGCGGTTCGCTGGCGGAGCCTTCGAGCCCGCGCGTCACCGGATGGCGTTTGCCGGCGTCGCTGATATGCGCGTAGAACGGCTTTTCGGTCACGCCGACCGGTTCGGCGGGCAGCACGGTATCCAGCGGCGTACGCCAGATGCTGGTCGTCGAGGCGTAATCGGGCCCGGCGGAGACCAGCACCGCGCCGCCCCCGCGGACATAGCGCGCGATGTTGTCGAAATAGGCGATCGGCAGCACGCCCTGCCGGGCGTAGCGGTCGAAGATGATCAGCTGGAATTCGTTGATCTTCTGCTGGAACAGTTCGCGGGTCGGAAATGCGATCAGCGACAATTCGTTGATCGGCGTGCCGTCCTGCTTCTCCGGCGGCCGCAAAATCGTGAAATGCACGAGGTCGATGCTGGCGTCCGACTTCAACAAATTGCGCCAGGTGCGTTCGCCGGAATGCGGTTCGCCCGACACCAGCAGCACGCGCAGCTTGTCGCGCACGCCCTCGATCGCGACCACGGCGCGGTTGTTGACCAGCGTCAGCTCGTTGTCGAGCGGCGAGGCCTCGATCTCGACGATGTTCGCCCCGGCATGCTTGATGTGGACATCGACATTGGTGGTCTGGCCGCTGACCATATTGCGCTCGCTGATCACCTCGCCGTCGCGGCGGATGACGACTTTGGCGCGCTGGCTGCTGACGCCCTGGTCGTCGAGCCGGTAGGTGATGGTCTGCGGCTGGCCGACGATGCCGAAGCGCGGGGCCGCCGTGATCGCGACGCGGCGGTCGCGTTCGTCCTTGCGGCCGGTGACGAGTCCGTGTACCGGCGCCTGAAAGCCGAGAGCGGCGGCGTTGGCGGGAATGTCGTGCACCCGGCCGTCGGTGATCATGAACGCGCCGGCGACGCGGTCGACCGGGACGTCCGACAGCGCGGAAGACAATGCGCCGAACAGCTTTGTGCCGTCGGTTTCACCGTCGGCCTGTCCGGCCTCGACGACGCGCACTTCCAGCCCCTTGATCTTCTTCAGCGTGTCGACCAGCGCCTCCTGCGCCTTGGCGGTTTCCTGGTTGCGCGTGCCAAAGTTCTGGCTCGGGCTCCTGTCGATCACGACGGCCGCGACCGAGGACAGCGGCTCGCGGTCCTCGCGGGTGAAGGATGGATTGGCGAGCGCCAAAAGAATCAGCGCCAGCGCTGCGACGCGCACCGCTGCCCCGCGCGCCCGCCCGAGCAGCAGCACCGCCGCGATCACGACGATCGCGGCCAGCGCAATCCACAGCACTATCGTCGGGACGAGGGGGGTGAATGCGATGCCGTAGTTCATGGCACGATCCTCTCGGCATCGTCATGCCCGGGCATAGCAGTCTGCTCGCAGACTGCGTAGACTTGACTGCGATCCCGAGCATCCACGTCCTTCGTGCCGCGCGTCAAGTCGTGGATGGCCGGGTCAAGCCCGGCCATGACGGCATTGGTGTGAGCGGCGTTTTTGTTCATAGTTATCGCTATTGCCCCAACCGTTCGATCAGCGCCGGCGCGTGCACCTGGTCGGCCTTGTAGTTGCCGGTCAGCGTGTACATCACGATGTTGACCCCGGAGCGGAAGGCGAATTCGCGCTGGCGCGGTTCGCCCGGCGTCAGCGGCAGCATCGGCTGTCCGTCCGGCCGGTGCGCCCAGGCGCCGGCGAGGTCGTTCGAGGTGATGATGATCGGCGAGACGCCGTCGCCACCGCGCGCCGGGCGCGAGGCCGCATCATCGTCCTCCTCCCGCGGCAGGGTTTCGACCCAGGTCTGGCCATTGGTGAAACGGCCGGGAAAGTCGCGCAGCAGATAGAACGTCTTGGTCAGCACGTGCTCGCGCGGCACCGGTTCGAGTTCGGGCACGTCGAGCGAGGAGAGAATTTGCCGCAGCGTCTGCATGCCCGGCGTCTGCGCCGCGCCGTTCTCGCCGGGCGGCGCCTCGACCGCGTCGCGGGTGTCGAACAGCACCGTGCCGCCCTGCTTCATGTAGGCGTCGATCCGGTTGATGGCGTCCTGCGGCGGCTTCGGCGTGCCCGGCACGACCGGCCAGTAGATCAGCGGGAAGAACGCCAGTTCGTCGCGCGCGGGATCGATGCCGACGGGATCGCCGGCTTCCAGCGCCGTGCGCTGCGCCAGAAACAGGGTCAGCCCGGCCATGCCGGCCTTGACGATGGAATCGACGTCGGCATTTCCCGTCACGACATAGGCCAGGCGGGTCTGCGTCACCGATTTGATCGCGAACTCGTCATTGCCCGTGTTGCGCTGATTATTTCCTTGGGCGCGCGTTGGCGAAGGCGAAATCGTGCCCGCTGCGACGACCAGCCCCATCAGAACGGCCGCCGTGGCCGTGCGCCGCCGCCACAGCGCGGCAAGCCCCGCACCCAGCACCGCGACCACGACCGCATCGATCAGGAACAGTGCCAGCGATGAGGACAGCAGGATGCCGCGCAGGTCGCGCGGCTCGGCATTCGTGTAGGTGGCGCGCTGCGCGCGCAGAGAGGCCGTATCGAGCGGCGCGATGCGATCGGCCGCGGCCAGCGTGTTGACCGCGATCGGGCTGTCGGCGGGTCCGTAGAAGCCGGGCGGATGATCCAGCGTGGCGCGGTCGCGGTAATCCGCCGGCATCGGCTTGGCGGTCGAGGGCGGCGGGCCGAACGCGCCAAAGCCGTCGAGCGTACGCAGCGGCGCCACGGTCTCGACAGTGGTGGACTCGCTGGCGACGCCCGCGCCAGGCTTCGACGTGTAGCCGGACATGTCCACCATCCGCCGCAGCATCTCGACGAAGCTCCCTGACATCGGCAGGTCCGACCAGCGCGAGTCGGCGCCAACGTGGAACAGGCTGACGATGCCCTTGCCGCGATGCTCGCCGGTGACGAGCGGCGTGCCGTCTTCCAGCGACGCCCAGGTTTTCGTGGCGAGCACCGCGTCCGGCTCGGCCAGCACCTGGCGGTTGACGGTGATGTCCTTCGGCACCGCAAGGCCGGCGAACGGACCGTCGGCGGCGAACGAAGCGAGGTGCTGCGGCTTTTCCCAGGTCAGGCTGCCGCCGAGCGTGCGGCCGCCGCGGCGCAGTTTCACCGGCACCAGATCGTCGTCGGCCTGCGCCAGGCGGGGGCCGGCGAACCGCACCAGCACGCCGCCCTGATCGATCCACGCGTTCAGCCGCTCGCGGATTTCCGGCGACAGCGTGCCGACATCGGCGAGCACGATCATCGGCAGTCGTTGATCGAGAAACTGCGCGATCACCTGTTGCGCCGCGCCGCGGTCGCCAAGCCGGACGTCGGCGAACGGCGCCAGCGCGCGGGTCAGGTAGAAGGTGGATGCCAATAGCGGCTGCGCGGTGTCGCTGGTCGCGCCGGTCACGACGCCGACCGCGCGCCGCCGCCATCTTTTGTCGAGCAGTTGCACCGCACCGGCAGAGCGTTCGCCGGCAATCTCCAGCCGCGAAATGTCGTTGCGCAGTTCGACCGGCAGGTCGAACGCCGCCTCGGCCTCGCGATCCTGCACGCCGAACGCATAGCGCGCCTCGCCGATCGGGGCGCCCTTGGCGTCGATCGCGCGGACCACGCCGGCGGCGACGCCTGAAATGGCGCGCAGTACCTTGACCGTCATCTTCGCCGCGGCGTTTTCGGCGGCGACCAGCGCCTGCGTCGGGACCGCGCCGCCTTCGAACAGCGTCAGCTTGCGCTCGCCGATGGTCCTGGCCAGATTCTCGACGAACTCGGCGCCGCGCCCGGTGTCGACACCGTCGGACAGCCACGCGATCTCGGCATCGCCGGTCGCCTTCAGGAAGCGGTCGAGGGCTGCGAGCGTGTCGACGCGATCGACCGAATAGGGCCTTGGCGAGATCTGCCGCAGCGCCACGCGGGCGGTGCCGGCCGGCATCAGCGTGATGTCGCGCGTGGTCTCGGATAGCGGAACCAGCGCGACGCCGCGGCGGTCGTTGTCGGCATTGGCGATCAACTCGTCCGCGGCTTTCACACGCGTATCCCAGCTCGCAGCCGCGCTCCAGCCGTCGTCGAGCAGGATCACCAGCGGCGCATTGCTGCCCCCGACGCCGGTCTGCGGATTCCAGATCGGGCCTGCGGCGGCCAGGATGACGAGAGCGGCTGCGGCAAGCCGCAACAGCGTCAGCCACCACGGCGTGCGCGAAGGGGTCTCTTCCCTGGGGCGGATGTCGAACAACAGCCGCGTCGGCGGAAACTCGATGCGCCGCGGCCGCGGCGGCATCACGCGCAGCAGCCACCACAGCACCGGCAGGCTCAACAGGCCCAGCAGCAGCAGCGGTTGCGCGAAGGTGAGGGGGAGTCCTGCGATCATGCGCCGCGCCCCGCCTTGACGGTCGAGCCGCCTGCACCGCCCTTGGCCGCCATCATGCCCGAATGCAGGAACAGCAGCAGTTCGGCCGCCGAGCGGCTGGTGGTGTGGGTCGAGAACAGCCAGTTGAGCTTGTTGGTCTCGCTGCGGATCTCGTCGCGATGCAACGCGACGCGGGCAACATAGTCGGTGGCCCAGCTCTCGGCGCGGCCGGCGGTGACGATGCCAAAGCCTTCCGGCTCGACGAATTCGACCCGGCCGGAATAAGGGAAGGTTTCTTCGGCGGGATCGACGATCTGGATCAGCGATCCATGCGCGCCGGACGCCGATAGTCCCCCCAGCATCGTCCGGATATCGCTCATCGGCGACCACAGGTCCGACAGCACGACGATCTCGGCCAGCGCCGACGGCACAAAGGACGGCGGCAGGCTGGCGCGCACCGCGTCGTCATGCAGCAAGGCCTGCGCCATCTTGTCGATCACGTTGCGGCTCGCGGTCGGGTTCATCAGGCCGGGGATGCCGACGCGTTCGCCGCCGGACACCAGCAGCTCGGCCAGCGCAAACGTCACGATCAGCCCGCGCTCCAGCTTGGAGTCGCGCGCGGCTTTCGAGGCGAACGCCATCGACAGCGAACGGTCGGGCCACAGCCACACGGTATGGGCGGCCTCCCACTCCTGCTCGCGGACATAGAGATGATCGTCGCGCGCCGAACGGCGCCAGTCGACGTTCTGCGACGGTTCGCCGGAAACGAAGCGGCGATATTGCCAAAAGCTCTCGCCGGCACCGGCGCGGCGTCGACCATGCAGTCCGTGGATGACGTTGGCGGCGATGCGGCGGGCTTCGAGCACGAGACGGGGAAGCGAAGCGGCGAGCGTTCGGCTTTCGCCATCGGCACGTCGGATTGCCAAAATCTCCCGGTTCGTATCCTTGCTCTCTGCGGCCATCAACCGATCCGCGTCTTCAATTGCTTGATCACGTCGGGAATGGTGCGTCCTTCCGCCCGCGCCGAGAAGGTCAGCGCCATGCGGTGCTTGAGAACGGGTTCCGCAAGATCGAGCACGTCGTCGATCGAAGGCGCGAGGCGGCCGTCGAGCAGCGCGCGGGCGCGCACCGCGAGCATCAGCGACTGGCTGGCACGCGGGCCCGGGCCCCAGGCGATCAGCTTGTCGTTGCCGTCAGGATCGGGCCGCGCGGCGCGCACCAGCGACAGGATCGCCTCGACGACGCTGTCGCCGACCGGCAGGCGCCGCACCAGGCGTTGGGCGGCGATCAGGATCTCCGCGTCCATCGACGCCTTGGCGAGCGTCTCTTCGGCGCCGGTGGTTTCGAACAGGATGCGGCGTTCCGCGTCGCGGTCGGGATAATCGACGTCGATCTCCATCAGGAAGCGGTCGAGCTGCGCCTCGGGCAGCGGGTAGGTGCCCTCCTGTTCCAGCGGATTCTGGGTGGCGAGCACATGGAACGGCTTTGGCAGGTCATGCCGCGCGCCTGCAACGGTGATGTGCTGTTCCTGCATGGCTTGCAGCAGCGCCGACTGGGTCCGCGGGCTGGCACGGTTGATCTCGTCGGCCATCAGGAGTTGCGCGAAAACAGGTCCCGAGATGAAGCGGAAGGAGCGCTTGCCGGTTTGGCTCTCGTCCAGCACCTCGGCGCCCAGGATGTCCGACGGCATCAGGTCCGGCGTGAACTGGATGCGCTTGGCGTCGAGCCCGAGCGTGGTGCCGAGCGTCTCCACCAGCTTGGTCTTGGCTAGTCCGGGAACCCCGATCAGCAGCGCATGGCCGCCGGAGAGGATGGTCACCAGCGTGTTTTCGATCACCCGGTCCTGGCCGAAGATGACGGTGGAGATCGCTTCCTTGGCGGCGCGAATCTGTCCGGCGACCTGTTCGGCCGAACGGACAATCGCATCCTCGAGTTTCTCGACACCGTCTGCGCTCGCCATCTGCTTCTCCTTGCCCGCTTCATGACACCGCCGGTTGCGTCGTCATGCCAGGAACCCAGTGCTAACCCTGCCTCATGCTAAACTCGTGCAAAGGCCACGTATTCGTTGAATTAAACTATCCCCACATTATCGGCATTTCGGGGTATGAACGGCATCACGTTATGGCGACCTGATCCGCAATAGTACGGATCGGATCGGCAGGAACACACTCGGAAGACGTGCACCAATCGTGCCAGACCGCAGAGCTGAGAGTCAGGGCAAACAATGGCGAAGCAAGGGCAAACCAGCAGCCAAGGCCTCGAAGGACTGACCGTCGCCGCCCGGGAAGCTTCGAACGCCACGCCGGCCGGCAAGGAACTGCCTCCGGTCCATCTGTGGAATCCGCCGTTCTGCGGCGATCTCGACATGCGAATCGCTTCAGACGGCACGTGGTTCTACCAGGGCACGCCGATCGGCCGGCCGGCTCTTGTGCGCCTGTTCTCGACGATTCTCAAGCGCGAGGATGGCAAGCACTTTCTCGTGACGCCGGTTGAAAAGGTCGGCATTCGCGTCGATGACGCGCCATTCCTCGCGGTCGAGATGCAAAAGGAAGAGGCCGCAGGTCGCCGCCGGCTGTTGCGCTTTCGAACCAATGTCGACGACTGGGTGCCGTGCGATTCCGCACACCGCCTGCGATTCGAGATGGCCGCCGATGGCGGGCTGACGCCCTATCTGCATATCCGGGCCGATCTGTGGGCGAAGGTGACGCGCGCGCTCTACTACGATCTGGTAGATATGGGCGAAGAGCGTGTTGTCGATGGCCAGCCGATGTTCGGCATCGAATCCGGCGGTGAATTCTTTGCGATGGCGGACGCCAAGCAGGTGAGGGACACGGTTTGAACGAGCCGATGCTGAAAAAGATCGAGGCGGTTCCGCTCGGCGCGGCGGAGTTTTTCACGCGGAGCCAGTCGAGGCTGAACTTCGACGTGCCGCCTGGCCTGATCGACCCCAATATCATTCCGCGAACCGGCGATTCCGGTAACGATCGCATGCTGGAGATCGTGGCGCGCGAGCAGCCGGTGCGGCCGGCGGCGGTGCTGATTCCGGTAGTCGATCACCCCGAGCCGACGGTGTTGCTGACGCAGCGCTCGCCGCATCTGTCGAGCCATGCCGGCCAGATCTCCTTTCCGGGCGGCAAGATCGACGCCACCGATGCGTCCCCGATGGACGCGGCCATTCGCGAGGCGGAGGAGGAAGTCGGCCTCAGGCGCGACTTCATCGAGCCGATCGGTTATCTCGACCTCTATGGCACCGCCTTCGGGTTTCGGATCCTGCCGACACTGGCGCGGGTCAAACCCGGTTTCGAACTGACGATCAACGAGGGCGAGGTGGTGGACGCCTTCGAGGTGCCGCTGGCGTTCCTGATGAATCCGGAGAACCACCAGATTCATTCCAAGGAATTCCGCGGCATGGAGCGTTCCTACTATGCGATGCCGTTCGCCGAACGCTACATCTGGGGTGCGACGGCGGGCATCCTGCGCGTGCTTTATGAGCGGATTTATCTCGCATGATCCGTCCGGTTCTGACTGAAATCGGAATCTTCCTCATCCCGTTCGCAGCCTATGCGGTGTATCTGATCGCCACCCGTTCGGGGGTGCTGACGGCGTCGTCCTGGCCGACGCATCTGGTTGCCAAACTGGTGCTGGGATCGCTGCTGCTGGTCATCGTCAGCTTCGTCCTGCTCGCGCAATTTTCGGGCGCGCCGCCGAATTCGACCTACATTCCAGCACATATCGAGAACGGCAAACTGGTCGACGGGGTCGAGAAATGAGCGAAGCGCGCGTGCTGTTGGACGCGCCGTGGCTGAAATCCGGTCCGGCCGCGCGCGTGCTCGCGCTGCTCAACCGCGACGGCGAGGAGGCCCGCGTGGTCGGCGGCGCGGTGCGCAATGCGTTGCTGAACATTCCCATCGGCGATCTCGACATCGCGACCACGGCGCTGCCCGAAGAGGTCGCGCGCCGCGCCCGGGCGGCTGGCATCAAATGCGTGCCGACCGGCATCGAGCACGGCACGGTCACGCTGGTCGTCGAATCGCACCCGTTCGAGATCACGACCTTGCGCGAGGATACCGAAACCTTCGGCCGCAAGGCCAAGGTGGCGTTCGGCCGCGACTGGGTGCGCGACGCGGAGCGGCGCGACTTCACCATCAACGGCCTGTCGATCGATGCCGGCGGCATGGTGCACGACCATGTCGGCGGGCTTGCCGATATCGAGGCCAGGCGGGTGCGCTTCATCGGCGACGCCAACCAGCGCATCGCCGAGGATTATCTGCGTATCCTGCGATTCTTCCGCATGCACGCCGCCTACGGCGCCGGTGAGCCGGACCGCGCCGGATATCTCGCCTGCATCGTCGGCCGCGCCGGACTGTCGAGCCTTTCCGCCGAACGCGTGCGCATGGAAATGCTGAAGCTGTTGGTCACCGAGCGCGCGGCGGTTTCGGTGCAGGCGATGGCGGAGGCCGGCCTGCTGCAGTCGATTTTCGGCGGCGTCGTCTACACCGGCCCGTTCGCGGCGATGATCGCGGTCGAGCGCGAGTTGGGGCTGCCGCCGAACGCGGTGCGGCGGCTCGCCGCACTCGCCGTCGCCGTCACCGAGGACGCCAAGCGCGTCGCGTCGCGCTTGCGGCTGTCCAATGCGGAAACCAAGGCGCTGGACTCGATGGGGCATCGCTGGTGGCGTTTTGCCGGCAAGGACGTGGCGCGGGCGCGCCGGCTGCTTTATCGCCTGGGCGAGGATCCGTACCGCAACCGGTTGATGTTGGCATGGGCACGTTCGGGTGGCGTGGGTGACGGCGCGGCCCAGTGGCGCGAGCTCGCGACATTGCCGCAGCGCTGGAGCGTGCCGAAATTTCCGCTGCGGGCAGCGGATTTCGTCGCGCGCGGCATTGCCGAGGGGCCTGCGCTCGGCCACGTACTGACGCTGGCGGAAGACGCCTGGATGGCCGCGGATTTTCCGCTCGAAGCGTCTGCGCTGGCCGCGATCGCCGACCAGGCCGCCGCACGCTTCACCCGCGACCATCGGCTGTGAGATTGCTTTACGGATTCTTGTCTGAAGGCGCCAGCAACTCGGTCAGCGAGCGGATGATGCGGTCGGGCTTGACGGTCGAGCCTTCGGGCAGGCCGTCGCCATGCACGTCGATCCAGATCGCGAAAATGCCGAGTCGCTGCGGCGCCACCACCTCCCACTCGAGATTGTCGCCGATCATCCACGTTTCGGATGCGGTGACGCCCAGCGCCTGCATGGCGTGCAGATAGGCGCGCTCTTCCGGCTTGCCGAAACCGTGCTCACCCTCGATCTGGATGTGGTCGAAGCGGTGCGACAGCGCAAAACGTTCGATCTTGGCGCGCTGTGAACCTGCCGCGCCGTTGGTCACCAGCGCCAGCTTGACGCCGCGTGCCTTGAATTCGTCGATCGCGTCATGCGCGCCGGGGAAGACGAACATTTCCTCTTCGCGGTATTGCGTGAAGCGGTTGGCGAACCGCACCGCGAGATCCTCCGGCAGGGTGTGGCCATCGGCGGCGAGGGCGGCAAATCCGTTGGTGACGGTGATGCGCCGCGCCTCGTCCAGCTTCATCCGCCATTCGGCGCCGGCGACCGACCAGAACTTACGCGCCGAATCCAGCACCGCGGATGCAACCTGCTCCGGCGCAAACGGCCCGAACTCGGCGGCGAATTCCCGGGCGACGTGGTTCCAGGCGATTTCGGGACGGCCATAGGCCGACAGGATGGTGTCATCCATGTCGATCAGCATGGCACGGGGCAGGTGGGTCATCGTTTCGCGGCCATCTCGCTTCCAGCGCCGTCGGCCGGCGAACATTCGCGGCCGATCCGCCGCGAATATCAGATGCTTCGCATGGGGTGCAATGCCCCTGACGGCGTCGCCGGGCCGCGGATGCGGGGCGACGCCGAAAATCACTCAAGCCTTCTTCTTCTTCTTGCCGTGGTCCTCGTCTTCGTCTTCGTCGTCTTCTTCATCTTCGTCGTCTTCATCTTCATCTTCATCCAGCTCGGGCTCGGCGCTCTCGAGCACGGCCAATGGCAGTGTCTCGCGGAAGAGATCGCCCTCGTTGCCCATCCACACGCACACCACCTTGCCGTCGTTGACTTCTGCCACGGTGAGCGGATGGCCACCCGACTTCAGTATGACGACATCCCCAGGCTTCAAATCCATGAATCAGCTCCTTCAGTACATGATACCGGTCGCAATCTAGCGAGCGGTCATGACAACTGATCATGCGATCATGGCCACTTTACTTCCGGCGGCATCGACGAGAGGATCGAATCCACATTGCCGCCGGTTTTCAGTCCGAAGATTGTTCCGCGGTCATACAACAGGTTGAATTCCACGTAGCGTCCACGTCGGATAAGTTGCTCCTCGCGGTCGGCCGCGTTCCATGCCAGCGAAAAATTGCGCCGGACCAGTTCGGGATAGATTTTCAGAAAGGCGCGGCCGACATCCTGGGTAAAGGCGAGGTCGGCGTTCCAGTCGCCGGAATCATGCCAGTCGTAGAAAATCCCGCCGATGCCGCGCGGTTCCTTGCGATGCGGCAGGTAGAAATATTCGTCGCACCACTTCTTGTACTTGTCGTAGTCGGCGACGCCGTGCGAGCCGCAGGCCTCCTTCATAGCCTGATGGAAAGCCAGCGTATCCGGATCTTCCTGCGTGCGCCGCCGGTCCAGTACCGGCGTCAAATCGGCGCCGCCGCCGAACCACGCTTTGGTCGTGACGACGAAGCGGGTGTTCATATGCACCGCCGGCACGTGCGGGTTATGCAGGTGCGCGATCAGCGAGATGCCCGAGGCCCAGAAACGGGGATCATCCGCCGCGCCCGGAATCTGCGCCCGGAACTCGGGCGCGAACTCGCCATGTACCGTGGAGCAATGCACGCCGACCTTCTCGAACAGCCTCCCGCGCATCATCGACATCACGCCGCCGCCGCCAGGCTTGCCGCTATGGTCGCTGCGCTCCCAGGGCGTACGAACGAAGCGCCCGGCCTCGCCCGGATAGAGGGCAGGGGGCGCGTCGTCTTCCAGCCGCTCCATTGCCGCGCAGATATCGTTGCGCAGGGCCTCGAACCAGGCGCGCGCGCGGGCCTTGCGGTCGTCGATCACGGATGTGTCCATATGCGGCTCCGAATGTCCGTCATTATCACTGTGGCCCGAAATACGTACAGCTTTCGTTGCAGCTGTCGCGGTACACGCTGACGCGCGTAATCCTGCCGGCGTGCTGCACCCGCTCCCAGATGAATTTCGAAATGTTTTCCAGCGTCGGCGTGCCCAGCGCCTCGATCTTGTTGAGCAGCTTGTGGTCGAGCGTCAGGCGAACCTCTTCCATGCTGCGCTGGAGCAACCCGAGATCCATCACCATGCCGGTGACGGGATCGGGCGTGCCGCGCACGCTTACCTCGGCGCGGAACGAGTGGCCGTGGATTTCCTCGCTGGCCGCGCCGAAGGTGGTGCCCTTCAGCGAATGCGCGGCCTCGAAGCGAAATGATTTCGTCAGTTCCCACATCTTGGGTTCTTGGTCCTATCTGATGCCGAGCGTCTTGTGCGTCTGCAGGCTGAGCCGCCATTGCGGATGGCGCAGGCAGTACTCGACCGTGCGCGCGGTGTTCTCGATCACGTCAGGCCCATCCATCGGCTGCAGTGAAAACCGCTCGAAGTCGAGCCCTGCAAAATCTTCCGGAGCGTTGCCGGCCTGCGGATAGACCAGCTTCAATTCATGTCCGCGGCGCACCACGAGCTCAGAGCCGGCCTTCGGGCTGACGCAGACCCAGTCCATCCCGGGAGGCGGTTCGATCGTGCCGTTGGTCTCGATGCCGATCGAAAAGCCGCGCGAATGCAGCGCATCGATCAAGGGGCGATCGACCTGCAGCAGCGGCTCGCCGCCGGTCAGGACGACATAGCGGTTGGTGTCGTCGCCGGTCCATTGCCCGGCAATGACGTCGGCGAGCTCACCGGCCGTGGCGTAGCGGCCGCCCAGCGTGCCGTCAGTACCGACGAAGTCGGTGTCGCAGAACCGGCAGATGGCGTCGTCGCGATCCTGTTCGCGGCCGCTCCAGAGGTTGCAGCCGGCAAAGCGGCAAAACACCGCCGCGCGGCCGGCATGCGCACCTTCGCCCTGCAATGTCAGGAAAATTTCTTTGACCGCGTAACTCACATATTCTCCATGGAGCCGGTTCCGCCCGCCACCTGGCGCTCCGTCTGCCGCAGCGCCTCGCCCAACGCCATGGCCACCGCCATCGCCACATTGAGCGAACGCAAACCCGGTCTGATCGGGATCACCACCCGGGCGTCCGCCGCGTCGACCACCTCGTCGGGCACCCCCGCGGATTCCCGTCCGAACAGCAGGATGTCGTCGCTCCGGTAACGGAAATCCAGATACGAACCGGCCGCCCTGGTCGTGAACAGCACCAGACGGGAACCCGCTTCGTTACGCCATTCCTCGAATTTTGACCATGCGTCGTGGCGGGTGAGGGCGACGTGATCGAGGTAGTCCATTCCCGCCCGGCGGAAATGCCGGTCGGTGACCGGAAAGCCGGCCGGCTCGATGATATGGGCGGCCGCGCCCAGGCACGCGCACAGGCGCAGAATCGTTCCCGTGTTCTGGGGGATGTCCGGCTGAAAGAGGGCGATGTGCATCGGCAGAGGCTTTTCGGGCGAAGCGGCGAAAGATTGAATAATTGCCGCCCAACGCGGATTTAGTGCATTGCACGTTTGCGAGCCGATAGCGGGCTTGCGCTCTTACGGCAAGGGTGCCAATAGAACGATTCTGGACTGCTTGTTCCGCCGGGATTTGGGGAGCGGAAAAGCGGTTTCTGCCGCCGCGGGGACCGCGGGCGCCGGCACCACTTCAGGCCGCGTTTTCGACGTGCCCGGGGCGGTCGCGCCGGCTGCAGACAAGAAAGGGATTGGAATCGTGACGACAGCGTCTTCGGCGGACCATCCGACACGCCGTGATTTCCTTTATGTTGCAACGGGAGCAGTCGCCGCCGTGGGCGCAGCCGCCACGGTTTGGCCGCTGGTCTCCCAGATGAATCCGGACGCCTCGACGATCGCGGCCGGAGCGCCGATCGAGGTGGACCTGACGCCGATTGCCGAGGGGCAGGACATCAAGGTGTTCTGGCGCGGCAAGCCGATCTACATCAGCCACCGTACCAAGAAGCAGATCGAGGCGGCCCAGAACGTTCAGCTCTCCAGCCTGCCCGATCCGCAGCCCGACTCGGCCCGCGTCAAGGCAGGGCATGACCAATGGTTGGTCGTGGTCGGCATCTGCACCCATCTCGGCTGTATCCCGATCGCCCATGAGGGCGCCTATGACGGCTTCTTCTGCCCCTGCCATGGCTCGGTCTACGACACCTCGGGCCGCATTCGTCAGGGCCCCGCGCCGACCAACCTGGCGGTGCCGCCTTATTCCTTCGTTTCCGACACCAAAATCCAGATCGGCTAACGGCCCGGGCGCCCGCCCGGGACCCTTATTCCATCGCGTCGTTTTACTTCCTCAGGATCGCATCAATGAGCGGACCATCCGATTTTCAGCCGACCCATCCCGCCTTGAAGTGGATCGAACGGCGCCTCCCGATTATGGGACTCATGCACTCCTCGTTCGTGGCGTATCCGACGCCGCGCAACCTGAACTACTGGTGGACCTTCGGCGCCATCCTTTCGATGATGCTGGCCGTCCAGATCCTGACCGGCGTCATCCTGGCGATGCATTACACGCCGCATGCCGATCTCGCCTTCAAGTCCGTCGAGCTGATCGTCCGCGACGTCAATTACGGCTGGCTGCTGCGCAACATCCACGCCTGCGGCGCCTCGATGTTCTTCTTCGCCGTCTACATTCACATGTTCCGCGGTCTCTATTACGGGTCGTACAAGGAACCGCGCGAGGTGCTGTGGATCCTCGGCGTCATCATCTACCTCTTGATGATGGCAACCGGCTTCATGGGCTACGTGCTGCCGTGGGGCCAGATGAGCTTCTGGGGCGCCACCGTCATCACCAACCTGTTCTCGGCCGTGCCGTATTTCGGCGAGAGCATCGTAACGCTGCTGTGGGGCGGCTATTCGGTCGGCAATCCGACGCTGAACCGCTTCTTCTCGCTGCACTATCTGCTGCCCTTCGTGATCGCCGGCGTCGTCGTGCTGCACATCTGGGCGCTGCATGTCGCCGGCCAGAACAACCCGGCCGGCGTCGAGGCGAAAACCGAAAAGGACACGGTGCCGTTCACGCCCTACGCGACCATGAAGGACATGTTCGGCGTCTCCTGCTTCCTGCTGTTCTTTTCCTGGTTCATCTTCTACATGCCGAACTACCTCGGCGACCCCGAGAACTACATCCCGGCCAATCCCGCCGTAACGCCGCCGCACATCGTGCCGGAATGGTACTACCTGCCGTTCTACGCGATCCTGCGCTCGATTCCGGACAAGCTCACCGGCGTCGTCGCGATGTTCGGCGCCATCATCGTGCTGGCGTTCCTGCCCTGGCTCGACAGCGCCAAGACGCGTTCGTCGAAATATCGCCCGCTGGCCAAGCAGTTCTTCTGGATGTTCGTGGCAGTCTGTATCGGCCTCGGGTATCTCGGCGCCCAGCCGCCGGAAGGCATCTACGTCATCGTCGGCCGCATCCTGACCGTGCTGTACTTCGCCTACTTCCTCATTCTGCTGCCGCTGCTTTCCGTGATCGAGAAGCCGCGTCCGGTGCCGAATTCGATCGCCGACGACGTGCTGGCCAAATCCGGCGGCAAGCGTGCGACGATGGCTTCGGCGGTGATCGGATTGCTGGTGGCTGGAGGCTTGCTGTTCGGCGGCGCCGACGGTGCGCGCGCGGCCGAAGGCGGCCCCAAGCCGCCGGGAGAGAAGTGGTCGTTCGCCGGCCCGTTCGGCAAGTTCGATCGCGGCGCGTTGCAGCGCGGCCTGAAGGTCTACAAGGAAGTCTGCGCATCCTGTCACGGCCTGTCGTTCGTCGCCTTCCGTAATCTCGCCGAACCCGGCGGTCCCGGTTACTCGGTGGCGCAGGCCGCGGCCTTCGCCTCGGAATACAAGGTCAAGGACGGACCGAACGACGCCGGCGACATGTTCGAGCGGCCGGGCCGGCCCGCCGACTATTTTCCGTCGCCGTTCCCGAACGAACAGGCGGCGCGCGCGGCCAATGGCGGCGCGGTTCCGCCGGATCTCTCGCTGATCGCGAAGGCGCGCAGCTACGGCCGCGGCTTCCCGATGTTCCTGATCGACTTTTTCACGCAGTACCAGGAGCAGGGTCCGGACTACATCACTGCGCTGCTGCAGGGTTACGAGGACAATGCTCCGGCCGGCTTCACCCTGCCCGAGGGCTCCTACTACAACAAATATTTCCCGGGCCACGCCATCAAGATGCCGAAGCCCTTGAGCGACGGCCAGGTCACCTATGATGACGGTTCGCCGGCGACGGTGGCGCAATATTCCAAGGACGTCACCACGTTCCTGATGTGGGCGGCCGAGCCGCATATGGAAGCGCGCAAGGCGCTCGGCCTGCAGGTGTTCGTGTTCCTGATCCTGCTCACCGTGCTGCTGTATTTCACCAAGAAGAAGGTCTGGGCCAACGCCCACTGAGCGAGCCTTCATCGCAATTCGGAAAAGCCCCCCGTGGGGCTTTTTTGTTGCCTGCAACGTCCGCCATTCCGGGTCAGGTGCCAGGCACCATCCGGAATGACGGAGCAATCCAATTGCGTCCGAAGCGCGTAGCGGCCAAAATACCTGCCAACCATTGCAGACATCAGTGCGGAGGACGCCCATGGGTACCAGCATCACTTTCAAACGGCCGGACGGCAAGGACGCCGCCGGCTATCTCGCCAACGCCGCGCGCGGCAATGCGCCGGGCGTGGTCGTGATCCAGGAATGGTGGGGCCTGCAGGACCAGATCAAGGGCCTGTGCGACCGCTTTGCGGTGGCCGGTTTCGATGCGCTGGCGCCGGACCTCTACAACGGCAAGGTGGTGCCGTATCACGACACGGACGCGGCCGGCAAAGAGATGAACTCGCTGGATTTCATGGACGCCACCACGCAGACCGTGCGCGGCGCCGTGCAATATCTGTCGCGCAACGGCGCCAAGGTCGGGTTGACCGGCTTCTGCCTCGGCGGCGCGGTGACCATCATCGGCGCCGCGAAGATTCCGGAACTCGCCGCCGGCGTGGTGTTCTACGGCATCCCGCCGGAGCAGGCGGCCAAGCCCGCGGACGTCAAGATCCCGCTGCAGGCGCATTTCGCCAACAAGGACGACTGGTGCACGCCGCAGGTGGTCGATGCGTTCGAGAACGGCATGAAGGCCGCCGGAAAATCGCTCGAGATTTTCCGCTATGACGCCGAGCACGCCTTCGTCAACGAGCAGCGGATGTCGGTGCACGACCGCGAGGCCGCCGAACTGGCATGGGGCCGGGCGACGGAGTTTTTCCGGAAGCATCTGGGGTAGGCTGCATCCGCCATTGCGGGCGAAGCTTCGTCGCTTCGCTCCCATACGCAAACGCTTCGTGTTTGTCGCAGGCAGCGACGGCGGAGACATTGAATGAAAATCTTCTGCACCGGCGCGTCGGGCTATATTGGCGGATCGGTCGCGGCGCATCTCATCGCCGCGGGACATCAGGTGAGCGGGTTGGTGCGCTCGCCGGAGAAGGCGGACGCCGTCCGCGCGCGCGGCATCACGCCGGTGCTGGGCACGCTCGACGACGGCGAAATCCTTGCTGAAGCGGCGCGCGCCGCCGATCTCGTCGTCAACGCGGCGAGCGCCGATCACAAGGGCGCCGTCACGGCCCTGCTCGATGCGCTCGCCGGCAGCGGCAAGCTGTTCGTCCACACCTCGGGCTCCAGCATCGTCGGCACCCGCACCAGGGGCGAGCGTTCCGATGCGGTCTTCGACGAGGACACGCCGATCACCCCGTCGCCGGCGCGCGCCGCGCGGGTCGCGCTGAACCAACTCATTCTCTCCTACCGCGAGAAGGGCTGCCGTCCCGTCATCATCTGCCCGAGCCTGATCTACGGCACGGGCCTCGGGGTCAATCCCGACAGCGTACAGGTGCCGCTCCTAATCAGGCTCGCCAGGAAGCGCGGCAACGCCGCGCATGCCGGCCCCGGCGAGAACATCTGGTCGAACGTGCATATCGACGACCTCGTGACGCTCTACGCGCTGGCGATCGAGAAGGCCCCGGCCGGCAGCTTCTATTACGCCGCGAACGGCGAACTCTCGATGCGCGAAGCGTGTATCGCGATCAACCGCATGCTGGGTTTTGCCGGCCCGCCCGCGGCGATGTCGATGGCGGAAGCCGCCGCCGAATGGAGCGAAGGCACCACGGAAGACACCATGGCCTCCAACAGCCGCGTCCGCGCCAGGCGCGCGCGTGAGCTTGGCTGGCAGCCGAACGCGCGCGGGCTCGTCGAGGAGATCGAGCAGGGGTGTTATCGGCAGTAAACAGCAGATCCACCGTCGTCCCTGCGAACGCCGGGACAGCGGTCGTGGTATGCTGCCAGCTATCCCTTTACCCCATCCCACCACGCGCACGTGCCCGACATCAGCTTGTAATTGCCCTCCATCACCTGCACCGGCGCGCGCAGTCCTGCCGCCGCCGCGCGCATCCGCATCTCGCGGGCGACGACGCGGTCTTCCGGCGGCAGCCAGACGCGCTCGTGGCCCCACAGGCTCGGGCCGTCGTGCATTTCGACCGGCTGCCACGTCGCGGGATCGATCTCGCGACCGCCCCAGCCGCATTCGATCATGAAGGAGGACGGCGTCTTGGCGTAGAATGAGGTCATGAAATCGTTGGTGTGGCGGCCGAGCGTCACGCCGACGCGGCCTTCCTCCATCTGCGCGATGTCGTAGCACTGGCCGACATCGTCGAGCGAGAACAGCTCCACCATCAGATGATGCATGCCGTTCTTGCCGGTCTCGATCAGCGCCAGGCTGTGGTGGCGCGCGTTGACGTGGAAGAAATAGGCGCGGAACGGCTTTGTGATGTAGTCGGAGAGGCCGAAGCCGAGCACGTCGACATAGAACGCCATCATGGGCGCGATGTTCTCGACCGTCAGCACGGCGTGGCCGAGTCCCAGTGGTCCGGTGCGGAAGCCCGAGATCGAGCGGCCCGGCGCGAACGGCGTGTCGTCGATCTCGGCGCCGAAAAACGCCTCCAGCCGGTTGCCGGCCGGATCGTGGAACGAGATCAGGCGGGCGACGCGCCTGGCGTCGGCCAGCGTCTGCGGCTCGGCGGTGACGGCGACGCCGGCCCGTTCCAGCCGCGCCGCCAGCGCCTCCAGCGCCGCGGCGTCGGCGACTTCCCAGCCGAAGAATCGCGTGCCGTTGCCCAAGGCGCGGTCGATCACAATGCGCTGCTTGCGGTCGTCCATCCGGAACGCCAGCAGGGAATTGCCGCGCTCGACCGCCTGCAGCCCGACCAGTTCGGTCCCGAACTGCCGCCAGTCCTCGAGGTTGTCGGCGCCAAAACCGGCATATCCCAGACCCAGCACTGCCATTGTCGACCTCCTTCCCGTTGCAGTCTTTGCGCATGGGGGCGCACCGCTGCCTGCTCAAATCCTACGCAGGTTTTCGGCTTCCCGACACCCCGGGACGGGGCCGGGAAGGCGGTATTCCGTCGGGTCCGCTCCCTTGACATCACCGGCGACCGATGGTGTCTAGGGGGCCATGAGCACCGTTTTCAGCCCCTCCCGACTGTGGTGGCGCACCTCCTGAACGAGGTGGCCGGTGCGATTTCATTTTTTCAATCGTCGAAGGTCGCCATCGCAGTGCGACCGATGGTTGGTTGATTTGCCCTTCGATTGTCCTGTGTGGCGCTCCCTGGCGAGGTTTCGTAAGAGGATCACATGAACAGGACAGCCTTCTCCCTTCCCGAGTCCAGCGAATACCGCACCAGCGGCGGCCTCGCCATTTCGCGCACCGTCGAGCAGTTCACCGGCGATGCCAAGCGGCTCGACGACCTGATCGAGTTGCTGGATACCAGGCGCGGCGTGGTGCTGTCGTCGGGCACTACGGTGCCGGGCCGCTACGAGAGCTTTGATCTCGGCTTCGCCGATCCGCCGCTGGTGCTGGAAACCGCCGGCTCGAATTTCTCGCTGTCCGCGTTGAACGCGCGCGGCGAGGTGCTGATCGCGTTCCTCGGCGACGTGCTGCGCGAGCCCTGCGTCGTCATTTCCGAAAAGAGCCCGGCGCGGCTGGCCGGTCACATCATCCGCGGCGAGGCGCCGGTCGAGGAAGACCAGCGCACCCGCCGCGCCAGCGTGATGTCGCTGGTGCGCGATATCGTCGCCGCGCTTGCCGCCAATGACGATCCGCTGCTCGGCCTGTTCGGCGCCTTCGCCTACGACCTCGTGTTCCAGATCGAGGACCTCGTGCAGAAGCGGGCGCGGGAAAGCGACCAGCGCGACATCGTGCTGTACGTGCCGGATCGCTTGCTGGCCTATGACCGCGCCACCGGCCGCGGCGTCGAGCTGAGCTACGATTTTGCCTGGAACGGCAAGTCGACAAAGGGTCTGCCGCGTGCCACCGGCGAGAGCGTCTACGCCAAAACCAACCGCCAGGGTTTTGCCGATCACGCGCCGGGGGAATATCAGGCGACGGTCGAGGTCGCGCGCGCCGCGTTCGCGCGTGGCGATCTGTTCGAGGCGGTGCCGGGGCAACTGTTCGCCGAACCGTGCGAGCGTTCGCCGGCCGAAGTGTTCCAGCGGCTGTGCCGCATCAACCCGTCGCCCTATGGCGCGCTGATGAATCTCGGCGCCGGCGAATTCCTGGTCTCGGCCTCGCCGGAAATGTTCGTGCGCTCCGACGGCCGCCGGGTCGAGACCTGCCCGATCTCCGGCACCATCGCCCGCGGCGCCGATGCGATCGGCGATGCCGAGCAGATCAGGCAATTGCTGAACTCGGAAAAGGACGAGTTCGAGCTCAACATGTGCACCGACGTCGACCGCAACGACAAGGCGCGCGTCTGCGTGCCGGGCACGATCAAGGTTTTGGCGCGCCGGCAGATCGAGACCTATTCGAAACTGTTCCACACCGTCGACCATGTCGAGGGCATGCTGCGCCCCGGCTTCGACGCGCTCGACGCGTTCCTGACTCACGCGTGGGCCGTCACCGTCACCGGCGCGCCGAAATTGTGGGCGATGCAGTTCGTCGAGGACAATGAGCGCTCGTCGCGGCGCTGGTATGCCGGCGCGATCGGCGCGGTGAATTTCGACGGCAGCATCAACACCGGGCTGACCATCCGCACTATCCGCATGAAGGACGGCCTCGCAGAGGTCCGCGTCGGCGCCACCTGTTTGTTTGACTCCGATCCCGCCGCCGAGGACCGCGAGTGCCAGGTCAAGGCGGCGGCGCTGTTCCAGGCGCTGCGCGGCGATGCGCCAAAGCCGCTGTCGGCGTTTTCGCCCGACGCCACCGGCTCCGGCCGAAAAGTGCTGCTGATCGATCACGACGACAGCTTTGTGCACATGCTGGCGGATTATTTCCGCCAGGTCGGCGCCAGCGTCACCGTGGTACGGCATGTGCATGCCCAGGAGATGCTGAAGCGGAACTGGGATCTGCTGGTGCTGTCGCCGGGCCCCGGCCGGCCGGAGGATTTTGCGATTTCGAAAACCATCGCCACCGCGCTCGAACGGAAGCTGCCGATCTTCGGCGTCTGCCTCGGCGTGCAGGCGATCGGCGAGTATTTCGGCGGCCAGCTCGGCCAGCTCGCCCAGCCCGCGCATGGCCGGCCGTCGCGGGTTCAGGTGCGCGGCGGGCGGCTGATGGGCAACCTGCCGAACGAGATCGTGATCGGCCGCTATCATTCGCTCTATGTCGAACGCGACAGCGTGCCTGACGTGCTCGACGTCACCGCGACCACCGAGGACGGCGTTGCGATGGCGATCGAACACAAGACGTTGCCGGTCGGCGGCGTGCAGTTTCATCCGGAATCGCTGATGTCGCTCGGCGGCGAGGTGGGGCTGCGGATCGTCGAGAATGCGTTCCGGCTGAATGCGACGTGAGTTGATGCAAAATTTGGGGCACGTCATTCCGGGATGGTGCGCCAGCGCCAGATCCGGAATCTCGAGATTCCGGGTTCGATGCTGCGCATCGCCCCGGAATGACATTGGAAAGAGACACCGATGACATTCGATCACGACATCAAGGCCACCGTCCGCACCATTCCGGACTATCCCAAAAAAGGCATCCTGTTCCGCGACATCACGCCCCTGCTCGC